>NZ_JBSPCZ010000015.1:0-179076 GCF_056161485.1 Pseudomonas sp. 5Vm1k
GAGCAAGCCCGCTCCCACAGTGGGTCGGTGGTGTTCAGGGGCTTTGTGTTCAACACATTCCCCCTTGTGGGAGCGAGCCTGCTCGCGAAGGGGCCATTAAATTCAACATCAATATCGCCTGTCAGTACGCCATCGCGAGCAAGCCCGCTCCCACAGTGGGTCGGTGGTGTTCAGGGGCTTTGTGTTCAACACATTTCCCCTTGTGGGAGCGGGCTTGCTCGCGAAGAGGCCATCACAGCTAACATCGATGTCGCCTGACACACCGCCTTCGCGAGTAAGCCCGCTCCCACAGTTGTTCGGGTGTGCAGGGTATTTTTGTTCAGCACTCAGCACAAACAAAAACACCGCCCGAAGGCGGTGTCTGTGTCAGCTGCGGTGCTTATGAAGCAATCAACTGCCGCAACACGTAATGCAAAATCCCCCCAGCCTTGAAGTACTCCACTTCGTTCAAGGTATCGATGCGGCACAACACCTCGACCTTCT
This sequence comes from Pseudomonas sp. 5Vm1k, assembly GCF_056161485.1. NCBI lineage: Bacteria > Pseudomonadati > Pseudomonadota > Gammaproteobacteria > Pseudomonadales > Pseudomonadaceae > Pseudomonas > Pseudomonas sp. 5Vm1k. The sequence continues at coordinate 484 of NZ_JBSPCZ010000015.1, forward strand.
CGCTGCTCCCGTCTTCACGGGTGATCACCAGGGTCAGATTCATTCGCGGTGTGACCTCGACGCCGGTCAAACCGAGAATATCCACGGTTTCCTTGCCGGTCAGATTCAGGCTCTTGCGGTTCTGATCCAGCTTGAATTGCAGCGGCAGCACGCCCATGCCCACCAGGTTGGAGCGGTGAATCCGCTCGAAGCTTTCGGCGATGACCGCTTTCACCCCCAGCAGATTGGTGCCCTTGGCCGCCCAGTCGCGGCTCGACCCGGTGCCGTATTCTTGCCCGGCAATCACCACCAGCGGCGTGCCCGACGCTTGATAGCGCATGGCGGCGTCGTAGATCGGCAGTCGCTCGCCGGTCGGAATGTAGATCGTGTTGCCACCTTCTTCGCCGCCGAGCATTTCATTGCGAATGCGGATGTTGGCGAAGGTACCGCGCATCATCACTTCATGATTGCCACGCCGCGAGCCGTAGGAGTTGAAGTCCCGCGGTTCCACGCCTTTCTCGCGCAAGTAACGACCGGCCGGGCTGTCGGCCTTGATGTTGCCGGCGGGGGAGATGTGGTCGGTGGTCACCGAATCGCCGAGCAACGCCAACACGTTGGCTTTTTTCACGTCCTGAATCACCGGCAGCGGCCCACCGATGTCATCGAAGAACGGCGGATGCTGGATGTAGGTCGAATCCTCCTGCCAGACATAAGTCGCGGCCTGCGGCACTTCGATTGCCTGCCACTGCTCGTCGCCGGCAAACACTTCGGCGTATTCCTTGTGGAACATCGCGGTGTTGACCTGATTCACCGCGTCGGCAATCTCCTGGGTGCTCGGCCAGATGTCCCGCAGGAAAACCGGGTTGCCATTCTTGTCATCGCCCAGGGATTCGCTGCTGATGTCGATGCGCACCGTACCCGCCAGCGCATAAGCGACCACCAACGGCGGGGAGGCCAGCCAGTTGGTTTTCACCAGTGGATGCACCCGGCCTTCGAAGTTGCGGTTGCCCGACAACACCGACGCCACTGCCAGATCGGCTTTCTGAATGGCTTTCTCGATCGGCTCCGGCAATGGCCCGGAGTTACCGATGCAAGTGGTGCAGCCATAACCGACCAAGGCAAAACCCAGTTCATCGAGGTACTGCGTCAAACCCGCAGCCTTGTAGTAATCGGTGACCACTTTCGACCCCGGCGCCAATGAACTCTTGACCCACGGTTTGCGTTTCAGGCCTTTCTCGACTGCTTTCTTCGCCACCAACCCGGCCGCCATCATCACGCTGGGGTTGGAGGTATTGGTGCAGGACGTGATCGCGGCGATCACCACTGCGCCGTTTTTCAACCGGTAGGTATGGCCTTCAGACTCGTAGTCCGCCTCGCCAACCATGTCGGCGTTGCCCACCGCGACACCGCCGCCGCCTTCACTTTCCAGGCGTCCTTCTTCCTTGCTGGTGGGTTTGATTTGCAGGCCAAGGAAGTCACTGAAAGCCTGGGCGACATTCGGCAGCGATACGCGGTCTTGCGGGCGTTTCGGCCCGGCGAGACTGGCTTCGACGGCGCCCATGTCCAGTTCCAGGCTGTCGGTAAAGATCGGTTCCTTGCCCGGTAGGCGCCACAGGCCCTGAGCCTTTGTGTAGGCCTCGACCAGTTTCACCACTTCCGGCGGGCGGCCGGACAAGCGCAGGTATTCCAGCGTCACGTCATCGACCGGGAAGAAACCGCAGGTGGCGCCGTATTCCGGGGCCATGTTGGCGATGGTCGCGCGGTCGGCCAGCGGTAGATCGGCGAGGCCGTCGCCGTAGAACTCGACGAACTTACCGACCACGCCTTTCTTGCGCAGCATCTGCGTAACCGTCAGCACCAGATCGGTGGCGGTGATGCCTTCCTTGAGCTTGCCGGTGAGTTTGAAACCGATCACTTCCGGAATCAGCATCGACACCGGTTGGCCGAGCATCGCCGCTTCCGCTTCGATCCCGCCCACCCCCCAGCCGAGCACGCCGAGGCCGTTGATCATGGTGGTGTGGGAGTCGGTGCCGACCAACGTATCGGGGAAGGCGTAAGTGCGGCCGTCCTCGTCTTTGGTCCAGACCGTGCGCCCGAGGTATTCCAGGTTCACCTGGTGGCAGATACCAGTGCCCGGTGGCACCACGCTGAAGTTGTCGAAGGCACTTTGGCCCCAGCGCAGGAACGCATAACGCTCACCGTTGCGTTGCATTTCGATGTCGACGTTCTGTTCGAAGGCACTGGAACTGGCGAACTTGTCGACCATCACCGAATGGTCGATCACCAGGTCCACCGGCGATAGCGGATTGATCCGCTGCGGGTCGCCGCCGGCCTTGGCCATGGCGGCGCGCATGGCGGCCAGGTCGACCACGGCGGGCACGCCGGTAAAGTCCTGCATTAATACGCGGGCAGGGCGGTATTGAATTTCGCGGTCGGAGCGGCGCTCCTTGAGCCACGCGGCAATCGCCTTGAGGTCGGCACCGGTGACGGTTTTTTCGTCTTCCCAGCGCAGCAGGTTTTCCAGCAACACTTTCAACGACATGGGCAACTTGTCGAGATCACCGAGGCTCTTGGCAGCGTCGGGCAGACTGAAGTAATGGTAGGTCTTGTCGTCGATTTGTAAGGTTTTAAGGGTTTTCAGGCTATCGAGGGACGGCATTTGAAATAACTCCTTTGGGTCCGCACGGCTACGGACTGACGGGACAAGCAGAGCCTTTAACCTAGCCCTGTTCATTCGTTAAAGCTAATAACTGGACTCTATGGGCAAGTCCAAGGTTCCGAACTCGGCTATCATGCGGCGGTTTTCGTGACAGGCTTTGCTACAGGGCAAGTTTGCGCATCGATCATTGCCGATTGCCCAGGAGATTCAATGAACACCCTCTTTATGCATTGCCGGCCGGGCTTCGAAGGCGAAGTCTGTTCCGAGATTGCCGAACACGCCGCACGCTTGAACGTGGCCGGTTATGCCAAGGCCAAGACCGCCAGCGCCTGCGCCGAATTCATCTGCACCGAAGAAGACGGCGCCGAGCGCCTGATGCGCGGTCAGCGTTTCGCCGAGTTGATCTTCCCGCGCCAATGGGCTCGCGGGATTTTCATCGACTTGCCGGAAACCGACCGCATCAGCGTGATCCTCGCGCACATTGTCGACTTCCCGGTGTGCGGCAGCCTGTGGCTGGAAATGGTCGACACCAACGATGGCAAGGAGCTGTCGAATTTCTGCAAGAAATTCGAAGGTCACCTGCGCAAGGCGCTGATGGCGGCCGGCAAACTGGTGGAGGATGCCAGCAAGCCGCGTTTGCTGCTGACATTCAAAAGCGGCCGTGAAGTGTTCGTCGGCCTGGCCGAGTCGAACAATTCGGCGATGTGGCCGATGGGCATTCCACGCCTGAAGTTTCCGCGCGACGCGCCAAGTCGTTCAACGCTGAAGCTGGAAGAGGCCTGGCACCACTTTATCCCGCGTGATCAGTGGGACGAGCGCTTGCACAGCGACATGACTGGCGTTGATCTCGGCGCCGCGCCGGGCGGCTGGACCTGGCAACTGGTCAACCGTGGCATGCTGGTGACCGCCATCGACAACGGCCCGATGGCCGAAAGCCTGATGGACACCGGCCTGGTACAGCACTTGATGGCCGATGGTTTCACCTTCAAGCCGCGCCAACCGGTGGACTGGATGGTCTGCGACATCGTCGAGAAACCGGCGCGCAACGCCGCGATGCTGGAAGAGTGGATTGGCGAAGGCCATTGCCGCGAAGCGGTGGTCAACCTCAAGCTGCCGATGAAACAGCGTTACGCGGAAGTGAAGCGCTTGCTGGAACGCATCGCCGATGGCTTCAAGGAGCGCGGGATCAAGGTCGAGATCGGCTGTAAACAGCTGTACCACGACCGCGAAGAAGTGACCTGTCATTTGCGCCGGATTGACGTGAAGAAACCGAAATCCCGCTGAGTTACGCGGACCCATGTGGGAGCGGGCTTGCTCGCGAAGGCGGACTGACATTCAACATTGATGTCGACTGACACACCGCTTTCGCGAGCAAGCCCGCTCCCACAGGGGGGATGGCGTCATGCCACAGATGACCGAACACCCGGCAATGCGCGACAATGCCGGCCAGTTTCAGGAGTGAATCATGAGTGAAATGCTTGATACGCCGGTAGACGGCACCCTCGACGCCACCGGCCTCAACTGCCCGGAGCCGGTGATGATGCTGCACCAGCACATCCGTGACCTGGCGCCCGGTGGCCTGCTCAAGGTGATCGCCACCGACCCGTCGACCCGGCGCGACATTCCCAAGTTCTGCGTGTTCCTCGACCATGAACTGGTCGGCCAGCACGAAGAGGCAGGTACCTACCTCTACTGGATCCGCAAGAAACTCGCTTAACCCGCCGACTGGCTGATGCGGATTCGCTTGCGCGCACTGCGCGTCAGGCGGATCGACAGCATCAGCGCTGCGCAACTCAAGCCCACGATCAAACCCTGCCACAGCCCGCTCGGGCCGCTTGGCGCGCCGAACCAGTCGGTCAGGCCCAACGCGTAACCCACCGGCAAGCCAATCCCCCAATACGCAAACAGGGTCAGGATCATCGTCACCCGAGTGTCCTGATAACCACGCAAGGCGCCGGCCGCCGTGACCTGGATCGCGTCGGAAAACTGAAACAGCGCCGAATACACGATCAGCATCGCCGCCACGTGAATCACTGTCGGGTCGGCGGTGTAGATCGTGGCAATGTGTTCGCGCAGCAACAGCATCATGCTCGCCGACAGGCAGGCGTAAGCCAGCGCACTGCCCATGCCGACGCCCGCCGCGAAGCGCGCTTCACGCGGTTCATTGCGGCCCAGTGCCTGGCCGACGCGTACGGTAACGGCCATCCCTAGCGAATACGGGATCATGAACACCAGGGAGCTGACGTTCAGCGCGATCTGGTGACCGGCCACGACGGTTGCGCCGAGGCTGCCGATCAGCAGGGCGATCACCGCGAAGATGCTCGATTCGGCGAACACTGCAATGCCGATCGGCAGGCCGATGCCCAGCAGACGTTTGATCACCGACCATTGTGGCCAGTCGAAGCGACTGAACAGCTCGCTTTTCTGGTAGGCCGGCGCCCAGCGTGTATAGGCCACCATGCCGAGGGCCATGAACCACATCACAATCCCTGTCGCCCAGCCACAGCCGGCACCGCCCATGGCGGGCACGCCCAAGTGGCCATAAATGAAGACGTAGTTCAGCGGGATGTTCAGCGCCAGGGCGCACAAACCGAGGATCATCGCCGGGCGAGTGCGGCCCATACCGTCACTGAAGCAGCGCAAGACGTGATAGAGCGCGACCGCTGGCAAACCGGCAGCAATGCCGTGCAGGTATTGCATGCAGGGGCCGATCAGCTCGGGGTCGACCTTCATGATGTGCAAGATTGGTTCGGCAGCGATCAGCATGCCGGTCGCCATCAAGCCAACTACCAGCGCCAGCCATAGGGCCTGACGCACGATCGGGCCGATCTCGCTGTGAGTGCCGGCGCCGAAGCGTTGGGCGACTTTTGGCGTAGTGGCGAGCAAGGTGCCGGTCATCAGCAAGAACACCGGGACCCAGATCGAGTTGCCCAGCGCTACGGCTGCGAGGTCACGGGGGCCGACCCGGCCCGCCATCACGGCATCGACGAAGCCCATGGCCGTGGTCGCCAGTTGCGCGATCATGATTGGCAACGCCAGGGCGAACAGGTTTTTCAGCTCCAGGCGAACCCGGGCCGGGCGGGTGAGAGTGGTCGTAGCGGGCTGATCAGTCACGGAATTCAAGGGCGAAGCGTCCAGGGATATTTGATGCGCAGGGCGGCGCATTCTACCCCGTTGACGCACTGGTCAGGAAAAGCGCTGTGTTAGGGATTTGTAATCTTTCCCACTTACTGCACATCCCCATACTGCACAACCCGTAGGAGCTGACGAGTGAAACGAGGCTGCGATCTTTTGATCTTGTTTTTGAAGGGGCCAAGATCAAAAGATCGCAGCCTCGTTTCACTCGACAGCTCCTACACAGCTCCTACACAGCCCCGACATTGCTCCTACACAACCCTTGCCGGGGGATACGTGCTAGGCGCAACGGGGCAACTCCGCCTACACTGCCGATCCGCCAAAGGAGCCCCGCCATGCTGATTGTTGCCGACGAAAATATCCCGCTGCTCGATGCCTTTTTCCAGGGTTTCGGCGAAATCCGCCGGGTGCCGGGGCGTTCCATCGACCGCGCCACGGTCGAGCAAGCCGATGTGCTGCTGGTGCGCTCGGTGACTAATGTCAATCGCGCGTTGCTCGAGGGCAGCAAGGTGCGGTTTGTCGGTACCTGCACCATCGGCACCGATCACCTGGACCTGGATTACTTCCAGCAGGCCGGCATCACCTGGTCCAGCGCACCCGGCTGCAATGCCCGGGGCGTGGTCGATTATGTGCTCGGCAGCCTGCTGACCCTGGCCGAGATCGAAGGCGTTGACCTGACTCAGCGCACTTACGGCGTGGTCGGTGCCGGCGAAGTAGGCGGGCGACTGGTCAACGTGCTGAAAGGCCTGGGCTGGAACGTGCTGGTGTGCGATCCGCCACGGCAAGCGGCGCAGGGCGGCGATTTCGTCAGCCTTGAGCAGATCATCGAGCAGTGCGATGTCATCAGCCTGCACACACCTTTGAAGAAGCATGGCGCTCAGGCGACCTGGCATCTGTTCGACAAACCCCGTTTGAACCGACTCAAACCCGGCGCCTGGCTGATCAACGCCAGCCGCGGCCCAGTGGTGGACAACGCGGCGCTGCGTCAGGTGTTGCTGCAGCGTGAAGACCTGCAAGCGGTGCTGGACGTCTGGGAAGGCGAGCCCGAAGTCGATGTGGCACTGGCTGACCTTTGCGTGCTGGCGACGCCGCATATCGCCGGTTACAGCCTCGACGGCAAACAGCGCGGCACGGCGCAGATCTATCAGGCGTATTGCGACTTCCTCGGTCAGCCGGCCGAAGTCAGCCTGAGCGATTTGCTGCCGGCGCCGTGGTTGACGCAAGTGACCTTGCACGCTGACAGCGATCCGGCCTGGGCGCTGGCGATGTTGTGCCGAGGCGTGTACGACCCGCGCCGTGACGATGCGGATTTTCGCCGCAGCCTTGTAGGCAATGTGAGCGAACAACGTGCGGCGTTTGATGCGCTGCGCAAGAACTATCCGTCGCGCAGGGAAATTGACGGGTTGCAGGTGCGCATTGATGGGGATTCGCCGGCGTTGCGCCAGATCGTGGCGGCGTTGGGTGCTTTGGCAGTCTGAACATCGCGTCGACCCCTTCGCGGGCAAGCCTCGCTCCTACAGATTTGAATTGTCCAAACATTCAACGAACGACACAAAACCTGTAGGAGCGAGGCTTGCCCGCGAAAGCCGCGCCGCAATTCCCTGACGAATACCCATAAAAAACCCGGCCAACCAGGGCCGGGTCAAGAAGACGGTGGCTATATCACTTTTGTTCGGCAGGCTTGACCAATCGTTGCTCCAGTTCGCGGCAAGCGTCCTGGATCATGTCTTCAGTGATCGGTACTTCGTGCCCATCCTTATCGATAATCGAGCAACCCAGAGACTGGTCTGGCTGTGTGCGGATCACTTGAATCTTGTCATCGCTGCTGTTTTGCAAGGACATGGCCTGTCTCCTCATCAGGTTGTGTGCTTACTCTAAAACCGCCAGGTGACCGGGCTGTGACAACTCCCTGCGATCTCCCCAGGACGGCAACATCAGTCCACCAGAAATACCGCGACGTTGCCACCCGGACTTTAGACCAATAGCGTCTAGCCGCTAGTCTTGGCGGTCATAATTAACCTGACTCATTGTGATTTACAGCGTTCCACCCCATTGAGTGTGTAGGCTGGCCCCATCAATCGCTTCTGTTGCGAACCTGGATGAACCCGATGCTCTCTTCCCGTCACCGGCGTGCCCTTCGCCTGACCAGTCATTTTCTTGCTCCGTATCGCTGGCCGGCCTTCGGCGCCTTGCTCGCGTTGATCGTCACGGCGGGCATCACCTTGTCCATGGGGCAGGGCATTCGCCTGTTGGTGGATCAGGGCTTCATGACTCAGTCGGCGCATCTGCTCAACCAGACCATTGGTTTGTTCATGTTGCTGGTGCTCGGTCTGGCCGTTGGCACCTTCGCGCGTTTTTACCTGGTGTCGTGGATCGGCGAGCGGGTCGTCGCGGATATTCGGCGCCAGGTCTTCAACCACCTTGTTTACCTGCATCCGGGATTCTACGAAGACAACCGCAGCTCTGAAATTCAGTCACGGTTGACCGCGGACACCACGCTGCTGCAATCGGTGATCGGCTCATCGTTATCGCTGTTCCTGCGCAATCTGCTGATGGTCATTGGCGGGATCGTGCTGCTGTTTATTACCAACCCCAAACTCACCAGCATTGTGGTGATCGCCCTGCCGTTGGTGATCGCGCCGATCCTGATCTTCGGACGCCGGGTGCGCAGCCTATCGCGTCTGAGCCAGGACCGGATTGCCGATATCGGCAGCTACGTCTCCGAAACCCTCGGTCAGATCAAAACCGTGCAGGCCTACAACCATCAGGTTCAGGACGAGCAACGTTTCGCCATGACTGTGGAACAGGCATTCGACACGGCGCGCAAGCGTATTTTCCAGCGGGCCTGGCTGATTACCCTGGTGATCGTATTGGTGCTCGGCGCTGTGGGCGTCATGCTCTGGGTCGGTGGCATGGATGTGATCGCCGGACGCATTTCGGCGGGAGAGCTGGCAGCGTTTGTTTTCTACAGCCTGATCGTCGGCAGCGCCTTCGGCACCCTGAGCGAAGTGATTGGCGAGTTGCAGCGGGCGGCCGGTGCGGCGGAACGGATTGCCGAATTGCTACGATCGGAAAACATCATCCAGCCACCGACCAGCGGTTTGGTGACGTTGCCCGAGCGGGTCAAGGGCAATCTGGTTCTGCAAGATGTGCGCTTTTCCTACCCCTCGCGTCCCGAAAGCTTCGCCGTGGATGGCTTGACTCTGACCATCAACGCGGGCGAAACCCTCGCACTGGTCGGACCCTCCGGCGCAGGCAAGTCCACCGTGTATGACTTGCTGCTGCGTTTTTACGATCCCGCTGAAGGGCGCATCCTGCTCGACGGCGTGCCGCTGACTCAGCTTGATCCGCTGGACCTGCGTCGCTGCTTCGCTCTGGTCTCGCAAAACCCGGCGTTGTTCTTCGGCAGCATCGAAGAAAACATCCGCTACGGGAATCCGGGCGCGACCCTGGCCCAAGTCCAAGAGGCGGCAAAAATCGCCTACGCCCACGACTTCATCGAACAAATGCCCAACGGCTACCAGACCCACCTCGGCGACGGCGGCCTCGGTCTGTCCGGCGGCCAGCGCCAACGCCTGGCCATCGCCCGCGCGCTGCTGGTGGACGCACCGATCCTGTTACTGGACGAAGCCACCAGCGCCCTCGACGCGCAGAGCGAACACCTGATCCAGCAAGCCCTGCCCAGCCTGATGAAAAACCGCACCACCCTGGTCATCGCCCACCGCTTGGCCACGGTGAAAAACGCTGACCGCATCGCGGTGATGGACCAAGGGAAATTGGTGGCAGTAGGCACGCATCAGGAACTGGTCGCGAGCAATGCGTTGTATGCGCGGTTGGCAGCGTTGCAGTTTAGTGATGGCAAAGCCGAACTCGACCTGCACGCGTAGGCGCTGTGTAGGAGCTGTCGAGTGAAACGAGGCTGCGATCTTTTGTCTCTGAATGAAGGCTGCCTGGACTCGTCTGTTCGGGCATCATGTCGCCTTGATCAAGCTGCCCGGATGAGGCTATGAGTCGCTATCAACCACCGTTAACCCTGACCACAAGAATACTGGCGCTGATCGCCGAGATCAGTGAGCAGATCGGTCAGCTTTCGGCTGTAGGTGATAGTCGCCAGACGCCTCAGCTACGCCGCGGCAATCGTATTCGTACGATTCAGGCTTCGTTGGCGATCGAGAACAACACCCTCAGCATCGAGCAGGTAACGGCGCTTCTCGCTGGGCAGCGCGTGTTGGGCTTGCCTCGGGAAATCCAGGAAGTACGCAACGCCTTTACTGCTTATGAAGCAATGCCGGATTGGCAGCCGGATAGCCGAGCCGATTTGCTCCGGGCGCATGAACTGCTTATGCATGGATTGATTGATGATTGCGGTCGGTTTCGTCAAGCGGGTGTAGGTATTTACCGTGGCGAGCAATTGGTCCATATGGCCCCACCACCGAGTCGCGTTGCGCACTTGATGGATGACTTGCTGGCATGGCTGGGAGCGTCTGACTGGCATCCGTTGATCATCAGTTGTGTGTTTCATTACGAGTTCGAATTCATCCATCCTTTTGCCGATGGCAATGGCCGGATGGGGCGTCTCTGGCAGACCTTGATACTTAGTCAATGGCGTCCTGTGTTGGCGTATCTGCCGGTTGAAGCGGTAATTCGTGAGCAGCAGGATACGTATTACGCGGCATTGTCGGCTGCTGACCAGTTGGCGGAATCGACGCCCTTTGTTGAGTTTATGCTTCAGGCGTTGAGTCTCGCATTGGCGGAAGCGGCCAGGAACGAACCCCTGACCGACCAAGTAACCGACCAAGTAACCGACCAAGTAGCGAAACTGCTTTTGGCGCTCAATGGCGGTCGCCCGCTCAAGGTTAATGAGTTGATGGTAGAGGTCGGTCTGGCGCATAAGGCGACGTTTCGGGCCAACTACCTCAAGCCGGCATTGGCCGCCGGTTTGATCGAAATGACGGATCCCGACTCACCTAAAAGCCCGGCTCAACGATACCGTTTGACTGAGCCCGGGAGGGCATCTCTGCGGTCGAGATTGGCGTAGGAGCTGCCGCAGGCTGCGATCTTTTGATCTTCGCTTTCAACTTGCGATAAAAAAATGCCCGCATCAATCGATGCGGGCATTTTTTGTTTGCGGCTCAAAGCAAGATCAAAAAATCGCAGCCTTCGGCAGCTCCTACGTGACCGGCATTACCGGTCACTGATCATCAAAATACCGCTCATGCCAATCCACCAGCGGCTGTGGCGAGTTGAGCTTCTGGCCGTAGATCACCGAGTACGACAGCACGTTTTGCACGTATTGGCGGGTTTCGTCGAACGGGATGCTTTCCACCCAGACGTCGAAGCTCAGGTGATCGGCACCGCGCAGCCACTGGCGCACACGGCCGGGGCCGGCGTTGTAGGCGGCGGAGGCGAGGACGCGGTTGCCGTTGAATTGGCTGTGGACCTGGCTCAGGTAAGCGGCGCCGAGCTGGATGTTCTTGTCCGGGTCGAGCACTTGCTGTGGCGAGGCCAGGGGGATGCTGAACTTGCGCGCGGTTTCCTTGGCGGTGCCGGGCATCAATTGCATCAGGCCGCTGGCGCCGACGCCGGAGCGGGCGTCATCCATGAAGGCGCTTTCCTGGCGGGTGATGGCGAACACCCAGCTCGAATGCAAGCCACGGACCTTGGCTTCGCGCACCAGGGTGTCGCGGTGGGCCATTGGGAAGCGGATGTCCAGGTCGTCCCAGTACTGCGCCTGACTGATGGTGCGGATTGCCGGGAAATACCATTTCAAGTCGTAGGCCAGTTTTGCCTGGGCAACCATCTCGTCACGGTTGAAATGGCGACTGACGTAATACCACTCGCGACGACCATCGACGACCTGTCCACGGGCGTGGAACTCCAGGGCTCTGCGTACACCCGGTGTGTTGCGCACTTTGTTGATGGTGGCCTGGCTGAGCACCAACGGTTTGTTGACCAGCGAGTAAGGCAATTGCGAACGGTCGGCGGCGAGGAAGCCATAAAAATCACGTTCGCGGGCGAGCCCCTTGTACAGCGTCTGCGCTTCCGGGTTCTGCGGCTGCGCCAGTTCCAGGCTGCGAGCCTGCCAGTATCGCCAGCGGTTGGTAGTGGCCAGGTCCTGTGGCAAGCGGCGGGTCAACTGGTACGCGTCGTCCCAGCGAGCCAGGCGCAGCAGCAGGCGCAGACGCCATTCGGACACGGTGTTGTCGCGCAGTTCCGGGTCGTACTTGGTCATCACATCCAGTGCGCGAGGGTCATAACGTCGTGCTAGGGTCAGGCCGATTTCCCGGGCGATTGCCACTTTTTCATCGCGGGAGAAGTGCATGCTGCTGGCATAACCGTCGAGCAGGTCCATGGCCTTATCCGGGTCCTGCTTGGCCAAGCGACGCAGGCCGAGACTGACGATGTCGGACATCGGCTCATCGGCCGGAACAAACCGTGAAGGCTGATTGAGCAGCTCGGGCTTCTGCGCCACGTCCACCAATAAGCGACCGCGCGGGGCGAGGGTGGTCAGGCCATTCACCAGGCTGTTGGCTAGCGGGTAGTTGCGCGCCTGGGCGGCAAGTTTGGTGCGTTCCCAGCGTTTCTGTTCGGTCAGTTGGCCTTCGGCGGCCCAGATCCCGAACAGGCCATCACACGAAGCGGGCTGCGATTTGCCGGTCAGCCAGAGTTTTTCGGCGTTGGCGTAACCTTGGGCTTTCAGGTTATGGCCGATCTCGTACTGCGCGTTCAGGCAGTCCAGTTCGGTGAAATTGAGCTTGGGGTCGTAATATTTGACGAAGGTCGCCCAGTCGCCACGATCGGCCAGCCAACGCAACCAGCGCAACTTCATCCAGTTGGACTGCGGCAGATCACCGTGTTCGGCGAGGAATTTCTCGATTTCGGCATTGCTGGCGGTTTTGAGGCGTGCAGTCAGTTCGTCGTAGGCAAGATACGGCTCCAGCGGATAATCGCTGAGGGCCTGGCTATAACGGAAATAAGGCTCGGAATCGCCTTTGGCCAAGGCACGCTTGGCTTCATCGTAATATTGGCGCTGGGTGGACAGGTCCACCGCCTGGACTGATTGAGCGGCAGTGGCAGAGAGAAGTAAGCAAGATAGAAGACTGAAAAGGCGACTGCGCATGAGACATCCGGGCAGAAAAATCATGACAAGTGCTGACAGCATCAGCACTGAATAATCTGTAGCTTAGCCTTTTGCCAGCAACGGGCGAAAGCTTTGCCGGCCTGTCGGTGCAAGATCGCAACATTTGTTATGCAGAGTGCTTCGACAGTGAAATTGCCGGCCTTCTGAAGCCTCAAGTCAGGTAGAATGCGCGCCCGGTTTTTGGAGAAGCTCATGACCCTGCTCAAATTCAGCGATGTGTCCCTTGCTTTCGGCTCTACGCCGTTGTTGGACAAGGTGTCCTGGCAGATCGCCCGTGGTGAGCGGGTGTGCATCATCGGCCGCAATGGCACTGGCAAGTCCAGCATGATGAAGCTCGTCAAGGGCGACCAGAAGCCCGACGACGGCTCCGTTTGGCGCGCACCCGGCCTCAAGATTGGCGAATTGCCGCAAGAATTGCCGGTAGCCGACGAGCGGACCGTGTTCGACGTTGTGGCTGAAGGCCTGGACGGTGTGGGCGAGCTGCTTGCGCAGTATCACCACCTGAGCCAGAACATCGTCACTGACGCCGACCTGGACAAACTGATGCACGTCCAGCACGACCTCGAAGCCCGCGATGGCTGGCGTTTGCAGCAACTGGTAGACAGCACGTTGAGCCGTCTGCAGTTGCCGGCCGACAAGACCCTCGCCGAATTGTCCGGTGGCTGGCGTCGTCGCGTCCTGCTGGCCCAGGCTCTGGTTTCCGAACCGGACCTGCTGCTGCTCGACGAACCAACCAACCACCTGGACATCGGTGCAATTGCCTGGCTTGAAGAAGCGCTGAAGGATTTCCAGGGCGCCGTGCTGTTCATCACGCACGACCGTTCATTCCTGCAGAACCTTGCGACCCGCATCCTCGAACTGGATCGCGGCGGCCTGATCGACTGGAACGGCGACTACGCCAGTTTCCTCGTGCACAAAGAGGCTTCGCTGGCGGCTGAAGACACGGCCAACGCGCTGTTCGACAAAAAACTGGCCCAGGAAGAAGTCTGGATCCGCCAGGGCATCAAGGCGCGCCGCACCCGTAACGAAGGCCGTGTGCGCGCCCTCAAAGCATTGCGCAACGAACGCAGCGAGCGTCGTGAACGCACCGGCAAGGCCAACATTCAGCTGGACACCGCTGACAAGTCCGGCAAGCAGGTGATGGTCCTCGAGAACGTGAGTTTCGCTCACCCGGGCGGCCCGTTCCTGATCAAGGACTTCTCGATGGTTCTGCAGCGCGGCGACCGTATCGGTCTGCTTGGCGCCAACGGTACCGGCAAGACCACCTTGCTCAAACTGATGCTCAACGGCTTGCAGCCCACCAGCGGCACCGTGGAAGAGGGGACGCGCATCGACGTGGCGTACTTCGACCAGTTGCGCCATCAACTGGACCTTGAAAAGACCGTGATCGACAACGTGGCCGAAGGTCGCGACTTCATCGATATCGATGGTCAGAGCCGTCACGTGTTGAGCTACCTCGGCGACTTCCTGTTCAGCCCACAGCGTGCCCGCACGCCGGTCAAGGCGCTGTCCGGTGGTGAGCGTGCCCGTTTGTTGCTGGCCAAGTTGTTCAGCAAACCTGCGAACCTGCTGGTGCTCGATGAGCCAACCAACGACCTCGACGTCGAAACCCTCGAGCTGCTGGAAGAGGTCTTGCTGACCTTCAACGGCACCGTGCTGATGGTCAGTCACGACCGGGCATTCCTCGACAACGTCGTGACCAGCACCCTGGTCTTCGAAGGTGAAGGCAAGGTTCGTGAATACGTCGGTGGTTATCAGGACTGGCTGCGTCAGGGCGGCTCGCCGCGCCTGCTGGGCGTGACCGAGAGCAAGTCCGGCAAGGCTGACCTGACCTCCGCTGTGGTAACTGCCGAAGCGGCGCCAGTCGCGGCGGTGGAAGCACCGGTGGCGAAGAAGAAGCTCAGCTACAAGCATCAGCGTGAGCTGGAAATGCTGCCGGGTCAGATCGAAGCCATGGAGAAGCAGATTGCGGCAGTTGAAGCGCAAATGGCGGACCCTGCGTTCTATCAGCGTCCGGCTGCCGAAACGGCGGCGGTGATTGCTCAGCTTGAGCAATTGCAGGCTGAACTCGACGTAATGGTCGAGCGCTGGGCCGAGCTGGATGCCTGAATGATCCTGCAATAAAAAAGCCCGGCGTTCAGAGATGAACGCCGGGCTTTTCGTATGGAATGCGATTTACTGGGCTGGCGTAGATCCAATGTGGGAGCGGGCTTGCTCGCGAAAGCGGTGTATCAGTCAGCACATTTGTTGAATGTTAAGCCGCTTTCGCGAGCAAGCCCGCCCCCACATTGGTCCGTGTTGTCAGCTTTTGATCAGGCGCACCGCAAGCACATCGCAAGGCGCACCGTGCAGCACGTCGTTGGCGGTGGAGCCAAGCAACAATGCCAAACCATGTCGGCCATGACTGCCGACCACGATCAGGTCGCAGGTCTGTTCCTTGGCCAGGTGATGGATTTCCTGGCGCGGCTGGCCGTAAGTCAGGTGGCTGTATTCCTTGGAGAGTTCCGGGTATTTCAGGATTAGCCGGTCAAGGCGTTCCTTGGCCTGATCAAACTGCTGCTGCTGCAACTGGGACAGGTCCATCGGCACGTCGCCGCCAAAGGCCATGGCCATCGGCTCGACAATGTGCACCAGGGACAGCTTCGCGCCGTTGCTCACCGACAGTTCGCGAGCGCGGTGGATAACAGGATCGCACTCTTCGGTTAGATCTACAGCGACCAGAATATGGTGGTAGGGCATGAGGTGCTCCTCCTGAGGATTGCGATATTGGTAAGTATGGCTGGTTTCAAGCGCATTGGTTCCAAAGTGACTCAAAGCGCTCATCAAGAATCGGGAGTACAGATATGACGGTCTGGATAGTGGTGTCAATCCTGCTGGTGGTACTGAGTCCGCTGGCATGGTTGCGGCCGTCCCGCCACCAGAGCGGTCGCATGGCCTTGCGCATGGAAGCGCGACGCATCGGGTTGGCCATGCAGCTGGCGCCTCAGGAATGGCCGCACTGGCTCAGCCAGGAGCCGCCAAGCCCTTGTGCGCAGTACCATCGACCGCGTCGTGGCAATCAGCCGAAGTGCTGGAGTTACTGGCAAAAAGCGCCCGGTGTGTGGGTCAATCAGTGGCAGGAGGTCTGTGAGGATCGGGCGCTGCTCAATCATTTCGAAAAATTGCCGGCCAACGTCTACAAGATCGAAGCGGACAAGCAGATGATCTTCTTGTACTGGGGCGAGAAGGGCGAAGCCGAGGTTTTGCAACAAATCGACGCCACGCTAAAAGCCCTCGCCTGACCCCTGATCCCCGTAGGAGCTGCCGCAGGCTGCGATCTTTTGATCTGGTCTTTCAATGCCCAGTCAAAAGATCGCAGCCTGCGGCAGCTCCTACAAGAACGAGCGCCAGCGCCTGACAGACAGGCAATAAAAAGCCCGACATCATCATCGGGCTGGGGTTGGCCAGGCAGGCCGGAAATCTTTGTGGCGCTGATCTTGCGTCGGGCATTCGCCAAAAGCATTCAAATTTTTTCTTCAATGTCCCGCCAGCGTAGCTGCTTAAACGCAGGTTGCCGTGAATTAGGGCGACTTTTCTAACTATTGATTCTATGAATGGCCTCACATGCATCTGCGTGTTGTGATCCTTCGTCTTACGGAAATGACTGCAAAGTCGCGTTTCAACCAGCATTTTGGGCGATTGACAATTGCCGGAAATTCCGTGAAGGTGGCGTACCCAAATCAAACGGGCGTATGAATTGAGCGTTTGTATTTCAGAGCGCTCCTACAGAATCCCGACTATCGCGTTGGCGGGTGTGCCGGGTGGATTGGCGTTAGCATCGACGAAAAGCGTCCTGCCGAGCCATTCGCCTGCGTCCGACGTGTACTGTTCAGCTTCCATATCGTGGAGATCAGTTGATGATTTACGAAGGTAAAGCCATCACGGTTAAGGCTCTTGAAAGTGGCATCGTCGAACTGAAGTTCGATCTCAAGGGTGAGTCCGTCAACAAGTTCAACCGTCTAACCCTGAACGAATTGCGTCAGGCCGTAGACACCATCAAGGCAGATGCTTCGATCAAGGGTGTGATCGTCAGCAGTGGCAAGGACGTGTTCATCGTCGGCGCCGACATCACCGAATTTGTCGAGAACTTCAAGCTGCCTGATGCAGAGCTTGTCGCTGGCAACCTCGAAGCCAACAAGATTTTCAGCGATTTCGAAGACCTCAACGTCCCGACTGTCGCCGCGATCAACGGTATCGCCCTGGGCGGCGGTCTGGAAATGTGCCTGGCGGCGGATTACCGCGTCATGTCCACCAAGGCCAAGATCGGTCTGCCGGAAGTCAAACTGGGCATCTACCCGGGCTTCGGCGGCACCGTGCGCCTGCCGCGCATCATCGGGGCCGACAACGCCATCGAGTGGATTGCCGCCGGTAAGGAAAACCGTCCTGAAGATGCGCTGAAAGTCGGCGCAGTGGACGCGGTGGTTGCACCTGAGAAACTGCAGGAAGCGGCCCTGGAGCTGATCAAGCGCGCCATCTCCGGCGAGTTTGACTACAAGGCCAAGCGTCAGCCGAAGCTGGAAAAGCTGAAACTGAACGCCATCGAACAAATGATGGCTTTCGAAACCGCCAAAGGTTTCGTGGCCGGTCAGGCTGGCCCGAACTATCCGGCGCCAGTTGAAGCGATCAAGACTATCCAGAAAGCTGCGAACTTCGGTCGCGACAAAGCGCTGGAAGTCGAAGCCGCCGGTTTCGTCAAACTGGCCAAGACCTCTGCCGCGCAGAGCTTGATCGGTCTGTTCCTGAATGATCAGGAGCTGAAGAAAAAGGCCAAGGCCTACGACGAAATCGCCCGGGACGTGAAGCAGGCTGCCGTATTGGGCGCCGGCATCATGGGTGGCGGTATCGCCTATCAGTCGGCCTCCAAAGGGACGCCGATCCTGATGAAGGACATCAACGAGCACGGCATCGAGCAGGGTCTGGCTGAAGCCGCCAAGCTGCTGGTCGGTCGCGTTGATAAAGGTCGCATGACCCCGGCGAAAATGGCTGAAGTACTCAACGGCATTCGTCCGACCCTGTCCTACGGTGATTTCGGTCACGTGGATCTGGTGGTCGAGGCGGTCGTCGAGAACCCTAAGGTCAAGCAGGCCGTACTGGCTGAAGTCGAAGACAAGGTCAAAGAGGACACCATCCTCGCGTCCAACACTTCGACTATTTCCATCACCTTGCTGGCCAAAGCCCTCAAGCGTCCGGAAAACTTCGTCGGCATGCACTTCTTCAACCCGGTGCACATGATGCCGCTGGTTGAAGTGATCCGCGGCGAGAAGTCCAGCGAGCTGGCTGTTGCCACCACCGTTGCCTACGCCAAGAAAATGGGCAAGAACCCGATCGTCGTCAACGACTGCCCGGGCTTCCTGGTCAACCGCGTGCTGTTCCCGTACTTCGGCGGTTTCGCCAAACTGGTCAGCGCCGGTGTGGACTTCGTCCGTATCGACAAGATCATGGAAAAATTCGGCTGGCCAATGGGCCCGGCATACCTGATGGACGTGGTCGGCATCGACACCGGTCACCACGGTCGTGACGTCATGGCTGAAGGCTTTCCGGATCGCATGAAAGACGATCGCCGTTCGGCTATCGACGTGCTCTACGAAGCCAAGCGCCTGGGCCAGAAGAACGGCAAGGGTTTCTACGCTTACGAGACCGACAAGAAGGGCAAGCAGAAGAAAGTCGCCGATCCGTCGGTACTGGAAGTGCTCAAGCCGATCGTTTACGAGCAGCGCGAAGTCACTGACGAAGACATCATCAACTGGATGATGATCCCGCTGTGCCTGGAAACCGTGCGTTGCCTGGAAGACGGCATTGTCGAAACCGCCGCCGAAGCCGACATGGGTCTGGTCTACGGTATTGGTTTCCCTCCATTCCGTGGCGGTGCGCTGCGCTACATCGATTCGATCGGTGTTGCAGAGTTCGTTGCCCTGGCTGACCAGTACGCTGATTTGGGCGCGCTGTACCACCCGACCGCGAAGCTGCGTGAAATGGCCAAGACTGGCCAACGGTTCTTCGGTTAAGCGTCCCAACACTTGAGCGAGAGTGAAATTTTATGAGCTTGAATCCAAGAGACGTCGTGATTGTCGACTTCGGTCGTACTCCGATGGGCCGCTCCAAGGGCGGCATGCACCGCAACACCCGCGCCGAAGACATGTCGGCGCACCTGATCAGCAAACTGCTGGAACGCAACGTCAAGGTTGACCCGAACGAAGTCGAAGACGTGATCTGGGGCTGCGTAAACCAGACCCTGGAACAGGGCTGGAACATCGCTCGCATGGCTTCCCTGATGACGCAGATTCCTCACACTGCTGCCGGCCAGACCGTCAGCCGTCTGTGTGGTTCGTCGATGAGCGCTTTGCACACCGCTGCACAAGCGATCATGACCGGCAACGGTGACGTGTTTGTCGTTGGCGGCGTCGAGCATATGGGCCACGTGAGCATGATGCACGGTGTCGATCCGAACCCGCACATGTCCCTGTACGCGGCGAAAGCCTCGGGCATGATGGGCCTGACCGCTGAAATGCTGGGCAAAATGCACGGCATCACTCGCGAACAACAGGACGCTTTCGGCGTGCGCTCCCACCAGCTCGCCCACAAGGCGACCCTGGAAGGCAAGTTCAAAGACGAAATCATCCCGATGCAGGGCTACGACGAGAACGGTTTCCTGAAACTGTTCGACTACGACGAAACCATTCGTCCGGAAACCACCCTGGAAAGCCTGGCGGCTCTGAAGCCTGCTTTCAATCCCAAGGTCGGCACCGTGACAGCCGGTACTTCGTCGCAAATCACCGATGGTGCTTCGTGCATGATCGTGATGTCGGCGCAGCGTGCCCAGGACCTGGGCATCCAGCCTCTGGCAGTGATTCGTTCGATGGCAGTGGCAGGTGTGGACCCGGCGATCATGGGCTATGGTCCAGTTCCGGCTACACAAAAAGCACTGAAGCGTGCGGGCCTTGGGATCAACGATATCGACTTCTTCGAGCTCAACGAAGCTTTCGCTGCACAGGCCCTGCCAGTGCTGAAAGATTTGAAAGTGCTCGACAAGATGAACGAGAAGGTTAACCTGCACGGCGGCGCGATCGCCTTGGGTCACCCGTTCGGTTGCTCCGGTGCTCGTATCTCCGGCACTTTGCTGAACGTGATGAAGCAAAATGGCGGCACCTTCGGGGTAGCCACCATGTGCATTGGTCTCGGCCAAGGCATCTCCACCGTCTTCGAACGCGTTTAAGCGTCTCGTTGATGGAAGCCGGGGCCAAGTGCCCCGGTTTTTGTTTTTCTGAATTTATTTTTGTTTTTATTTTGAAAAGATTTGAGTGAGGGCCAAAGCATGCCGATACAACCTGGGCTCTACCAACATTACAAAGGTCCGCAGTACCGCGTATTCAGTATTGCGCGGCATTCGGAAACCGAAGAAGAAGTGGTCTTCTACCAAGCCCTGTATGGCGATTACGGCTTTTGGGTGCGTCCCTTGAGCATGTTCCTGGAGTCGGTCGAGGTTGACGGCGAACAGGTCCCACGCTTTGCTTTGGTGCAAGCCGAACCGAGCCTTTTTTCCAAGCCATAAGCGGAGTGCGCGCAGAACCCTGCGCTTGACCTCACCTTGTAGCCACTATATATAGCGGTGCCGCGTCAGGCGCCAACCGCCTTTCACTTCTAGAATTCAGGAATTTTCTGATCCATGGGCAAATCGCTGGTCATTGTGGAATCCCCGGCTAAGGCCAAGACCATCAACAAGTATCTGGGTAACCAATACGTGGTGAAGTCGAGTATCGGCCATATCCGAGACCTGCCCACCAGCGGTTCGGCTAGCGCCAGCAAAGAGCCAGCCGCCAAGCGCGGCAAGGCTGCCGCGGGTGAAGGTCCGGTGCTCACGCCGAAAGAGAAAGCGCGCAAGCAGCTCGTCTCGCGCATGGGCGTCGATCCCGATCATGGCTGGAAAGCCAAGTACGAGATCCTCCCGGGCAAGGAAAAAGTCATCGAAGAGCTGCGCCGGCTCGCCAAAGATGCTGACACCATCTATCTCGCAACCGACTTGGATCGCGAGGGGGAAGCCATTGCCTGGCACCTGCGCGAAGCCATCGGTGGTGACGACAGCCGCTACAAGCGCGTGGTGTTCAACGAAATCACCAAGAAGGCGATTCAGGAAGCCTTCTCCAAGCCGGGCGAGCTGGACATCGACCGTGTAAATGCCCAGCAGGCGCGTCGCTTCCTCGACCGAGTGGTGGGTTACATGGTTTCGCCGCTGCTGTGGGCCAAGGTCGCTCGCGGCCTGTCCGCCGGTCGTGTGCAATCGGTGGCGGTCAAACTGGTTGTTGAGCGTGAGCGTGAAATTCGCGCGTTCAACCCGGAAGAGTACTGGGAAGTCCACGCTGATCTCGGCACCGCCAAGGGCGCCACCGTGCGCTTCGACGTGGCCCGTGAGAAAGGCGAAGCCTTCAAGCCACTCAACGAAGCCCAGGCGATGGCCGCGCTGGAGAAGCTCAAGGCTTCCAGCTACAGCATCGTCAAGCGTGAAGACAAACCGACCAGCAGCAAACCGTCGGCACCGTTCATCACCTCCACCCTGCAGCAGGCCGCGAGCAACCGCCTGGGCTTCGGGGTGAAGAAAACCATGATGATGGCCCAGCGTCTGTATGAAGCGGGCTACATCACGTATATGCGTACCGACTCCACCAACCTCTCGGTTGATGCGGTAGCGATGGCGCGTACTTATATTGAAGGCGAGTTCGGCAAGAAGTACCTGCCGGAAAACCCGAACGTCTACAGCAGCAAGGAAGGCGCACAAGAGGCTCACGAAGCGATTCGTCCCTCCGACGCCAATACCGAGCCAAGCAAGCTGTCGGGCATGGAGCGTGATGCCGAGCGGCTCTACGAGCTGATCTGGCGCCAGTTCCTCGCTTGCCAGATGCTGCCAGCGCAGTACCTGTCGACCACGGTAACCGTGGGTGCCGGTGATTTCGAGCTGCGTGCCAAGGGCCGCATCCTGAAGTTCGACGGTTACACCCGCGTCATGCCGCAAATCGCCAAGCCAGGCGATGACGACGTGCTGCCAGACATGGCCCAGGGCGACGCGATGAAGCTGATCAAGCTTGATCCGACCCAGCACTTCACCAAGCCGCCGGCCCGTTACTCGGAAGCGAGCCTGGTAAAAGAAATGGAAAAACGCGGCATCGGTCGTCCTTCGACCTACGCAGCGATCATTTCGACCATCCAGGACCGCGGCTACGTGGCGCTGCACAACCGTCGTTTCTACTCGGAAAAGATGGGTGACATCGTCACTGAACGTCTGGCCGAGAGCTTCTCCAATCTCATGGACTACGGCTTCACCGCCGGCATGGAAGAGAACCTCGATGACGTGGCCCAGGGCGAACGCGACTGGAAAAACGTGCTCGACGAGTTCTACGGCGACTTCAAGAAGAAACTCGAAGTAGCCGAAAGTGCTGAAGGCGGCATGCGTGCCAACCAGCCAGTGATGACTGATATTCCGTGCGTGGTGTGCGGTCGTCCGATGCAGATTCGTACTGCGTCGACGGGTGTGTTCCTCGGCTGCTCGGGTTACAGCCTGCCGCCGAAAGAACGCTGCAAGGCCACCGTCAACCTGGTGCCCGGCGATGAAATCGCTGCGGACGACGAGGGTGAGTCGGAATCCTTGGTGTTGCGTGGCAAGCATCGCTGCCCGATCTGCAGCACGGCAATGGACGCTTATTTGCTGGATGAGAAGCGCAAGCTGCACATCTGCGGTAACAATCCGGATTGCGACGGCTACGAAATCGAAGAGGGCAGTTATCGCATCAAGGGCTACGAAGGTCCGAGTCTGGAATGCGATAAGTGCGGCAGCGAAATGCAGCTCAAGACCGGCCGTTTCGGCAAGTTCTTCGGTTGCACCAATGCGACGTGCAAGAACACTCGCAAGCTGTTGAAAAGCGGTGACGCGGCGCCGCCGAAGATGGACCCGGTGAAGATGCCTGAGCTGAAATGCGAAAAGGTCAACGACACCTACATCCTGCGCGACGGTGCTTCCGGCCTGTTCCTGGCAGCGAGCCAGTTCCCGAAAAACCGCGAGACTCGTGCTCCGCTGGTGATCGAGATCGTGCCGCACAAGGATGAGATCGATCCGAAGTACCACTTCCTCTGCGAAGCGCCGAAGAAAGATCCGGATGGCCTGCCTTCCGTGATCCGTTACAGCCGCAAAACCAAAGAGCAGTACGTGCAGACTGAAGTCGACGGTAAGCCGACAGGTTGGAAGGCGTACTACGACGGCGGCAAGTGGACGGTTGAAGACAAGCGTCCAGCCGCTAAAGCTTAAAAGAAGCTGTACACAAAAGGCCGCATGACAATCCTCGGATTTTCATGCGGCCTTTTGTTTTGGGCTTGCGGTCGACTTGGGTGATCCACGACACTGTCGGGTCTGTGTGACGCAATTATTTCGCTGTGGAGGCTGCCGTCATGGCCCACGAACTCTATACCCGTACCAATCAAAAAATTTATTTCGCCGGCCTGTCGCTCGAAGCGCTAGCCAGGGCTGAAGAGGGGCGGGCGATGAACTCCCTGGCGTTGATTCAGGCCGGGCGCGAATCGGCACTGTTTCACCTTTATGGTGCGCTGCTGGGGTTGTGCCATGAAATCGCTGGTTTCTATCGCTTGCCTCAAGCCAATGCGCCGCGGGCGGAGATGTTGCTGACCCGCGAAGTGCTGGAAGCTATCGCCATTCCTGAAATGGCCGAGATGGTTGAGTTGGCGGGTAATTCGGAAACCTGGCTGGCCAAACTGCTTGCGGCGCACGCTGCACTGTTTCAACCGCCTCGGGCCCCGCACAAACCGAAAGGCGACGTGACGCAACCATTGATCATGGCGGTTAACCTGGACGAAGAAGAGGCGCCTCAAGAGCTGAGTCGAGAGGAGCTGGAGAGCTGGCGTCAGAACCTTAAAGGGCTGGCTCTGCGCTTCCGTGAAGGGTTGAACGAGTGCTAAGGGATTGAGCGATGTGACGGATGAGCCTTTGGGCTGTCCGTTCAGGGATGAGTGCTAACAGATGTTTCATCGCGATGACTTCTGGTCAAGATCCCGAGCGAAGCCTGGCCGATGCCTATATAATCCCCGCCTTTCGTGGAGAACAGACCTTTATGCCAACGTCCTTTCTAGAAATTGTTGAGTTACCAGACGGCCGAATCGAGCTGCGCAGAGCCGAGGACGAGGGTTCTCTGGTTACTTTGGATTTCTCCGAGGACGCCAAAGCGTTCCTGCAAGGCAATCACGTAGAAGTCGCCAAGGCGATGTTGAGCGTCGGTGTGCAGATGGCAGGGCGTATGGTTGAAGGCGAATTCAATAAAGATGAAGAGCCGCGCATCCTTCATTGATCCCGTCCGTCGGTTTCTGTTGATACCGCTACAGTTCGGCTTCTCTATCCCTGGAGAAGCCTGGCGCTGTTCAAAGCGCGCATTGAAAGTCAGTTAACCCAGTCGAATATTCAGGCTTTGAGCGTCCCCGATACGGGCGGCGGCGATTAACTGTTGCCGTGAAGCGGCGTTCAACGGGTTGAGCCAGCTGACGACCGTGTGACTGCGGCCCAGTCGCAAGGCTTCGCAGGTCAATTGTTGAGCGCTCTGGGTGCCGCGAGGTTGCAGCAGCAGGATGCGTTCACGGTTCAGCCCGGCGTCCCGCAACCAGGCCTGGGTCAGGCTGGCGGGCGGGGCGATAAGGGTCAGCCAGCGTGCGTCCTGGTCCTGGCTCAATTCCCGGAGAATTGGCGCCAAAAGGTTCAGGCAGCTCCCTGCTGCACCACGCAGTGACAGCTCGCTGAAGACCTCGGGCTCTGCGCTCCAGGGCGATTCGACCACGTCTTTCAGGATCGGCGCCAGCGGTTGCGCCATGAACGCCTCGAACAACGGCAGTTGGGCTTGCTGTGGTGTGTGTGGGAACTGCATAAAGCCTCCTTTAGCGGCGAATCACGCCGACGCTCAAGCCTTCGATCACCAGTTCCTGATCTTTCAGGTTGACTTCAATTGGGGCGAACTCAGGGTTTTCGGCGATCAGCCAGACCTTGCTGCCATCACGCTTGAAGCGCTTGACGGTCACTTCATCGCCGATCCGTGCCACCACGATCTGGCCATTGCGGGCTTCGCGGGTGGTGTGGACGGCCAGCAGGTCGCCATCGAAAATGCCCACATCTTTCATGCTCATGCCATGAACCCGCAGCAGATAGTCGGCACGCGGATGGAAGAACGTCGGGTTGATGTTGCAGGACTCTTCGATGTGTTGCTGGGCCAGAATGGGGGCGCCGGCAGCCACTCGACCAATAATCGGCAGGGTGGACTCGTCGGCCTTGGCTTCAAAACCAGGAATGCGGATGCCGCGGGAAGCGCCTGGAGTCATCTCGATTGCGCCCTTGCGGGCCAATGCCTTGAGGTGTTCTTCCGCCGCGTTAGGCGATTTGAACCCCAGTTCCTGAGCGATTTCCGCACGGGTCGGCGGGTAGCCGTTATCGTCGAGGCAACGTTTGATGAAGGCCAGAATCTCAGCTTGGCGTGGCGTCAGTTTTAGCATATTGATCGCTCTGTCTTTTTATACAGTGACTGGGATTATATACAGTGAACTGCACTTGGCAATGCCCCTTTTTTCGCTCGCCGCTGGACGGTCAGTCAGCTCGCTGATTAACGACGCAGAGTTGTATGGTTAAATAGCTGACCGACCATTCCCAAAACGAACCGGCAGGCTTGACAATGCACAGGCTGAAACGTATGTTTCAAACAAGTGTTTGTCAGGCGGAGTAGCCATGGCCCAGTCGGAAACCGTTGAACGCATTCTCGATGCTGCCGAGCAGTTGTTCGCGGAAAAAGGTTTTGCCGAAACCTCATTGCGTCTGATCACCAGCAAGGCCGGTGTCAATCTGGCGGCGGTGAATTATCATTTCGGCTCCAAAAAGGCGCTGATTCAGGCCGTCTTCTCGCGTTTTCTCGGGCCGTTCTGCACCAGTCTCGATAAAGAACTGGAGCGGCGTCAGGCCAAGCCGGAAAACAAACCGACGCTTGAAGAGCTGCTGGAAATTCTCGTCGAGCAAGCTCTGGTGGTACAGCCGCGCAGTGGCAACGACTTGTCTATCTTTATGCGTTTGCTGGGCCTGGCCTTCAGTCAGAGTCAGGGCCACTTGCGTCGTTATCTGGAAGACATGTACGGCAAGGTTTTCCGTCGCTATATGATGCTGGTTAACGAAGCAGCACCGCGTATTCCACCGATCGAACTGTTCTGGCGCGTGCACTTCATGCTCGGCGCTGCCGCATTCAGCATGTCAGGGATCAAGGCGCTGCGGGCGATTGCCGAGACCGATTTCGGCGTCAACACCTCCATTGAGCAGGTGATGCGTCTGATGGTGCCGTTCCTGGCCGCCGGCATGCGCGCTGAAACCGGCGTCACCGACACGGCCATGGCCACTGCGCAGTTGCGTCCGCGCAGTAAATCGACTCCGGTTGCCGCCAAGGTTTAACTGCGCACGGGTGGGCGCGGCAGCTGACATCCGCTAAGCTAGCCGCCCATGCCGACTCTCGTTCTGAACCCGTTTCCCATTGAAATCGCCGACCTGCCGGGCGTAGCCCTCGGCGGCGATTCTGTGCGAGACGGGTTTATCGTTTTCAAGGAATTGCTATGACTGCTGGCCTGCAAGGCTCGTTGATGGTGGACGTCGCCGGTACCTGGCTGACGGCCGAAGATCGCCAATTGTTGCGCCAGCCCGAAGTGGGCGGCCTGATCATTTTCGCCCGCAATATCGAGCACCCGCGCCAGGTGCGCGAGCTGAGCGCCGCGATCCGCGCCATTCGTCCTGATCTGCTGCTCGCGGTGGACCAGGAGGGCGGTCGGGTTCAGCGTCTGCGTCAGGGCTTCGTGCGACTGCCGGCCATGCGCGCCATCGCCGACAACCCGAATGCCGAGTACCTGGCCGAGCAGTGTGGCTGGATCATGGCCACTGAAGTCCTCGCCGTCGGCCTTGACCTGAGCTTCGCCCCGGTACTGGATCTGGATTACCAGCGCAGCGCCGTGGTCGGTACCCGCTCGTTCGAAGGCGATCCCGAGCGCGCAGCCTTGCTCGCCGGTGCCTTCATTCGCGGCATGAACAGCGCCGGCATGGCCGCCACCGGCAAGCATTTCCCGGGTCACGGTTGGGCCGAAGCCGACTCTCATGTCGCCATCCCTAATGACGAACGCAGCCTCGACGAAATCCGCGTCAATGACCTGGTGCCGTTCGCTCGGCTGAGCAAGCAATTGGCCGCCGTCATGCCGGCCCACGTTATTTATCCACAGGTCGATGCCCAGCCTGCCGGTTTCTCCCGGCGCTGGTTGCAGGACATCCTGCGCGGCGAGTTGCAGTTCGATGGTGTCATCTTTAGTGACGATCTTTCCATGGCCGGCGCCCATGTGGTCGGCGATGCTGCCAGCCGTATCGAAGCCGCGCTGACCGCCGGTTGCGACATGGGCCTGGTGTGCAACGACCGCGCGGCTGCGGAATTGGCCCTGAGCGCCGCCCAGCGGATGAAGGTCACGCCGTCGCCGCGTATTGCGCGGATGCGCGGGCAGTCGTTTGCCGGCACTGAATACCGCCAAGACCCGCGCTGGCTCACTGCTGTCGGCGCGCTCAAAGAAGCTCAACTGATTGAATAAGGACTTTTCGTTATGACGGTTTACGCGATCATCGGTGGTACCGGCCTGACTCAACTCGAAGGCCTGAACATTCGTCAATCACTGGCGGTGGACACGCCTTACGGTCCACCTTCGGCCGAAGTGCAGATCGGCGTATACGCCGGCAAGGAAGTCCTGTTCCTCGCACGCCACGGTCACCCGCACCGTTTGCCGCCGCATCAGGTGAACTACCGCGCCAACCTCTGGGCGCTGAAGCAGGCCGGGGCCGAAGCGATTCTTGCGGTCAACGCTGTAGGCGGGATTCATGCCGCCATGGGCACGGGACATTTCTGCGTGCCTCATCAACTGATCGACTACACCAGCGGTCGCGAGCACACCTATTTCGCCGGTGACTTGGAGCAGGTTACCCACATCGATTTCAGCTTCCCCTACAGCGAGCCGTTGCGTCAGCAGTTGATCGCCGCATTGGCGGCTGAAGGCGTCGGCTACAGCAGTCATGGCGTGTACGCCTGCACTCAAGGACCACGCCTGGAAACCGTCGCTGAAATCGCGCGACTGGAACGAGACGGCTGCGACATCGTCGGCATGACCGGCATGCCGGAAGCGGCGCTGGCTCGTGAGCTGGAACTGGATTACGCCTGTCTGGCGCTGGTGGTGAACCCGGCGGCGGGCAAGTCCACTGCGGTGATTACCATGGCCGAGATCGAACAGGCGCTTCATGACGGGATGGGCAAGGTGAAGTCGACGTTGGCGCGGGTGTTGGCGGGTTGAGTTTCAGCGGCCAGAGCAAGTGCTTGGCCGAATCTCTGAGTTTTGAGCGGCCTTGATTTCATGACCACATTAACCGAGCAACTTCATGCGCTACCTTGGGCAGAGGTATTCAGTCATCGTGCTCTGGAAAAGGCCCGCAGGTACGCGGATGAGGATCGGATAACGATCCATCAGAGCGACGACTTCGCGATCATCGCAACGTGCATCGGCTCCGAAAATCAGCAGTACGAGCAGGTCATCGAGCTCCCTGAAGACCGTCATGCGCGAACGGGGCTGCAATGCGTTTGTTCGTGTCCGGTCATGTTTAACTGCAAACACATCGCTGCAGTTATCTATCACCTGCAAGACCTTCCCGCTAAATCGTCTGAAAGCACCGCCCAGGTTCACCTGAGTCGCGAGCTGGAACGCTGGCTCGACGGCATTCCTGCTACGGGCAAAACGCCCGATGAGCCCGCGCTGGGGACGAATACGCGCCTGGTCTACCGGCTCAAGGCCACTTCCGTCGCAGGGAAGTGGACGCTGGAAATTTTCAAGGGCCGCCAACTCAAGAGCGGCGTCCTGCAAGACCTCAAGCCGGTGTACTCGTTATCGGAAATGCTGCTGCGCCAACCCGGCTATCTGGCTGAACTGGACCTTCGGATCGCCAGGCTGTTGGTGGCCGTTCACTCCCATCACGCGTATTACGGCGGCTATCCATTGGAAGGCAGCAGTGGTGCCGAACTCCTGGAGATGTTGGTGTGTACCGCGCGGCTGTTCCTCGATTTCGAGCAGCCGCCCATGGCTTCGGGAGCGAAGAGGGTGGGTCGGTTCGCCTGGGCCGAACAGGCCAACGGCAGTTTCCGCCCTCAATGGAGCAGCGACGAAGTCGAGCCGGAAACGGTACTTGCCATTGAACCCTTGTACTACCTTGACCGCGAGCGACTGCAAGTCGGAACTTTACTCACCGAACAGGATGAAAAACTGGCTTGTCACTTGACCTTGGCGCCGGATATTCCGGCGCACCAGGCGATGCAGTTCAGCCATCGGATGAGTTCCGCGACGCAAGTTGCCCCTCCACACAGGCTGACGGAGCGGGTGGTCGATGACATTTCCCCCCGGGCGCACCTGACGCTCAATAGCGGTAAACGCTACAAGAACTGGAAGTATGAGCCAGAGCACCGTGCCGCGCTGGCGTTCACCTACGACGGGCACCCGGCTACGGACCGAAACCCGGAAGTACTGATCCTGTCCGGCACCGAAACCCAGCGTATCCAGCGAAAACCCGCCGCCGAAAAAGCCTTGCGCCAGGCCCTGCAAAAACACGGTTTTAAAAAGGCTACGAGTAAAAGCAGCGTCGACCGTCCAGGCGAAATGTTCGCTTTGCCGGATGATTCGGCCTGGCTTGCCTTTGTGCAGGAAGGAATTCCGTTGCTGCGCGAGGCAAATTGGCACGTCGATATCAGTCATGCCTTTGACTTCAATGTGCAGCCGGTAGAGCAGTGGTATGTCGACGTCGAGGAAGAGTCGGCGCACCAGTGGTTCGATCTGCAACTGGGCATCGTGGTCAACGGTGAGCGCCACAGCCTGCTGCCGATCCTGCTGCATTTACTGCGCAGTCAGCCACAGCTGCTAGACCCCGCCGGCCTGGCCAAGCGCAACGATGACGAACAGCTGTTGATCGAGCTTGGCGGTACCAAGGCACATGTGAAAGTTGCGCTGCCCTATGGCCGCATCAAACCGCTAATGGCCACGCTCGGCGAATTGTACCTGGGCTCGCATGAGGGCGACTCGTTGCGTTTGAGTGCTCCGGATGCCGCGCGGCTGAGTGTGCTGGAAGGCGTGCCACTGGTTTGGCAGGGCGGTGAACGCCTGCGCAATTTTGCCAAGCGTTTACGTGAGTCGACTCACGCGCATGTTTCAGCCCCCGAGGGGCTGAACGCGACATTGCGGCCGTATCAGCTTGAAGGGTTGAACTGGATGCAAACCCTCCGCGAGCTGGAGGTCGGCGGCATTCTCGGCGATGACATGGGCCTGGGGAAAACCCTGCAAACCCTCGCGCATCTGCTGACGGAAAAACAGGCTGGGCGGCTTGATCGCCCGGCATTGGCGGTGATGCCCACCAGCCTGATCCCCAACTGGCTCGACGAGTCACTGCGCTTTACTCCGCAATTGAAGGTCCTGGCGCTGCATGGCTCGGCGCGACAGAAGGACTTTGCCAGCCTGGCCGACTACGACCTGGTATTGACCACCTACGCGCTGTTGCCGCGGGATCTGGAGGTGTTGAAACCGCAGGTCTGGAGCGTGCTGATTCTCGATGAAGCACAGAACATCAAGAACCCGGTCAGCAAGGCCGCTCAGGCCGCCCGTGATCTACAAGCCCGTCAGCGATTGTGTCTGTCCGGCACGCCGTTGGAAAACCACCTTGGCGAACTGTGGTCGCAATTTCACTTTTTGCTGCCCGGCTGGCTGGGGGACAGCAAAACCTTCAACCGCGACTACCGCACACCGATCGAAAAGCACGGCAACGTCGAGCGGATGCAACATCTGACGGCCCGGATAAAACCCTTTCTGCTGCGTCGCAAGAAAGATCAGGTCGCCACCGAATTGCCGCCGAAAACCGAGATTGTGCATTGGGTCGATCTCAGCGATGGGCAACGGGATGTGTATGAAACCGTGCGCGTGGCGATGGACAAAAAGGTGCGCGACGAAATCGCCCGCAGTGGTGTTGGCCGCAGTCAAATCATCATCCTCGATGCGCTGCTCAAGCTGCGCCAGGTCTGCTGCGATCTGCGTTTGATCAAGATGACGCTCACGGCCAAGGCTCTGCGATCAGGCAGCGGGAAACTGGTCAGCTTGATGGAGATGCTGGAAGAGTTGCTCAGTGAAGGCCGCAAGATTTTGCTGTTTTCGCAGTTCACCTCGATGCTGGCCTTGATTGAAGAGGAGTTGCAGCAGCGTGGTGTTGGCTATTCGCTGCTGACCGGTGAAACGACGGATCGGCGCACGCCGGTGAAGGATTTCCAGAGCGGCAAAGTCCCGCTGTTTCTGATTAGCCTGAAGGCTGGCGGCACAGGTCTGAACCTGACTGCAGCGGACACCGTGATCCATTTCGATCCATGGTGGAACCCGGCAGTGGAAAACCAGGCTACCGACCGTGCCTACCGGATCGGGCAAAACAAACCGGTGTTCGTCTACAAGTTGATTGCCCGGGGTACTGTGGAAGAAAAAATCCAGGCGTTGCAGCAAGAGAAGGCGGCGTTGGCCGGGGCGGTGCTTGAAGGTGGGGCGACTAGTGGCTTGAAGCTTGAGCAGAGTGATATTGAGGCGCTGTTTGCGCCGTTGCCCAATCTCAAGTCCTGATAACTGTTTTATTCAGTGATCGACTCTTCGCGGGCGAGCCTCGCTCCTACAGATTTATGTTGATCGCCGATGCCGCGAATGACTCAAAACCTGTAGGAGCGAGGCTTGCCCGCGAAAGCGATCTACCAGACGCCGAATATCTCAACGCTTCTCCAGCTTATCCGGCAACGGCGCAAACAACGCCTCGATATCATCACTCTGTAACTTCCAGTCCCCGGCCGAGCGCCCATCCAGTACGCCCGCCGCCAGGTCGGACTTTTCCTTTTGCAGATGCTGAATCTTCTCTTCGACCGTGCCCCGGGCGATCAGCTTGTAGACGAACACCGGTTTTTCCTGGCCGATGCGATAGGCGCGGTCGGTCGCCTGGTTTT
Source organism: Pseudomonas sp. 5Vm1k (assembly GCF_056161485.1). NCBI lineage: Bacteria > Pseudomonadati > Pseudomonadota > Gammaproteobacteria > Pseudomonadales > Pseudomonadaceae > Pseudomonas > Pseudomonas sp. 5Vm1k. The sequence continues at coordinate 32,531 of NZ_JBSPCZ010000015.1, forward strand.
CCGTCGCAGGGTTCCACCACGGATCGTAGTGAATCACCGTATCGGCTTCGGTCAGGTTCAGGCCCACGCCACCGGCCTTCAAACTGATCAGAAAGATCTGACGTTTACCGCTCTGGAAGTCCTTCACCGGCGCGCGGCGGTCGCGGGTTTGTCCGGTCAGGATTGCGTATTCAACGCCGCGTTTCTTCAGTTCGTCCTCGATCAACGCCAACATCGACGTGAACTGCGAGAACAGCAAAATCCGCCGACCCTCTTCGAACAACTCTTCCAGCATCTCCATCAAGCTGTCGAGCTTGCCGGACGTGCTGCCGCGGGTAGGCAGGGCGGCGTCATTGACCAGTCGCAAATCGCAGCACACCTGACGCAACTTCAGCAGCGCCTCAAGAATGATGATCTGGCTGCGCGCTACGCCTTTGCGAGTGATCTCGTCGCGGACTTTTTTGTCCATGGCCAGGCGCATGGTTTCGTACACGTCGCGCTGTGCTTCGTTGAGATCCACCCAATGGATGATCTCGGTTTTCGGCGGCAATTCGGTCGCGACTTGCTCTTTGGTCCTGCGCAGCAGAAACGGTTTTATCCGACCGTTGAGGTGCTGAAGCCTGACTTCACTGCCGCGCTTTTCAATCGGCACCCGGTAATCGCGATTGAAGCTTTTAACATCGCCGAGCCAGCCGGGCAGCAGGAAATGGAACAGCGACCACAGCTCGCCCAGGTGGTTTTCCAGTGGCGTGCCACTCAGGCACAGTCGTTGCCGCGCATTCAGTTCGCGGGCAGCCTGGGCAGCCTTGCTGTTGGGGTTCTTGATGTATTGCGCTTCATCCAGGACCAGTACGTGCAGAGGCACGGCCGCCAGGGTTTCAACATCTTTGGGCAGCAGCGCGTAGGTAGTCAGGATCAGGTCGTAATCGGCCAGGCTCTCGAAATGCTTTTTGCGGCTGGCACCGTACAGCGCCAGCACGTTGAGCTGTGGCGTGAAGTGCGCCGCTTCGTCGAGCCAGTTAGGGATCAGGCTGGTGGGCATCACCACCATGCACGGTCGATCAAGGCGTCCGGCGATTTTCTCGCTGAGAATATGCGCCAGGGTCTGTAGGGTTTTACCCAGGCCCATGTCATCCGCGAGAATCCCGCCGACTTCCAGTTGCCGCAACGACTGCATCCAGCTCAAGCCTTCGAGCTGATACGGCCGCAACGTTGCGTTCAATCCCTCGGGCGCGACCGTAGTGAAGTCTTTGATGTCTCGCAAGCGCTGGGCAAAGGTGCGGATTTGCTCGCCGCCTTCCCACAGCAGTGGCATACCTTCCAGCGGATTCAGTCGCGTGGCGTCGGCCTTGCTCAGGCGCAGCGTGGTTTCGCCGGGCTCTTGCAAGTAGAACTCGCCCAAGGTCGCCAGCACCGGTTTCAAGCGGCCGAAGGGCAGGGCGACTTGCAACGGGCCGTACTCGGAGTTCGGGCGATTCGGGATGTTCACCAGGATCAACTCGTCGTCACGACGTCGGGCCAGGCGTTCCGGGTTGAGAATCTCGGTGTGCGAACGCATCAGGTTCAACAGGATTGGCAGCAGACTCAGGCGCTCACCGTTGACGATGATCCCCAGTTCCAGATCAAACCAGTCACGTTCCGGCGCCTGTTCGACGGTGGCGTACCAGTCGTCCACGGCGGTCAGGTCGAAACCGAAATCCTCGTCGATCTGCAACTCCCAGCCCTGGGTGCGCAGCTTCGGCAGTTCGTTGAGGGTGAACGTCAGCCAGGCGCTGTCGTTGACCATCTCGAACAGCTCGCCGGCGCTTTCCGGCAAGGCCTTGCTTTGCCGAGTAGCGATCTTGAAACCGAGGATTCGTAGCTGTTCCCTGTAGGCCTGTTCGACTTCCGGGTGGCGTTTTATCCGTAATGTCTGTGTTTCCTGGCGAATCAGCACGTCGGCATTCTTCTGTCCGGACACGTATTCATCCAGATAGCTGAAGGACAGCGCCGCGCGATGCTGGATATAACGCTGCATCTTGCCGTTACGCGGTTCGAAGGCGCTGAACTCGATGCTCGCCAGCCACAGACGCGGCACCGGTTGTACGTTATCCACCAGCACTTGTGGTGGCGCTTTCGGGCTGCGGTTTTCCAATACGGCTTGAAGTTTTTCCAGCAGCTCGGCGTCTTGCGCGGCGGCGGGATAGGCCAGGGTTTCCTGGACTTTGAGCAGCACCGCCGCGCAATGTTTGCAGTTGCTGTGGACCGGGCACGTGCAGTTGGCGTCGATCATCAGCAGCGTGCCTTTGGCCGACTCGCGCAGGCGAATGGTCTGACGGTAAACGTTGCCGCCCGAGCCTTCGCAGGCGGCGATGATCGTGGCGTCACCCGCCTCGACGATTCTGACACGGTTCTCCAGAGCGTAGCGGCGGCCACGCTCCAGGCTCTGTTCTTTGAATCGGCTGACCCAGGAAGGTGCCAGGGGTTTGCTCAGGGTCGCGGACATAAGGACTTCAATCAGTCCGGAATTTGTTCGGGGGCTGGCCGAGGCGCAGGGGCAGTCAGCGAAGTGATCTTGATCAGCAAGCCGAGGTGGCCGTTGTCGAGGAAGTTCAGCTGGCCGTTCTTGGTGTGGCTTTCCTGCTTCAGGCGTTCGCTGGCGGTGACCATGCCATTGCCGTCGATCTGATTGACCCAGAAGTCGGCGTCAACGTCGGTGAAGCGCCCCAGTTTCAGGTTCAGCGTGCCCTCGATCGGGAACTGACCGAACTGTTCTGTACCGTCACTGATTGCGATTTTGCTTTCAGCTTCACCCAGGGTCTGTTGCCAGGCCTTATGCAGCAACACCGTGTAATCGTTGCTGGCGGTGAGTTTCTCCACTTCGCCATTGAGGCTTGGCGTGCGCTGGCTGTCGGGGCTGAGGCGTTGTGCGCCGGCAGCCCAGTCTTCCGGCGCGGCGCGGCTGACAATGGCAGGCACGGCGTTTTGCCGGACCAGAATCATTTCGACCTGATACAGATCATCGGCAAACGCCGAGGGAGCAATCAGCGTCATCAACAAAGTCAGCGAGCGAAACAGGCGCATACGGCGTCCTTCAAGCAGTTTTCGGGAGGAGGCGTTCAAACAACGCCTCTACAGTATTAAAGCGCTCTTCCGGGCGCTCCATCGGCACCATGAATTTGAACATCGTGGCGCCTTCGAATTTGTAGCGTTTGGGTTGGCTCTGGATCAGTTTGATCAAGGTAAGCGGGTCGACCGGCGTCTGGGCGGCGAATTCGATGCGACCACCTTGCGGGCCGCCGTCGACTTTCTTGATGCCCAGTTGTTCGGCCTGCAACTTCAGTAGCGTGATCCGCACCAGGTTTTTGGTCGGCTCCGGCAACAGGCCGAAACGGTCGATCATCTCCACTTGCAGGTCCTTGAGACCTTCCTCGTCGGTGGCCGAGGCGATGCGTTTGTAGAGAATCAAACGGGCGTGAACGTCCGGCAAGTAGTCCTCGGGAATCAACGCCGGCACGCGCAAGTTGACTTCCGGACCGCCGCCGAGTGGCTGATCGAGGTTCGGTTGTTCGCCCTTGCGGATCGACTTCACCGCGCGCTCAAGCATTTCCATGTACAGCGTGAAACCGACGGCCTGGATTTGCCCGCTCTGGCCGTCGCCCAGCAGTTCGCCGGCGCCTCGGATTTCCAGGTCGTTGGTGGCGAGCACGAAGCCCGCGCCGAGGTCCTGGGTGTTGGCGATGGCTTCCAGACGCTTTTCCGCGTCGCCGGTGATTTGCTGGCGCGGCGGCGTCAGCAGGTACGCGTACGCCTGGTGGTGACTGCGACCGACCCGGCCTCGCAACTGGTGCAGCTGCGCCAGGCCGAACTTGTCGGCACGCTCGATGATGATGGTGTTGGCGCTCGGCACGTCAATGCCGGTCTCGATGATGGTCGAGGCGATCAGCACGTTGAAGCGCTTGTGGTAGAAGTCGCTCATCACCTGTTCGAGTTCGCGCTCGCGCATCTGACCGTGGCCGATGCCGATCCGCGCTTCCGGCACCAGTTCGGCGAGGTCGGCGGCGCATTTCTCGATGGTTTTCACATCGTTGTGCAAGTAGTAGACTTGGCCGCCGCGCAGCAACTCGCGCAGCAGGGCTTCCTTGACCGTGCTTTTGTTCTGCTCCATGACGAAGGTCCGCACCGACAGGCGACGGGCCGGCGGCGTGGCGATGATCGACAGGTCGCGCATGCCCGACACCGCCATGTTCAGCGTGCGCGGAATCGGCGTGGCGGTCAGCGTCAGGATGTCGACTTCACTGCGCAGGGCCTTGAGCTGTTCCTTCTGACGGACACCGAAACGGTGTTCTTCGTCGATGATCACCAGCCCGAGGTTTTTGATTTTCACATCGTCGGACAGCAGCTTGTGCGTGCCGATCACGATGTCGATCTTGCCTTCGGCCAGTTCAGCGATAGCTGCGTTCACTTCCTTGGTCGACTTGAACCGGCTCATCACTTCCACGCTCACTGGCCAGTCGGCGAAGCGGTCGCGGAAGCTGTTGTAGTGTTGCTGGGCGAGCAGGGTGGTCGGCACCAGGATCGCCACTTGGCGACCGCCGTGCACCGCGATGAACGCGGCACGCATCGCCACTTCGGTCTTGCCGAAACCCACGTCACCGCAGACCAGTCGGTCCATTGGTTTGGGCGCGAGCATGTCGGCGCGAACGGCGTCGATGGTGGTCTGCTGGTCCGGGGTTTCTTCGAACGGGAAGCCGGCGCTGAACGTCGCGTAATCGGCTTTCGGGTCGGCGAAGGCATATCCCTCGCGGGCGGCGCGGCGGGCATAAATGTCGAGCAACTCCGCGGCCACGTCGCGCACCTGTTCGGCAGCTTTGCGCTTGGCTTTCTGCCAGGTCTCGGAACCGAGACGGTGCAGCGGGGCCAGGGCATCGTCGCTGCCGGTGTAGCGAGCGATCAGGTGCAGGTTGGCCACTGGCACGTAGAGCTTGGCGCCTTCAGCGTATTGCAGGGTCAGGAACTCGGCAGCCTGGTCGTCGATTTCCAGGGTCGCGAGGCCGAGGTAACGGCCAACGCCGTGATCGATGTGCACCACCGGAGCGCCTTCGCGCAGCTCGGTGAGGTTCTTGATCACTGCATCGTTATTGCCGTCGGCGCGTTTTTCCCGGCGACGGCGCTGCATCACCCGTTGACCGAACAATGGGCTTTCCGCGATCAACGCCAATGCCGGGTCGTCCAGCAGCAGGCCTTCGTCCAGCGGCGCAATGGTGATCGCCAGGCGATCCTTGCCGGCGACAAAGTCCGGCCAACTGTCGACGGTTTTCGGGCGCAGCTTCAGGCGTTCGAGCAATTCCAGCAGTACTTCACGACGGCCCGCCGACTCGGCGGTAAACAGCACACGTCCGGGGAATTCGTCGAGGAAACCAGCCAACGCAGCGAGTGGCTGGGAGGCCTTGGCTTCGATGGCCAGGTTCGGCAACAGCTGCGCCGGGAAGCGTTCGCGGCCGACACCGGTTTCAACGTCTTGTTGGCTGGCCACTACGCGCGGCCAGTTTTTCAGGCGCGCGAAGCAGTCTTCCACCGGCAGGAACAGCTCGGCCGGCGGTAATAAAGGACGGGAAGGATCGACGCGGCGCTCTTCATAGCGATTGCGCACGTCGTTCCAGAAGTTCTCGGCGGCTTGTTCGATGCCCGGCAGGGAAAATACCTGGGTGTCTTGCGGCAGGTAATCGAACAGCGTCGAGGTTTCATCGAAGAACAGCGGCAGGTAGTACTCGATACCGGCCGGCGTGATCCCGCTGCTCAAATCCTGAAAGATCGGGCAGCGACGGAAGTCCACGTCGAAACGCTCGCGGAACCGCGCCTTGAAGCGCGTGACCGCATCTTTTTGCAGCGGAAATTCCCGCGCGGGCAGCAGGCGAACGGTGTCGACCTTGTCGATGGAGCGCTGGTTGTCGGGGTCGAAGGTGCGCAGGGTCTCGATTTCGTCGTCGAACAGGTCGATCCGGAACGGCAGTTTGCTGCCCATCGGGAACAGGTCGATCAGCGAGCCGCGCACGGTAAATTCGCCGTGCTCGTACACCGTGTCGACGTAGCGATAGCCGCTGGCTTCGAGCCGGGTGCGCATTTGCTCGACGTCGAGCTTCTGGCCGACGTCCAGCACCAGACTGCTGCCGAGCAGGAACTTGGTCGGCGCCAGGCGATGCAGCGCCGTGGTGATCGGCACCACCAGCACGCCGTGGGTCAGCTCTGGCAGCCTATATAAGCTGGCAATGCGCTGGGAGATGATGTCCTGGTGCGGCGAGAACAGGTCGTAGGGCAGGGTTTCCCAGTCGGGAAAATGCAGTACGGGCAAATCCGGGGCGAAGAAACTCAGCTCCTGTTCCAGCCGTTCGGCACTTTGGCTGTCGGCGGTCAGTAGCAAGGTAAAGCGCTTGGCAGCGCTGGCGGCCTCGGCGATGGCCAGGCTCAGGGCGGCACCGGGCAGGTTGCCCCAGTGCTGTTTACCTGCCGCGGCAGGGAGAAGCGGTAGACGCAGAACGGGCACGGAAGGTTGAGCTCCAAGCGTTGCGACAAAGTCGGTAATTGTAGCGGCCTCAGGTGCCGGCTGTCAGTTGCAGATATGTCTATTACGCGGGTTGGGCAAAATGTAGTGGTAAAGACAAAATCCGGCCGTTTTTCAGTGAAAATTGCCGATTATGTAGTGGCAAAAACAACCTGTGTTACGGATGGTTACGGACAAGGCAGCGCTACCTCCAAAAAATTGACAGCGCTACAAGCCCCGTATTTACTGGGCTTCAGCGAGGCGTAATTTTTTTGAAGGGAAATTTGTTACGGCTCGCACGACAGGCGCGCATTGCTACGAGAGGCACTCGGCGGCATAATGTAGCCCCTTTTTTCTGCCCCTACATATGTGGAAGGTTCCCGTGACTCAGAAGCCCGACCAGTGTCTTGGTGAATGGATCGACCGTGAAGCACTCGCAGAAGCGATGATTCCGCTTATCGGTCAGCTCTACCGCAATAACAACGTGGTGAGCTCGATCTATGGCCGCAGCCTGATCAATCGTTCAGTCATTGCGATTCTCAAAGCCCACCGCTTTGCTCGCCATCGCCAGTCCGATGACAGCGAACTGTCCGTCCACGAAACATTCCCGCTGCTCAAAGCCATGAGCGAGCTCAAGCTCGGCGCCGCTTCGGTCGACCTGGGCAAGCTGGCGGTCAAATTCAAGGCCGAAGGCAATGGCCGCACGGCCGAGCAGTTCGTCCGTGAAGAACTGGCCGATGTCGTTGGTCAGCAAAACGTTGCCGCACGCAAAGGCACCGACGTTGTTCTTTACGGCTTCGGTCGTATCGGCCGTCTGTTGGCGCGCATCCTGATCGAAAAAACCGGTGGTGGCGACGGCCTGCGCCTGCGCGCCATCGTCGTCCGCAAAGGCGCCGAGAACGACCTGGTCAAACGCGCCAGCCTGCTGCGTCGCGACTCGGTTCATGGTCCGTTCGATGGCACCATCACCATTGATGAAGCCAACAACACCATCACCGCCAACGGCAACCTGATCCAGGTTATCTACGCGAAAAACCCGACTGAAGTGGATTACACCCAGTACGGCATCAAAGACGCGCTGCTGGTGGACAACACCGGTGTATGGCGTGACGCCGAGGGCCTGGGCCAACACTTGGCTTGCCCGGGTATCGACCGCGTTGTGCTGACCGCGCCTGGTAAAGGCAAGCTGAAGAACATCGTTCACGGCATCAACCATGGCGAAATCACCGCTGACGACAAGATCGTTTCCGCGGCGTCCTGCACCACCAACGCCATCGTGCCGGTGCTGAAGGCAGTCAACGACAAGTTCGGCATCATCAACGGTCACGTTGAAACGGTTCACTCGTACACCAACGACCAGAACCTGATCGACAACTTCCACAAGGGCGATCGTCGTGGCCGTAGCGCCGCGCTGAACATGGTGATCACCGAGACCGGTGCTGCCACCGCTGCTGCCAAGGCTTTGCCTGAGCTGGCCGGCAAGCTGACCGGTAACGCGATCCGCGTTCCGACGCCTAACGTGTCGATGGCCATTCTCAACCTGAACCTTGAGAAAGCCGCCACCCGTGAAGAGATGAACGACTACCTGCGTTACATGGCGTTGCACTCCGATCTGCATAAGCAAATCGACTACGTCAACTCGCAGGAAGTGGTGTCCACCGACTTCGTTGGCTCGCGCCACGCTGGCGTTGTGGATGCTGAAGCGACCATCAGCCAAGACAACCGCGTTGTTCTGTACGTTTGGTACGACAACGAATTCGGTTACAGCTGCCAGGTAGTGCGCGTAATGGAAGACATGGCCGGGGTAAACCCGCCAGCGTTCCCGCGCTAAGCTTTAGCCGCACATGAAAACGCCCCGACTTTGGTCGGGGCGTTTTTGTTTGTGGCGTTTGTCTGTCGTGGGTGTGTTGCCTGGGTGGGCCTCTTCGCGAGCAAGCCTCGCTCCTACGGGTTATGCGCGAATTTTGATATTGCACGCGACCTGTAGGAGCGAGGCTTGCCCGCGAATGCGATCTAGCGCGTGCCGCCAACCACTGCCGCTTGCGCAGTCCGCAACTCATGCTTGTTGCCACGGAACAACACCAGCGTCGCGATCAACCCCAACACCGCCGCGCCACTGAGCCAGATCCCCGGCGCCGCCTTGTTGTCCAGCACGTGGATCAAATAGGTGCACGCCGCCGGTGTGAAGCCGCCAAAGGTCGCGGTAGCCAGGCTGTAGGCCAAGGAGAAGCCGGTCGTACGAACTTCTACCGGCATGATCTCGGTCAGGGCCACCACCATGGCGCCGTTGTACGAGCCATACAGGAACGACAACCACAACTCGACGATTAGCAGATGGCTGAAGCTCGGGTTCGCCACCAGCCACGACAGGGCAGGGTAGGCGGTGAGGATCGCCAGAATGGTCGCCGCCAACAGTAGGGGTTTACGCCCGATCTTGTCGGACACAGAACCCATCACCGGCAGCCAGAAGAAGTTCGACAGGCCGATGCACACGGTAACCAGCAGCGCATCCAGATCCGACAGATGCAACTCGGCTTTACCGAAGGTCGGCGTGTAGGCGGTAATCAGATAGAACGACACGGTGGTCATGACCACCAGCGCCATGCCGGCGATGACGATGCCAAAGTTCTGACCGATCGAACGGACGATTTCCTGCAGGGTAGGGCGGTGTTTGCGCGCCTGGAATTCAGGGGTTTCTTCCAGGGAGCGACGAATCACGAAGATTACCGGCACGATCATGCAGCCGATCAGGAACGGTACGCGCCAGCCCCAGTCACCCATTTGTTCCGGGCTGAGCCAGTGGTTCAAGCCCACACCCAGCAAGCCGGCGAATACCACGGCGGCCTGTTGGCTGGCGGATTGCCAACTGACGAAGAAGCCTTTGCGGCCCGGGGTGGAAATTTCGGCCAGGTACACTGACACACCACCGAGTTCGACGCCTGCCGAGAAGCCTTGCAACAGGCGACCAAACAGCACGATCAACGGCGCAGCGACGCCCAATGTGGCGTAACCCGGCACGCAGGCAATCAGCACCGTGCCGGCGGCCATCAGGGCGAGGGTGATGATCAGCCCTTTGCGACGACCATGACGGTCGATATAGGCGCCAAGGAAAATCGCACCCAACGGACGCATCAGGAACCCGGCGCCAAATGTCGCCAGGGACAGCATCAGGGAGGCGAATGCGCTGTCGGCAGGGAAGAAGGTCTTCGCAATGGCCGTGGCGTAAAAGCCGTAGACCATAAAGTCGAACATCTCAAGAAAATTACCGCTGACAACGCGAAAGATCGCTTTGCCTTTGCCCGTATTCGAGGACATTTTAACGCTCTCACTTTGGCTGTCTTATTGGAAATCCCTGGTCTTGACGCTTCCATGCTGTCGGCCTCAAGCATGCAGGCACGCGCCGAACAGTTTTGTAACGATATGTGTATGAGTTAGCGTAGGCAACAATTAGTTAGGCTGCTGCTTAAACGTTATAGCCATTAGCCGGCATGGATATAGAGGTTGAGCGACTTAGAAATCTGTAGGGGCGAGGTTTGCCCGCGAAGGCGGTGTGTCAGGTTGATCGCTTTCGCGGGCAAGCCTCGCTCCTACAGGGGTATTGCATAATGGTCGGCACTGGCGTTGTGTCAGGGGTGTTCGGGGGAAGAGAAATTGTTGAAACGGAAGGTTTTTTCCGTTCTGTTGGTCAGCGCCTTATCCGGCTGCGGCAACGGCGATTCCATGGAAAGCTTCGGCGGCCCGACCATGGGCAGCGCCTATTCGATCAAGTACGTACGAACTGAGGGTTTGCCCGCGCCGAAAGAAGTACAGGCCGAAGTCGAAAAAATTCTCGCCGACGTTGATCGGCAAATGTCCACTTATCGCAGCGACTCGGACATCGAGCGTTTCAACGATCTCCCCGCCAATCGCTGTCAGACAATGCCCGCGCCGATCCTAGAATTGGTGCGCGTCGGTGAACAGCTGTCGCTGCAAAGCGAAGGTTCCTACGACTTGACGGTTGAGCCCCTGATGAACCTTTGGGGGTTCGGCCCACAAGCCCGCGAAGAAAAAGTCCCGAGCGCCGAGGCACTGGCCCAAGCGATGCGGCGAGTCGGGCACACGCACCTGCGCATCGACGGCAATCAACTCTGCAAGGATGCCGCCGTCGAGGTCGACTTCAACAGCATCGCCGCCGGCTACTCGGTCGACACCATCGCCGCAAAACTCGAAAGCATGGGCATCCACAACTACCTCGCCGAAGCTACCGGCGAACTCAAGGCTGCGGGTAAAAAGCTCGACGGCTCGCCGTGGAAAATTGCCCTGGAAGAGCCCCGGGATGATCAGCAAGTAGCCGAGCGCATCATCAATGTCGATGGCTACGGTGTCTCCACCTCCGGCGACTACCGCAATTATTTCGAGCAGGGCGGTCAGCGTTATTCCCACACCTTCGACGCCCGCACCGGCGCGCCGATCACCCACAAGCTGGCCTCCGTCACGGTAATTAATCCTTCAACCCTGATGGCCGATGGCTTATCGACGCTGTTGCTGATTCTCGGCCCCGAGCGGGGTTGGGACTACGCGCAAAAACACAACATCGGTGCATTCTTTGTGATTCGTGCCGATACAGGTTTCGTCACACGGGCCAATCAGGCTTTTGAACGGCTCAGTGGCAGCAAAACCGAATGATTACGGCGATTCAAGCATTGAAGACTGGCGTTGTGGCGCAGGCAAAAGTAGCCTACGACGCGACCAAGGGTTAATGTGCGCGGCGTTGACGCTTCTATAGACTGTGTCCGGGTTCTGCACTGGCCCCAAATTGTTCCTTCACGCCGCAGATCGGCGTGATTTAGCCGCAGGTGCCGAGGGCGCCGCGGCCTGTTCTGAGGAGTACGCATGGCTGTCTACAACTACGACGTGGTGGTGCTGGGTTCCGGCCCGGCGGGAGAAGGCGCGGCAATGAACGCCGCCAAAGCAGGGCGCAAGGTGGCGATGGTCGACAGCCGTCGCCAGGTCGGCGGCAACTGCACCCACCTGGGCACCATCCCGTCCAAGGCATTGCGTCACTCGGTCCGGCAGATCATGCAGTTCAACACCAACCCGATGTTCCGGGCCATTGGTGAGCCGCGTTGGTTCTCGTTTCCGGACGTGCTGAAAAGCGCAGAAAAAGTTATCTCCAAACAAGTTGCTTCGCGCACCGGCTACTACGCCCGTAACCGCGTCGACGTGTTCTTCGGCACTGGCAGCTTCGCCGACGAGCAAACCATCGAAGTGGTGTGCGCCAACGGCGTGGTCGAAAAACTGGTGGCCAAGCACATCATCATCGCCACCGGCTCGCGTCCTTATCGCCCGGCGGACATCGATTTCCATCACCCGCGTATCTACGATAGCGACACCATCCTCAGCCTCAACCACACCCCGCGCAAACTCATCGTTTATGGCGCTGGCGTGATCGGTTGCGAATACGCCTCGATCTTCAGTGGTCTGGGTGTGCTGGTTGAGCTGGTGGATAACCGTGGTCAGTTGCTGAGCTTCCTGGACTCGGAAATTTCCCAGGCCCTGAGCTATCACTTCAGCAACAACAACATCACGGTTCGCCACAACGAAGATTACGACCGCGTCGAAGGCGTGGACAACGGTGTGATCCTGCACCTCAAGTCCGGCAAGAAGATCAAGGCCGACGCCTTGCTCTGGTGCAACGGCCGTACCGGCAACACCGACGCACTGGGTCTGGAAAACATCGGCGTGAAGGTCAACAGCCGTGGCCAGATCGAAGTCGATGAAGCCTATCGCACCTGTGTACCGAACATTTACGGTGCCGGCGACGTGATCGGCTGGCCGAGCCTGGCCAGTGCCGCGCACGACCAGGGCCGTTCGGCCGCTGGCAGCATCGTCGATAACAACAGCTGGCGCTTTGTGAATGATGTGCCGACCGGCATCTACACCATTCCGGAGATCAGCTCGATCGGCAAAAACGAGCAGGAGTTGACCCAGGCCAAAGTGCCGTACGAAGTGGGCAAGGCGTTCTTCAAGAGCATGGCGCGTGCACAGATCGCCGGCGAGCCCCAGGGCATGCTGAAGATCCTGTTCCACCGTGAAACCCTGGAAGTGCTGGGCGTTCACTGCTTCGGCTATCAGGCGTCGGAGATTGTTCACATCGGCCAGGCGATCATGAGCCAGCCGGGCGAACTGAACACCTTGAAATACTTCGTCAACACGACGTTCAACTACCCGACCATGGCCGAAGCCTATCGGGTAGCGGCGTACGATGGCCTCAACCGGCTTTTTTGAGCGGCTCCGGCCGGTGGCCTGAGCCGGCCGGGGAGACCGATTTCAGCAATTCTCGAGCGTGGCAGTGGCCAAACCGGGAAAGTCTGTAATCAGGCTGTCAACGCCGAAGTCGGCGAGTCTGCGCATCAGCGCGGGCTCGTTGACTGTCCATACCGACACATGCAGCCCCTGACGCTGCGCCTTCTGCAGGCGTTCCGGCGTACACAGGGTCCAGTTCAGCGCCAAAATCTCACAGCCATAACTTTGCGCGACCTTCAACGGGTCGAGCCAGGCGTACTCGGCCACCAATCCCCGGGACACGTCCGGCACCAGGTCCAGCGCGGCTTTCAATACTTCGCGGGAACTCGAGGTGATCGTCACCTTGTCCAGCAGGCCATGACGCACCGCCATTTCACGAATCGCCAATACGGTAGTCGCGGCGCGGGTGCGTGAAGCGCTTTTGACTTCCAGTTGCCAGTGTTCGAAATCGCATTTCTCGAACAGTTCTTCCAGCGTCGGAATCGGGCACGGCTTGATCCAGCCCGGGCCGCCCTTGCGCGCGTCGTAGGTCACCAGATCCTTGGCGGTGTGCTCGACCACTTTGCCGCGACGGTCGGTGGTGCGCTTGAGCGTCGGGTCATGGATGACCATCAACTCGCCGTCCATGGACAGGTGCAAGTCCAGTTCGCAACGGCGTACGCCGTGCTTGAGACATTCCTGAAAACTGGTCAGGGTATTTTCCGGTGCTTCGCCTTTGGCGCCGCGATGGCCGTAGATGAGGGTCACGGTTCTTCCTTAATTAAATGCCTGATTCGTTTTGTTCGCGGGCCAGGCGTCGTTCCTGGGCCTGCTTTTGCAAAATGTAGCGGGCGAGCAATTGACGCTGGGCATCGGTCGGGTATTCGAACTCGGTGCCGACATCGTAGCCGTCGCCCTTGCGGTCGCAGTGGGTGACCCGGGCCCGCAGCAGCAGACCCAGCGCTTGCGGCATCAGCACCAGTTTGACCGACAGGTGCGCACCGACCGCAATCGGCGTCGGATGCTGAAAGTCGATGCCGCCTTCGGAGATGATCACCGGTTGCGGTTCGCCGATCTGTCCGAGCACGGTCAGGGCAACCACCTGGCTCAGCAGATCGATGCGTTTGTTCTGGGATTTCAAGAATGCCGCAATCGCCCGGTCGCGCTCACTGATCTGGCGCAACAGGTGCTGCGACTCGAATTCGCTCAGGTGCAATTCGCTGAGCAGGTTGAATAGTGGGGAAGCATCCTGCAACACTTCCTGGCCTGCGGCTTCGGGAGCAGACAGGGTCCGAATTTCCAGTGCGATCGTGTCCTCGATACGGTAGTATTCGCGGCGATCTTCTTCATCTAATGTCGACATGGCGAACCCATGGTAGCGGCGGTGGTCTGAGTGTAAAGCTGGTTATCGACCCCCGCCACAAGGACGTTCCTTTTCCCTCCGAACAAGCCCCGACATGTTCAGACCTCTCTTCGTATTTATTGGCACGCGTTATACCCGTGCAAAGCGTCGCAATCATTTTGTGTCGTTCATTTCCCTGACTTCGATGATCGGGCTCGCTCTTGGCGTGGTCGTGATGATCGTCGTGCTGTCGGTCATGAACGGCTTCGATCATGAGATGCGCACCCGCGTGCTGGGCATGGTGCCCCACGCGACCATCGAGTCCGGTGAACCCATCAGCGACTGGCAAAGCCTGGCCGCCAAGGTCAAGCAGAACCCGCAGGTGACGGCCGTGGCGCCGTTCACCCAGATGCAGGGGCTGCTGACCAACAACGGTAAGGTGTCCAAGGTGTTGCTCAATGCCATCGACCCGGCGCTGGAGCGCCAGGTCTCGATCATTGATAACTTCATGCAGCAGGGAAAACTCGACGACCTGACCCCCGGCAGCTTCGGCATCGTCATCGGCGACAAGGCTGCGGCCAAACTCGGCGCGTCGATTGGTGACAAGCTGACGTTTGTCGCGCCGGAAGTCACCGTGACCCCGGCCGGGATGTTCCCGCGCATGAAACGATTTACCGTGGTCGGCATCTTCCATGTCGGCGCCGGTGAACTGGACGGCTACCTGGGCGTGACCAACCTGCAGGATCTGGCCAGGCTGCATCGCTGGAAACCGGATCAGGTCCAGGGCATCCGCCTGAAGTTCGATGACCTGTTCCAGGCGCCACGCGTGGCATGGACCCTTGCCCAGCAACTCGGCGAAGACCATTACTACGCTCGCGACTGGACCCGCACCCACGGCAACCTGTATCAGGCAATCCGCATGGAAAAAGCCATGATCGGTCTGCTGTTGTTGCTGATCGTCGCCGTCGCGGCCTTCAACATCATCTCCACGCTGGTGATGGTGGTGAACGACAAGAAGGGCGATATCGCGATTCTGCGCACCCTTGGCGCCACGCCGGGATCGATCATGGCGATCTTCATGGTCCAGGGCACGGTCATCGGTGTGGTGGGGACGCTGATCGGCGCCGTGGTCGGGATCTTCGCCGCGTTGAACGTCAGCGCCGCGATTTCGGCCCTCGAAGGGCTGATCGGGCATAAATTCCTCAACGCCGACGTGTATTTCATCGATTACCTGCCGTCGCAAGTGCAGAGCCAGGATGTGTTGATGGTCTGCGCCGCCGCGTTGGTACTGAGTTTCCTCGCCACCCTGTATCCAGCCTGGCGTGCCGCGCGCACCCAGCCTGCGGAGGCGCTACGTTATGAGTGAGTCGGGCATGAGTGAAAAAGCAATCTTGAGCTGCCGCAACCTGGGCAAATCCTACGAGGAAGGTCCGGAGTCGGTAGAAGTGTTGGCCGGTCTGCAACTGGAACTGCATCCGGGTGAGCGTGTGGCGATTGTCGGCACCTCGGGGTCGGGCAAAAGTACTTTGCTCAACCTGCTGGGCGGCCTCGATACGCCGACCAAGGGCAGCGTCTGGCTCGACGGCGAAGAGCTCTCGGCCCTGAGCGAGAAGAATCGTGGCTTGCTGCGTAACCGTTCCCTCGGGTTCGTGTACCAGTTCCACCACTTGCTGCCAGAATTCACCGCGCTGGAAAACGTCTGCATGCCGCTGCTGATCGGCAAGACTGCGATCCCGGAAGCGCGTCAGCGCGCCACCGCATTGCTGGAACGGGTAGGGCTGGGGCATCGCCTGCAGCACAAACCTTCGGAGTTGTCCGGTGGTGAGCGTCAGCGTGTGGCCATCGCCCGCGCCCTGGTGAACAACCCGGGCCTGGTGATGCTCGACGAGCCGACCGGCAACCTCGACTCCCACACCGCGCAAGGCATTCAGGATTTGATGCTGGAACTCAGCACCTCGATGCGCACGGCGTTCCTGGTGGTGACTCACGACATGAACCTGGCCCGCCAGATGGACCGCGTCCTGCATTTGCAGGAAGGTTGCCTGACGCCCATCTGATCGGCCCAAACCCGACGTGACTGAAAAGTCCGTCGGGTCTTTTATTTTTATACGGTGCCCAGCGAATGTTCAGACCGTTATCGATCTTTATCGGCGCGCGCTATACCCGCGCCAAGCGCCGCAATCGCTTCGTATCTTTCATCTCGATGACCTCGATGATCGGCCTCGCCCTGGGCGTATTGGCGATGATCGTGGTGTTGTCGGTGATGAACGGGTTCCAGCGCGAAATGAGCTCGCGCATCCTCGGCATGGTGCCCCACGCGACCATCGTCGGCGTGAACCCGATCGACGATTGGCAGCCGGTGGCTGCCGCCGCGATGAAAAATCCTGAAGTGACCGCCGCCGTGCCGTTCACTGAAATGGAAGGCATGCTTTCTTATAAAGGCTCGATGCAGCCGATCCAGGTCAGCGGCATCGACCCGGCGCAGGAAGGCAAGGTATCCATCGTTGCGCAGCACATCGTCCAGGGTCGTCTTGATGACCTGAAGCCGGGTGAGTTCGGCGTGGTCGTTGGTGAAATCACCGCGCGGCGCTTTCGCCTGAATGTCGGCGACAAGATCACCCTGATCGTGCCGGAAGTCAGCAGCGCACCGGGCGGCATCACTCCGCGCATGCAGCGGCTGAATGTGGTCGGTGTGTTCAAGGTCGGCGCCGAACTGGACGGTTCGATGGCGCTGATCCACATGGCCGACGCCGCGCAGATGCAGCATTGGCAGCCGAACCAGGTACAAAGCGTGCGCCTGGCGGTGAAGGATCTGTACGCGGCGCCGAAGGTGTCGAACGACATCGCCAACGGCCTCGGCACGGCTTACAAGGCTGACGACTGGACCCACACCCAGGGCAGCCTGTTCAGCGCGATGAAAATGGAAAAAACCATGATCGGCCTGTTGTTGCTGATGATCGTCGCGGTGGCAGCGTTCAACATCATCGCAACCTTGATCATGGTGGTGAACGACAAGGGCGCGGACATCGCAATCCTGCGCACCATCGGCGCCACGCCACGGCAGATCATGGCGATCTTCATGGTGCAGGGCACGGTGATCGGGATTGTCGGCACCTTGATTGGCGGTGTGCTGGGCGTGATCGCGGCGTTGAACGTCAGTGAACTGGTGGGTTGGCTGGAACGGGTCACCGGGCAGCACATCTTCAGTTCGGATGTGTACTTCGTCAGCAATTTGCCTTCGGAATTGCAGGGCGGGGATGTGTTGTTGATCTGCTCGGCCGGGTTCATCCTGAGCTTTTTGGCGACGGTTTATCCGGCGTGGCGGGCGGCGAAGATTGAGCCGGCTCACGCGTTGCGGTATTCGTAAGCTGTTACACCGCTTTCGCGAGCAAGCCCGCTCCCACAGTTGATCGAGTTGAGCCACAGATTTGTGATCAACTCAGATCCCATGTGGGAGCGGGCTTGCTCACGAAGGGGCCAGACCTGGCAGCCTCAATTTTCTTTTGGCAACTCAATCACAAACCGCGTCCACCCATTCTCCGATTCGCAACGAATCTGCCCGCCATGGGCACGAATGATCGACTGGGTAATCGCCAACCCCAGCCCCGCATGCTCACTGCTACCTTCCTGGCGCGCCGGATCGGCCCGATAAAACCGGTCGAACAATCGCGGTAACAACTCTTCAGAAATTCCGTCCCCGCTGTTCTCAACCGCAAGGCTCAAGCCTTTGGGTTGATCGACAATCCGCACCCGAACCTCACCCTCGGCAGGCGTAAACCGCAATGCGTTATCCAGCAAATTGGAAAGCGCACGGCGCAGCATGCTGCGGTCGCCCTCCATCCGCGCGCTGCCATCATGGCTCAGTTTCACCTGAGCGTCCTCGGCCAGCGGCGCGAAGAACTCCAGCAACACATCCACTTCCTCCGCCAGTTCCAGCGGTTCGCGCTTGGGCATCAGCAAACCGTGATCAGCCTTGGCCAGGTACAACATGTCGTTGACCAGTTGCGCCATCCATTGCAGTTCTTCGAGGTTGCTGTGCAGCGCTTCGCGGTAATCCTCGATGGGGCGCGGGCGGGTGAGGGTGACTTGGGTATGGGTCAGCAGGTTCGACAAGGGCGTGCGCAGTTCATGGGCGATGTCGGCAGAGAAGGCCGAGAGCCGTTGAAAAGAGTCGTCGAGGCGCCCGAGCATGGCGTTGAAGTTGTGGGCCATTTCCGCAAGCTCTGGCGGCATGTTCTCTTCCGGCAAACGTGCGTTGAGCGAATGTGCGGAAACACCGCTGGCCACCGCACTCATGCGCCGCAGGGGGCGCAAACCGCTGCGTGCCGCCCAGGCGCCGAGCAGGGCGGTGGCCAAAGCCGAGAGGCCAACCGTCAGCCAGATCAAGTGCTGCATGCGTTGCAGGAAGTGTTGGTGATGGGTGATGTTCAGCAACAGCGTGAGTTGCGGCGAGTCGGGTTTATCGAGAAACAGCGGGGCGTTCAACACGCGATAGTCTGTGCCGTCGCGGCTCAGGGTCGACAACCCCGGCGTTTGCGGAAGCTCCTTGGGCAGTCGAGTAGAGCTGTCATACCAGCGCTGACCATCGCTGCCGGTAATGCGCAGCGAAAAATCGGCTTGGCGGCTCAACTCGTCTTGCAGTTTGACTTCGCTTTCACTGGATTGAAGGTCGTGCAGCGCCCGACGCAAACCAATCAACTTGCCGTCCAGCAATTGCTGATCGAGTTCAACGAAATGCGCTTCGCTGGCGCGGCTGAACAGCACCCCGGCAAACAACGACACCACGGCGGTGCAGGCGGCAAACAGCAGGGCCAGGCGATTGCTCAAGGACAGTCGGCGCATCAGGCGTCGCGCTCTTCGAGGACGTAACCCATGCCGCGCACGGTGTGGATCAGTTTGTTGGGGAAGTCATCGTCGATCTTCAGGCGCAGGCGCCGGATCGCTACTTCGATGACATTGGTGTCACTGTCGAAATTCATGTCCCACACCTGGGAGGCGATCAGCGACTTGGGCAGGACTTCACCTTGCCGACGCAGGAGCATTTCCAGCAAGGCGAATTCCTTGGCGGTCAGGTCGATGCGCTGACCGTTGCGTTCGACCCGGCGGCGGATCAGGTCCAGGCGCAAGTCGGCCAGTTGCAGGCTGGTTTCCTGAGGCGTGGCGCTGCCACGCCGCAACAGGCTGCGCACCCGGGCCAGCAGTTCGGAAAACGCGAAAGGCTTGACCAGATAATCGTCGGCGCCCAGTTCCAGGCCGTGAACCCTGTCTTCCACGGCGTCGCGGGCGGTCAAAAACAGGACCGGCGTGTCGAGGCCGGCGCCGCGCACCGCTTGCAGAATCTGCCAGCCATCACGGCCGGGCAGCATCACGTCGAGGATCAATAAGGCGTATTCGCCGGTCAGCGCCATTTGCTGGCCAGTACCGCCGTCAGCCACCAGTTCGGTATTGAACCCGGCCTCGGTCAGGCCTTGGCGCAAGTAGTGGCCGGTTTTCGCTTGGTCTTCGACGATCAGCAATTTCATGGGTAGCTCTGTTTAATAAATAGCTCTGGGCAAATGGAACGGACGCTTTATACCGTGGGGACTGCCGATGCAGGTCAACCTGACAAAGTTGTAATCTGCCTGTCAGGTTATGGGCAGGCGTGTCAGTTTAGAGTTTTCCACAGGCTGAACCTTATCTTGTTGGAGTACGACTATGTTTTTGCGCAATCGTCTGGTGCTGGCTGCGTGTTTGCTGGCGCTGAGCTTTGGGCTGGAGGCTTCGCCCGCGCAGACCTACGACTTCGGTCAACCGGCCCCGGCGGCCAAGGCTGGCCGTAGCGTGGAAGTGGTAATGGGCGATATGTCCTTCGATCCGAAGGCCATCGATATCAAGGCCGGTGAGACAATTCGTTTTGTGCTGGTGAATAAAGGCCAGTTGCTGCACGAATTCAACCTCGGCGACGCGGCGATGCATGCCGCGCACCAGCAGGAAATGGTGAAGATGCAGCAAAGCGGCATGCTGACACCTACAGCAATGAAGGAAATGGACCACGGTTCGATGGCCGGAATGGATCACGGCATGAAGCACGACGACCCCAACAGCGTGCTGGTGCCGCCGGGCAAAACCGCCGAGCTGACCTGGACGTTCACCAAGGCCACCAGCCTGGAGTTCGCCTGCAACATCCCGGGTCACTATCAGGCGGGAATGGTCGGCAAACTGACTGTCAGTCAGTAAGCACTCAAAGGCGGGCGCAAAGGCTGATAGAATCCGCTGATTCTTCAGTCAGGTTTCCGCCATGCATCCCGCAGCCGAACATTCGCCGCTGGGCAAATCCAGCGAATACATCGCCACCTACACGCCGTCCTTGCTGTTCCCGATCCCGCGTACCGCGAAATGGGCCGAGCTGGGCCTGACGGCGGACACCCTGCCGTATAAAGGCGTGGACTTCTGGAACTGCTTCGAGCTGTCGTGGCTGCTGCCATCGGGCAAGCCTGTGGTGGCGATCGGTGAATTCAGCATTCCGGCGGATTCGCCGAACATCATCGAATCCAAGTCATTCAAGCTGTACCTCAATTCTCTGAACCAGACGCCGTTTGCCGACACCGCGAGCCTTGAAGCCGTGTTGGTGAAAGACCTGTCGGCGGCTGCCGGTAAGCCGGTCGGCGTGCGGATTCGCAGCTTGAAGGATGTCGAGGCCGAAGGCGTCGTGGCCTTGCCGGGCGTGTGCATCGATGAGCTGGACATCAGCGTCAGCAACTACGAGCACCCGCGCCCGGAATTGCTGCGTTGCGATGATTCGCGGATTGTCGAAGAGGCTGTGCACAGCCATTTGCTCAAATCCAATTGCCCGGTCACCAGTCAGCCGGACTGGGGCAGCGTGGCAGTGGAATACCGTGGCGCGGCGCTGGATCACGCGAGTTTGCTGGAGTACATCGTGAGCTTTCGCCAGCACTCAGACTTCCATGAGCAGTGCGTGGAAAGGATCTTTCTCGACCTGCAACGGTTGCTGAAACCGGAGAAATTGACGGTGTATGCGCGGTATGTGCGTCGCGGTGGGTTGGATATCAACCCGTATCGCAGCACCGAAACGGTCCAGCTGCCGAACCATCGTTTGGTCCGTCAATAAGATCAGGATCAAAAGATCGCAGCCTTCGGCAGCTCCTACATTGGAATGCATTTCCCTGTAGGAGCTGCCGAAGGCTGCGATCTTTTGATTTCAACGCCGGATATGAAAAAGCCCCGCTATCGCTAGCAGGGCTTTTTTGCATCTGGCGGGTTCAGATCCCGATATTGCCCAACGTCTGCACAATGTTGCGCAGAGTGCCGGCAATGGCGGGGTGTTCGAGTTCGAAGCGTTCGACGGCCAGGTTCACGCCATCGGCGAGGTTCGAGTCTTTGGTTTTGGTTTCCAGCTCAAGCTCGAGTTCGATCTGTTGCATCAGGTCGTGCAGATTTTGGCGCTCGTCTTCGTTGAGCGGCGGATTCTGTTCCAATTGCTCGCGCAGGGTATTGAGCTGTTCTTGCAGTTCGCGGGCAGGCATGGCGTTCTTCCTTTTATCGATAGGCACTGGCATAGACCGCAGCAGCACGCCAAAGGTCTATGGCTGACCTTTAGATTAATCCACTCACGGGCAACCTGCATGATCTCTGTCAGGGCTTTTCACCCTTGAGCCGGCGCAGGCTGATGTCTGCCAGGCAGGTGTCGAGCTCGCCAAGGTGATCGATCACCGAATGAACCCCGAGGCCAAACAGTTGCACTGTCGCCTTGCCACGCAGTTGTTCGCGGTCCTTTTGACTCAAGGCTTGCCATTCATTCGGCGCCAGCCCGCACAATGAGCCGCAGGACGCCAGGCCAATGGTCCACAACCCAGCATTGAGCCCGGCTTGCAGCAATCGCGGCTCGCCGCTGACCAGTACACAACCGTCCAGACGCTCCACATTCAATGCCATCAAGGCTTGCCAGCAGGCGTTCGGGGCTGGCCATGGATTGTTTGTTGCCGGATGTTGCGAAGGTTTGATCCACGCCGGCAGGCCCGCGGCCAGGGTGTGGCTGAGGGCAGGGGGGAGTTCATCGAGCCAAGCGCAAGGAATCTGCAACCGCTGCAAACTACGCAAGATATCCAGGGCGCCGGGGGTGACTTCGGCATGTTCGGCGCAGGGCGCACCGGGCTGGCGCGTGCGGGCGCCGAAATCCACCAGGCAACCACTGAGGCCGAACAGCACGGCGGTCAGGCTGGGTGCGGCGTCGGGCAAGGCTTCGGCATGCGGCATATCAACGTCCCTGAAATAGCGACAAGGCTATGGGAGGACAGTGACAGTTGAGTGACATTGATGTGAATCGCTCACAGTCATTTGGCAACATTGGCAGGGAGACTGTTAGGGTGCTGCCTAAACTGGCTTTCCGTCTTATACTAGCGGACTTAACGCTTGGGCCGCGCGCCCGCGCCAGTACAATCCAAGGAGTTTTCTATGCGCTGGAGCAATCAACTCGCTCAGCTATGTGTGTGTGCCAGCGTGTTGCTGGTTCCGTTTGCCGCTCAGGCGGCTTCGGAAGATGATCCTTGGGAAAGTGTCAACCGCCCGATTTACCAGTTCAACGATTTCGTCGATACCTACGCGCTGAAGCCCATTGCACAGGGCTATGAGTTCGTGACGCCGCAGTTCGTGGAAGACGGCATTCACAACATGTTCCGCAACGTCGGTGACGTCACCAACCTGGCCAACAACATCCTGCAGGCTAAACCGGCCGCTGCAGGCGTCGACACTGCTCGCCTGATCTTCAACACCACCTTCGGTGTGCTGGGCTTCTTCGATGTGGGCACCAAGATGGGCCTGCAACGCAGCGATGAAGATTTCGGCCAGACCCTCGGCTATTGGGGTGTCGGCAGTGGTCCGTACGTGATGCTGCCATTGCTCGGCCCAAGCACCTTGCGTGATGCGCCGTCCAAGCTCGTTGACAGCTACACCGGCCCGTACCCGTACATCAACGACGTGCCGGTGCGTAACTCGGTATTCGGCCTGAATATCGTCGACACCCGTGCCAGCCTGTTGTCGGCTGAGAAGTTGATCAACGGCGACAAGTACATCTTCATCCGCAATGCCTACCTGCAGAACCGCGAATTTAAAGTCAAAGATGGCCACGTCGAAGACGATTTCTGATTCAGCGCGGTAAAACGAAGAAGGCGGCCATTAGGCCGCCTTCTTCAGTTATGGATCCAGGTTATTTCATCTTCAAGATTGTAAGCCCGAGTTTCTGGCTGCTGCCGTCCTGTTCCTTCACCCACACCACTTCGGTATCGGCCTCAAGCCCCTTGAGGGCCGCGTGATCGGAATCGATCCGCACACTGAGCCGGTCCCCGACCTTGAACAAGCGCGGCGCCTCGACCTGCATGCCACTGCTGGAAAGGTCGATGCAGACGGCTGGCACCTCATCGCCCTCGTGAATCAGCGAGACATCGGCATCGACTCGCATGCGGATGAAATCGCGCTTTTCGCTGTAGTCCCGATCGGTTTGACTCATGGGCTCGATCCTTCCATTAGGTTCCGGTTTTGCCTGTTCTTATAACTCCCGGTGATTTGAGAAGTAAAGACGTCAAGCGACCATCGGCGTGAGCTTGAAACGCCCCGCGGATGGGAGTACCGTCTGCGCCTTAGAAGGGCACCTCTGGTAGACCTGTGTGTAGGGCAAATGCTCGATAACAGTGCAACAGAGAGGCTAGAAAGCGAATCCAGTAGTGTGAGCCGGGATAAAACCCCTGCCTGCTACGCCAACCTAATTCTGGCGCCGTTTGCCCACATGCCAAAAACCAGTGCCACGCTGCTGATAATCGATGATGACGAAGTAGTGCGCGCGAGCCTCGCCGCCTATTTGGAAGACAGTGGTTTCAGTGTCCTGCAAGCCAGCAATGGCCAGCAGGGTCTTCAGGTATTCGAGCAAGACAAGCCCGACTTGGTCATCTGCGATCTGCGCATGCCGCAGATGGGCGGGCTCGAACTCATTCGCCAGGTCACCGAGCTGTCGCCGCAAACCCCGGTTATCGTGGTGTCGGGCGCCGGCGTGATGAACGATGCGGTCGAGGCCTTGCGCCTGGGCGCGGCGGATTACCTGATCAAGCCTCTCGAAGATCTGGCTGTGCTCGAGCACTCTGTGCGCCGGGCCCTGGATCGGGCGCGCCTGCTGCTGGAAAACCAGCGCTACCGCGACAAGCTCGAAAAGGCCAACCGCGAACTCGAAGCCAGCCTGAACCTGCTCCAGGAAGACCAGAACGCCGGTCGCCAGGTGCAGATGAACATGCTGCCGGTCAGCCCCTGGACCATCGACGAGTTCCAGTTTGCTCACCAGATCATCCCGTCGCTGTACCTGTCGGGTGATTTCGTCGACTACTTCAGGGTCGACGAGCGTCGGGTAGCCTTCTATCTGGCGGACGTTTCCGGTCATGGCGCCTCTTCAGCGTTCGTCACAGTGCTGCTGAAGTTCATGACCACCCGCTTGCTGTTCGAATCCAAGCGCAATGGCACGTTGCCAGAATTCAAGCCTTCAGAGGTGCTTGGTCATATCAACCGAGGCCTGATCAGTTGTAAGCTGGGTAAACACGTCACAATGGTCGGTGGTGTCATCGACGAGGAGACAGGTTTGTTGACCTATAGCATCGGCGGTCATTTGCCGTTGCCTGTGTTGTACACGCTAGACAGTGTTCGTTATCTGGAAGGGCGTGGTCTGCCGGTGGGTCTCTTCAACGAAGCCACCTATGAAGACCACGTGATGGAATTGCCTCCGACGTTCAGCCTGACGCTGATGTCTGATGGCATTCTGGACCTTTTGCCAGAACCCACACTCAAAGAGAAAGAAGCGGCGTTGCCCCAACGGGTCAAGGCTGCGGGCGGCACCCTGGATGGGCTGCGGCAGGTTTTTGGATTGGCCACGCTAGGGGAGATGCCGGATGATATCGCCCTGTTGGTGTTGAGCAGGAATCTTTAATGAGTACCGGTAGAATCCAGTTCGCCGAGCAGGATGGCACCTTCGTCCTGAAGTTCGTCGGTGAAGTTCGCCTGACCCTGTGTTCGGCGTTGGATGCGACTATTGAGCGTATCTTCACGGCGTTGAACTTCAATGCGATCGTGATCGACCTGACCGAAACCCGCAGCATCGACAGCACCACGTTGGGCCTACTGGCCAAACTGTCGATCCTGTCGCGGCAGAAGGTCGGCTTGCTGCCGACCGTCGTCACCACCCACGAAGACATCACCCGTCTGCTGCAGTCCATGGGCTTCGAGCAAGTGTTCAACATTGTTGACCGCCCGATCCCATGCCCTGAATGCCTGACCGACCTGCCAGACCAGGATCAGTCCGAGGAAGTGGTGCGGATCAAAGTGCTCGAAGCACACAAGATCCTCATGGGCCTGAATGACTCCAATCGTGAAGCGTTTCATGATCTGGTGAATGCTTTAGAGCGGCATTGATCCCTAAGATGATGTAGCTCGCGCTGGCGCCTTCGCGGGCAAGCCTCGCTCTTACAGGGGGATTTTGGCGGGGCGCGGTCATTTGAACGACGCAAAACTGTAGGAGCGAGGCTTGCCCGCGAAGGCGTCCCTACGACCTCCACATCCGTCAGCGCGAAGCCAGTCCAGTCCCACGACTCGGCACACACAAAAAAGGGCGAACCTATCAGGTTCGCCCTTTTTGCGTTACGCGGAACTAGATCACAGCTTGGCTTGCAGTAGAGCCTCAAGCTTCTCCTGGTCGCGAGCAAACTGACGAATACCTTCAGCCAGTTTCTCGGTCGCCATTGCATCCTCGTTGGACAACCAGCGGAACTGCGCTTCATTCAAGCTCAAACGCGCTTCGCCGGTGTGCCCAGGCGCCAATTTACGCTCAAGCTTACCGTTATCCGCCGCCAGCTTCTCAAGCAGATCCGGGCTGATGGTCAGGCGATCACAACCGGCCAGTTGCTCGATCTGATTCAGGTTACGGAAGCTCGCGCCCATCACTACGGTTTTGTAGTCATTGGCCTTGTAGTAGTTGTAGATACGCGTCACCGACTGCACGCCCGGATCATCCGCGCCGGTGTAGTCGTTGCCGTTGGCTTTCTTGTACCAGTCGTAGATGCGACCCACGAACGGCGAAATCAGGAACACGCCCGCGTCAGCGCAAGCCGCAGCCTGAGCGAAGGAGAACAGCAGGGTCAGGTTGGTCTGGATGCCTTCCTTTTCCAGGATCTCGGCGGCACGGATACCTTCCCAAGTGGAAGCGATCTTGATCAGTACGCGGTCACGGCCAATGCCGGCCTTGTCGTACAGCTCGATCAGACGGTGCGCGCGCTTCAATACGGCGTCAGTGTCGAACGAAAGACGTGCATCCACTTCGGTGGAAATACGGCCAGGGACCACTTTCAGGATTTCTTGCCCTACCGCGACACCAAAACGGTCGCTGGCCAGGCCCACATCGCCTCTGCAGTCGTGAACGCAGGCGTTCAGCAGCTCGGCATAACCGGGAATGGCCGCCGCTTTGAGCAGCAGGGAAGGGTTGGTGGTAGCGTCCACGGGTTTAACGCGAGCGATTGCTTCGAAGTCGCCGGTATCGGCAACGACGGTGGTGATTTGTTTGAGTTGTTCCAGCTTGGAAGTCATGGGCGTGCTCTGTCCTATGGGTCTGATGACATTACCCGAGCGCTGACAGCCACTCAAGGGCGTGTGTGCGTATCGATGGCCCCAATGGCAACATCCTGAAAACGGATGTTTGAATGGTGGGGCGTGGTATCGGTAAATACGATGCCAAATCGGGGCACAGGTTCAACCCGAGCGACCGCTAACGCCCCTCAAGCAACTCCGCTGCCTGATCCAGCAACACCAAAGGCTCTTTCGCCTTGTGAATATCCACCGACAACAACTGCCGAAACTTGCGCGCCCCCGGAAATCCGGTGCCCAGCCCCAGCACATGCCGAGTGATGTGGTGCATTGAACCACCGGCGTCGATGTGCGCCGCAATATAAGGCCGCAACTGCGCCAGTGCCTCGGCCCGAGTGATCACCGGCGCCGTGCTGCCGAACAGTTGCTGATCCACCTCAGCCATCACATAAGGATTGTGATACGCCTCACGACCCAGCATCACACCGTCAAACGTCTGCAAATGCTCGTGGCAGGCTTCCAGCGTCTTGATTCCGCCGTTGAGAATAATCTCCAACTCCGGAAAATCTTTCTTCAACTGTGCCGCCACGTCATAGCGCAACGGCGGAATGTCCCGATTCTCCTTTGGCGACAACCCCTCCAGAATCGCAATCCGCGCATGCACCGTAAAACTCGTGCAGCCTGCGTCCCGAACCGTGCCGACGAAATCACACAACTGCTCGTAACTGTCCCGCCCGTTAATCCCGATCCGATGCTTCACCGTCACCGGAATCGACACTGCATCGCGCATCGCCTTCACACAATCAGCCACCAACTGCGGATGCCCCATCAACACCGCGCCGATCATATTGTTCTGCACCCGATCACTTGGGCAACCGACGTTAAGGTTTACTTCGTCGTAACCGTGGTCCTGGGCCATGCGTGCGCAGGCCGCCAGGTCCAAGGGAACGCTGCCGCCGAGTTGCAGGGCGAGCGGGTGCTCGGCTTCGTTGTGGCGGAGGAAGCGGTCGTGATCGCCGTTGAGCAGCGCACCGGTGGTGACCATCTCGGTGTAGAGGAGGGCGTGTTTGGAGAGTAGGCGTAGGAAAAAGCGGCAGTGCCTATCAGTCCAATCCATCATCGGCGCAACGGAGAAGCGGCGGGAGAGTGGGGCAGGTGTAGCGGTGATTGGGGGCATTGGGGTATCTGGAATCGGTGGGGCTTGGGGGTGGGGAGTTTATCAGGATTGAGTCTGCCGGGTTTTCGCTATTAACGAGGTGCTGCGTGGAACACTTATTTTTTGCTACACCTCTCAACGTCATCCTGCGTTTTCAGTTCGGTCTCTATCCCTAATCGATATAGGCAGTAATCAATAATCCACTCCCGCTGTTCATCTGTCAGGCGCTCCACTTTTCGCGTGTCGCCGTCATTGGCGTGGATGTTGTGAAACTTAATTTGCAAGGTAGGCCGTTTTTTGATGAAGGGGATCGTCTCGACGTCGCCGTCTTCAAGTGCTTCGTAGTACCCGATGTTCAACATGCCCAACAAAAACAGCAGGGCAACAGCGATCAGTTTTTTCATCCTTGAATCCGTGTGGAAATGGTTTATTAATCACGTCTGACGGTTATACAGGCTTCAGAATTCCCCTGCGGATGTACTCATGGGTATCCCGCAACCAAGCGATTTTCAGCCTATCGACAATGCGTCGAACCCGGCTGCCAATGCTATGCGCCCTGTTTTGCTGTTCCAGAGTCAAAGTCATAGACACGCAGGCTATCGGTTTAACGAGTAGTCTTCAGCCCCGAAACACCCGCCACCGTCCCACTCCCGCAATTAACAAACGAAGAAGTCTTCAACCACCGCTGATCCGGATAGTAAGAAAACAACAACTGACCGTCCTTCATCGAATCAATTAACCGATGCGCAATAGCTGGCCGTACCGCGGGGCATCCCAGGCTGCGACCTATACGCCCGTTGATCCGCGCCAATTTCGGGCTGACGTAGGGCGCGCCGTGAATCACGATCGCTCGATCAAACGCATTGTCGTTGAATCCTGGCTCCAGCCCTTCCATGCGCAACGAATAGCCATTCTGCCCGACATAACTCGACTGGGTGCGGTATAAGCCAAGGCTGGTGGCAAAGCTTTCGTTCTGGTTGGAGAAGTTGACCGCCATGTTTTCGCCGCTGTTGCGACCGTGGGCGACCAGTTCATGAAATAGCAATTTGCGTTTCTTCAAATCGAACACCCACAGGCGTTGTTCGGTCGAAGGCAGGGAGTAATCGATGACGGCAAGCCTTTGGACGGGGGCTGCGCCTTGGGCGATGCTGCATTGGGAGGCGCGTACGGCCAGACCAATGACGTTGGCGTTAGCACCGGGGGCCGCTTTGGCGAGGGCGGCGGCAAGCGAATCGGCGTACGCTAAGGGTATTGAGGTTACCGTCAGCAATAGGGCCGAGCATAGAAAGCCAAAGCGGTTTAGCGCCATAGAGATGTCTCATTAAGTTATTTCGAGTTTAGCAGGGCAAACGACAAGTGCTGAACGCACGAGATTAAGGATTATCCATGAGGCAACTATCAAGGTTATTCGTCATAAGCCATGTGTTTTTTATGGGCTTTCTGATCAGCGGCGCGGCCTTCGCTGAAACTTCGCCGATTGCGCCGGAAAATCCGTCGATCAGCATGATTGAGGCAATACCCGACGATAACGTCGCCCAAGAGATTCATTCCGTTTTGGAACCGTTGATCTCGGCGTTTCCGCCATTGCAGACGCGGCCGCGTCATCAGCGCATCGACGTTAACCGAGTGGTCCTGGATTTCTATACCCATCGCCAATTTCGGGCAGCCTGGACCAATCCTGACGATGTCGCTCAGTTGTTGAAAAGCCTCAACGACACGCAAATCGATGGCCTGGAGCCCGCAGACTTTCGTGGCGATGATTTGGCCATGGCCCAAGCGTCGATGCAGAACACGTCGCCAACCCCTGCACAGCAAGCAGCTTTCGACCTTGCGGCCACCCGCACTTATCTCACGGCATTGCTGCAGTTGCGCCGGGGCAAGGTCGATCCTTCGCGGCTGGACATGCATTGGAACTTCGACATTACCGGCGCCGATCCCCGAGACGACGTGAATAACTTTTTCACCGCGCTGGACACCCATGACGTTGCGCGCGCCTTTGCGCAGGCGCCGCCGCAAGAGGCGGTGTATGTCGGTTTGCGTGAGGCGCTGGCGCAGTTGCGCATAATTCGCGACCGTGGCGGCTGGCCGAAGGTTGCCGCAGGGCAGTCGCTCAAGCCCGGGATGGACGGTGCCGCAGTGGCGCAGCTGCGCGCGCGTTTGGCGGCGGGTGGTTATCTGGACTCCAAGCACAGCAAAAACAATGATTACGACGATGCCGTGATCGCCGCCGTGAAGAAGTATCAAACCGAGCAATACCTGGGCGCGGATGGCGTGGCCGGAGCGACGACTCTCGCGGCGTTGAACGTGCCGGTGCAAGCGCGTATCGATCAGGTGCGGGTGAACATGGAGCGGGCACGTTGGCTGCTTTACAAGCTCCAAGGCACTTTTGTCATAGTCGATATTGCCGGGTACAAGGTCGCGCTGTATCGCGATGGTCTGCCTGTATGGCGTTCCCGGGTGCAGGTTGGTAAACCGTTTCGTAGTACGCCAATCTTTCAGGCCGAGATTACATACGTCACGTTCAACCCTACCTGGACCGTGCCGCCGACGATTCTGAAAGAAGATGTTTTGCCGAAGATACTGAGCAACCCGAATTACCTCAGTGCCAACCGTATACGTCCGCTGGACCGGGAAGGGAATGTGCTCGATCCGTCGACCATCGACTGGAGCAACCCTCGGGGCATTACCTTGCGCCAGGACGCAGGGCCGGAAAACTCGTTGGGTCAGGTGGTTATCCGCTTCCCCAATGACTACGCGATTTACCTGCACGACACGCCGCACCGTGACTTGTTTGCGAAGAATGTTCGCGCCACCAGTTCGGGCTGTATCCGGGTAGAGAATCCGTTGCAGTTGGTAGAGCTGCTGTTCAACGATCCGGTGCGCTGGAACAGCGCCGGGATTCAAAAGCAACTGGCCAATGGCAAGACTGAAAACATTCGCTTGCCGGTCAAAGTGCCGGTGCTGTTGGCGTATTGGACAGTAGACATGGGCAACAATGGACGAGTGGCGTTTAAACCGGATGTGTATGGCTACGATGACCCAGTGTTGAAGGCGCTGAATTTGCCGGTGAAGTTACCGGCGCTGGATTTGCAAGCAGCGGCGGGGCAAGGCCGGTTATAACGGCCCCTGTAGGAGCTGCCGATGGCTGCGATCTTTTGATCTTGATCTTAACAATCAAAAGATCGCAGCCTTCGGCAGCTCCTACGGTGGGGACTCGCCTCAGGCGCCATTCCTGAGCAACTGACCGAGCGTCTCTAGCTCACCTTTCTCCACATCCGAAACCATCACAAACCGCATGTGATTCGCTTCCCACGACACCACGTTGAAACCACGAATCGACCGCGTTTGCGGCGGTTTGTCCGTCTCAGTCGTCGGCAGGATAAATACGTTGATGATGTGCTTGGCCCTTCCGTAGGTCAGTGCAGCAGTAGTCTGATGTTGCAGATAATCCAGCCGTCCACCCAGCAGTGGAAACCCTTGCGCCGAGTAATCGAACACCGGTGGCGAGAAGTCGAGTTTGCCGGTGAACCAGGGCTTCACGGTGTGTCGGTCGGAAGAAACCACATCATTCAAATGCTCACCCATCAATGAGCGAACATGGCTCGACACCGCCTCATCCATCAGCGGTTGTTCACTGCCAGGCGTCGCCACAAATAGCACCATCGCCAAGGCCAGCGCCGCCGCTGAAAACGCAGGAGCGAACCATTTTCGCCAGCGCTCGACAGCGCTGATCGGTGGCGTCACAGCGGCAAATACGTTGGCATTCAACGATGCTGGTGCCGCGTAGTACGGCGCGTGCCGTTTCACACTGACCGTCAGTAACTGCGCCTCATCAAGCAACTGCGCGCACTCGGCACATCCGGCCACATGCTCAGCCACGCTCGCAGCCTTTGCCGTGTCCAATTCCTTGTCCAGATAGCCATGAATCAGTGTCTGGCAAACCGTGCAGTCGAGTTCATTCATGATCGTGCAACTTCAGTAGTTCGAGTTTGAGCATGGCGCGGGCGCGAGCCAGTCTCGACATGACAGTGCCGATGGGGATGTCGACCACCAGGGCGATGTCCTTGTAGGGCATGTCTTCGAGTTCCTTCAGAATAATGACCTCGCGAAACACCGGCGGCAGGGCACACAGGGCTTGTTGGATCAGCAACCTGTTTTCGGTGTGAATGGCCAGCAGTTCCGGGGTTTGGCTGTGGCTCAGCGCCGGTTCGTCGTCGATGAGTTCATCGCCGATGGTGACCCAACGGTGGCCGGCCGATGCCTTGAGCCAGGTGTAGCTTTCGTTACGCACGATGGTCAAAAACCAGGCTTTCGGATTGCCATCGGCGAAGCGGTGCAAAAACCGAAAGGCGCGCAGCGCACTTTCCTGCACGACATCGCGCGCGGCGCTGTCGTTACCGGTGAGCCAGCGCGCGAGGTTATAGGCCGCGTCCATGTGGGGCGCAAACAGTTCCTCAAATCGCTTCATAGTGTTTCCCGCACCGTCCCACTCCTGTAACTGTGATTCACGGTGTTTTATTCCCAGGAAAAAAAATATTTTTCGACGCGGAATAAAGACTCGTCCTACCCGGTTGTATCTCGTGTCAGCTACATCACTGTAGTCCGCCAGCGAGGGCATACCGATGGACATTCAATCAAAACATCAACGCCGCACCGACGGCCCGCTGAACCCCGACCGCCGGACGCTGCTCAAGTGCTCGGCGTGGGCCGGGGCAGGTGTGATCTGGGCCTTGAGCGGCGGTATTCCGCGGGCGTTTGCGCTGGACAGTTCCGGCAACGTTACCGATCCCAAGGCGTTAGACAGCACTTTCCATTTTGTGCAGATCAGCGACTCGCACATCGGCTTCAACAAGGAGGCCAACCCGGAACCGCTGAAGACATTGCAGGTGGCTATCGACAGGGTCATCGCGTTGCCTAAACGGCCTTCGCTGATCCTGCACACCGGCGATATCACCCACCTGTCCAAAGCCGAAGAGTTCGATACCGCCGCACAAATGCTCAAGGGCCTGCCGTCCACCGTGCACTACGTGCCGGGCGAGCACGACACCCTCGACGAGGGCGGCGGCAAGCTCTACCTGGAACGTTATGGCAAGGGCACCAAAGGCAATGGCTGGTACAGCTTCGATGATCATGGTGTGCATTTCATTGCGCTGGTGAATGTCTTCAACTTCCAGGCCGGGCATGAGGCGACTCTTGGCGCCGATCAACTGGCCTGGCTGGCCGACGATTTGCGCGCCGTGACTACCAGCACGCCGATTGTGGTGTTTACCCATATTCCGTTGTGGACGATTTATCAGCCGTGGGGCTGGGGCACCGAGGACGGCGACCAGGCGATTGCCATGCTGCGCAAGTACGGCTCGGTGACGGTGTTGAACGGGCATATCCATCAGGTCATTCAGAAGGTCGAAGGCAACATCACCTTCCACACCGCTCGCGGCACGGCTTATCCACAGCCCGCACCGGGTACGGCGCCGGCACCGGGGCCGATGACGGTGGCGGCGGATCAACTGCGCAATTATCTGGGGATCACCGATGTGCGCGCGACGCAGGGCGAGCATCCGCTGGCGCTGATCGATTCGACACTGGTTTAGGGGAGGGTGCTTAGATGAAAACGCGACTGTTGGCTGTGGTTTGCCTGATGCTGTCCATGCCGGTGTGGGCTCAGGACGTGAAAATCGATATCAAGGAATTCATGTTCGGGCCCAAGGACATGACCGTGGCCGTCGGGACTAAAGTAACGTGGGTGAACGACGATCAGATCCCGCACACGGTGGCGGAAACCCACAAGGTGTTTCGCTCAGGGGCGCTGGATACCAACGACAGCTTTTCCTACGTGTTCAACACACCGGGGGAGTTTGAGTATTTCTGTGCGCTGCACCCGCAGATGATCGGGAAGATTGTGGTCAGCCAGTAATGAACGCTGATCTCCTGTGGGAGCGAGCCTGCTCGCGAAGAGGCCGTCACATCCGGCATTGACGGTGACTGACACTGCGCTTTCGCGAGCAGGCTCGTTCCCACAGGGATAGGTGGCGAGGCTTAGAGATCAAGCCCTTCCTGGATCACCGACAGCAGATTCACTTCGGTCAGCGCCACCGCATCCGGTTGCTGCCCGGATTGCTCGATCGACTGTAACCACCACTGGGTTTCGCCGTGCTCGTTCACGGTTCGCAGCAAGGGTATCTCTTTGCCTTTGAGGTGAATCTCGACCCGGCCTTCGCCGTCAGCGGTGAAGCGCACGATCGGGACGAAGGTGATGTTGTGGTGGTTGCCTTCAATCACCAACTGGTCGATGGCGTAGGCATAGGTCGCGCCGTTCGGGTGGCGCTCGAACACATGGGTGGGATTGCGCCGGATGCTCAGGCCCGCCTCCAGCAGTGGCTTCAGCCAGGCTTCGATCTGGTGATACATTGCGTAAACCTGGCCCGGCCAACTGTCGATCGCCTGATCGGTGCCGGTGGTCGCGTCGACGCCGGTTTGCCGGGTTTCTCTCAGTTTTGCGGCGAGCTCGTCTGCCTTACTCATGTCGATTCCCTGTCGTGATGTAAGTGTGATCGTAGTCCTTCAAGGTAATGCACGTTTTGCCTTGCGTCATGCGATTGAAACACCTGCATGGCAAAACCATCCCTTGGCCGATATCCGGCCAGGCACTATCCCCAAGGAGTGGGTATATGAAGAAGCTTTACGCAGTCATCGCAATCCTCGCGATCACCTTCGGCAATATCGGCCTGAGCGCCGCTCGGCAATCACAGCAGGGTAAACCCCAGGCCGAGTCGGTGGCGGGGGTATTCGATTACTACTTGCTGACGCTGTCCTGGTCGCCAACGTTCTGCCTGACCCACAAAGACGACGCGCAATGCTCCGGCAAAGGCTACGGCTTTGTGCTGCACGGCCTCTGGCCGCAATACGCCAAGGGCGGCTGGCCGGAGTCGTGCCCGCCGATTGTGGCGTTGTCACCTGCCGAACGAACGCAAGGGCTGACGTTGTTCCCGACACCGAAGCTGCTTGAACACGAGTGGGCCAAACACGGCACTTGCAGCGGCCTGGGCGCCTCGGGTTATCTGGACGCGGCGGACAAAGCCGTCGGTGCGGTGAAGATTCCGGAGCAACTGCAACCCTTCAGCAGCACCCACTACTTCCAGGCCCAGGAAATCGTCAACCTGTTCCGCCAGAGCAATCCCGGGATTGCGGCGGACGGTATCGCGGTGATCTGCAATGGCCCCGAGTTGTCGGAAGTGCGGGTGTGCATGGGCAAGGACCTGGGGTTTGGGGCGTGTGGGAAAGGCGTGAAGACTTCGTGTCGTGACGGGGATATTCGGGTTCCGCCGTCGCGCTGAAATCGCTCAGTTAAAACGCAGCACCTGTGGGGGCAAACGCGCTCCCACAGGATTACGGTTGTTCAAATCTTTGATTGGCTGACAGTACCGCTCAACGCCTCCCGCAAAAACTCCACCAACCCACGCTGCAACCCGGTCAACGTGCCCTCACGACTGACCAGTGCCAATTCCGATGGCGGCAGCTCCGGCAAATCCGTACACACCGTATGCTCGGGCAACACCGCCGACTCCGGCAACACGGAAACCCCCAATCCCGAAGCCACC
Source organism: Pseudomonas sp. 5Vm1k (assembly GCF_056161485.1). NCBI lineage: Bacteria > Pseudomonadati > Pseudomonadota > Gammaproteobacteria > Pseudomonadales > Pseudomonadaceae > Pseudomonas > Pseudomonas sp. 5Vm1k. Next base: position 67,996 of record NZ_JBSPCZ010000015.1, read on the forward strand.
GCCGCTTGAATCCCGGTCAGGCTATGGCTGCCGAATGCCACGCGCCAAGGCCGCTGCGCCACATCCAGCAAGCGAGTCGCCCGTTGCCGGTAAATACATCCCTGCGGAAACAGCGCCAACGGCAACACTCCATTAGCCGAATCCACTCCCGCACCTTTCACCCACACCAACACTTCCGGCCAGGACGCCCAACACGGACCACTGTCCGGTTCGCGTTTGATCAGGGCGATGTCGATGTCACCAGCATCGAGTTTCTGCTTGAGGTCGAGGCTCATGCCGCTGATGGTTTCCAGTCGTGCATGTGGTCGGGCCTGGCTGAATCCAGCGAGAAGCACGGCCATGCGTCGGGCATCGAAGTCTTCCGGCACGCCGAGGCGCAGGATCTCCAGGTCGACATCGCTGGCCAGGGCCTGCACCGCCTCCGACGACAGCGCCAACAAGCGCCGGGCATAGCCAAGCAGCCGTTCGCCATGTTCGGTGACGCTGACGTTTTGCCCGGTGCGGTCGCGAATCAGCAACGGGTGACCGATCAGCTCTTCCAGTTTTCTCAGTTGTTGGCTGACGGTGGACTGGGTCCGGTGCACACGTTCTGCAGCGCGGGTGAAGCTGCCTTCGTCGACCACACAGACGAAGCTCTTGAGCAATTCGAGGTCGAGCATGGCAGGGTCTCCTGATATTCGATTTTCAACTGAGGTTGCGGTATAGATTTAATTTCACACTATCACCAAGCGCTCATAAGCTGAAGCTCTCACCTCAGAGGAAATGCTCATGACTCTCCAGCACACCCCGCGCCCCGAATGGCTGACCTTCGATTGTTACGGCACGCTGATTCAGTGGGATGAAGGCCTGAAAGCCGTGGTTGCCGAGATTTTGCAGGACAAGGGCGATCACTCGGTCGATGTCGATCGCCTGATTGCGGTGTACGACCGGCATGAACATCGCCTTGAGCAAATCCCGCCGCACCGTTCGTTTCGCCAATTGAGCACCCAGGGTTTGCAACTCGCCCTGGAAGAGTTGGGGCTGGCGAGTCTTCCCGAAGACAGTCAACGGTTGGCCGCAGCGATTCCGCGGATGCCGCCGTTTCCCGAGGTGATTGAGACACTGGCTCGGCTGAAGGCCATGGGTTTCAAGTTGTGCATCGTGTCCAACACCGATGACGACATCATCGCCGGCAACGTTGCGCAACTCGGTGGGCATATTGATCGGGTCATCACGGCGCAACAGGCTGGCGCTTACAAGCCCAATCCAAGGTTGTTTGACTACGCTCATGAACAACTTGGCGTGCGGCGTGATCAGGTGGTGCATATTTGCGCCAGTCCGACACTGGATCACACCGCCGCCCGGGACATGCAGTTTCGCTGCGTCTGGATCGACCGCGGTACCGGTCGGCAATTGCTGCCGGACTATCGACCCGATGCGATCTTGAGCACGCTGGATCAGGTCGTGCCGTTGTTCACTTCACTTGGCTGGTAACTCACGGAGTCGTTATGGCACACACCCTTGCAGGCGGTTCCCGCCCGGTGCGCTACACCGACCTGAATCTGGATTCGGAGGCCGCCATCATTGCCCGCACGGAACTCGCGGCGTGCTTTCAACTGGCTGCGCAGCACGGTTTGGAGGAGGGCATCTGCAATCACTTTTCGGCCATGGTGCCGGGGCGCGATGATCTGTTTTTTGTGAACCCTTATGGCTATGCGTTTGCCGAGGTCAGCGCCGAGAACCTGTTGGTCTGCGACTTCCACGGCAATGTCGTAGCAGGTAATGGGCAGCCCGAGGCGACCGCGTTCTACATCCATGCCCGACTGCATAAACAACTGCCGCGGGTGAGAGTGGCGTTTCACACCCACATGCCCAACGCCACGGCTTTGTGTTTGCTGCAAGGTCCGCCGTTGCTGTGGCTGGGGCAAACGGCACTGAAGTTTTACGGGCGCACGGCGGTGGATGAGGACTACAACGGTCTGGCCCTTGATGAATCCGAAGGCGACCGGATTGCCAGCGTGATGGGGGATGCCGATATTCTGTTTTTGAAGAATCACGGGGTGATTGTTTGCGGGCCGACGATCGCCGAGGCCTGGGATGATTTGTATTACCTGGAGCGTGCCGCCCAAGTGCAGTTACTGGCCATGGCGACCCAGCGCGAGCTCAAGCCTGTACCTCATGAGATTGCCCAGCGGGCTTATGAGCAGATGCGATTGGGGGATGCTGAGAGTGCGCGGGCGCATTTGCAGAGTGCGATGCGGCGGTTGGCCCGGTAGGTTTTGCGGTGACCGGGAGGGCCTCTTCGCGAGCGAGCCCGCTCCCACATTGGATCTGTGTCGTACACAAAATTTGTGTTCACTGAAGATCCAATGTGGGAGCGGGCTTGCTCGCGAATGCGGTATTCCCAATGTCAGCCTGCGTGAACCGGCAACCCCAGCGCCACCAGATCCTTGCGCAGTTGCGCCGCATCGAAGAACTGGATCGCATGAAACCCTTCACGCTGCGCCCCATCGATGTTCGGCCGGTGATCGTCAATAAACACCGCACGACTGCAATCAACGTCATAACGTGACGCCAACAACTGGAAAATCTCCGGCGAAGGCTTGATCACGCCCTCGGCACCCGACACCAGAATCCCTTCGAATCGCTGCAAGAACTCAAAACGCTCAAGGGCAATCGGGAAGGTTTCGGCGGACCAGTTGGTCAACGCCAGCAGTCGGATACCGTTGGCATGCAGTTCATCAAGAATGGTCACGGTTTCTTCGATGGCGCCGTCGAGGGTTTCTTCCCAGCGTTCGCGGTAGGCGCGGATCAGCGCTTCCTGGCTCGGATGCCGGGCGATGGCTTCCTCGATCGCTTCCTGCCAGGTCCGACCCTTGTCCTGTTGTTCGTTCCAGGCGGTGTGGCAGACCTCCGTCAGGAAGGTTTCCATCGCCTCGACGTCGTCGCCGAACAATTTTTTGTAAAGGTTTCTGGGGTTCCAGCGGATAAGTACATTACCGAGATCGAAAACGGCGGTGTTGATGGCGACCGGGTGAGACTGAGCACTCATGTTTTCCTCCATGGGTAAACCTGCGGGACAGGTCTGTGATCCTAGCAGACAGGGATTTCCCATTGGCCCCGGACGACCCCGTAGACTAAGCTCACAAAAAATAAGGGCTTTGGGCCTTTGCCCGTGCCGTGCCCTCCAGGAAGCACTTTTGCCTATCCCCATTCATGACTCGCACCACGCCCCCGGCGCACTGAAACGCTTGCCTTTGCTCAAGGCAGCGGCGTTTTTTATCGCGGCGGTGTGCCTGTGCCTGTGTGGTTTGCTGTACCTGCAACTGGAGCAGTCGCGGCGCCATGATCTGGCATTGGCAGAAGTCGCGTCGTCGAACCTTACCCGGGCCATGGCGCAGCAGGCTGAAGACACGTTCATGAAGGCTGATCTGGTATTGACCAGCCTGGCGGACTGGATTCAGGCCGACGGCTACGACCCGACCCAGTTGCCGCGCTTGCAAAAAACCTTTGCCCGACGGGTGCAGGCGTTGCATCAATTGCACGGGATTTTCCTGTTCGACAAACAGGGGCAATGGGTCGTGACCTCGTTCCAGGACCTGCCCCGGGGCTCGGGCGTGTCGGATCGCGAGTACTTCAAATTCCACCAGCAAAACGTCTCGTCTCTGGCGCACATCGGCCCGGCTATCCGCAGTCGTGAGAACGGCGAATGGATCATTCCGGTGACCAAACGCGTCAACGACCAGGACGGTAACTTCCAGGGCGTTTTGCTGGCCGGCATCAAGATGGCGTACTTCGACCAGTTCTTCAAAAGCTTCAATATCGATGAGCAGGGATCGATGTTTTTGGCGCTCACGGACGGCACGTTGCTGGCGCGGCGACCGTTTGTGGAATCGGCGATCGGTACGTCGCTGGCCCAGGGTGCGATTTTCCAGAAGCACTTGCCCAACGCCAATTCCGGCAATGCGATGATCGGCTCGATGGTCGATGGCACGGTGCGCTTGTATGGCTACCGTCAGTTGGAAGCCTATCCGTTGGTGGTGTCGGCGGCCTCCTCAAAGGACGCGATTCTCAAGGACTGGTACGCCACGGCGTTTCAATCCAGTGTCATTGTGGCCCTGGTGGTGCTGGGTGTAGGCCTGTTCGGCTGGGTGTTCATCCATCAGGTGCGTGACGGTGGGCGGATCGAAGCCGATCTGCGCACGGCCCAGGAAGCGCTGGAGCTGATCGCCACCCATGACAGTCTGACCGGGCTGGCCAACCGGCGCCTGTTCGAGCGGGCGCTGGATATCGAATTCGGCCGGGGCGCCCGGCAGGCGAGCCCGCTGAGCCTGGTGATGCTCGATATCGATTTCTTCAAACGCTACAACGACACCTACGGCCATGTGGCGGGGGATCACTGCCTGGCAGAAGTAGCGCGAGCGCTGAAGAGTTGCTGCCACCGCAAGGCTGATCTCGCGGTGCGATACGGTGGGGAAGAGTTCGCGGCGTTGCTGCCGGACACCGACATTCACGGCGCGCTGGCGATTGCCGAGCAGATTCGCCGCAGTGTCATGGACAAGAACATCACCCACAGCGGCTCACCCACCGGGTACGTGACCGTCAGCCTGGGTTGCTATTCATTTGTGCCGACTGGGCGCGACAGCATCGAAGTGTTCATCCAGCGCGCGGACGCGGCGTTGTATCAGGCCAAGCACTCCGGACGAAACCGTTCAGCGGTGCTGTCGATGGAGGGAGGCGTCGAGGCATTGTTGCGTTCGGATCGCTGATTGGGTGAATAGGCAGGCCCTGATCCCGACCTTCGACATCAGAAGCTGCCTTTACGCGTTCAGCTGCCCGTCCCACCGCCGGCTCCACCCGTCCCGCCACCGGCCGCTCCGGTGCCGCCACCGGCGCCAGAGCCACTGGTGCCACCATTGCTGCCATTGACGCCGGAACCGGTGCTCGGTGAATTAGTACCGTTATTGGTTTCTTTTCCGCCTGACGGCGCGCCGGGTGTGCTGTTGGGTGGCAACGTCGAGCCACTGACGCCACCCGATTTGGTGCCTGTTGCATCGGCGGAGTCATCGGCTGCGTAGGCTATCGACGCGGTGCACAGCATGCCGGCGAGCAGCAGGGAGGTGATTTTGGTCGTGATCATGGTACGTCTCCAGAATTGAGTCGTTACCTGATATTGGTGTGACGGGCAGCGCCGTTGGTGCCGATTAGATGACGAATGGTTATTTTGCCCCTAGTTGTTTCTGGAACAACCGGTTCTCATACGCGTTGCCCCCGAATTCGTAGTGTGTGACGCCCACTTCTTCATAGCCCTGCGCCTGGTAAAACGCCCGTGCGCGGTGGTTTTCTACCCAGGCTGACAACCACAGGAAGGGTTGCCCGGTTTCCTGCGTCAGCGCCTCGGCGTGCCTGAGCAACGCTTGCCCGATCCCTTGCCGGTGCGCATGGCGCTGCACATACAAGCGAACCAGTTCCGCTCCGGCGGATAACGAAGGAAGCGGCCCCTCGGCGTTGGCAGCTATCTCGGCGAAACCCTGTAGATGGCCATCGCGTTCGGCCAGTACGAATCGGGTTGTTGGATTGCTCAAGCGTGCTTCGAAACACGCCGGGGCATAGACAGTCAGGGCTTCTTGCGCGAGATCGGCACGCATGCCGTCGGTGGCGTAGGTGTCGAGAAATACCTGAGTGGCGAGGCCGCTGATGCAAAGGGCATCAGCGGGATGGCCGAGACGGTAGTGGAGAGGCATGGGGACGATTTCCTTTTCGTTCATGGTAATCAAGCTATGACGCATTTCTATTGTGGGAGCGAGCTTGCTCGCGATAGCGGTGTATCAGTCACATCAATGCTGGATGTACCGCCGCCATCGCGAGCAAGCTCGCTCCCACATTAAGTTGTGATGTCAGTGAGGGTTGTATTCAGCCAGCTTCTTTTCCAGATGCTGCCGAACCTGCGGCCACTCATCATCGATGATGCTGAACCGCACCGAGTTGCGCTTGCGCCCGTCCGGCATGATCCGCTCGTGGCGCACGATGCCTTCCTGCTGGGCGCCGAGCCTGAGGATCGCGTTGCGTGACTTCTGGTTGTTTTCGTCGGTGGTGAATTGCACTCGCACGCAATCGAGTGCTTCAAAAGCATGGCGCAGCATCAAGTATTTGGCTTCGGTGTTGACGAAGGTTTTCTGCCAACTGGCGCCGATCCAGCTGCTGCCGATTTCGAGCTTGCGATTGAGTCGGTCGACTTTCCAGAATCGCGTAGAGCCGATGACTTTGCCGGTTTCCTTGAGCACGATGACGAACGGCAGAACGGTTCCAGCGTCGCGGCCATCAAGGGCTCTTTTCAGGTAGCTGTCGACGGTGGTCGAAGAGGGCACGACGGTGACTGTCAGGTTCCACAGTTTGCCGTCCCCGGCAGCCTCGACCAGGGCGTCGGCATCGGTGTATTGCAGGGGGCGCAGGATGATTCTGTGGCCTTCGAGGCTGGTTTCCATGATGTCGCTATTCTCGGCAAATCAGGCAGGGCGTTGGGCGCCTATTACGCCGCACTTTGCTTTGCCGGCGCAACCACCACAACAGGCCGGTGTCACACGCTAGACACCTCGCTGCCAGGAGCCCAGGTCGATGAAAAACTTGCGAATCGCGACGTTCAACGTCAACGGCCTGCGGGCCCGACTGACCAACCTGCTGGCGTGGTTGGCGCGAGAACAACCGGACATTGTCTGCCTGCAGGAGCTCAAGTCTGTCGACAGCGCGTTCCCCGCCGCCGAGCTGGAAGCTGCCGGCTACGGCGCGATCTGGCAGGGCCAGTCCTCCTGGAACGGCGTGGCGATTCTGGCCCGAGATGCGCAACCGCTGGAGAGTCGTCGAGGTTTGCCCGGCGACGACAGCGACACCCAGAGCCGCTATCTGGAAGCCGCGGTTCACGGGGTTTTGGTGGGATGTCTGTATTTGCCCAACGGCAACCCGCAGCCGGGGCCTAAATTCGATTACAAACTGGCGTGGTTCGAGCGGTTGATCAGTTATGCACAGGCGCTTCAAGTCAGCGAACATCCGGTGGTGCTGGCCGGCGACTACAACGTGGTGCCCACCGACCTGGACATCTACAACACGCGTTCCTGGCTCAAGGACGCGTTGCTGCAACCCCAGAGCCGTGAGTGTTATCAGCGATTGCTGGACCAGGGCTGGACCGATTCCCTGCGGCATCTTTACCCGGAAGATCGTCTCTACACGTTCTGGGATTACTTTCGACAACACTGGCAGAAAAACTCCGGGTTGCGCATCGATCATCTGCTGCTGAACCCGGCGCTGAGTCCGTATCTGCAAGAGGCCGGCGTCGATGCCTGGGTGCGCAACGAGCCTCATGCCAGTGACCATGCGCCGACCTGGATCCGGCTGGGGACGCGCAAGCGCAGGTGATATTTACGTGGAGGGCGATTGGCTAAATCAATTGTCGATCAAAGCGCTTTATCCCTTATAAATGGCGCCCATCGGCGGAGTGATCCGCAGCCCTGCGCATAAGGACTGAGCAATGAGCGAGCCACGCCTGAAGAATCTGAATCTGTATTTGCAACACCTGGGTTTCAGCGCTCATCCCGCCCCCACGCTGGAAACCTTGCGTCAGCTTCAACTGCGCCACACTGGCGCCTTCCCGTTCGAGAATCTCACAACATTGTCGGGTGAACCGGTACTGATCGACTTGCCTTCGATTGAGCAGAAAGTCCTGCATCAGGGCCGCGGTGGTTACTGCTATGAACTGAACAATCTGTTCCTGGCCTTGCTGCAGGAATTGGGTTTTGACGCTCGCGGCATCAGTGGTCGCGTGGTGATGGGGCAGCCCGAAGGTGCATGGACGGCGCGTACCCACCGCTTGAGCCTGGTGATCCTGGACGGCGTGCGCTACATCACTGACGTCGGCTTTGGCGGCATGGTGCCCACCGCACCGCTGAAGCTCGATAGCACCGACGAACAGTGCACCCCTCACGACCCTTATCGCATCGAACAACATGTCGACGGCTACACCCTTCGTGCAAAGGTCGCTGATGAGTGGCGGGCGATGTATATCTTTGATCTGCAACGCCAGGAAGACATCGATTACACCCTCGGCAACTGGTATGTCTCGACGCATCCTGAATCGTCTTTCGTCAAACAGTTGATGGTGGCGCGTACCGGGGAAGGGTGGCGCAAGACGCTGAACAACGGCAGCTTTGCGATCCACCGGATTGGCAGTGAGAGCGAGCGGCGTCAAGTGATGGATGTGGATGAATTGACCGGATTGCTGGAAGGCGAGTTCGGGATTCAGGTGCCGGCCAATGACCGGTTGCGGCAGATGCTTACGCGTTTGATTGAGCCGAAAGAACTGGGCTGATCGAGTCTGCTTTGCATCGGGCGGTTATCGTCAGGCGTTTCAGGGATCTTCTGCATACGCGTCGACGCTGATGTAAAAGTAGTCGATGGCGGGCCACGATTTCCGATCATGGACCAGCGTCTCTCCTGAGCCCATCCCGATGAAGTAACCAATGTCGGTCTGCTTGTCTCGATAGAAATGTGCCGTCGATTCCCATAGGCAACACACTCGCTTGAGGGTGGGCAGGCCAAATTGTTGCTTTAGGTATTTTTCAGCTTTAGAGGCGTCAGCGCCCGAGACTTGGTAGCTGGCCATGAACGGTTGTCCCTGGCGATCGACTGACTGCTGGCACCCCTGAAACTCGATAAATGCGGGCTTGTCGCTGAGCTTTGCCAAGAAGTCGTCGCAGGCCAGCTCGGCCTTGGCGCCACTTGCGAAGACCATTAACAGGACGGCCAAAAGCCTGAACAGTGATGGACGTTTCAATTCTTTCCCCGCCTGTAAATCACCACACTATTTTCATTGAGCACCGCCCAGACACCGAAGCCGGGCGGTGAGGTTGTTAACTACGGCCGAACATCCGGCTCCATCACCCGATGGATTTCGCTGAGGGCATCTGCGAGTTTTTGCTCCAGGCATTTCAGGTCGGTGGCCGTTACGCCTTTTTTGAGATGACCAGCATTGGCAACGCTGTGTTGATTGGTCTGCGCAACTTGCCCTTTATCGTTGAGCAACGCCTGGCGCAAGGTGTTGTTGATCACCGTCTGATAACCAAACCCTTCGTTCTGCGCAAGTGTGCGAGCCGCCTCGATCACGGCATCATCCAGCATGATGGTGATGCGGGTTTTGCCTTTGCTGGAGGCAACCGCCCCACGCTTGGCGTTACTGAAGTCGTACTCGTCTTTCATGGTCATGCCTCCCTGTATTGGCTGCGCTCGTTTTTGGTGGCGATGCGCGCGGAAATAATTCGAACGAAATTCGGATCGCTCCAGGTGTAGGCAACCACCAGCACACGTCCTTTGGCATCCTGTCCCAGGATGACCCAGCGTTGTTCATCGTGATCGCAGTCTTGCAACGTCAGGGCTCGCTCGTCATTGAATACGGTCTCGGTCTCGGCCAGGTTGACACCTCGATGCTTGAGTTTATTGGCCGCATTTTTTGCTTTGTCATACTGAATTTCGAATGGCTTCATTATGCATACTTTATATGTATAAAAAAGAGGGCATCCGTGCCGGCGGTCGCCATGAAGGCAAAAGATTAGCGGGGGAAGGGGTTTGTGCCGGGATGGATGTATTGCAAGGTTTTTGCGGGGTCAGGAGCATTGATACGTGGGCAGGATGGACAGATGTCCATAATCTGACCGACCAGTTGTATACAACTCTATAGACATTTGTCCTGAGTCTTGCATACAGTGTGCGCATAACAAAAACCAGGGAACCCCCCAACCATGAAAACGCCCCATGTTTCACACCAACGGCCTGAGGATGAAAACCTTGGGATCGGCGCGAATATGGCTTACGGCCTGCAACACGTTCTGACCATGTACGGCGGCATCGTCGCGGTGCCCTTGATCATCGGCCAGGCGGCCGGGCTCTCACCGGCGGACATCGGTTTGTTGATTGCTGCTTCATTGTTTGCGGGGGGCTTGGCGACGTTACTGCAAACGCTGGGTCTGCCGTTTTTTGGCTGTCAGTTGCCGCTGGTGCAGGGCGTGTCGTTCTCTGGCGTCGCGACCATGGTGGCGATTGTCAGCAGTGGCGGGGAGGGTGGCTTCCAGTCGATCCTCGGGGCGGTGATCGCCGCGTCGTTGATCGGGTTGCTGATCACCCCGGTATTCTCGCGAATTACCAAGTTCTTCCCGCCGCTGGTCACGGGCATCGTGATCACCACTATCGGCCTGACGCTGATGCCGGTGGCCGCACGCTGGGCTATGGGCGGTAACAGTCATGCGCCGGACTTCGGTAGCGTGGCGAACATCGGTCTGGCAGCGGTGACTCTGGTGCTGGTGCTGCTGTTGAGCAAGATCGGCAGCGCGACCATCTCCCGTCTGTCGATTCTGCTGGCCATGGTCATCGGCACGGTGATCGCCGTGTTCCTCGGTATGGCGGATTTCTCGTCCGTCACCCAAGGCCCGATGTTTGGTTTCCCGACACCATTTCACTTCGGCATGCCGAGCTTCCACTTCGCCGCGATCCTGTCGATGTGCATCGTGATCATGGTGACCCTGGTGGAAACCTCGGCCGACATCCTGGCGGTGGGCGAAATTATCGGCACCAAAGTCGATTCCAAACGCCTGGGCAATGGTCTGCGCGCTGACATGCTATCGAGCATGATCGCGCCGATCTTCGGCTCCTTCACCCAAAGCGCTTTCGCCCAGAACGTCGGACTGGTGGCGGTAACCGGGATCAAGAGCCGCTTCGTGGTCGCCACGGGCGGTGTCTTCCTGGTGATCCTCGGCCTGTTGCCATTCATGGGGCGGGTCATCGCCGCCGTGCCGACATCGGTACTCGGTGGCGCTGGCATCGTACTGTTTGGCACCGTGGCGGCCAGCGGCATTCGTACGCTGTCCAAGGTTGATTACCGCAACAACGTCAACCTGATCATCGTCGCCACCTCCATCGGCTTCGGCATGATCCCCATCGCCGCGCCGAACTTCTACGATCACTTCCCGAGCTGGTTCGCGACGATCTTCCATTCGGGCATCAGTTCGTCGGCGATCATGGCCATCGTGCTGAACCTGACCTTCAACCACTTCACCACCGGTAACTCGGACCAGCAGTCAGTGTTCGCCGCCGGCACCGAGCGCGTCCTGCGCTACCAGGACCTGGCGGCGTTGCGCGAAGGGGATTACTTCAGCGAAGGCAAGCTGCATGACTGCGATGGCAAGGAGATCCCGATCATCGAAGCAGACCATGGGCATGCAGAGCCACGGGCGCTGCATTCGAAAAGTGGTGAGCATGTCTGACGAATGCATTAGCTGAAGGGCTGTAGATCAAAAGATCGCAGCCTTCGGCAGCTCCTACGCGCCTGTGGGCGCCGCCGAAGGCTGCGATCTTTTAGCTTTTCACAGGCCCACAAAAAAGCCCCTGAACCTTTCGATTCAGGGGCTTTTCGATATTGCTGTCTGGCTCCACGACCTGGACTCGAACCAGGGACCCAGTGATTAACAGTCACTTGCTCTACCAACTGAGCTATCGCGGAATGGCGTGTATGTTACTGATTCAAAAAGAGAAGTCAAGCATCTATTGCTAACTTCATCGATTCAATGGCGCTAGTGGTGTTTTAGCGCTCATTGGCGGTTACCAGAATCGTGGTAGAGGTCTACCATAGCTGCCCGGAAGTGGTGACACGCGCTACCGGCCATTCGCCGAAAAGGTAAGCGCCATGAATCATCCAGCACTCGCATCGCAAAAAAACGGGGTGTTCGCATGAGCATCGCCCAGATCAGTCTGCCCAAAGGTGTCGGCCCTCACGCCGAAAAACTGTTGGACGCCATCACTCAGGCCAGCACCGCCGACGAATTGAACCGCGCCGGTGGCAAGGCTGAAGGCTTCGTCCTTGGCCTGGAAAGCGCCAAGGCGATCAAAAGCCAGGTGGCCGAATCGCTTTACGTGGCTTATGACGATGCCGCCAGCCAGCGCGCAACCGAACTGGCTTAACCGCCGAAGGTGAAGGTGCCGAGCATCAGCTTGGCATACAGCGATGTAGCGGCCAGTTGCACCAGCCACAAGGCCAGGCCGCCGAGAAACACGCCGGCAGCCACTTGCAGCACCAGGTTGTTGCCGCGTTTGGTCGGCGTACGGGGCGCGAAATGCTCCAGCTCGTCCCGGTCAGCGCGTAGGTCATCGTTTTTCATGTGGGTTCTCGTCAGAAATCTCGGGTGTACACATTCTCTGTAGGAGCGAGGCTTGTGTGGCGAGGGGGCTTGCCCCCGTTGGGTAGCGAAGCGACCCCAAAATCTTTCAGTTGCACCGCATGCAATGATTTTACGACTGCTTCGCAGCCGAGCGGGGGCAAGCCCCCTCGCCACATCAAGCCCATTCCCACATTGGATCTGTGTGCAGTTTAGAGGTCGCAGACATCGCTTTGACACTTATCTGCGACAAATAAAAAACGGGAAGCCCAAAGGCTTCCCGTTTTTCGTGCCGCATGAGACTCAGATCACCTGAACGATGGCCTTGGTCACTGCGTCGATATTGCTCTGGTTCAGCGCGGCCACGCAGATGCGGCCGGTGTCCAGGGCGTAGATGCCGAACTCGCTGCGCAGGCGGGTGACTTGCTCAACCGTCAGGCCGGAGTAAGAGAACATGCCGCGTTGACGACCGACAAAACTGAAGTCGCGCTGTGGCGCTTGCTTTGCCAGCGCCTCAACCATCTGGATACGCATGCCGCGAATCCGCAGGCGCATTTCGGCCAGTTCCTCTTCCCACTGCGCGCGCAGTACCGGGCTGTTCAGTACGGCGGCGACGATGCTTGCACCGTGGGTCGGCGGGTTGGAGTAGTTGGTGCGGATCACGCGTTTGACTTGCGACAGCACGCGCGCGCTTTCTTCTTTCGATTCGCTAACGATCGACAGGGCGCCAACGCGCTCACCGTACAGCGAGAACGATTTGGAGAACGAGCTGGACACAAAGAATGTCAGGCCGGATTCGGCGAACAGGCGCACAGCAGCGGCGTCTTCGTCGATGCCGTCGCCAAAACCCTGGTAAGCCATGTCGAGGAACGGTACGTGACCCTTGGCTTTCACCACTTCCAGCACGTTGTTCCAGTCTGCTGGGCTCAGGTCCACGCCGGTCGGGTTGTGGCAGCAGGCGTGCAGCACAACGATCGAGCCGTTTGGCAGCGCGTTCAGGTCTTCCAGCAGGCCGGCACGGTTAACGTCGTGGGTTGCTGCGTCGTAGTAGCGATAGTTCTGAACCGGGAAACCGGCGGTTTCGAACAGCGCGCGGTGGTTTTCCCAGCTCGGGTCGCTGATCGCCACGACAGCGTTCGGCAGCAGTTGCTTGAGGAAGTCGGCACCGATTTTCAGTGCGCCGGTACCGCCAACGGCCTGAGTGGTGATGACGCGGCCGGCTGCGATCAGCGGCGAGTCATTGCCGAACAGCAGTTTTTGCACGGCCTGGTCGTAGGCGGCAATACCGTCGATGGGCAGGTAGCCACGGGAAGCGTGTTGAGCGACGCGAATCGTCTCGGCTTCGACAACGGCGCGCAGGAGTGGAATTCGCCCCTCCTCGTTGCAATAAACACCGACCCCCAGGTTGACCTTGTTGGTACGGGTATCAGCGTTGAATGCTTCGTTGAGGCCCAGGATTGGATCGCGTGGTGCCATTTCGACAGCGGAGAACAGGCTCATTTTTGCGGCGGCTCTGAATGGAGTATGGAGGGACGTGTCGCGCTCCAGCCGAATGCACTAGAGCGGTGCACAAACGGGGAGCTAGTATAGAGGCCATCTGCGATTGATGGCGACAGACGATTCAGCTTTTACAGCAAGTTTTTTCGATTATTTTTCGACCGTTAGTCGATTGGCATCGTCAAAGACTTCGAGGGATGTAGGACGTTTGCCTTGAAAGCGCGGGCAATCGGCTCCACATTGAGCACAATCCAGTTTTTTTCCTCGGGCGACGTTGGTCGTTTGCGGTCTTTCTCGTTGCTGTGCGGTTTAATCGTACAGGCGCGAACCCAGAGGTATTTCATGTCTGAATTCCAGCTAGTCACCCGCTTCGAGCCCGCCGGCGATCAGCCGGAAGCCATCCGCCTGATGGTCGAGGGCATCGAGGCCGGGCTGGCGCACCAGACGTTGCTCGGTGTGACCGGCTCGGGCAAGACCTTCAGCATCGCCAACGTGATCGCCCAAGTGCAGCGTCCGACCCTGGTGCTGGCGCCGAACAAGACCCTGGCCGCGCAGTTGTACGGCGAGTTCAAGGCATTCTTCCCGAACAACGCCGTCGAATACTTCGTTTCCTATTACGACTACTACCAGCCCGAAGCCTATGTGCCGTCGTCGGACACCTTCATCGAGAAGGATGCCTCGATCAACGACCACATCGAGCAAATGCGACTGTCCGCGACCAAGGCGCTGCTGGAGCGCAAGGACGCGATCATCGTCACTACGGTGTCCTGCATCTACGGTCTGGGCAGCCCGGAAACCTATCTCAAAATGGTCTTGCACGTGGATCGCGGCGACAAGCTCGATCAACGCGCCTTGCTGCGCCGTCTGGCGGACCTGCAATACACCCGCAACGACATGGATTTCGCCCGCGCCACCTTCCGAGTGCGTGGCGATGTCATCGATATCCACCCAGCGGAATCCGACTTTGAAGCGATCCGCATCGAACTCTTCGATGACGAAGTGGAGAAAATTTCCGCCTTCGACCCGCTGACCGGCGAAGTCACCCGGCAGTTGCCGCGCTTCACCTTCTATCCGAAGAGCCACTACGTGACACCGCGGGAAACCCTGCTCGGAGCTATCGAAGGGATCAAGGTCGAGCTTCAGGAGCGCCTGGACTACCTGCGCAGCAACAACAAACTGGTGGAAGCCCAGCGTCTGGAGCAGCGCACCCGATTCGACCTGGAGATGATCCTCGAACTGGGCTACTGCAACGGCATCGAAAACTACTCGCGCTACCTGTCGGGCCGTGAGTCCGGCCAGGCACCGCCAACCTTGTTCGACTACCTGCCGGCCGATGCCTTGCTGGTGATCGACGAATCCCACGTCAGCGTGCCGCAGGTCGGCGCAATGTATAAAGGCGACCGCTCGCGTAAAGAAACGCTGGTGGAATACGGTTTCCGCCTGCCGTCAGCGCTGGATAACCGGCCGATGCGTTTCGACGAATTCGAAAACATCAGCCCTCAGACGATTTTTGTCTCCGCCACGCCGGGCAACTACGAAGCGGAACACGCCGGTCGCGTAGTCGAGCAACTGGTGCGCCCGACCGGGCTGGTGGACCCGCAAATCGAAATCCGTCCGGCGCTGACCCAGGTCGACGATTTGCTCTCGGAAATCGGCAAGCGCGTGGCGCTGGAAGAGCGGGTGCTGGTCACCACGCTGACCAAGCGCATGTCCGAAGACTTGACCGATTACCTGGCCGACCATGGTGTGCGGGTGCGTTATCTGCACTCGGACATCGACACCGTCGAGCGGGTCGAAATCATCCGCGACTTGCGCCTCGGCACCTTCGACGTGCTGGTGGGGATCAACCTGCTGCGTGAAGGCCTGGACATGCCGGAAGTGTCGCTGGTGGCGATTCTCGATGCGGACAAGGAAGGCTTCCTGCGTTCCGAGCGCTCGCTGATCCAGACCATTGGCCGGGCGGCGCGTAACCTCAACGGCCGGGCGATTCTGTATGCCGACCGGATCACCGGCTCCATGGAGCGGGCGATCGGCGAGACCGAGCGCCGTCGCGACAAACAGATTGCGTTCAACCTGGCCAATGGCATCACGCCGAAAGGCGTGTTCAAGGACGTCGCCGACATCATGGAAGGCGCCACCGTGCCGGGCTCGCGCAGCAAGAAGCGCAAGGGCATGGCCAAGGCTGCGGAGGAGAGCGCCAAGTACGAAGCCGAATTGCGTTCGCCGGGTGAAGTCGCCAAGCGGATCAAGGCGCTGGAAGAGAAAATGTACGCGTTGGCTCGCGACCTGGAATTCGAAGCGGCAGCGCAGATGCGCGATGAGATTGGCAAGTTGCGGGAGCGGTTGATCTCTGTCTGAGTTTTGCGGCGCCTGTCAGGGCCTCTTCGCGGGCAAGCCTCGCTCCTACAGGGTTCAGTGTGATCCTGTAGGAGCGAGGCTTGCCCGCGAAGGCGTCCGAAAGAACACCACAATAAGCGGCTAGTGCGCTTCCCCGGCCTTCAACCCCGCCGGCAACGCCTTGGTCAGCAACACCGCCAGCATACTGATCCCCAACGCAATCCCGACAAAGTGAAACGCATCGTTGTAGGCCATGATCGACGCCTGCTGATGCACGATTTCACTCATCTTGCCCAGCGCCGCTGTGTCGCTGCCGAACCGGTCCGCCATCGACGCCATGCGCTCCGCCACCTGCGGATTGCTTGGCACAATCGACTCGCGCAAATAATCAAAGTACGTCTTGGTTCGCGCATCCAGCAGGGTGGCGAGGAGGGCGATGCCGATTGCGCCGCCGAGGTTTCGCAGGATATTGAACAGGCTCGACGCCGACCCTGCGTCCTGAGGCAAGATGTACGCCGTGGCAATCAGCGAGATGGTGACCATGATCAGCGGCTGGCCCAGCGCGCGGATGATCTGGATCTGATTGAACTGCTGCCCGGCGAAATCCGGATTCAGCACGCCCGACGAAAAACTCGCCAAGCCGAACAGTCCGAAGCCAATCGTGCACAGCCATTTCGGCGGGATGAATTTCATCAGTTTCGGCACCAGCGGAATCAGGAACAGCTGCGGCACGCCCATCCACATGATCACTTCGCCGATCTGCAGGGCGTTGTAGTTCTGGATCTGCGCCAGGTACAGCGGCAACAGATAGATCGAGCCGTACAACCCGACCCCCATGCCCAGGCTGGAAATACTCGATAAGCCAAAATTGCGATTGCCGAGGATGCGCAGGTTGATCAGCGGGTTGGGTTTGGAAAACTGCACGATCACAAAGGTGATCAAGCTGCACAGCGCAATGCTGCCCAGGGTCACGATCAGGGTCGATTCAAGCCAGTCCTTGCGATGACCTTCTTCGAGAAATACCTGCAAGCAACCGAGGCCGACGCCGAGGGTGAGAATGCCCATGTAGTCCGTGCTTTTGAGCAGTTCCCAGTGGGCTTCTTTCTTCTCCAGGCCATACATCAGGCCGGCGATCATCAGCAGGCCGGGCGGTATGTTGATGTAGAAAATGTATTCCCAGCCCCAGTTTTCCGTGAGCCAGCCGCCAATGGTCGGGCCGATGGAAGGGGCGAAAGTCGCGGTCATGGCGAACATCGCCATGCCTTTGGCGCGGTGATGTTCCGGGAGCTTGATCAGCGTCAGGGTGAACGCCAGCGGGATCAACGCGCCGCCGGTGAAACCCTGCAAGGCGCGGAAGACGATCATGCTTTCGAGGCTCCAGGCCATCGAGCACAGCAGCGAGGCACCGAGGAAGCCCAGCGACACCCACACCGCCAGGCGCCGCGCCGACAGCAACTGCACCAGCCACGCCGTCAGCGGGATCATGATGATTTCCGCCACCAGGTACGAAGTGGAAATCCACGAGCCTTCTTCCAGGGTCGCCGACAACGCGCCCTGAATGTCCTTGAGCGATGAGTTGGTGATCTGGATGTCGAGCACCGCCATGAAGGCGCCGAGCATCACACTCATCACCGCGATCCAGTCCCGCCGGGTCGGTTCGCCGGCCGGGCGGATCAGTTGATCACCGGCCATCGTCAGGGGCGTCTTTGATGTTCACTTTGACGGTGACCGACATGCCCGGGCGGATCTTGCCGTGCAGCGGATTGTCCGCGGCGAACGTCAGTTTTACCGGAATCCGTTGTACGACTTTGGTGAAGTTGCCCGTGGCATTGTCCGGCGGCAACAAGCTGAATTGCGCGCCCGAAGCGGCGAATAGACTGTTGACCCGTGCTTCAATCGGCGTGTCACCGTAGGCATCGAAGGTCAGCTCG
Organism: Pseudomonas sp. 5Vm1k; assembly: GCF_056161485.1. Lineage (NCBI taxonomy): Bacteria > Pseudomonadati > Pseudomonadota > Gammaproteobacteria > Pseudomonadales > Pseudomonadaceae > Pseudomonas > Pseudomonas sp. 5Vm1k. Next base: position 85,931 of record NZ_JBSPCZ010000015.1, read on the forward strand.
GCTTTCTGGCCTGGCTGCATGTGGCCGATCTGGGTTTCTTTGAAGTTGGCCTGAATCCAGATGTCCTGGTCCGGGACGATCGACAGCAGATAAGCGCCAGCCTGCACGTACTGACCGTTGCGCGCGGCGCGTTGGCCGATCAGGCCGCTGATGGGCGCATGGATTTCGCTGCGGGTCAGGTTCAGTTGCGCCTGGGCCAGCTCGGTTTTGGCGTTGGCGATCATCGCGTCGAGGCGCTTGATCTCGGCGCTCAGGGCGTTGACTTGCTGGCGCTGACTTTGCGCATCGGCCTGGGCTTTGGTCACTTGCGAGCGGGCGATGTGGTTGTCGGCGGAGAGGGTGGTCACTCGTTCTTCCGAAACGTAGCCGGGTTTGCGCAGGGTTTGGGCGCGGGACAGGTCAATCTGCGAGCGACCGAGGCTGGCCTGACTGGAGGCGACTTGCGCGTCGCTGGCGGCAATCAGGCTGGCTTGCTGGGTCAGTTTGCTCTGGGCTTGCACGCGCTCGGCTTCGCGCATGGCGAGGGCGGCGTTGGCGCGGTCGACGGCGAGGTGGAAGTCATCGCCTTCGAGCTTGATCAGCAACTGGCCTTTCTCGACATGTTGGTTGTCCTGCACCAGGACTTCATCGATGCGTGCGCCCAATTGGCTGGAGACGCGGGTGATCTCGCCCTGGACATAAGCGTTGTCGGTGCTTTCATAAAAGCGTCCCTTGAAGAACCAGTTGGCAAAGAAGCCCCCGGCAATCAGCAGGACGAGCAGCAGGAAAATGAACAGGCGACGCTTGAGTTGGGCAGGCATGGGGCAGACTGTAGTCGAGAAGTGTAAGGAAAGTTATCAGCAGGCGAATCTGGCATACAGCCGATAAACGGTAAATGCCATCGGCTGATATTCGGCCATTCACTGCGGCATACGGGCGTTGTAGACGCAACCTTGGCTTAAATGCCCTGCTGACTGGAGCCGGGCGGCTATCGCCTGTTACCATTCGCCCCCTGTTTGATCTTCGCTTTCTATTCTTGTTGAGACTTACCATGACCACCGTCCGCACGCGCATCGCGCCATCGCCTACCGGGGACCCCCACGTAGGTACCGCTTACATCGCATTGTTCAACTACTGCTTTGCCAAGCAGCATGGCGGTGAGTTCATCCTGCGGATCGAAGACACCGATCAATTGCGTTCGACCCGTGAGTCCGAACAGCAGATTTTCGACGCCCTGCGCTGGTTGGGTATCGACTGGAGCGAAGGCCCGGATGTCGGCGGCCCGCACGGTCCTTATCGCCAGAGCGAGCGCGGCGAGATCTATCAGAAGTACTGCCAGCAACTGGTTGAAATGGGTCACGCCTTCCCGTGCTTCTGCACCGCCGAAGAACTGGACCAGATGCGCGCCGAGCAAATGGCTCGCGGCGAAACCCCGCGCTACGACGGCCGTGCGCTGTTGCTGTCGAAAGAAGAAGTCGCGCGCCGCCTGGCCGCTGGCGAACCCCACGTGATCCGCATGAAAGTGCCGAGCGAAGGCGTGTGCGTGGTGCCGGACATGCTGCGTGGCGACGTCGAGATCCCGTGGGATCGCATGGACATGCAAGTGCTGATGAAGACCGACGGCTTGCCGACGTACTTCCTGGCCAACGTGGTCGATGACCATTTGATGGGCATCACCCACGTGCTGCGCGGTGAAGAATGGCTGCCCTCGGCGCCGAAACTGATCCTGCTTTACGAGTACTTCGGCTGGGAACAACCCGAGCTGTGCTACATGCCGCTGCTGCGTAACCCGGACAAGAGCAAACTGTCCAAGCGCAAGAACCCGACCTCGGTAACGTTCTACGAGCGCATGGGCTTCATGCCGGAAGCAATGCTCAACTACCTGGGCCGCATGGGCTGGTCGATGCCGGACGAGCGCGAGAAGTTTTCGTTGCAGGAAATGGTCGATAACTTCGACCTGAGCCGTGTCTCATTGGGCGGTCCGATTTTCGATATCGAGAAACTCTCGTGGCTCAACGGTCAGTGGCTGCGTGATTTGCCGGTGGAAGAGTTCGCCAGCCGCTTGCAGACCTGGGCGCTGAACCCTGAATACATGATGAAGATCGCACCGCACGTGCAGGGCCGGGTTGAAACCTTCAGCCAGGTCGCACCGCTGGCCGGGTTCTTCTTCGCCGGTGGCGTGAACCCGGACGCGAAACTGTTCGAATCCAAGAAACTTTCGGGCGATCAGGTTCGTCAGTTGATGCAACTGATCCTGTGGAAGCTCGAAAGCCTGCGTCAGTGGGAGAAGGACAGCATCACCGCGACCATCCAGGCCGTGGTCGAATCCCTGGAGCTGAAGCTGCGTGACGCCATGCCGCTGATGTTTGCTGCAATCACAGGTCAGGCCAGTTCGGTGTCGGTGCTCGATGCGATGGAAATCCTCGGCCCGGACCTGACGCGTTTCCGTCTGCGCCAGGCCCTCGACTTGCTCGGTGGCGTGTCGAAGAAGGAAAACAAGGAGTGGGAAAAACTGTTGGGCAATATCGCCTGATCAGCACGATTTTGTAGGAGCGTTGCTTGCTCGCGAAGAACGATGACGCGGTGTAACAGACACACCGCGGCGTCTCATTCGCCGGCAAGCCTGGCTCCTACAGCAGGAGATATCCCGAATTTACGGGGGGAGGGCGGTAAGTGATTGTTATGTCGGCAAAAAACTTTGAAATATTTTAAAAATAAGTTTGACAGCCTTTCGATGCGCCATTAAGATTCGCCCCGTCCTCAGCGATGAGGGGCTATAGCTCAGCTGGGAGAGCGCTTGCATGGCATGCAAGAGGTCGACGGTTCGATCCCGTCTAGCTCCACCAATTTACACTTCAAGGTCTGGCCACACCGGCCTTGAAGCGATCAACACTCAGCGTTGATCAGTTGTATAGAAGGGTTTGCGTCCCCTTCGTCTAGTGGCCTAGGACACCGCCCTTTCACGGCGGTAACAGGGGTTCGAGTCCCCTAGGGGACGCCAGTTTTACAGAAGTAGTGTCGCAAGATGCTGCTCCGCCGCCAGGCGATAAATCGGGGCTATAGCTCAGCTGGGAGAGCGCTTGCATGGCATGCAAGAGGTCAACGGTTCGATCCCGTTTAGCTCCACCAATTTTACAGTTCAAGGTCTGGCCACACCGGCCTTGAATCGATCAGCGATTAGCACTGGTCAGCTGTATAGAAGGGTTTGTGTCCCCTTCGTCTAGTGGCCTAGGACACCGCCCTTTCACGGCGGTAACAGGGGTTCGAGTCCCCTAGGGGACGCCACGATTACCCGCTCTGCGGGATTTATAAGGGTCATTCAATTATTGAATGGCCCTTTTGTTTGTCTGGCGTTTGGCCAATTCTCCTTTTTCTTCAAAACTGTTCTTCAGACCAGCGGTCACAGCCATGACTTGCGCAAATTTATTATGCGAATAATATTCTAGTCGTAATATTCGGAGGCAACGATGAACGATAAAAAAGCTCAAACCCGCGAACGCATCCTCAAGGCTGCCAGCGCAGCGCTGATTCAGCGCGGCCCGGCCGAACCGAGTGTGGGTGAAGTGATGGGCGCAGCCGGCCTGACGGTTGGCGGCTTCTACGCGCACTTCGAAAGCAAGGACGCAATGATGCTCGAAGCGTTCAAGCAGTTGCTCGGCCACCGTCGAGAGCTGATTGCCGATATGGATGCTGAGTTGACCGGAGAAGAGCGCCGCGCGTTGGTGGCTGCGTTCTACCTGTCGCGCAAGCACCGAGACTCCTCTGGCTCGGCGTGCCCGATCCCGGCTTCGGTCGGTGAGCTGGGGCGTCTGCCGGACGCATTCCGAGTGGCGTTGAATGAACACGTGGAACTGATGGTCGCGCAGTTGGCGGCCAGTCCGGAAGACACCGACAAAGCCTTGGCCGACATGGCCTTGATGGTCGGTGGTTTGGCCCTGGCGCGGGCGTTGGGGCCAGGCGAATTGTCCGATCGATTGCTGCGCGCCGCCAAATCAGCGGTGCTATGACCTGAAGGCAAAATGGCCTGAGGAGTGGAGCGATGAGCACGTTAAAGTGGGTTCGTGGCGTTAATGGCACCTTGGGCTGGTTCGCACCGCAATTGGTCGCGAGCAAAATGCGCTTGGCGTTCATGACGCCTCGCGAGTTTGCGCCCCGTGACTGGGAATTGCCGCTGCTGGCGAAATCCGAGCGCATCACTTTGCGCTTCGGCCTCTCGGCGTTGCGCTGGGGGCAGGGCCCGGCTGTGTTGCTGATGCACGGTTGGGAAGGCCGGCCCACCCAGTTCGCCAGTCTGATCACTGCGTTGGTGGACGCCGGTTACACCGTGGTGGCCCTGGATGGTCCGGCCCATGGTCGCTCGCCGGGTCGCGAGGCCAATGTGGTGTTGTTCGCCCGGGCCATGCTCGAAGCTGCTGCTGAATTGCCGCCGCTGCAAGCGGTGATCGGCCACTCCATGGGCGGCGCCAGTGCGATGCTCGCGGTGCAGTTGGGTCTGCGCACTGAAACCCTGGTCACGATTTCCGCTCCGGCGCGGATTCTTGGCGTGCTGCGTGGTTTTGCCCGAATGGTCAAGCTGCCTCCCAAGGCGCGTTCAGCGTTTATCCGTCAGGTCGAGCAAGACGTTGGAATGCGCGCTGCGACCCTGGATGTCGCTCACTATCAGCTCGATATGCCGGGCTTGATCGTGCATGCCGAAGACGACACTTTCGTTTCGGTCAAAGAGTCTCAAATCATTCACGAAGCCTGGTTCGACAGCCGTCTGTTGCGCCTGGAAGAGGGCGGGCATCAGCGCGTGCTGGCAGACCCTCGGGTGATTGATGGGGTGCTATCACTGCTGTCCGGCCGCAGCCTTCAAGCGCGGCAATCGGCCTGAGCATCCGTTACACTGCCCCGGTCGAATTTATCTGACCGGGAGTGGGGCATGGGCTGGGATCGGGCAACGCCATTTATCATTGATCTGGAAGTCGGCGCCGAGGACATCGACGGGCTAGGCCACGCGAACAACGCGGTATACGTGACCTGGCTCGAGCGCTGTGCCTGGCGCCACTCGCAACGGCTTGGCCTGGACCTGGTCGAGTACCGTCGGCTGGATCGGGCGATGGCCGTGGTGCGCCATGAGATTGATTACCTCGCCGCCGCTTACGAAGGGGACGAGTTGCAATTGGCGACCTGGATCGTCGATTGGGATCAGCGCCTGAAAATGACCCGACACTTCCAGCTCAAGCGCCCCAGCGATAACACCACGTTGCTGCGCGCCCAGACCACTTTCGTCTGCATCGAGCTCTCCACCGGCAAGCCCAAGCGCATGCCGGCGGAGTTTATCGAGGGTTATGGGCCGGCGTTGCAGATACCTTCCTAGGTTGTCTGGGTGGGCCTCTTCGCGGGCAAGCCTCGCTCCTACAGGTTTTGCGACGTGCGCCCAATTTGCATACGCCGCAAAACCTGTAGGAGCGAGGCTTGCCCGCGAAGGCATCAGTAAAATCGCCACCGCCCCGTCTGACGAAATACCTTCTGCGCCCTTAAACCAGTAAACTGCCGCACGTTTTTCGTTGAGTGTGTTTTCCATGCAAATTGCTTTGGCGCCCATGGAGGGGTTGGTCGACAACATCCTGCGGGACGTGCTGACCCGCGTCGGCGGTATCGATTGGTGCGTGACCGAATTCATTCGGATCAACGATCAACTGCTCACGCCTGCCTATTACCACAAGTTCGGCCCGGAATTGCTGACCGGCGCTCGCACCGCTTCCGGCGTGCCTTTGCGCGTGCAGTTGCTCGGTTCCGATCCGGTGTGCCTCGCGGAAAACGCCGCGCTGGCCTGCGAACTGGGTTCCGAAGTCATCGACCTGAACTTCGGCTGCCCGGCCAAGACCGTCAACAAGTCCCGTGGCGGCGCGGTCCTGCTCAAAGAACCTGAGCTGCTCAACGAAATCGTCGAAACCGTACGCCGTGCAGTGCCTGCGCATATCCCGGTCACCGCGAAGATGCGCCTGGGCTTCGACAGCCCGGACGGCGCGCTGGTCTGCGCCACGGCCCTGGCTGAAGGCGGCGCGGCGCATATCGTGGTCCACGCGCGGACCAAGACCGATGGCTACAAACCCCCGGCACACTGGGAATGGATTCCACGCGTTCAAGACGTGGTCAAAGTCCCGGTATTCGCCAACGGCGACATCTGGAGTGTCGAAGACTGGCGTCGTTGCCGTGAAATCAGCGGTGTGGAAGACATCATGCTCGGTCGCGGCCTGGTGTCGCGCCCGGACCTGGCCCGACAAATCGCCGCCGCGCGCGCCGGTGAAGAAGTGATCGAGATGACCTGGGCCGAACTGCTGCCGCTGATCCAGGACTTCTGGCTGCAAGCCAAGGCGCAGATGACGGCTCGTCAATCGCCGGGGCGCTTGAAGCAGTGGCTGGCGATGCTGACCCGCAATTATCCCGAAGCGGTGGAGTTGTTCACTGTCCTGCGGCGTGAAACGGAGCTGGATCAGGTTTCGCGTTTACTGGGTCTGCAAGTGGCCGAAGCGGCCTGAAAAAATCTGACTGAACACTGAAAAGGGCGCCATTGGCGCCCTTTTTTTGTGCCCGGTGTAGGAGCTGCCGAAGGCTGCGATCTTTTGATCTTGTTCCTAAAAGCAACATCAAAAGATCGCAGCCTTCGGCAGCTCCTACAGGGGCACGCGTTATTTCAGGAGTTTTAGAAACCCTTCCACCGGCAACGGCCGGCTGTGCAAATACCCCTGGTACAAATGGCAACCCAGACCTTGCAGAAATTCCAGCTGCTCCGGCGTCTCAACCCCTTCGGCAATCACTTCCAGTTCCAGGCTGCGGGCCATGGCGACGATGGCGCGGATGATTTCGGCGTCGTTGGGGTCGGTGGTGGCGTCGCGGATAAACGACTGGTCGATTTTCAGCGTGTCCACCGGCAGGCGCTTGAGGTAGGTCAGCGAGGAATAGCCAGTGCCGAAGTCGTCCATCGCAAAGCTCACGCCGAGTTTTTTCAGGCGACGCATTTTGTTGATGGTGTCTTCCAGGTTCTGGATGACGATGCCTTCGGTGATTTCCAGTTTCAGCAACGAGCAGGGCAGGCCATGGCTGCTCAGGCTGCGTTCGATGCGTTCGACGAAGTCGTTCTGGCGGAATTGTCGCGGGCTGATGTTCACGCACAGGCTGAAATTGAGCGGGTCGATCAAGCCCTTGGCGATCAATTGTTTGAAGGCATCGCAGGCTTCGTCGAGGATCCAGGTGCCGACTTCCAGAATCAGCCCGCTGTCTTCCAGGACCTTGATGAATTCGGTGGGCGATTGCGCACCCAGTTCCGGGTGGTTCCAGCGCACCAGGGCTTCGGCGCCGATGATGCGGTTGTCCTGGGCGTCCACTTGCGGCTGGTAATGCACGCTGAATTCGCCCCGGGAAAGGGCCAGGCGCAGGTCGGTTTCCATGCGCAACCGTTCACTGGCGGCCTTCTGCATGGTGTTGTGATACATCTGCGTGGTGTTGCGCCCCGAATCCTTGGCCCGGTACAGGGCAATGTCGGCGCGCTTGAGCAGGTCCGTCGGGGTTGAGCCGTGGTCAGGAATCAGCGCGATGCCAATGCTCGGCGTGACTTGCAGGCGCTGGCCGTCGAGGAACATCGGTTCCGAGAGCAATTCGCGCAAGGTATCCGCGAGGTCCCGAACCTGTTCGCTGACTTCGCTGCGCGAACCTTCCAGCCCACTGAGCAGCACCACGAACTCGTCACCGCCCAGCCGCGCCACGGTGTCTTCCATACGCACGCTGGCTTCGAGCCGCGCGGTGATGATCTTCAGCACCGTGTCGCCCACCGGGTGGCCGAGGGAATCGTTGATGTGTTTGAAGTGGTCGAGGTCGAGAAACATCAAGGCGCCACGCAGGTTGTGGCGCTTGAGCAGGGCAATCTGCTGGCTCAGGCGATCCATCAGCAGCGCGCGGTTGGGCAGGTTGGTCAGTGGGTCGTGGTAGGCCAAGTGGCGGATCTGCGCTTCGGCGTTTTTCAGCAGGCTGACGTCTCGGGCGGTCAGCAGCAGGCAGGCGGTTTCGTTGAGGGTGATCGGTTCGACCGAGACTTCGACGGTGAGCAGGTCCCCGCGTTTATTGCGCCCGAGCATCTCCTGATGGTGCACGCGGCCCTTGATTTGCAACTCGGCCAGCAGCGCCGAACGTTGTTTCTCTTCGGCCCAGATACCGACCTGGTACACGGTTTTACCCACCACTTCATCGGCGCGATAACCGGTCAGGCGACAGAAGCCGTCGTTGACCTCCAGATAGCGCCCGGTATCACGTTCGGTAATGGTGATGGCGTCGGGGCTGGAGTGGAACGCCTTGGCGAATTTCTCTTCGCTGGCCTTGAGCGCCGCTTCCGAGCGCTGTTGCTGGGTGATGTCGCGCAGGGTGGTGACGATGCACGGTTGTTCGCCGACGCTGATCTGCCGGCTGGAAATCACGCAGGTCAGGGTTTGCCCGTCCTTGTGCTGAACGAGGATCGCGACGTTGCTCAGGCCTTGTTCGCGGATCACCTGTTCGATCCGTTGCAGGCTTTTCGCTGAAGCGTCCCACAGGCCGATTTCATCGGCGCTGCGGCCGATCACGTCGTCGGTGGTCCAGCCAAAGATCTGGGTGAAACTGGAGTTGATCTCGATGAATTGGCCGCTGTCCTGGCGGGTAACGCAGATCGGGTCCGGGCTGACCTGGAACAGCGTGGCGAATTTCTCCTCGGAGGCCACCAGTTGCTGCTCGCGTTCGACCTGATCGGTGATGTCCAGCAGGGTGCCGGCCATGCGCAACGGCTGGCCGTTTTCATCGCGATAGAGCCGCGCACGGCTTTCCAGGAAGCGCGAACTGCCGTCGGGCAATTGCACGCGGTAGGTCAGCTGATAATTGCCGGCCGGGCCTTCGCGCAGGCTGCGGTAGGCATTGCGCATGCTGCTGCGTTCTTCGCCAGGCACACCTTCGAAGAACTCATCGAAGGATTCATGGAACGGCTTGGGGTCCAGGCCGTGTAACTGCGCTGCCCGCGCCGAGCCGTAGAGCATGCCGCTGGGAATGTGCCAGTCCCAGGTGCCGAGTTGCGCCGAATCCAGGGCCAGATCAAGGCGCTCCTGGCTGTCCTTGAGCGCGTGCTCGGCGGCTTTGCGTTCGGTGGTGTCGAGGAAGGTACTCAGCAAGTAAGGCTGGCCTTCGAGCTCGACTTTTTGTGCGCTGAGGATGCCATCGTGGACCTGGCCATTGCTGGCGCGAAACTGCACTTCCATGCTGATCAGTTCGCCCTTGGCCTTGGTGGCCTTGACCAGCACCTCGCGTTGTTCGGGATGCACCCACAGGCCCAGCTCCAGGGTGGTGCGGCCAATCGCGCTTTGCACCGGCCAGCCGAACAGACTCTCGAAATACTGATTGGCCTCGCTGATCAGGCCGTCTTCCTGGCGGGTCAGCAGCACCATGTTCGGGCACAGGTGGAACAGCGTGGCGAAGCGCTTTTCCGAACTGCTCAGGGCTTGTTCCCGTTGACGCTGGTGGGTGATTTCACGAATCACCCCGATCATTCGCGGCCGGCCGTGTTTGTCCGGCAACAGGCTGCCATTGATCTCCAGCCAGTGCAGGCTGCCGTCGGGCCAGCGGATGCGGTGATGCATCGCTTGTTCCAGCGGTGCGCCGGCAATGACCTGATGGAACGCGCGAATGGTTTTCGCCCGATCCTCAGGTGGCAGCAGGTCAAGGTATTCGAGGTCCGCCGGCAAGGGTTGCTTGGGGTCGAAGCCGAACAGCGCCTGCGTGCCCCGGGACCAACTGATCTGCCCGCGTTCGATGTCCCAATACCAGGCCCCCAGACGCGCACCGTTCAGAGCGGCCAACAACTGCGGCGCGCTTTCCCAGCTCTGCTCGGACCGCTGCGGGTCAATGGCCTGAATACGCGGCATCGGCGGAATACGGTCAACAGATTTGGGCATTGGCAGCAGGCCTTGGGCTGAATGGGGCGTTAGGCACGGGGTTTTGCAGCTCTATAGGAGTAGCACAGGTTAGCCGTGGGTCCCTGGCAGATCAATTTGTGCGTCCAGCAGGGCCATAAAGGCACGTGCCGCATTCGAAAGCGTCCTTTCCGTGTGCAGGATATAGCCTAGCTGGCGAGTGAGCTGTATGCCCGGCAAAGGTATCCGCGCCACCTGTTCATCGAGCATGGTGCGCGGCAAAACGCTCCAGGCCAGGCCAATCGAGACCATCATCTTGATGGTTTCCAGATAATTGGTGCTCATGGCGATGTTCGGCGTCAGGCCCTGAGCCTCGAACAGGCGCTGGACGATGTGGTGAGTAAAGGTGTTGCCGCCGGGGAAAACCGCCGGGTGCAGGGCAATGTCCGCCAGGGTGACCGGGCCATTGTTGATCAGCGAATGCTCCGGGGCCACCACGAAATCCAGCGGGTCGTCCCACACGGGTGTGGCCTTGACCAGCGCGTGGGGCTCCGGCGCCAGGGTGATAACCGCCAGTTCGGCGCGGCCATGGAGGATTTCTTCGTAGGCTACTTCCGAATCGAGGAACTGAATATCCAGCGCCACTTGTGGGTAGCGACGGGTGAATTCCCGTAATAACGGCGGCAAGCGGTGCAGGCCGATGTGGTGACTGGTGGCCAGGGTCAGACGGCCGCTCACTTCGCCGGTCAGGTTGGTCAAGGCGCGACGAGTGTCGTCCAGCACGTTCAGAATCTGATAAGCCCGAGGCAGCAGGGCGCGGCCGGCTTCAGTCAGGCCGACTTCACGGCCCAGGCGATCAAACAGTCGCACTTTTAATTGCTGTTCCAGCCCGGCGATGCGCTTGCTGATGGCCGGTTGGGTCAGGTGCAGGCGTTCACCGGCACCAGAGAAACTCCCGGTCTCGGCAATCGCGATAAAAGCGTTGAGGTTGGCCAGATCCATTCATGTATTCCAGTTGGTTATCCAAAGCATAAAAAATATGAATTTGAGTTATTTAATGTAACCCCCTAGGATCGACCTCACAAGCCAAGGGGTTATTGAACTGCTGCACAACCCAAGGCATAGAAAATAGAAACAAGCTGATGAGGACCGTCTGATGGCCGGCAAAACGCTTTACGACAAGCTCTGGGATTCCCATGAAGTGAAACGGCGCGACGATGGGTCGTCGCTGATCTATATCGACCGCCACATCATCCATGAAGTGACTTCGCCCCAAGCTTTCGAAGGCCTGCGCCTGGCCGGGCGCAAGCCTTGGCGTGTCGACTCGATCATCGCCACCCCGGACCATAACGTGCCGACCACTCCGGATCGCAAGGGCGGCATCGAAGCGATTACCGACCAGGTCTCGCGTTTGCAGGTTCAGACCCTCGATGACTACTGCGACGAATATGGCATCACCGAATTCAAAATGAATGACGTGCGTCAGGGCATCGTTCACGTAATCGGCCCAGAGCAGGGCGCTACCTTGCCGGGCATGACCGTGGTCTGCGGCGACTCGCACACCTCGACCCACGGCGCATTCGGCGCGTTGGCCCACGGCATCGGCACTTCCGAGGTTGAGCATGTGTTCGCCACGCAGTGCCTGGTCGCCAAGAAAATGAAAAACATGCTGGTGTCGGTCGAAGGCAAATTGCCGTTCGGCGTGACCGCCAAGGACATCGTCCTGGCGGTGATCGGCAAGATCGGCACCGCCGGCGGTAACGGCCACGCCATCGAGTTCGCTGGCAGCGCGATTCGCGACTTGTCCATCGAAGGCCGCATGACCATCTGCAACATGTCCATCGAGGCCGGCGCTCGCGTAGGTCTGGTGGCTGCGGACGAAAAAACCGTGGAATACGTCAAGGGCCGTCCGTTCGCCCCGAAAGGCGCGGAATGGGACATGGCGGTCGAAGCCTGGAAAGACCTGGTTTCCGACACCGATGCGGTGTTTGACACCGTGGTTAAGCTCGACGCGACCCAGATCAAGCCACAAGTCAGCTGGGGCACTTCGCCCGAGATGGTTTTGGCCGTTGATCAGAACGTGCCGGACCCGGCGAAGGAAATGGACCTGGTCAAGCGCGGTTCCATCGAGCGCGCCTTGAAATACATGGGTTTGAGCGCCAATCAGGCGATCACCGATATTCAGCTGGACCGCGTATTCATCGGTTCCTGCACCAACTCGCGGATCGAAGACCTGCGCGCCGCGGCAGTCATCGCCAAGGGCCGCAAAGTCGCTTCGACGATCAAGCAAGCCATCGTGGTGCCGGGCTCGGGCCTGGTGAAGGCGCAAGCCGAGGCTGAAGGCCTGGACAAGATTTTCCTCGAAGCCGGTTTCGAGTGGCGTGAACCGGGTTGCTCGATGTGCCTGGCGATGAACCCGGACCGTTTGGAATCGGGCGAGCATTGCGCCTCGACCTCCAACCGCAACTTCGAAGGGCGTCAGGGCGCCGGTGGCCGTACGCACCTGGTAAGCCCGGCCATGGCCGCGGCGGCTGCCGTCAACGGTCGTTTCATCGACGTTCGCGAACTGATCTGAGGAACCGCACATGAGAGCTTTTACCCAACACACCGGTTTGGTCGCGCCATTGGACCGGGCCAACGTCGACACCGACCAGATCATTCCGAAGCAGTTTCTGAAGTCGATCAAGCGCACCGGTTTTGGTCCGAACCTGTTTGACGAGTGGCGCTACCTGGACGTGGGCTATGCCTACCAGGACAACTCCAAGCGTCCGCTGAACAAGGATTTCGTGCTCAACGCCGAACGTTATCAAGGCGCCAGCGTGTTGCTGGCCCGGGAAAACTTCGGTTGCGGCTCCAGCCGTGAACACGCGCCGTGGGCCCTGGAAGAATACGGTTTCCGCAGCATTATCGCGCCGAGCTATGCCGACATCTTCTACAACAACAGCTTCAAGAACGGCTTGCTGCCGATCATCTTGAGCGACGCTGAGGTTGATGAGTTGTTCCAGCAGGTTGAAGCGAATCCGGGCTACCAGTTGACGGTTGATCTGCAAGCCCAGACCGTGACCCGGCCGGATGGCAAGGTCTACAGCTTTGAGCTGGATGAATTCCGCAAGCATTGCCTGGTGAATGGTCTTGACGATATCGGTCTGACATTGATGGACCACGAGGCGATTGCGTCGTTTGAAAGCAAGCACCGGGCGAGCCAGCCGTGGTTGTTTCGCGACGTTTGATGTTTTGAGGTGACCGTTGAAAAGATCGCAGCCTCCGGCAGCTCCTACATGGGGCGGCATACACCTGTAGGAGCTGCCGAAGGCTGCGATCTTTTGATCTTAAAACCCGCAACCCAAAAGGAAGTCCCCATGACCAGCACCGCCCAGCACAGCCAAGTCGTACAAAAGCAATTCGGTGAACAGGCCTCGGCCTACCTGAGCAGCGCCGTACACGCTCAAGGCACCGAATTCGCATTGCTACAGGCTGAACTGGCCGGGCAGGGCAATGCCCGCGTGCTGGACCTGGGTTGCGGCGCCGGGCACGTGAGTTTTCACGTGGCCTCGCTGGTGAAAGAAGTGGTGGCCTACGACCTGTCCCAGCAAATGCTCGACGTGGTGGCTGCGGCAGCGATTGATCGTGGTTTCAGCAATGTCACCACGGTCAATGGTGCCGCCGAGCGCCTGCCGTTCGCCGATGGCGAGTTCGACTTCGTGTTCAGCCGTTATTCGGCGCACCATTGGAGCGATCTCGGCCTGGCTTTGCGGGAAGTGCGCCGGGTGCTGAAGCCGGGTGGCGTGGCGGCGTTTGTCGACGTGCTGTCGCCAGGCAGTCCGTTGTTCGACACCTACCTGCAAAGCGTTGAAGTGCTGCGCGACACCAGCCATGTGCGCGATTATTCTGCCGGCGAGTGGTTGCGCCAAGTCAGCGAAGCGGGGTTGCATACCCGTAGCACCACCCGCCAGCGGCTGCGCCTGGAATACACCTCGTGGGTCGAGCGCATGCGCACACCCGAAGTGATGCGCGCGGCAATCCGCGAGTTGCAGCAATCGATGGGCAATGAAGTACGCGAATATTTTGAGATTGAGGCCGATGGTTCGTTCAGTACAGATGTGCTGGTACTGATGGCTGAACGATAAGCGTCGAGCGATAGACTTTTTCCGGGCGTGCCCATGGGCGCGCCGACTGATGACATGAGGAAAGCATGAGCAAGCAGATTCTGATTCTCCCAGGTGACGGTATTGGCCCGGAAATCATGGCCGAAGCAGTCAAGGTGCTGGAACTGGCCAACACCAAGTACAGCCTGGGCTTCGAGCTGAGCCACGACGTGATCGGTGGCGCCGCCATCGACAAGCACGGCGTGCCGTTGGCCGACGAAACCCTGGATCGCGCTCGCGCTGCTGACGCGGTACTGCTGGGCGCCGTGGGTGGCCCGAAATGGGACACCATCGAGCGTGACATTCGCCCTGAGCGCGGTCTGCTGAAGATTCGTGCGCAACTGGGCCTGTTCGGCAACCTGCGTCCGGCGATCCTGTACCCGCAACTCGCTGAGGCGTCGAGCCTGAAGCCTGAAATTGTGGCTGGCCTGGACATCCTGATCGTCCGTGAACTGACCGGCGGCATTTACTTCGGCGCGCCACGCGGCACCCGTACCCTGGAAAACGGCGAGCGTCAGGCTTACGACACCCTGCCGTACAGCGAAAGCGAAATCCGTCGCATCGCCCGTGTCGGTTTCGACATGGCCATGGTCCGTGGCAAAAAGCTCTGCTCGGTGGACAAGGCTAACGTGCTGGCGTCCAGCCAACTGTGGCGTGAAATTGTCGAGCAAGTGGCCAAGGATTACCCTGAAGTCGAACTGAGCCACATGTACGTCGACAACGCCGCGATGCAGCTGGTGCGCGCACCGAAGCAGTTCGACGTGATCGTCACCGACAACCTGTTCGGCGACATCCTGTCCGATCAGGCGTCGATGCTCACCGGCTCCATCGGCATGCTGCCATCGGCGTCCCTGGACACCAACAACAAGGGCATGTACGAGCCGTGCCACGGTTCGGCGCCGGACATCGCGGGCAAAGGCATCGCCAACCCGTTGGCGACCATTTTGTCGGTCTCGATGATGCTGCGTTACAGCTTCAACCTGCAGGATGCGGCCGATGCGATCGAGAAGGCCGTCAGTCTGGTTTTGGACCAGGGCCTGCGCACTGGCGACATCTGGTCGACCGGTTGCACTAAAGTCGGTACGCAGGAAATGGGTGACGCAGTAGTCGCCGCGCTGCGGAATCTGTAATCTCTCGGGCCCGCTGCCACTTTCAACTTCGAAAGCAGCGGCCCACTTTTTAAAGAAGGTGTAGTTGCGATGAAACGTGTAGGTCTGATCGGTTGGCGCGGTATGGTCGGTTCCGTGCTCATGCAGCGGATGCTGGAAGAGCAGGATTTCGATCTTATCGAGCCGGTGTTTTTCACCACTTCCAATGTCGGTGGCCAAGGCCCGTCCGTGGGCAAGGACATTGCTCCGCTCAAGGACGCTTACAGCATTGAAGAGCTGAAAACCCTCGACGTGATTCTGACCTGCCAGGGTGGCGACTACACCAGCGAAGTCTTCCCGAAACTGCGCGAAGCCGGCTGGCAGGGCTACTGGATCGACGCCGCTTCCAGCCTGCGCATGCAGGATGACGCGGTAATCGTGCTGGACCCGGTGAACCGCAAGGTCATCGACCAGCAGCTCGACGCGGGCACCAAGAACTACATCGGCGGCAACTGCACCGTCAGCCTGATGCTGATGGGTCTGGGCGGTCTGTTCGAAGCCGGCCTGGTGGAGTGGATGAGCGCCATGACGTATCAGGCGGCCTCCGGTGCCGGCGCGCAGAACATGCGTGAACTGATCAAGCAAATGGGCGCGACCCACGCTGCCGTTGCCGATCAACTGGCCGACCCGGCCAGCGCCATCCTCGACATCGACCGCCGTGTGGCCGAAGCCATGCGCAGCGACGCGTACCCGACCGAAAACTTCGGCGTACCGCTGGCCGGCAGCCTGATCCCGTGGATCGACAAGGAACTGCCGAACGGCCAGAGCCGCGAAGAGTGGAAGGCCCAGGCCGAGACCAACAAGATCCTCGGTCGCTTCAAGAGCCCGATCCCGGTGGACGGCATCTGCGTGCGCATCGGCGCCATGCGCTGCCACAGCCAGGCGCTGACCATCAAGCTGAACAAAGACGTGCCGATCGCCGATATCGAAGGGCTGATCAGCCAGCACAACCCTTGGGTCAAACTGGTGCCGAACAACCGCGACATCAGCATCCAGGAGCTGAGCCCGAACAAAGTCACCGGCACCCTGAACGTACCGGTTGGCCGTCTGCGCAAGCTGAACATGGGCACCCAGTACGTTGGCGCCTTCACCGTCGGCGACCAACTGCTGTGGGGCGCGGCCGAACCGCTGCGTCGCATGCTGCGGATTCTGCTTGAGCGTTGATCGGTTGAAGCTGTGAAAGAACCCGTGCCTTGAAAGAGGTGCGGGTTTTTTTATGGACGGCGACCTGATGCTGATGGGTTGCCTGATCGGCCGCCTTCGCGAGCAAGCCCGCTCCCACATGGGAATGCGGTTACCTGTGGGAGCGGGCTTGCTCGCGAAGAGGCCGGTACAAACGCCACAAATCCCCAACCGAATTGCCTCACCGTCTACCACCCGGTAAAGTGCCGCTCCCCCCGTTTCGCCAGAGGTAGAACCATGAGCCAGTCCTTCGATATTGCCGTGATCGGCGCCACCGGTACTGTCGGCGAAACGCTTGTGCAGATTCTCGAAGAGCGGGATTTCCCGGTCGCCAACCTGCACCTGCTGGCCAGCAGCGAATCCGCCGGGCATTCGGTGCCGTTTCGCGGCAAGAACGTTCGGGTGCGGGAAGTTGATGAGTTCGACTTCAGCAAGGTTCAGTTGGTGTTCTTCGCCGCCGGCCCTGCGGTGACCCTGAGTTTCGCCTCTCGTGCCCGTGCCGCCGGTTGTTCGCTGATAGATCTGTCCGGCGCACTGTCGGCGGATGAAGCGCCGCAAATCGTGCCGGAAGCCAACGCCCACGTACTGACCGGTCTGAAAAAGCCATTCCAGGTCAGCAGCCCAAGCCCGTCGGCCACCACCTTGGCCGTGGTGCTCGCGCCGTTGCTCGAAGTGATCGACCTGCAGCGCGTCAACGTGACCGCCAGCCTGGCCGTCTCCGCCCAGGGGCGCGAAGCGGTGACCGAACTGGCCCGCCAAACCGCCGAGCTGCTGAATGTGCGTCCGCTGGAACCGACGTTCTTTGATCGGCAGATGGCGTTCAACCTGCTGGCCCAGGTGGGCAAACCTGACGAGCAGGGTCATACACTGCTGGAAAAACGCCTGGTGCGTGAGTTGCGTCAGGTCATGGCGCTACCTTTATTAAAGATTTCCGCAACTTGCATTCAAGCCCCGGTGTTTTTTGGCGATAGCTTTAGCGTGACCTTGCAGTCATCGAGCGCTGTGGACCTGGCAAAAGTCAACGCCGCCCTGGAAGACGCACCGGGCATAGAGCTGGTGGAAGCCGGCGATTATCCGACTGCGGTGGGTGACGCGGTAGGGCAGGATGTGGTCTACGTGGGGCGGGTTCGCAGTGGTGTCGACGACCTGTCGGAACTTAATCTGTGGCTGACGTCAGATAACGTACGCAAAGGCGCCGCGCTCAATGCTGTGCAGGTGGCTGAATTGTTGATAAAAGACCTGCTGTAAAAGATACTTGGCAACAATTTGTCGAATGATTCTAGCCGAGCGCTATGCTTGGCCGGAGTGCTTGACGGCGAGTCACCCTGTGGGGCTTTCCCGGGCAGCAAAGAAATGATCGCGCGCGACGACCCTTCGCCGCCGCGCGCAATGCCTTACGGCAGCGGCTATCAACACCTTCTCGCTGGCCGAGGAATGTTCAAACAAAGGATGAGGCTATGGTTCAAGTTCGCAAACTGGTGTTAGCAATAGCGGCCGCCTCGGCGCTGTCCTCCGGTATGGCGCATGCCCTCGGGCTCGGGGAATTGACCCTGAAGTCGACGCTGAACCAGCCCCTGGTGGCAGAAATCGAGCTGCTCGACGTCAAGGACCTCACCGCTGCAGAAGTGGTGCCGAGCCTGGCCTCGCCGGAAGATTTCGCCAAGGCCGGGGTTGATCGCCAGGCGTTTCTCAACGACCTGACCTTCACTCCGGTGCTCAACGCCAGCGGCAAAAGCATCCTGCGCGTGACCTCCAGCAAACCGCTTTCCGAACCGATGGTGAAATTCCTGGTTCAGGTGATGTGGCCTAACGGTCGCTTGCTGCGCGATTACAGCGTGCTGCTGGATCCGTCCAAATTCTCGCCGCAAACCGCTGATGCCGCCGCGCAACCTGCGCCGGCTCAAGCAGTGACCGCGCCAACCACCGGTGCTACGAAACCATCGACCTACACCACCACGCCGCGCGATACCCTGTGGGAAATCGCGGCGAAGGCGCGCAATGGCGGTTCGGTGCAGCAAACCATGCTGGCGATTCAGGCGTTGAACCCGGATGCCTTTATCAACGGCAACATCAACCTGCTGAAAACCGGCCAGGTCCTGCGCATGCCGGATCAGGTGCAAAGCACCAGCCTGCCGCAACCCAAGGCCATCGCTGAAGTCGCCGCGCAGAACACCGCATGGCGTCAGGGCCGTCGTTATGTGGCCAAGCCTGGCACCGGGCAGCAACAACTCGATGCCACCAAGCGTGGGAGTGCCGATGCCACTTCGACCCAGGCAGCGAAAGACAAGCTGAGCCTGGTGTCTGCCGAATCCGGCAAGGGCCGTAAGGGTGCCGCCGGTGATGCGAAGAATTTGAGCAACAAACTGGCGGTGACCCAGGAAAGCCTCGACACGACCCGTCGTGACAACGCCGAACTGAAAAGCCGCATGACCGATCTGCAAAGTCAGCTGGACAAGCTGCAACGCCTGATCGAACTGAAAAACAATCAATTGGCCAAGTTGCAGGCTGAGGGTGCAGCGGCTCCGGCAGCTCCGGCGGCGACGGCTGCAGCACCGGTGATCTCGGCTGAGCTGACGCCTGCGCCGGCGGCAACTCCGGCAACACCGACCGCTGCGTCTCCTGCAGTGCCGGCACCTGTCGTGACAGCGCCGCAAGCAACCCCGGCCCCGACCGAGACGCCGATCGAGCCGAAACCAGCGGCCTCCGAAGATCAGACCTTCAACGACCTGCTGACCAACCCGGTACTGTTGGGGTTGGTGGGCGGCGGTGCGATCGTTCTACTGTTGTTGCTGTTGCTGCTGGCCCGTCGCCGCAAAGCCCAGCAGGAAGCTGAAAAGCACCTGCGCATGGCGCGCGCCTTGGCTGAAGAGCAGGAGTTTTCTCCCGAGCAAGACTTGCCGGAAAGCAGCTTCGAAGGCCTTGAAGTTCCACCTCCAGCGGTGACGCTCACTAAGCCAGGGGCGCCAATACCTCCGCCAGCCCCGGCTCCGGTGATTGCGCCGGTCATCGTCACTCCGCCGATCGCCGCACCGCTGGTTTCGCCAGCCGCCGAGCGCAATGATGACGTACTGAGCCAGGCCCAGTCGCACATCAACGCGGGTCGCCTGAATCAGGCCGGCGCGTTGCTCGAAGACGGCATCAAGCAAGAACCGCAACGCAGCGACTTGCGCCTGAAGCTGATGGAAGTCTACGGACAGCAAGGTGATCGTGATGCGTTCGTCGCGCAGGAACGCCAATTGGTGGCCAATGGCGATAACTTCGCCCAGGTCGAACAGCTGAAAAGCCGTTTCCCGGCCATGGCCCTCGCAGCGGCCGGCGGTATCGCTGCCGCCGCCATTGCCGCCGAACTGGACGCCCAGTACGTCAAGGACCTGCTGCTGGACGAGCCTGAAGCGCCGGCTCCGGTGGCTGAAGATGATCTCGACAGCGCGTTCGACTTGAGCCTGGATGATCTGGAAAACGCTTCTCCGGCGGTGGTTGCTCCGGCACCGGCACCGGAACCCTTGGCCGAGCTGGACGAATTCCCGCTGGACGACGACCTGAGCTTTGAGTCGGTGTTGCAACAGCAGACAGACATCAAGGAAAACCTCGACGACCTGTCGGACTTCGATCTGGACCTGGACCTCGGTGGCGATGCTTCGCCAGCGACCCTGGCCGAAGACGATTTCCTGCTGGACCTGGATGAAGGCGTCAAAGACCTGCCTCCTGTCGACGCACCTACCGTGAACGAAGCGGCGCTGGATGATTTGGAACTGCCGGCCGATTTCGACCTGTCCCTGGCGGACGAAATGGACGTTCCTGAGCCCAAGGATGCGTTCGCGACCGAGCTGGATGACGTCAACGCCGAGCTGGATCGTCTGTCCCAGACCATCAACGAACCTACCTTCACCGCCGAAGATGCAGCTGCCTCGGTGGCTGACGAGCCGGAGTTCGACTTCCTCTCCGGTACTGACGAAGTCGCCACCAAACTCGATCTGGCCCAGGCTTACATCGACATGGGCGACAACGACGGCGCCCGAGACATCCTCAACGAAGTGGTGGCCGAGGGTGATGCAGGGCAGAAGAGCGAAGCCAAGGAAATGCTTTCGCGCCTGGCTTGATAGTTGAGTCAGTTGTAAACAAAACGGCAGCCCATTGAGGCTGCCGTTTTTGTTTCTGCATCACCGCAAATCCCCTGTGGGAGCGGGCTTGCTCGCGAATGCGGTGTGTCATTCAGCATTGATGGTGACTGACACACCGCATTCGCGAGCAAGCCCGCTCCCACAAGGGGAGCTACTGCGCTAATCAGGCCAGCAAATCCTCATAAAACGCACCAAACGGCCGGGTAGGGTGGGCAATCTGGATCTCCAGAATCCACAACCCGACATTCGGGCAATCCTCAAAATTGCCCAAATCCCCCGCACGATAAATCGCATGGGGGAAATCGCTGACCCGATGCCCCTTGATCTCCAGGTTCAGCTTCCAGCCCATCGCGGCCGCCTGCTTGTCGGCATAACGATACAGTTCCGGGCCCGCTACCTGCTGCGTGCGCCAGTACTCGTGAACTTGGTCGAACAGGGTTTTCGCCGCCTCGGCACAGGCCTTCATTTCGGGATCGTTGCCGACGGTGAAGGTTGCGCCTGAATCGCCTTCATGGCGGTCCCAGACCACGCCGAGGTCGATAAAGAAAATATCGTTTTCAGCCAGCACCGGATCGCCATCGGAACGCTGTTTGAAGGTTTTCAGGGTGTTGTCGCCGAAACGGATTTTCGACGGGTGCCAGATACGGTCCATGCCCAGTTCGTTCAGCACTTCGAGACTCATCGCCTGGGCCTCGGATTCCAGCATGCCGGGTTTGACGCGACGGGCCATTTCGTCGATGGCTTCCCAGGTCTTGCGTTTGGCGTGGAGCATGCCTTCCAGGCTATACGCCAGGCCTACGGCTTCTTTGAGTGTGGCGGTCATCATCAGGTCTCGGTTTTTGTGTTTTCGTTGTGTAGTTATCTATATAGCGAAGTCTGCAGGAGCGATGCAATGACCCAAACGCCACACAGTTCTGGCGTCATCGACCTGCGGCCTTATAATGCCCGCCTTTGCTTACATCAGCAGGCTGTCACCCCTTGGCAAATATAGATAATCCGGCCGCCGAAATGGCGGCCGACGGCTTTTTCCGGATCGCGTTGGGCGTTGAATACAAAGGCTCGCGTTATCGCGGCTGGCAGCGTCAGGCCTCTGGCGTGCTGACCGTGCAGGAAACCCTCGAAAACGCCTTGTCCAAAGTCGCCGATTCACCGGTGTCGCTGCATTGCGCGGGGCGTACTGATGCGGGCGTGCATGCCTGCGGCCAGGTGGTGCATTTCGATACCAAGGTCGAGCGTTCGCTGAAAGCCTGGGTCATGGGCGCCAACATCAATTTGCCCCACGACGTCAGCGTCAGTTGGGCGCAGGTCATGCCGGCGCATTTTCATGCGCGGTTCAAGGCCATCGCCCGGCGCTATCGCTACGTGATCTACAACGATCAGATCCGCCCGGCGCACTTGAACGAAGAAATCACCTGGAACCATCGTCCGCTGGACGTCGAGCGCATGGCCGAAGCGGCGCAGTACCTGGTCGGCACTCACGACTTCAGTGCGTTTCGCGCCGGGCAGTGCCAGGCCAAGTCGCCGATCAAGGAGTTGCACCACCTGCGGGTCTCCCGGCACGGCAAGATGATCGTGCTCGATATCCGCGCCAGCGCGTTCCTGCACCACATGGTGCGCAACATTGCCGGGGTACTGATGACCATTGGCTCCGGCGAGCGCCCGGTGGAGTGGATGAAAGAAGTGCTGGAGAGCCGCATTCGCCGTTCCGGCGGCGTGACGGCGCACCCGTACGGCCTGTATCTGGTGCAGGTGGAATACCGCGATGAGTTCCAGTTGCCCGAGCGTTACATCGGGCCGCACTTCTTGACCGGTTTCGCCGAACTTGACGGCTGACGCCCTCGAACGCATTTGTTACCATCCGGGACTTTCTCGGATTTGCCTTGGGGTTCTATCGACATGTCAGCCGTTCGCAGCAAGATTTGTGGGATTACCCGCATAGAAGATGCGTTGGCAGCAGTCGAGGCCGGGGCCGATGCCATCGGGTTTGTGTTTTACGCCAAAAGCCCACGGGCGGTGACGTTCCAGCAGGCGAGGTCGATTATCAAGGCCTTGCCGCCGTTCGTGACCACCGTGGGTTTGTTCGTCAATGCCAGTCGCTGCGAGTTGGGGGAGATCCTCGACGCGGTGCCGCTGGATCTGCTGCAGTTTCACGGTGATGAAACCGCCGCGGAGTGCGAAGGCTGGCATCGGCCGTACATCAAGGCGCTGCGGGTCAAGGCCGGGGATGACATTGCGGCGGCATGCGATGCCTTTCCAGGTGCCAGCGGTATTCTGCTCGATGCTTATGTCGAAGGGGTGCCGGGTGGAACCGGTGAAGCGTTCGATTGGTCTCTGATACCGCAAGGCTTGAGCAAACCGATCATTCTCGCGGGCGGGCTGAATGCCGAAAACGTCGCCGAGGCGATTGCCCGGGTTCGGCCTTATGCCGTGGACGTCAGCGGTGGGGTAGAGGCCAGCAAGGGCATCAAGGATCACGCAAAGATTCGCGCATTCATTAACGCGGTACGTGATGTGACGGCTGGCTAACTGCCGCCGTCCATAACTTCACTTGCACGAAAGCAGGCACGGCTGAGGGTTTTTGGGGTGTACGCAGGTCAGTCTCACTGACCCGGCAACCCATCGATCATCGCCACACACACATGAATTTAGCTCAAGGGCATACGCGGGGCTGCGAACCAAAGCGTTCGGGCCGCCGGTACTGGAGAAAGAAAGCATGAGCAACTGGTTAGTAGACAAACTGATCCCTTCGATCATGCGTTCCGAGGTCAAGAAGAGCTCGGTGCCTGAAGGTCTGTGGCACAAATGCCCGTCTTGCGAGGCTGTGCTGTATCGTCCGGAGCTGGAAAAGACCCTGGACGTTTGCCCCAAGTGCAACCACCACATGCGTATCGGCGCCCGCGCCCGTATCGACATTTTCCTCGACGCCGAAGGCCGTGCCGAACTGGGCGCGGACCTGGAGCCGGTTGACCGTCTGAAATTCCGCGACGGCAAGAAGTACAAGGATCGCCTGACCGCTGCGCAAAAGGCGACCGGCGAAAAAGACGCACTGATCTCCATGAGCGGCACCCTGCTGGGTATGCCGGTGGTGGTGTCGGCGTTCGAATTCTCCTTCATGGGCGGTTCCATGGGCGCCATCGTTGGTGAGCGCTTCGTTCGCGCCGCCAACTACGCGCTGGAAAACAAGTGCCCGATGATCTGCTTCGCCGCTTCCGGTGGTGCGCGGATGCAGGAAGCCCTGATCTCCCTGATGCAAATGGCCAAGACCTCTGCGGTACTGGCGCGTCTGCGTGAAGAAGGCATTCCGTTCATCTCGGTACTGACCGACCCGGTCTACGGCGGCGTTTCTGCCAGTCTGGCGATGCTCGGCGATGTGATCGTCGGCGAGCCGAAGGCCCTGATCGGCTTCGCGGGTCCACGTGTAATCGAGCAAACCGTGCGTGAAAAACTGCCGGAAGGCTTCCAGCGCAGCGAATTCCTGCTGGAACACGGCGCGATCGACATGATCATTCACCGTCAGGAACTGCGTCCGCGCCTGGGTAACCTGCTGGCACAAATGATGGGCCTGCCGACGCCGAAATTCGTCGCTGCGCCAATCGAGCCAATCGTGGTTCCACCGGTACCTTCCAACATATGACCGAGCGCACCCTTGGCGAATGGCTCGCCTACCTTGAGCAGTTGCACCCTTCGGCCATCGACATGGGCCTGGAGCGCTCGCAACAGGTAGCGTCCCGCATGGGACTGGGCAAGCCGGCGCCTCGGGTGATCACGGTCACCGGCACCAACGGCAAGGGCTCCACCTGTGCGTTCGTGGCTTCGTTGCTGCGGGCCCAGGGCTTGAACGTTGGTGTCTACAGTTCGCCGCACCTGCTGCGTTACAACGAGCGGGTGCAGGTCAATGGCGTCGAAGCCACTGACACCGAATTGTGCGAAGCGTTTGCTGCGGTCGAGGCCGGCCGTGGCGAGACGACCCTGACCTACTTCGAAATGGGCACCCTGGCGGCATTCTGGCTGTTTCAACAGGCCGGTCTCGATGCCGTGGTGCTGGAAGTCGGTCTGGGCGGGCGCCTGGACACGGTCAACGTAGTGGATGCCGACATCGCGCTGGTCACCAGCATTGGCGTCGATCATGCCGATTACCTGGGCAATACCCGTGAGTCCGTGGCCTTCGAGAAGGCCGGTATCTTCCGCCAGGGCGCGCCTGCCCTCTGTGGCGACCTGAATCCTCCCCAACCCCTGCTGGACAAAGCGCGCGAGCTGGCTTGCCCGTTTTTCCTGCGTGGGCGCGATTTCGACCTCGGCATTACCGATCACAACTGGCAGTGGCGCGGCCTTGACGCTCAAGGGTGTGTGGTCGAGCTGCATGATTTGCCGTTGCTGGACCTGCCGATGGAAAACGCGGCATTGGCGTTGCAGGCTTACCTGTTGCTCGGTTTGCCGTGGGTCGATGCGCAGATTATTGAAGCGTTGAAGGCCACGCGAATCGTCGGTCGCCTCGATCGCCGGCAGTTCGAGTGGCAGGGTAAGCGGCTGAATGTGTTGCTGGATGTGGGGCATAACCCGCATGCGGCCGAGTATCTGGCCCGGCGCCTGGCCAGCCGTCCGCCGGTGGGCAAGCGCCTGGCGGTGTTCGGATTGCTGGCGGACAAGGATCTGGATGGTGTTGTCGGCGAATTGAATGCTAGTGTCCAGTCATGGGCTGTCGCGCCGCTGGATTCACCACGGTCACGGCCGGTTACGGATTTGCACGCGGCCTTGCAGAACCTTGGCGCGTCGGTAACGTCCTATGGCAGTGTGGCGGCCGCCCTGGAAGGGCAGTGCGCACTGGCGACGAGCGACGACGAGATTCTGTTGTTCGGATCATTTTATTGTGTTGCCGAGGCCCTTGAATGGCTGGCCCGGCGCTCCACGGAGGAAGCGGCAAATGGCTTTGCTGGATAAGGCGTACAAACAGCGCATGGTCGGTGCCTTGGTGTTGATCGCGCTGGCAGTGATTTTCTTGCCGATGCTGTTTTCCCGTCAGGACGAACAGCGTCAAGTTACAGTGCAGGCACCGTCTGCGCCGCAAGCACCTTCGGTGCCGCAGTTGCAGGTCGAGCCAGTGGTGGTGCCTGAACCGCAAGCTCTGCCTCAAGAGCCAGTGCCTAGCGACGACGAAATCGCCGATCAGCAAGCACCCTCGATGCCGATTGCGCCGGCAGCACCTGCGGTTCCTGCCGCTAAACCGGTGACACCACCGCCTGCTCCTGTCGCTAAACCAGCGCCAGCTCAGCCGATTGCTGCTGCACCGGCAAAACCGGACACCACCCAGAGTCGCGTCGATGCCAATGGCCTGTCGGTCAGCTGGTCGGTGCAACTGGCCAGTCTGTCGAGCCGCGCAAGCGCCGAAAGCCTGCAGAAATCCCTGCGCAGCCAGGGTTACAACGCCTATATCCGGACTGCCGATGGCAAGAATCGGGTGTTTGTCGGGCCGTTGATCGAGCGCGCAGAAGCCGATCGCCTGCGTGATTTGTTGGGGCGCCAGCAGAACCTGAAAGGTTTTGTCGTACGTTTCCAGCCTGAGCGCGGCTAATACTATCGCCCCGATTTGAAATGCACTGACAATCGCAGCTTACCGATAAGCATGGGCTCTGCTAAAATGCGCCGCCTTATCCGTCTGTAGGCTGCACTGTGCCATTTACCTGGGTTGACTGGGCGATCGTTGCAATCGTCGCCATCTCTGCATTGATCAGTCTGAGCCGCGGCTTCGTCAAAGAAGCACTATCGCTGGTGACCTGGATCATCGCAGGAGTCGTCGCCTGGATGTTCGGTGGTTCATTGTCCGAGTACCTCGCCGGATACATCGAAACGCCTTCGGCCCGTGTGATCACGGGCTGCGCCATCATGTTTGTCGCCACGTTAATCGTAGGCGCAATGATCAATTATCTTATCGGCGAGTTGGTTCGCGTCACCGGGCTGTCCGGGACCGATCGATTCCTCGGCATGGCCTTCGGCGCCGCGCGTGGCGTGTTGCTGGTGGTCGTGGCGGTCGGGCTGTTGAGCCTGGGGCCGGTACAGCAGGACGGCTGGTGGAAAGAATCACAGCTCGTGCCAAAATTTTTATTGGTCGCAGACTGGTCCAAAAACCTGATTCTGGGGTGGAGCAGTCAGTGGCTTGCCAGCGGTATCAGCGTACCCGCTGATCTACCGTTCAAGGAACATCTCTTGCCGACGGCCAAAACGCCTCAGTGAGTTGTGTTCAGTTCAGATCCATTAAGTAGGGGTTGCGTCGCATGTGTGGCATCGTCGGTATCGTCGGTAAGTCGAACGTCAATCAGGCGCTGTATGACGCGCTAACCGTGCTCCAGCACCGCGGCCAGGACGCTGCCGGTATTGTTACCAGCCATGATGGCCGGTTGTTCCTGCGCAAGGATAATGGCCTGGTGCGTGACGTGTTCCATCAGCGTCACATGCAGCGCCTGGTCGGCCACATGGGCATTGGCCATGTGCGTTACCCGACCGCGGGCAGCTCGACTTCGGCCGAAGCCCAACCGTTTTACGTCAACTCGCCTTACGGCATTACCCTGGCGCACAACGGTAACCTGACCAACGTTGAACAGCTGGCCAAGGAGATTTACGAATCTGACCTGCGCCACGTCAACACCAACTCCGATTCGGAAGTGTTGCTCAACGTGTTCGCTCACGAACTGGCCCAGCGCGGCAAGTTGCAGCCAACCGAAGAAGACGTGTTCGCTGCGGTCACTGACGTGCACAACCGTTGCGTCGGTGGTTATGCGGTCGTGGCAATGGTTACCGGCTACGGCATCGTCGGTTTCCGCGACCCGCACGGTATCCGCCCGATCGTCTTTGGTCAGCGTCACACCGACGAAGGCGTCGAGTACATGATCGCCTCCGAAAGCGTGTCCCTGGACGTGCTCGGTTTCACCCTGATTCGCGACCTGGCACCGGGCGAAGCGGTCTACATCACTGAAGACGGCAAGCTGCACACCCGTCAGTGCGCGACCAACCCGTCCCTGACCCCGTGCATCTTCGAACACGTCTACCTGGCGCGTCCGGACTCGATCATCGACGGCGTTTCGGTCTACAAGGCCCGTCTGCGCATGGGCGAGAAACTCGCCGAGAAGATCCTGCGCGAGCGTCCTGAGCACGACATCGACGTGGTCATCCCGATCCCGGACACCAGCCGCACCGCAGCCCTGGAGCTGGCGAACCACTTGGGCGTCAAGTTCCGCGAAGGCTTCGTGAAGAACCGCTACATCGGCCGGACCTTCATCATGCCGGGCCAGGCTGCACGGAAAAAATCCGTACGCCAGAAGCTCAACGCCATCGAACTGGAATTCCGCGGCAAGAACGTGATGCTGGTGGATGACTCGATCGTTCGCGGCACGACGTGCAAGCAGATCATCCAGATGGCCCGCGAAGCTGGCGCGAAAAACGTCTACTTCTGCTCGGCGGCCCCGGCTGTTCGCTACCCGAACGTCTACGGCATCGACATGCCAAGCGCTCACGAACTGATCGCCCACAACCGTTCGACCCAGGACGTGGCGGATCTGATCGGTGCTGACTGGTTGATCTATCAGGACTTGCCTGACTTGATCGAAGCAGTCGGTGGCGGCAAGATCAAGATCGAGAAGTTCGATTGCGCAGTGTTCGACGGCCAGTACGTTACCGGCGACGTCGATGAGGCTTACCTGAATAAGATCGAGCAGGCGCGTAACGATGCCTCCAAGGTCAAGACCCAGGCAGTCAGCGCGATCATTGATCTGTATAACAACTAAGTAAACGAACGGCCTGTAGGAGCGAGGCTTGCCCGCGAAGCTTTTGGCGTTCCCAAAGGCCCCTTCGCGGGCAAGCCATGCTCCTACAGGCCGGTTTTGTATCCATTACCGAGTAGGGCAAGGAGTGACAGCATGAGTCAGGATTGGGATGCCGGTCGGCTGGACAGCGACCTCGACGGCGTAGCGTTCGATACCCTGGCCGTACGCGCCGGTCAGCACCGTACGCCGGAAGGCGAACACGGTGATCCGATGTTCTTCACTTCCAGCTACGTATTCCGCACCGCTGCCGATGCGGCGGCGCGTTTTTCCGGTGAAGTGCCGGGTAACGTTTACTCGCGCTACACCAACCCGACCGTGCGCGCGTTCGAAGAGCGTATCGCCGCGCTGGAAAGCGCCGAGCAAGCCGTGGCCACGGCCACTGGCATGGCCGCCATCATGGCGGTGGTGATGAGTCTTTGCAGCGCCGGCGACCATGTACTGGTGTCGCGCAGCGTGTTCGGCTCGACCATCAGCCTGTTCGAGAAGTACTTCAAGCGCTTCGGCATTGAAGTCGACTACGTGCCGCTGGCGGACCTGTCTGGCTGGGACGCGGCGATCAAGGCCAACACCAAGTTGCTGTTCGTCGAGTCGCCGTCCAACCCGCTGGCCGAGTTGGTGGACATCGCCGAGCTGTCGAAAATCGCTCATGCCAAAGGCGCGATGCTGGTGGTCGACAACTGCTTCTGCACGCCTGCCTTGCAGCAGCCGTTGAAGCTGGGCGCGGACATCGTCGTGCACTCGGCGACCAAGTTCATCGACGGCCAGGGCCGTTGCATGGGCGGCGTGGTGGCCGGTCGCAGTGAACAGATGAAAGAAGTCGTCGGTTTTCTGCGCACCGCTGGGCCGACCCTCAGCCCGTTCAACGCCTGGATCTTCCTCAAGGGCCTCGAAACCCTGAACCTGCGCATGAAGGCTCACTGTGCCAACGCCCAGCAACTGGCCGAATGGCTGGAGCAGCAGGACGGCATCGAGAAAGTCCATTACGCCGGTCTCAAGAGCCATCCGCAGCACGAGCTGGCCTTGCGTCAGCAGAAGGGCTTCGGCGCGGTGGTGAGTTTCGAGGTCAAGGGTGGCAAAGAGGGCGCATGGCGCTTTATCGATGCAACCCGACTGATTTCGATCACCGCCAACCTCGGCGACACCAAGACCACCATCACTCACCCGAGCACCACCTCTCACGGCCGTCTGGCGCCGCAAGAGCGTGAGGCGGCGGGCATCCGTGACAGCCTGATCCGCATCGCGGTCGGCCTGGAAGACGTGGCAGACCTGCAAGCCGATCTGGCGCGCGGGTTGGCTGCCTTGTGATCGAGTTGTCTACGCCGAGTACGGGCACCCATGGCCGTGTGGCGCTGGTCACCGGTGCAGCGCGCGGCATCGGCCTGGGCATCGCGGCGTGGCTGATCAGCGAAGGCTGGCAAGTAGTGCTGACGGATCTGGATCGAGTGCGTGGTTCGAAAGTGGCGAAGGTGCTGGGCGACAACGCCTGGTTCATCGCCATGGACGTCTCGAACGAAGGGCAGGTGGCGCTGGGCGTTGCCGAGGTGCTGGGGCAGTTCGGGCGACTGGACGCGCTGGTGTGCAACGCGGCAGTGGCTGACCCGCACAACATCACTCTGGAAAGCCTCGATCTGGCGTACTGGAACCGTGTATTGGCGGTCAACCTCAGTGGGCCGATGTTGCTGGCCAAGCACTGTGCGCCGTATCTGCGCGCTCACAACGGTGCGATCGTCAACCTGGCCTCGACCCGCGCCGGCCAGTCAGAACCCGACACAGAGGCGTATGCGGCGAGCAAGGGCGGTCTGTTGGCCCTGACGCACGCGCTGGCGATCAGTCTGGGGCCGGAGATTCGCGTCAATGCGGTCAGCCCCGGCTGGATCGATGCGCGGGACCCATCCGCACGGCGTGCCGAACCGCTGACCGATGCTGACCATGCGCAACATCCGGCGGGCAGGGTAGGGACGGTCGAGGACGTGGCGGCAATGGTGGCGTGGTTGTTATCCAGGAACGCCGGTTTCGTTACGGGCCAGGAGTTCGTGGTGGATGGCGGGATGACCAAGAAGATGATTTACAGCGAGTAGTTCGCATCAATCTGGATGCATTGATGCTGAATGTACCGCCGTCTTCGCGAGCAAGCCCGCTCCCACAGTGGGTTAGTGTGTCGTATACATAATCTCTGTTTACTGCCAATCAACTGTGGGAGCGGGCTTGCTCGCGAAAGCGGTCTGTCGGCATAAGCGTGATGATGGCGGTTGGCAACGCGCTGTCGAATGACACGATTTTGTCTTTTTCAGAAAAACTTCAATCCTGCTATTGACTTAGGTTCGCTACCTGCGTAAATTTCGCGGCCTCGGAGATGCAAACGGGTGATTAGCTCAGCTGGGAGAGCGTCTGCCTTACAAGCAGAATGTCGGCGGTTCGATCCCGTCATCACCCACCACTTCCGAGAGTCTTGCGAAAGCAAGATGGAAGCTTTTAAAAGCCTCCACCGACGCGCAGCGGTAGTTCAGTCGGTTAGAATACCGGCCTGTCACGCCGGGGGTCGCGGGTTCGAGTCCCGTCCGCTGCGCCATATTTCCGAATCAGGTTTTGACCTGGTTCGAGATTGAAAGCCTCGAAGCTTTCAATCAGACGAGTTAATTGGATGCAAGTCCAAAGCGATACGCAGCGGTAGTTCAGTCGGTTAGAATACCGGCCTGTCACGCCGGGGGTCGCGGGTTCGAGTCCCGTCCGCTGCGCCATATCTGCTTCAAGGCCCACTGAACGCCTTGGAGCTACGAAGAAAAGCCGCTGGCTTACTTCGAGTCGATAGCAAAGACCCTGGTCGAAAGACCGGGGTTTTTTGTGTCTGCGATTTGGCTTTTCTCTTCTTTTCCCTGGCCTCAGGGATTCGCATCCGCCGAACAGGCGCGATCTGCAATGAATTCTGACGTTTCGTGATAATTCCCCTCAAATACCCGCAGCCCTGATTAACCGGTGCTTGCGCGCCGAAATCCCCCTCCCACCTCTGATTTATTCAAGTATTTACGGGGTGCAAACCGCACAAAGCGCTTTATTTGAAGTCCCATCACTAATTAGAATGAGTCGCATTTAAAATATTTCTTCGCGCAGGGTTCCATTAGATGAGTGATGCAGCGATGCCGACGGGGCAAACCTTCCACGACCTGTACCGCGACCATCGTGGCTGGCTGGAAAGCTGGTTGAGACGACGCATGAGCAATGGCAGTGATGCGGCGGACCTGAGTCAGGACACGTTTGTGCGTTTACTCGCCAGCTCCCAGTGCATCGCCGACCTGCAAGAACCCCGCGCCTACCTGGC
This sequence comes from Pseudomonas sp. 5Vm1k, assembly GCF_056161485.1. Classification (NCBI taxonomy): domain Bacteria; kingdom Pseudomonadati; phylum Pseudomonadota; class Gammaproteobacteria; order Pseudomonadales; family Pseudomonadaceae; genus Pseudomonas; species Pseudomonas sp. 5Vm1k. The sequence goes on from NZ_JBSPCZ010000015.1 coordinate 117,547, forward strand.
GACCGTAGGCAAGCGCCTGCTGACCAACTTCTACAAGCGCCGCAGCCTGGAGCAGGCCTACCTCAGTGCATTGGCGCTGCTGCCTGAGGACTGCGTGCCGTCGCCCGAGCAGCGCTGGATTCTGCTGGAAACCCTGCAAGCCCTGGACGAATTGCTCGATGGCTTGCCGAGCCCGGTGCGACGGGCGTTTCTCTGGAGTCAGCTCGAAGGCCTGGGTTATCAAGAGATCGCCGAGCGCCTGCAGGTCTCGGAGCGCACGATCAAGCGCTACATGGCCCAAGCCTATGAACATTGCCTATTGGTGGAGCTGTGATCGGTTCAGCGCCTACGGCTGAAGCCCGCCAAGTCGTGCGGGCCGCCGCGCAGTGGCTGGCCCTTATGGAATCGGGCTCGGCCAATGAGCGCGATCGCGCCGAGTTACAGAGCTGGCGCGACAGGCATTCCAGTCACGAACAGGCCTGGCAGAAAGCGCAACTCTTGCGCCAGCGTTTTACTGATCTGCCGTCAGCGCTGGCAATGGCCAGTCTGGATCGTCCGCAAGCGAGTCGGCGCACCGTCCTCAAACGCGCAGTTGGCGCGGTGGCGTTGGTGCCGACTGCCTGGCTGATCAGTCGGCAGTTGCCGCTGGATGTCTGGAGCGCCGACCTGCGGACCGCGACCGGGGAGGGCAAGAAAGTCCAGTTGGCCGATGGCAGCACGCTGCAATTGAACACCGCGAGCGCCGTCGATATCGATATGAAGAATCGGCTTCTGAAACTCGTCGAAGGCGAAATAGCACTGAACGTGCCGGGCGCCTCGCCGCTGACGGTCCAGACGCACTTCGGGCAAGTGATCGTCAGTCAGAGCGAAGTCTGCGTTCGTCAGGGCCAGACTGGGTGCAAGGTGTCAGTGCTTAAAGGCACGGTGCAATTACAGCCTTTACGCGGGCCAGTCTTCTCGTTGCGCGGCGGTCAGCAAGTCAGCCTTCAGGCGATAGGTGTTGGCGCTGTTGAGCCATTCGACGTGCTCGCCCCAGGCTGGCGTGACGGTGTGTTGATGGCGCAGAACCAACCTCTGGGGGACTTTCTGCGCGAACTCAGCACCTATCGCCCGGGCGTGTTGCGCTGGGAGCCCGAACTGGAATCCCTGCGCGTTACCGGCAGTTTTCGCCTGGAAGACACTGATCGCATCCTTGCGTTGCTAGCGGCCAGCCTGCCGCTGGAGGTGCATTCGCGTACGTGTTATTGGGTAACGCTGCTGCCGCGCAAAAATATTGTTTGAGGTGTGTCCCCTTTTTTCGCGTCGCTTGTCATTCAAGGCAAGTGAAACGAAATCAGAGAGATTCTCAATGCCCGCAGTGATGCCCTGCAGTACGCGTCTGGCTCCTTCCAGGCTGCGCCCGTTGTTGCACTTGAGTCTGTTGTTGAGCCTGAGTGCCTGCCCGTTGTTCATCACTTCCGGTTGGGCCGCCGATGCGTCTAAACGCAGTTATCAGGTGCCAGCCGGCAGCCTCAGTGCCGCGTTGACCCGATTCGCGGGGCTCGCGGGGGTCAATCTGTCGGTGGACCCGGCACTCGTCAGCGGGCGTAACAGCCCTGGTCTTTCCGGTGACTTCGCCGTCGAGGAGGGCTTCGCTCGACTCTTGCAGGGTTCCGGTTTGCAACTGCAACCGGTGGGTGAACAGGCCTACATCCTGACCCCGACGCCGGAAGGCGGCAGCCTGCAACTGGCGCCGACCTCGATTCTCGGTGCCACAGGCGGATCGGACGGCGAGGTGTATGCCGGTGGCCAGGTCGCGCGCAAAGGCTCGCAAGGCTTGCTGGGCTCGAAAGACTTCATGGAAACGCCGTTCAGCATGACCACCTACACCAGCGAGGCGGTCAAGAACCAGCAGGCGCGAACCTTGGGCGACTTGGTCGCCAGCGATCCTTCCGTTCGCGCCACCAACCCGGCCGGCGGGCGCTATGAGCAGTTCACCATTCGCGGGCTCAGCCTGTTCAATAGTGATGTTTCCTACAACGGTCTGTATGGCGTCTTGCCGACCTACACGATCGACATGGAGATGGCAGACCGCGTCGACATCCTCAAAGGCCCGAGCCAGCTCATCAACGGCATCTCGCCGCGAGGCAGCGTCGGTGGCGGGATCAACGTTGTGCCCAAGCGCGCCACCGACAAACCGATCACCTCGTTCACCACCAACTACGCCTCAAACAACCAGATTGGCGGCGCCGTGGATATCGGCCGGCGCTTTGGTGAGGATGACAAGTTCGGTTTACGCTTCAACGGCGTGAAGCAGTCCGGTGATACCGAATGGGATCACCAGAGTGTCGACCGCGACATGTTCGTGCTGGGCCTGGATTTTCGCGGTGAACGCTTGCGGCTCTCGACCGACGTCGGACACACCGAGCGTGATACCGACGCCCCGCAGGAGCGTGTGATCGTCGGCGCCAACGCCCAGGTTCCGCATGCCAGCGAAGTCCGCAGCAACTATGCGCAGCCTTGGAGCAAGGCGCGGACCAAGGACACCTTCGGCACGGTGAATGGCGAATTCGATGTCAGTGATTCCGTGATGCTCTACGGCGGTGTGGGCGCCCGGAAAAGTAATCATGACTTCCTCCGGCATGCCGTTTCCATCACCAACGACGCTGGCGATTTCAGCGTTCAACCGCGCGACTTCACCCGTGACGAAAATGTCCGTACGGCCAATTTCGGTGTGCGCAACTGGTTCCATACCGGTCCGGTGAGCCATGAGGTCAACTTGGCGGCCAGCTATTTCTACATGGACTTCGAAAATGGCGGCGCCCGTTATGCTGCGTCCCCCAGCAACCTTTATGACCCCGTGGAAACGCCGACGCCGGTCCGACCCACGCGGCAGGATCCCAAGGTCTATACCGAGAACCGCTTCAGCGGCGTGGCGTTGTCCGACACCCTGGGCTTCTTCGATGACCGCGTATTGCTGACCCTCGGAGCCCGCTGGCAGCGCGTGAAGGTTGACGACTGGTCGGACAATATCAAAGGCGACACGGCCTATGACGAGGAAAAAGTTTCGCCGTCGGGTGGCATCCTGTTCAAGGCCACCGACAAGCTGTCGCTGTATGCCAACTACATGGAAGGCCTGAGCCAGGGCAAGATCGCGCCGTCGACTTCGGTGAACGAAGACGAAATCTTCCCGCCGTTCATCAGCCGTTCGGTTGAGGTCGGTGCCAAGTATGACGCGGGTCCTTTCGCCGTAACGGCAGCGGTGTTCCGAATCAAGCAGCCGGCCTATGAGACCAACGCCCAGACGCGCGTCTTCGGCCCGAACGGCAAACGCGAAAATACCGGTGTGGAAGTGAGCATGTTCGGCGAACCGCTCAAAGGCGTCCGCCTGCTCGGCGGTGTCATGTACATCGACAGCGAGTTGAAAAACACCACCAACGGCACCTTCGACGGTAACCGCGCGCCCGCTACGCCGAAATACAACGTCAACGTAGGCGCCGAATATGACGTGCGCTCCGTGGAAGGCCTGACCCTGACCAGTCGCGCCATCTATTCCAGCTCGCAGTACCTGGATCAGTCCAACGTCAAGGAAATCGACGCCTGGACGCGCATGGATGTCGGTGCTCGCTACGCCTTCAAGGTCGACGAAAAGAACATCACCCTGCGGGCCAATGTCGAGAACGTGGCGGACAAACGTTACTGGAGTTCCGCCGGGGCCTCGGATGACAGCGAGCCTGGTTTGACGCTCGCGACCCCACGAACCTACCTCCTGTCGGCGACCGTCGACTTCTGAATCGATTCAAACGTGCGCTGCGCCACAGGGAGGGGCGCCGCAGTCAGCTATTTCCTTTAGAGGAAGAAACCATGCTCACCCTGACTTGATGAACTATCACGATATATTTCTATAAGTTAGTGCCTGCTCCAAGGTAATAACAAAGTTGTCAGTTTTATAACAAGAACATGGCCGGATAATGGCACTGATGATCGACTCTCAGGTTTTCATAACTTGTGATTTTGTGTGCGCGAAAAGTTTTAATGACTGAATATCAAGTTATGTAAATTTTCCAAAAAAGTCAGGGTCAGCAGTTGCGTCCATTTCTAAATGGGAATAGTTTGCATATCGAAACTTATCGAGGATAAACCGATGTTGAATGATGGCTTATTGCACTCTAATCCATTGCAAAAAACCAATGCCGACTATCTGGCTCGACAAAGCAAGTTCGAATCAAATGTACGCAGTTATCCGCGCAAATTGCCACTGGCAATTGCCAAGGCACACGGAGTCTGGGTAACTGACGTCGAGGGCAATACTTATCTCGATTGCCTGGCCGGCGCTGGTACGTTGGCCTTGGGGCACAATCACCCGGCGGTCATGGCCTGCCTCGACAGCTTCCTCACGTCTGGCTTGCCGATGCACACGCTGGACCTGACGACACCGGTCAAAGATGCGTTCTGCGAGACGCTGCTCAGCCTGTTGCCGGACCAGGGGCGCGATTACTGCCTGCAATTTTGCGGGCCGTCCGGGGCGGATGCAGTGGAAGCGGCGCTGAAACTGGCCAAGACCTACACCGGGCGCAATAACATCATCAGTTTCTCCGGGGCCTACCACGGCATGACCCACGGCGCCCTGGCCCTGACCGGTAACACCGCGCCGAAAAACGCGATCGCCAGCCTGATGCCGGGGGTGCAGTTCATGCCATTCCCCCACGAATACCGCTGCCCGCTGGGCATTGGCGGTGAGGCCGGCGTCGAAGCGCTGAGCCACTATTTCACCCAGTTCATTGAAGACGTCGAAAGTGGCGTGTCGCTGCCGGCGGCGGTGATACTTGAAGCGGTGCAGGGTGAAGGCGGGGTCAACTGTGCCCCGGTCAGCTGGCTGCGGGCGATCCGCGAAGTAACGCGCAAGCACGGCATCCTGCTGATCCTCGACGAAGTGCAGACCGGTTTTGGTCGCACCGGCAAGATGTTTGCCTTCGAACACGCCGAAATCGAGCCAGACCTGATCGTCATGTCCAAAGCCCTCGGTGGCGGTTTGCCCATGGCGGTGCTGGGCATCCGTCGCGAGTTCGATGCCTGGGAACCCGGCAACCATGCCGGCACTTTCCGCGGCAATCAGATGGCCATGGCCGCCGGGCTGGCCACGATGCAGGTGCTGCAACAGCAACACCTCGCAGCCCACGCCGAGCGCCGTGGCCAGTGGCTCAAGGACCGGTTGGTGGAATTGCAGGCGCATTATCCAGCCCTCGGCCAGGTACGCGGTCGCGGCCTGATGCTGGGCATCGAGATTGTCGACGAACGCCAATCGGCTGATCGCCACGGGCATTTCCCGATGGACCCGGCGTTGGCCGTGGCCATCCAGCACCACTGTTTCAAACAAGGCTTGTTGCTGGAACGCGGCGGGCGTAAGGGCAATGTCATCCGTTTGTTGCCGCCATTGATTATCGACGAAGAACAATGTCAGCAAGTGATCCAGCGTTTTGATAACGCCGTGGCTGCTGCGTTATTGCAGTTGCGCCCTTGAGTTAATCCATCGAAGTTACGTAAGCCAATCGCCATATTTCAGTTTTATGGTGTTGGTGAAGATGCCATTGATTATTTAAAAGGCTCAACGAAGTCATGTCGTTATGTGGAGTTTCGTCGGCCGTTAAATCAGTCGATCAGCAATTAATTTTTTCGCGAGATAACGTATTCAGTGACCTCACGGGCTACTGTGGAGCACCCATGAATCATCCAAATCGCAATGTATTACCGAATATGGTCAGTGAGTTGGCGACGACCTGTGCGTTGCTTAATTGTTTGATCAAAGAGTTTGCCTTACCGGAAAACTGCCTCAGTTACAGTTGGCCGACGCAGATGCAAGGTATCGCTCCGGGCAGTTACCTCGAAGGTCTGGAATGGAAGGGCATTCCCCTGACCATCAAACTGCCGAACCAGCAGCAGTTCTTTGTGATGGTGGACCGCCGCGACGGTCTCGGCAGTCACCGTTACCTGTCGGACGTTTATGCCCGGCGCGGCGAGGGTGACTGGTCGTGCCTGGGGTTTGCCGAGTTCGTCGAGCAGTTGCTCGCGGCGTGCGAACACATGACCCGCGCCAGCAACGACGAGTTGCTGGATCAGGTGCTGCAAAGCCAGTTGTTGACCGCCGCCATCGTCGGCCACAACACGCCGAAGGACTCAGACCCGCTCAGCGGGTACCTGGCCAGCGAACAGGGCTTGTGGTTTGGTCACCCGAATCACCCGGCACCCAAGGCGCGATTGTGGCCAGCGCATCTGGCCCAGGAAACCTACGCCCCGGAATTCCAGGCGCGCACGGCGTTGCACCTGTTCGAAGTGCCGCTGGAAGGTTTGAGCGTCGGCGCCAACGGCCTGAGCAAAGCCCAGGTGTTGGCCGGTTTTGCCGATCAGGCACAGGCACGTCCGGGGCACGCAGTGATCTGCATGCACCCGGTCCAGGCGCAGTTGTTCATACAGGATGGCCGGGTGCAGCAATTGCTCAAGTCCAAGGCCATCGTCGATCTCGGCGCCACGGGCCTGATGGCCAATCCCACGGCCTCGATCCGCACTTGGTACATCGAGGGCCATGAGTTCTTTATCAAGGGCTCGTTGAACGTGCGCATCACCAATTGCGTCAGGAAAAACGCCTGGTACGAACTGGAAAGCGCGCTGATGATCGACCGGATCTTCCGCAACCTGCAACTGACCCAACCCGAAACCCTCGGCGGCTTGTCAGTGGTGGCCGAACCGGGTTTGTTGAGCTGGGCGCCGCACAGCGCCAGCGAAGCCGACAGCCATTGGTTCCGCGAACAGACCGGAGCAATCCTGCGCGAGAACTTCTGTCTCGACAGCGGCACCGACTGCAGCATCATGGCTGGCACGCTGTTCGCTCGCGGCCTGCATTTGCGGCCGCTGGTGCATGAATTTCTCACCCGTTTCAACGGCAATGACATCGACGACCAACAGCTGTTGAGCTGGTTCGACGATTATCAGGCGCTGTTGCTGCGACCCGTGCTGGCGTTGTTCTTCAACCACGGCATCGTCATGGAACCGCACCTGCAAAACAGCGTGTTGGTGCACGACAACGGTCGCCCGCAACGCCTGCTGCTGCGGGATTTCGAAGGAGTGAAACTGACCGAGGAACTGGGGGCTTCGCGGATCGATGCCGACGTGCATCCGCGAGTGCGTGAGTCGCTGCTCTATACCCGCCAGCAAGGCTGGAACCGCATCGTCTATTGCCTGTTCGTCAACAACTTGTCCGAGGCAGTGCTGGCCCTGAGCTGGGAGCGTCCGCACCTGGCACCGCTGATGTGGCAACGGGTCGAGCAGCAACTGATCAGCATCCGCGCCGAACTGACTCGCGCGGCACCGGAGCTGGATGCGCTAATCGACGGTCAGCCAATTGCCTGCAAAACCAACCTGAAAGTGCGTCTGGCAGCCAAGGCTGATCGCCAGGCCGGCTACGTCAGTCTGGTGTCCCCGTGGGGCAAGGAGACCCAGCATGGATAAGCTTCCCGCAACGGTGCTGGCCGCCATCGACGAAGCCCGCATCCAAAGCGAAGACCCGCTGGCGCTGTTTATCTACGACCTGGACGCACTGAAACAGCACGTCACGGAAGTGATGGCAGCGCTGCCCAAAGGCGTAGAGCTTTACTACGCGATCAAGGCCAACAGCGAACCGCAGATCCTCGCCACCGTGGCGCCGTTGGTGCACGGCTTCGAGATTTCCTCCGGCGGCGAAATCGATCGACTCCAGACATGCCCAACGCCCAAACCGTTCATCTTCTCCGGTCCCGGCAAACTCGATTCCGACCTGCGTTCGGCGCTGCACCATCAGGTCGAAGCGATCCACATCGAAAGCCTGAATGAAATCGTTCGCCTGCAACGGCTGGCGCTGGAAGCGGGGCGGGTGCAGGACGTGTTGCTGCGGATCAACCCGGAACTGCCGTCGCCGCTGTCGAGCAAACTGGCGATGGCGGGTACCGCGACGCCATTCGGAATCGACGAGTCAGAACTGGCGCAAGCGGTGAGCTGGGTCGATAACGCCAGCCATCTGCGGCTCAAGGGTTTCCATGTGCATGCGATGTCCCATCAGTCGCTGGTGGAGCGTCACGAACAACTGCTCGATCTATACCTGGAACGCTGGCCGCAATGGAAGGCGTTGTCAGCCAATCCGGCGACCATCACGCATCTCAATGTCGGCGGCGGCATCGGTGTGAATTACCTCGGCCCGCAGCAATTCGATTGGCAGCGTTTGTGCGCGCACCTGGGCGAGTCCCTGGCGGCGTGTGCCGATGCACCGATCGTGCGCTTTGAGCCCGGTCGTTTCATCAGTGCTTATTGCGGCTACTACGCCATTGAAGTGCTGGACAGCAAAACCAGTCACGGCAAGCACTTCCTGGTCTGTCGCGGCGGCACCCACCATTTCCGTCTACCCGTCGCCCAAGGTCACGATCACCCGGTGATTCATCTGCCTCGGCACCCCATGACATCAGGTGCGGTGGAGCAGAAATGGACCGTGGTCGGCCAACTCTGCACCCCCAAGGATGTGCTGAGCCGCGATTGTCCGCTGACCGGCGTCGAAGTCGGCGACATGCTGGTGCTGCCGCTGGCCGGGGCTTACGGCTACAACATTTCCCACGCCGATTTCCTCTGCCATCCGCGACCGCCGCAGATGTTTGTGCAAGACGCAGGAGGCGCATCTTGGGTTTGACGGTCGCCGCTCCGCGCTGGCTGGTGGTGGTCAATGTGCTGTTGGGCACGCTGACCGTCAGCCTCAACAACAGCTCGCTCAACCCGGCATTGCCGGCGTTCATGACTGCCTTCGAGATCGGGCCGCTGCTGGCCACGTGGATCGTCGCGGCATTCATGGTGAGCATGGGCATGACCATGCCGCTCACCAGTTTTCTCAGCCAACGGGTAGGGCGCAAGCGACTCTATTTGTGGGGCGTGGCGTTGTTTGTCTGTGGCTCGCTGATGGGCGCTTTCGCCAACTCTATCGCGCTGGTGATCACCGCACGGGTGGTGCAAGGCATTGCCAGCGGGCTGATGATTCCGTTGTCGTTGGCGATCATTTTTTCGGTGTACGCCAAAGGCGAGCGGGGCAGGGTCACGGGAATGTGGGGCGCGGCGGTGATGCTGGCGCCGGCGCTGGGGCCGTTGTGCGGCAGCCTGATGTTGGAGTGGTTTAGCTGGCGTTCGCTGTTCCTGATGAATGTGCCGATCGGTTTGGTGGCGCTGATTCTCGGCGTGGCCGTGCTGCCAGCGTCCGAAGCGTCCGAGCGCAAACCGTTCGACCTGACGGGTTATCTGTTGATCGCGGCGGGCATCGGCCTGCTGATGGTCGCGGTGGGGCGTTTGCGTCACGCCGACGCCCTGACCGATCCGCTCAATCTCGGCATGTTGCTGGCGGCGATCCTGTGCCTGATCGCATTTGTACGCCTGGAACTGAACCGCACCTCACCGCTGCTCAATCTGCGGATCTTCGCCCTGCGCGGTTATCGCTTGAGCGTGATCATCGCGGTGGTGCAGTCGGTCGGCATGTTCGAGTGCCTGGTATTGCTGCCGCTGCTGGTGCAAGTGGTGATGGGTTACAGCGCGATCTGGACCGGCCTGTCGCTGCTGTGCACGGCGGCGTTTGCCAGTTTGTTCGGGCACATCGGCGGTCGCTGGCTGGATCGGCACGGACCACGGGGCGTGGTGCTCTGGGGGCTGCTGCTGACCGGCGCCGCGACGCTGGGCCTGGGCCTGCTCGGTGCCGGCACCTCTATCGGCGTGGTGTTTTTCCTGATGATGGTGCGCGGCGCCGGGCTCGGCCTGTCGTACATCCCGATTACCACCGCCGGGCTCAATGCCTTGCCCGAACCGATGGTCACCCAGGGTGCGGCGATGAACAACATTTCACGCCGTCTCGTGTCGTCACTGGCCATCGTCATTGCTTCGCTCTGGCTCGAGTTTCGTCTCGGGACCGGGGTTGATTCCGCCGCTACGCCGGGGGCAATCAGCGAAGTGTTCATGGCCACCGGCATCCTGGTTTTGCTGGCGCTGCCCTGCGCCTGGCGTTTTCCCGTACACGCATCCGACGAGCCGGCCGAAGCACTGCCTTCGGCCCTCGAACACCGTTAATTCTTTAATCGACAAGGTATGACAATGGCGACCTCATCTCAGGCAACACCTCAGGCTCCAGGCGTCTGGCTGGCGACCGCCGACACCCAGCGCTATCAACAAGTGGAGCAGCGAGTGGTCGGCCAACTGCTGCAAACCCTGCTGTATGAAAACGTGCTGCCGTACCAACATTCACCCTTGGCGGGTAGCCAGTACCGGTTTGTCGTTAGCGGCGTTGACGCCCTGCAACAGCCGGTGGAATACCACTGCACCGGTTTGCTCAGCGCCAGCTTCGAACTGATCCGCCTCGACTACTCCAGCCTTGAGCGCGTCGATGCCCAAGGCAAGCATAGTCAACCGCGCTTGCATCAGGCGCTGGCCGAACTGCTGAGCGAGCTTCAAGACAGCCCACACCTGCCACGCTTCACCCATGAACTGGAACAGACACTGCTCAAGGATCTGCAATCGCGCAGTCAGGGTTATCAAGCGGCGCAACCGTCCCATCAACTGGACGTCGATGCGCTGGAACAGCACTTCATGGACGCCCACAGCTATCACCCTTGCTACAAATCGCGCATCGGTTTCTCGCTGGAAGACAACGCCAACTACGGGCCGGAATTTGCCACGCCAGTCGCCATCGTTTGGCTGGCCGTGGCGAAAACCTGCGGTGCGATGAACATCTCCCAACACCTGAACTACGACGATTTCATCCAGCAGGAATTCGGTCTTCAACGCTGGCAGGAACTCGCTGAGAGCCTCACCGACCAAGGCAAGTCGATGGGCGATTACTGGCTGATGCCGGTGCACCCGTGGCAGTGGGAAAACGTTGTTGTCCCGGTGTTCTACCCGGAACTGGTCAGCGGTGAGCTGATCCATCTCGGCACTACGGATGATCGTTATAAAGCGCAGCAATCGATCCGCACCCTGGCCAACGTCACGGAAAAGCAGCGGCCTTACGTCAAGCTTGCGCTGAGCATGACCAACACCTCCAGCACCCGCATCCTGGCCCGTCACACCGTGATGAACGGCCCGATCATTACCGATTGGCTGCATCAGTTGATCCGCAGCGACAGCACCGCCCGCGACCTTGGCTTTGTGATTCTCGGCGAAGTGGTCGGCGTCAGTTTTGACTACGACCGCCTGCCCGCCACGCGCATGTCCCAGGCCTACGGCACCATGGGTACCTTGTGGCGCGAAAGCATTCACCAGTACCTGGAAGACGATGAGCAAGCGGTGCCTTTCAATGGTTTGAGCTCCGTGGACAACCGATACGGTGACGGTGAGCAAACCCCGTTTATCGACGCCTGGATCAAGCAATACGGCCTGCACGCCTGGACCCGCCAACTGCTGCAAGTCGCGGTGTCGCCGATCATTCACATGCTCTACGCCGAAGGCATCGGCATGGAATCCCACGGGCAGAACATCGTCCTGATCGTCAAGCAGGGCTGGCCGCAACGGATTGCCCTGAAAGACTTCCACGACGGCGTGCGCTATTCGCCGCAACACCTTGGCCGTCCCGAACTGAGCCCGACCCTGGTGCCGCTGCCGGCCAGCCACGCCAAGCTCAACCGCAACTCGTTCATCCTCACGGACGATGTGGATGCGGTGCGCGATTTCTCCTGTGACTCGTTCTTCTTCATCGCCCTGGCCGAGATGGCGATCTTCCTGCATCAGCACTATCAACTGGCCGAAACCGAGTTCTGGCAGATGACCGCCGAGGTGATCACCGGCTACCAAGTCGAGCATCCGCAACACCGCGTGCGCTACGAAGCGTTTGATGTGTTCGCGCCGTTCTATGAAGTCGAGGAACTGACCAAGCGTCGCCTGCTGGGCGACGGTGAGCGTCGATTCAAAAAGGTGCCCAATCCGCTGCAAGCCTTTCGGCCGCAATCATGCTGAGGACCAATCTGCTCAAGCAGAAACTCACCACCGGGGCACCGGCCTACGGTCTGATCAGCTCGATTCCAGCGCCAGCGGCCATCGAGTTGATTGCCGAAGCCGGTTTCGATTTCGTGATCATCGACATGGAACACGTGCTGATCAACCCGCAAACCGTGGAGAACATGATCCGCACCGCCGAGAGTTACGCGCTCACGCCACTGGTGCGGGTGGCGGACCTCAACCCGAAAACCATGCTGCGCCTGCTCGACGGCGGCGCCCAGGGCATCGTGTTGCCGATGATCGAAAGCCCCGAGTCGTTGGCCGAGAGCGTCCGCGCCTGCAAATACCATCCGCAGGGCACTCGTAGCCTGAATGCCGGGCGCCCCGGTGCGTTTGGCAAACACAGCCTGGCGGAATACATCGGTCTGGCCAACGAGCAAATCATGATCGTGGCGATGATCGAAAGCGCCGAAGGCGTGCGACGCGCGGCGGAGATTGCTGCTGTGCCGGGCCTCGACATGATCCTCGAAGGCGCTGCGGATTTATCGCAATCGATGGGCCTGCCGTGGCAGATCGACCGCCCCGACGTGCAGCAAGCGCTGCTCGCCAGTTGGCAAGCCGCCAGTGCTGCCGGCGTGCCGTATTGCGCGATTCCACGTCAGCCGGGCGACCACGAACGGTGGTTGGGCCGGGGCGTTAAAAGTTTTGTTTTGGGTGACGAGCGTGGCATCGCTTTTCGTGCCCTCCAGGCCAAATTGGCCGCCACTTCAGCAGAAGGAAAATAATCCGATGAACTTCACCACAATGGCCGCCGACAGGGTGATGCAGGATCTGGTCGATTGTTTGCTGGCCGAACATTTTTTCGGGCCCGAACCGCTGAACCTGGTGGCGCCCGCAGCCGACCAGCCGTTCACCGGGTTGAATGCCGATCAGCGCATCTGGGAATGGCAGGGTTCAATCTTCGTAGCCCTGCGTCCCGGCATCACTCAGCAATGGGAGAAAGTCCCGGGTACGCCGGTATTGGGTCGCGAGAATGGCCAACTGACTGAACTGTCACCCGAAGCGTTCATGACCCAAGTACTGGCCGGGATGACCGACCGCTACCAGGACAATGAAAAGGGCTTTGCGCTGTTCCTCGACGTGCTGCGCACCAGCGTGCGCCAGACCGAGTTGTCTCTGGCCCATCGGGTCAACAGCGAGCGCTTGCTGGAAAAGAGCAACGCCGATTTTTTCCTGACCATGGAGCAGTGGGCTTCATTGCGTGATCGTCCTTATCACCCGCTGGCCAAGGCCAAACAGGGTTTAAACGACGCGGAATATCAACACTATCAAGCGGAATTCGCTCGCCCGGTGGCGCTGAACTGGGTCGCCATCGACCGCACGTTGCTGCAATGCGGCGACGGTGTGACGGACCTGACGCTGGATAATCCCGCCGAGTACCTGCTGCCATTCGCCCTGCACGCCGGCCTGCAACACGAGATGCAACAACGGGGCATTTACGAGAGCCATATCGCGCTGCCGGTGCATCCGTGGCAGTTCGATCACGTGCTGGAAGCGCAACTCGGCGACGCCTTCGCCAAGGGTGATTGCCAACGCCTGGACTTCAACGACGGTGATTTCTACGCCACTTCGTCGTTGCGTTCGATGACCCCGTGCTTCAACAGCGCCGATTACCTCAAGTTGCCGATGGCGATCTATTCCCTCGGCGCCTCGCGTTACCTGCCGGCGGTGAAGATGATCAACGGCGGCTTGAGTGAAAAGCTGCTGCGCCAGGCGCTGGGCAAAGATGAAACCCTGCAAGAGAAACTGCACCTGTGCGATGAAACCAAGTGGTGGGCGTTCATGCCGCCGGACGCGACGCTGTTCGATGAAGCGCCGCGTCACTTGGCCGCCATGGTCCGTGGTTATCCACCGGCGCTGCTGGAAGATCGGGACACCCGACTGGTGCCGATGGCCGCCCTCGGCACGCCGCTGCCCGGCAGCAATCAGCACTTCTTCGATGACTGGATGGCTTATCGTCAACTGCCGGCCAGCGCGGCGTCGGTGATGACGTTGTTCCGCGAGTTGTGCCACAGCTTCTTCGACATCAACCTGCGGATGTTCCGCATCGGCATGCTCGGGGAGATTCACGGGCAAAACGCGGTGCTGGTGTGGAAGGCCGGTCATGCTCAAGGCTTGCTGTTGCGCGATCACGATTCGCTGCGCATTTTCGTGCCGTGGCTGGAACGCAACGGCCTGGCCGATCCGGCATACCGGTTGAAGAAGGGCCACGCCAACACCCTGTATCACGAGCGCCCTGAAGACCTGCTGTTCTGGTTGCAGACCCTGGGTATCCAGGTCAACTTCCGCTCGATCATCGAAACTCTGGCGCTGGTTTACGCGTTGCCGGAGCGCGGTTTGTGGAAGGCGATGGGCGAAGTGTTGAACGAGTTGATTGACACCATCGACTTCGACACCGAAGCTCGGGCGATGATTAAACAGCAACTGTTCGAAGCACCGCACTGGCCACAGAAGTTGCTGCTTACGCCGATGATCGAACGGGCGGGCGGCCCCGGCAGCATGCCGTTCGGCAAAGGCCAGGTGGTAAACCCTTTCCACCGGTTGCATCGTGAAGACTGACCTTCAATGCCATCCCTCCAGGCGCACGCTGTTGCGCCTGTCGTTGGGTGCGCTTGCCCTCAGGTATTCGATACCGGCGTGGGCGCAAACCGACGCCGCGCCGCTGCGGGTGATCACCCTGTTTCAAGGGGCCACCGACAGCGCCGTGGCGTTGGGCGTTACGCCGTGCGGCATCGTCGATTCCTGGAGCGAGAAACCCACTTATCGTTATCTGCGTTCGGCGTTGGAGCCGGTGCCTCATGTCGGGTTGGAAACTCAGCCCAGCCTGGAGGACATCGCGTTGCTAAAGCCGGACGTGATCATCGCCTCGCGCTTTCGCCATGAACGCATCGCCCCGTTGCTCAAGCAGATCGCCCCGGTGGTGATGCTGGAGGAAGTGTTCGAGTTCAAAAAGACCCTGGCGCTGATGGGCGTTGCCTTGTACCGCCAGCAGCGGGCTGACGAGGTGTTGGCCCAATGGCAGCAGCGTGTTGCGCAACTGCGGCAGCAATTGCAGCAGAAGTTTGCCGGGCGCTGGCCGCCGACGGTGTCGATTCTGGATGTGCGTGAAGACCATATCCGTAGCTATTTGCCGGCAAGTTTTCCGGGTTCGGTGATCACCGAGTTGGGTTTTGACTGGAGCGAAGCCAGTCGAGCGGCGAGCGGGGTGTCGATCAAACTCACCAGCAAGGAAAGTCTTGCTGTCGTGAATGCCGATATTTTCTTCATCTTCTTGCGCGCGGAGAAAGCGGCGGTGCAGCGAAATTATGAAAGCCTGGTGCAGCACCCGCTGTGGCAGCAAATGCGCGCGCCGCAACAAGGGCAAGTGTGGCGGGTCGACGGCGTGGCGTGGAGCCTGTCCGGCGGCATGCTTGGCGCGAATCTGATGCTCGATGATGTTGCGCGTTTGGTCACGGCCTCATGAGCAACGCGTTGAAGATGTGGAGTGCGGGCGTTGTGTTGTTGCTGAGCTGCGTGCTGAGTCTGGCGGTCGGCGCGACCTGGATTCCGTTGTCGCAGATTGCAGCGGCATTTGTGCATCCTGATCCACTGAGCGTCAGTCATGTGCTGGTCACCACCACGCGCCTGTCGCGGACCTTGATGGCAATGGCCGTCGGCGCGAGCCTCGCGGTGGCCGGTGCCCTGATGCAAGCGCTGACGCGCAATCCGCTGGCGTCTCCCGGACTGTTCGGCATCAACGCGGGCGCGACGTTTTTTATCATCCTCGGTTCCTCGTTGTTCTCCCTGGCATCCCCGGACGCCTGGCTGTGGTGCGCGTTTATCGGCGCGGCCGTGGCGGGCAGTCTGGTGTGGCTGATCGGCAACATGGGGCAGGGCAGTCTCAGCCCGTTGCGCATTGTGCTGGCGGGTGCGGCGATGGCGGCGTTGTTCTCCGCGTTCAGCCAGGCGTTGCTCGTTGTGAATCAGGATGGACTGGACACGGTGCTGTTCTGGCTCGCAGGTTCGTTGACCGAACGTAGTCTGTCGGTCGCCGCACCGCTGCTGCTGTGTGGCGTGCTCGGGTTGTTTGGGTCGATGTTGCTGGCGGGGCAGGTCAATGTGCTGAACGCAGGCGAAGAAATTGCCACCGGCCTCGGACAGCGGACGGGTTTGATTCGCTTGTTAATGGCCGTGTTGGTGGTGTGTCTGGCGGGCAGTGCGGTGGCGTTGGCCGGCAGCATCGGGTTTATCGGTTTGCTGGTGCCGCACATGGTGCGCAAAGGCTTGTCGATTGACCATCGCTGGTTGCTGCCGGGCTGTGCGCTGCTGGGCGCGATTGTATTGCTGCTGGCGGACACCTTGTCGCGGGTGCTGATCTTGCCGCAAGAAGTGCCGGTGGGCGTGATGACCGCACTGTTCGGCGCGCCGTTTTTCATCCTGTTGGCGCGGCGTGGAGGTCGTTATGGATAAGGTCCTGACCTGGCGTCGCAGCGGGTTTTCCCGGCGGATCAATGTTGCGACATTGTGGCGATTGCTGGCGGCGTTAATAGTGACGGCGCTGATCATGCTCGGCTCGCTGTCCCTGGGCAAAGTCATGCTGTCGCCGCTGGAAGTGCTGCGGATATTGCTGTCGAACCAGGACGCCAGCCTGACGTTTATCGTCGAGCAACTGCGCTTTCCGCGCCTGCTGCTGGCGGCGTTGGTGGGCGCGGCGTTGTCGGTGTCCGGGCTGATCCTGCAAAGCATCATCCGCAACCCGTTGGCCTCGCCAGACCTACTCGGCATCACCAGCGGCGCCAGTGCGGCGGCGGTGTTGTATTTGTCGTTTTTCTCAGTGGCGCTGGGCCAACAATATCTGCCGCTGGCAGCGATGCTCGGCGCGGGGCTGGCGGCGTTGGCGATCTA
Organism: Pseudomonas sp. 5Vm1k; assembly: GCF_056161485.1. Taxonomy (NCBI): domain Bacteria; kingdom Pseudomonadati; phylum Pseudomonadota; class Gammaproteobacteria; order Pseudomonadales; family Pseudomonadaceae; genus Pseudomonas; species Pseudomonas sp. 5Vm1k. The sequence goes on from NZ_JBSPCZ010000015.1 coordinate 134,428, forward strand.
TCTGCTGGCCTGGAAACAGGGGACTTCACCGCTGCGACTGGTGTTGATCGGCGTTGGCATCTCCGCGATGTTGACCGCCGCCACCACGTTCATTCTGGTATTCAGTCCGTTGACCACGACCTTGTCGGCCTACGTCTGGCTGACCGGCAGCGTGTACGGTGCGAGTTGGCCGGAACCGCTGGCGTTGGGTTCCTGGCTGTTGGGCATTTGTCCGCTGCTGGTGTTCCTGGCGCGGCAGGTGATGGTGCAGCAATTGGATGACAGCCTCGCCCAAGGCATCGGCGTGCGCGTGCAGTGGCTGCGGGCCGGTTTGTTGCTGGTCAGCGTGGCGTTGGCCGGTGCGGCGATTGCCTGGGGCGGGGCGATTGCGTTTGTCGGGCTGATCGCGCCGCACATTGCCAAGCGCCTGGTGGCGCCGGGGTTTGGCGGCCAAGCGGTGATGGCGGCGCTGGTCGGGGCGAATCTTGTGGTGTTGGCCGACCTTGCCGGGCGCACGCTGTTTTTGCCGCTGGACCTGCCCGCCGGGATTTTTGTCGCTGTGCTGGGCACACCCTTTTTTCTCTATCTGTTGATTAAACAACGTCATTAAGGAATTCAACGTATGACGTCGATTGCAAGTCGCGGCCTGACCCTGAGTTATCAGCGCCAGGTGATTATTGACGCGCTGGACATGCAACTGCCCCAAGGCAAGATCTCGGTATTGATCGGCAGCAACGGCTGCGGCAAAAGCACCTTGCTCAAATCCTTCGCCCGGCTGCTGAAACCGCAGCAGGGCTCGGTGATTCTCAACGGCGTGGACATCCAGCAAAAGTCTACGGCGGCGGTGGCCCGGGAGTTGGCGATTTTGCCGCAAACCCCGAGCGCGCCGGAGGGCATCACCGTGCGGCAATTGGTGGCGCTGGGGCGCTATCCGTATCAGAGCTGGATGCAACAGTGGTCGGCGGAAGATGAAGCCATGGTCAACCGCGCACTCGCACAAACCAGTCTGTTGGCCCTGGCGGATCGACCGGTGGACGCGTTGTCCGGCGGGCAACGCCAGCGGGCGTGGATCGCCATGACTTTGGCCCAGGACACCGGCATCGTGCTGCTCGACGAGCCGACCACGTTCCTCGACCTGGCGCACCAGATCGAAGTGCTGGACCTGCTGCGCGACCTCAATCGGCTCGAAAACAAAACCATCATCATGGTGCTGCACGACCTCAACCTGGCCTGTCGTTACGCCGACCACATGGTCGCGGTGCACAACCAGACTGCATTCGCTCAGGGCCGACCCGACGAGGTGCTGACCGAGGCGCTGGTCAAAACCGTGTTCGACCTCAATTGCCGAATCATTCCTGATCCGTTCTTCGGCACTCCGCTGTGCATTCCGTTTGGCCGGGAATTGCCGCAATGAATCTGGCTGGCCATTTCACTGAGTCGGAGTGGGCAGCATTGTCCGTTGGGTTGCGGCTCAAGGACGGCGCTGAACGCGATTCGCTGCGGTCGCTGATGGCACGGGACTTGTTGCAAGAGGACGTGTGCGAACAGTTGCTGGACAGGTTGGGCCCGGTGATCGGCTCGCCGACTCGGGCGATTACCGCCTCGTTGCTGGGCAAGCGTTTGTCGTTTCTGGCGACCGGCGCCTGTTTGTACGCGATGTCGGTGTATGACAAAGGCTTGCTGATGTCGCTGGACAACACGGTGGTCGAGTATGGCCACGATGATGGGTTGTGGACGTCGTCGATGCCGCTGATTCACGGCCAGCCGCTGACCTATGGGGCCAACGAGCGCGACGCCTGGCGCGAAGCTCTGGTGCAGGCACTGTTTGCCGATCTGCTGAAACCGCTGTGGCAAACCTTCAACCGGATCACCGGCGTTTCCCGGCGCATCCTCTGGGAAAACACCGCGGTGCGCGTGTATTCGCTGTATGAAAAACGCATGGCGAAAATCGAGGACCCGGCGGTGCGCGTGCGCTGTGAAGCGGATTTCACCTGGCTGATGAGCCAGGCCGAACCGGCGCTGTTCGGCCTCGAATACAACCCGCTGAGCCATTTCCGCAGACCGCCGACGCTGGTGGACGACGGGCAGCGGAGCATTCGTTTTCGCCGAACCTGCTGTTTCTATTACCTGGCCACTGAGCCCGCTGAATACTGTTCGACCTGCCCATTGCTGCGTCCGGGGAAAAAATGCCGATGAGTTATCAGATCAACCCTCGCCAGCAACTGGTCAGTCCAGAGTTACTGGAAAAATACCGAACCATCCCGTCGTCCACCATCGGCCATTTTTCCGACCACGGCTTCCTGCGTGGGGTCAAACCGCTGTTCAACGATATCCGCATGGTCGGCAATGTGGTGACCATCAAAGTCTTCCCGCCGGATGGCAGCGTTTTACGTGAAGCGCTATTGCTGAGTCAGCCGGGGGATGTGCTGGTGATTGAGTGTGTGGGCGATCAAGAGTGCGGCTGCTGGGGCGAATTGAGAACCTTGGCCGGTTTGATCAAGGGCCTGGCCGGGGTCGTGGTGTCGGGCGCCGTCACTGATGTCAGCGCGCTACGCCAACATGGCTTGCCGGTGTTTTGTCGTGATGTCAGTGCGTACACCACTCGTGGCATTGGCGCCCAAGGTGAGGTCAATCAGCCGATCCAGATTGGCGAAGTGACGGTGCATCCGGGGGATCTGGTCATCGGTGACGATGACGGCGTCTACATCATCGATGCCCAGCGAGCGGCCGAGCTGCTACCCGAATTGATGGCCAAAGAAGAAGCCGACCAGCACCGCCGCGCGGAATTCCTCCAGCGACTCGAAGCCTGACGTACGCAGAACCTGTAGGAGCGAGGCTTGCCCGCGAAGGCGTCCTTGAGATCGCTATCGCGGGCAAGCCTTGCTCCTACAGGTGGTGCCCTTGAGGACGCCTTCGCGGGCAAGCCTCGCTCCTACAGGGAACAGCGTTTTTCATCGATAGAGATCAGCGTGTTCCATCGATTTATTGCAGCGCAACGCAGCAATATTTTGATTCATTGGTCAGTTTTTTTGTAACCGGTTGTTTGCCGCAAGCGCAGAAACCTATAAAGTTAACCTTTCGGTCAGCTTTGCACTGTCAAATACAGCCTTTTGCTTCGTCCAAAAGCGCTTCTGCAAGACTCGAGATCCCCAGAACATAACCAGAAGGGCGGACCCATAACCGCCCAGAGGATGATCCATGTCCAACCGTGATATCTCCCGGCGCTCGTTCCTTCAGGGCGGGCTGGTGGCGGGTGTGAGCGTGACGCTCACGCCGCTCAGCTCCCAGGCGCTGGCTGCCTTGATGGAAAACAGCGTGACCGTGCCGTCCGAGCAGTGGCTCGGCAACAATGGCAAGGCACGCTCGCGTAACGATGCCTTGTCCAAGGTCTGCGGCAGCAAAGTCTTTGCCCGCGACATTCGTGCCAAGGACATGCCGGGCTGGCCGCAGCAGCAGGGCCACGCCATGTTGCTGAAAATCACCAAGGCCGACCGTATCTATGCCGGCTACGACCTGTCGTGGCTCGGCGCCGACTTGCAGCCTGACCGCATCGTCACCGCCGCCGACCTGGACAAGGACGGCATCGTCTTCCCGGAAGAACACGCGCCTGATCCGTTGCTGCCCGAAGGCAAGGTGCCGATGTTCATCGGTCACCCGGTGGCGATCCTGATCTGGAACGATTTCGAGCGCTTCCGCCAGGCCAAGGCCAAACTCAAGTTCAATGACAAAGCAATTCGTTACGGTGCTCAGGTGCCGTTCTACGAAGGCGATCCCTACGGCAGTTTCCGCTACGTGCGCGTCGGCGGTGCGACCTCGGCGGACGAAGATGAATTCGCCAGCCTCAAGGATTCGATCCTGTTCCCGATGCTGAAAAACCGTCGCCCGGTGTGGAATTCCCAGCCGGACCTGCACGGCAATCTGACTGAGCGCGGACTGTTTTACGCCGACCGCATGAAGCAGCAAATCGACAGCCCGCCAGACAACTGGCTGGTCTTCGACGAGCGCTACAAAACCCCGTCGATCGAACCCGCCGCGATGGAGCCGGACAACGGCAACGGCTGGTACGATCCGGCAACCAAGACCCTGCACTTTGTCGTCGCTACCCAGTGCCCGCTAGAAGCCGCCACCGAGACCGCGAAGATGATCGCGCCGTCGCGTTTCGGCCTGGCCAATCTGAATATGCACCCTGGTTACACCGTCGGTTACGGTTCCAAAGACCACAACATATTCGTCTACTACGCCGCCCTCGCTGCGTTGTACGGCGCGGGTGTGCCGGTGCGTCTGGCCAACGACCGCTACGAGCAATTCCAGAGCGGCATCAAGCGTCATCCGTTCGACATCCGCTACCAGTTGGCCGTGGACAAGACCGATCACAGCTTCAAGATTTTCCGTGCCGAGATGAGCGTCGACGGCGGCGGGCGGATCAACTACAGCCCGTCGGTGGCAGCGGTTGGCGCCACGGCGGCGCAGTCGATCTACTACATGCCGCAGAACGATTTGCAGGTCACGGCCTACCATTCCCGAGCCGTTGAGGCCGGGTCGATGCGCGGTTACGGCACCCTGCAAAGCATGGCGTCCACCGAGATGATGGTCGATGAAATCGCCGGTCGTCTTGGCATCGACGCCATCGATCTGCGCAAGAAAAACGCCATGCTCTCGGGCATGAAAAACACCCAGGGCGCGGTCCCGGCTGGCGCCTTGCGTTTGCACGAGATTCTCGACAAAGCCGCGGTCCATGAAGTCTGGAAAAACCGCGACCTGATCAAGCTTCAGCGCGAAGCCGCCGACCCGGATCACTGGTACGGCGTCGGTTTCGCCATCTGCCAGAAAGACTTTGGCACCGGCTCCGAAGCGCCGATGGCCAGCATCGAGTTCACCGCTGAGGGCCACGTGAGCCTGCGCCACATCGGCATCGAAATCGGCACCGGCATGTCCACCTCACAAGCCTTGGTGGTGGCGGATTTCATTGGTATCCCGGCCACCGAAGTGAAGACCGGCGAAACCGAATGGAAAGAGTTGCAGCTGATCACCGGCGGCAACCCGTACATCATGAGCCAGGCTGAACAGGACGGTTTCCTGCGCAATCCGCGCTGGGTCGGCAAACTCGCCTCGGCCTCGTCGGCGACCAACTCTGCCTACTACTTCAGCCACGCCACCCGTGAAGCTTCTCGCGTGCTGTTCAACCACGGCTTGTGGCCGGCAGCGTTGCAGATCTGGGGCCAGGGCCCTTACGGCGGCCAGGCCAACCCGTACGTGGTGCGCCGCGAAGACGCGCATTGGGTCGACGGCAAACTCACTGCCAACGGCATGCAGCCGCTGAGCTTTGAGCAACTGGCGAAACACGCCCACGAAAAAGGCCTGGTGACTGGCGCGACCGTGCACGGTTTCAACCGCTGGAGCTGGGCCGAGGCCGAGTTCAGCATCGACGGCGTGCGCGAGCGTCTGCCCCTCGACGGCTTGGCCGTGAAGTACGGCGACGGCGCCCCGAGCGCGAAGAAAGCGCAGATGACCAGCTCCGGTTTCCATTTATTGGATCGCCAGAACGTGCACTACCCGGACACCCAGCTAAACAATGCGGCGGTGACTTACTACAGCCCGGTCGCGACGCTGGTGGAATTGAAAGTCAACAAGGGCTCCGCCGAGGTGCAAGTGCTCAACCATCACTCGTGGGTCGAGTGCGGTCGGGTGCTGGTGGAAGAACTGGTCAAGGGCCAGCTCGAAGGCGGGATTGCCATGGGCATTGGCCATGCGCTGCTCGAAGAGATGCCGCTGTACGAAGGCGGGCCGGGGGAGGGTGACTGGAACTTCAACCGTTACCGCTTGCCGATGGCCCGGCACGTTGCAGTCTGGAACCAGACCGCCGAGATCCTGCCGCCGCTGTCGCCGAGCGACCCATCGAAGGGCATCGCCGAGGTGGTGATGATCCCGGTGGTCGGCGCCATCGGTAACGCCGTGGCCCACGCCATCGGCAAACGGGTCCGCGACCTGCCTATCACTTCCGCACGCATCAAGGAGGCCCTCAATGGCTAACCGTCCGCTTCAACTGACCCTCAACGGTCAATCCGTCGGCCCGGTGGACATCCCTGATGACCTGCCGATGATTGACTACCTGCACGAATACAAAAACCTTACCGGCTCGCGTCTGGGCTGTGGCCAAGGCATCTGCCACGCTTGTGTGGTGATCGTCGATAACCCGGACGGCACCAGCGAAGAAGTGCGCACCTGCATTACTGGCGCGCATTACTTCGAAGGCAAGAAAGTGCGGACCATCGAAGGCCATGCGACTCGCGATGAGCAGGGCAAGGTCACCGAACTGAATCCGATCCAGCAGCGCTTCGTCGATGAGTTCGCCTTCCAGTGCAGCTATTGCGCGCCAGGTTTTGTGAACGCCGCGACCGTGCTGGTGGAAAAACTCCAGCGTCAGCCGATCGTGAAAAGTCAGCTGGAACAAGTCATCGAGGACAGCCTCGGTCATCACATCTGCCGCTGCACCGGCTACGTGCGTTACTACAGCGCGACGCGCAACGTGCTGACTGATCTCGGCCTGGTCAAGGAGGGTTAAAGATGAAGCAACTACTTTCCCGCCTGGCGTTGGCGGTCGGCCTGGCTGCGCCGGTGTTGCTGGCCCATGCGGATGATCAGGTGAAACGCGGCGAATACCTCGCGCGCGCGGCTGACTGCATGGCGTGCCACACCGCACCGGGCGGCGCGCCGTTTGCGGGTGGTTTGCCGATCGTCTCGCCGTTCGGCACGATCTACGGCACCAACATCACCCCGAGCAAAGAGCACGGCATCGGTCTGTACAACGATGACGAATTCTTTGCCGCGCTCACCGAAGGCAAGCGCCGGGATGGCGCGAACCTGTACCCGGCGATGCCCTACACCTCCTATCACCTGATGCCGCGCGAAGACTCGGACGCGATTCACGCGTACCTGAAAACCGTTGAGCCGATTGAACGCGCAGCACCGGTCACCAGCCTGAGCTTTCCGTTCAACGTGCGCCTGGGTTTGATGGGCTGGAACATGCTCTACGGCAAGGACGTGAAACTCGCGCCGACCGAAGGCAAAAGTGAAGAGTTCAAGCGCGGCGAGTACATGGTCGAAGTGCTCGGTCACTGCGGCGAATGCCATACCCCACGCGGTTTGCCCGGCGCGATGCAGCAGGACAAACGCCTGACTGGTGGCCTACTCAACGGCTACCTGGCGCCAAGCCTGTTGGCCACTGATTTGGCCGCTCGCGGCTGGAATCATCAGGACCTGAGCACGTTCCTCAAACACGGCATGAGCGCCCAGGGCACGATGTTCAACGAGATGTTCCCGGTGTTCCACAACAGCACCCAAGGCCTCAGCGACCCGGACCTGGCGGCGATGGCGACGTACCTGCTGGGCGATCCAGCGCCTGCGGCCAAAGTGCTGACCGAAGTCCCGTTGGACAAGATGAGCCCAAGCGCCCAGCGCGGTCGTCAGGATTACCTGAACGTCTGTGCTGGTTGCCACGCACCGAACGGCGAAGGCAAGCCGCACATCGCGGTGGCCATGCGCGGCAACACCACGTTGCGCCTGGAAGATCCGCGCAACCTGTTGCGAGTGATCGAGGACGGCATCGGCGAACAGAAATTCGCCGGGTTCGAACGCATGCAACCGATGCCGGGCTTCGCCGACAAACTCAATCACGAGCAACTGACGGATCTGCTGAATTACCTGCGTCAGGGTTGGGGCGGTCAGTCGAGTGAGCTGGCGGTCAGTGATGTGCAGAAGCTGCAAGCGGACGCACCACCGGCCGAGCACAAGGCGCACTGACATGCAGCATCTCGATCTGCAAGTGGTGCGCCGCGCGCTGGAATGGTCGGTGGCTGGGCAGCGCGTGTGGCTGTGCACCGTGCTCGCCACTTACGGCTCGGCGCCCCGTGCGCCGGGCTCGTTGCTGGCGGTGAACGTTGATGGGAAATGGATCGGCTCGCTGTCCGGTGGCTGCGTTGAGGAAGATTTTCTTGAGCGGGTTGCCGAAGGGTTGTTTGATCAAGCCGTCAGCGTTGTCCGCTACGGTGAAGGCGATGACCCGCGTTCGCGGGTGAGTCTGCCCTGTGGCGGCGTACTCGATGTGCTGGTGGAGACGCTTGAATCGGATTGCGAGGTTCAGGCGCATTTGCGGGAACTGGAATCGGCGTTGCTCGGGCAGCGTCGGTTGATCCGCGAGGTCGATCTGGCCAGCGGCGCGCGCAGTGTGTTCGCGGACAGTGAGCAGGGTGCGCGCATCGAGCGTGAGATCGACCGGGTGCGCGTGCGGATCGGTGCGGCTCAGCGGTTATTGCTGGCGGGGTATTCCAGCGTCGCCCAGGCTTGTGCGGAATTTGCCGTGGGCCTGGGTTTCGAGGTGATCCTTTGTGATCCTCGCGATGAAGTGCTGGAAGGCGTGGTGCTGCAGGGCGTCGAGATTCGCCGGCAATTGCCGTCGGTGTTTATCGCGGATGGCGGCTGTCATAGCGATACGGCGGTGGTAGCGCTGACCCATGATCCGCGTATTGATGACCTGGCGATGATGGAAGCCGTGCGCACCGATGCGTTTTATATCGGTGTGATGGGGTCGATGCAGACATCGCAGAAGCGCTTTGAGCGGTTGCGCAGGATTGGAGGGTTGGGGGATGTGGAGCTCGCAAGGATTCATGCGCCGATTGGCCTGAACCTCGGAAGCAAAACCCCAGCGGAAATTGCCTTGGCCGTCCTGGCCGATATCCTGCGAATCCGCAGCGGTATCCCCCGACATCGCCTCTAACCCCGTTCCCCCTGTGGGAGCGAGCCTGCTCGCGAAGGCGGCCTGTCAGACAACATAAATATCGACTGACACCCAACCCTCTGTAGGAGCGAAGCTTGCTCGCGAAGAGGCCGTATCAGTCGGCATCATTGTTGCCTGACACACCGCTTTCGCGAGCAAGCTCAGCTCCTACAGGGTGTTGCGGTGTTGCTTAGTACCCGAATTTATCCCGCAACCCGTAATACCACGCACCCAACGCCGCAAACGGCGTGCGCAACAACTGCCCACCCGGGAATGGGTAATGCGGCAAATCCGCAAACGCATCAAACCGCTCGGCCTGCCCACGCAACGCTTCAGCCAACACCTTGCCCGCCAGATGCGTATACGTCACGCCATGCCCACTGCAACCCTGGGAATAGTAAATGTTATCCCCCAGCCGCCCGACCTGCGGAAGACGCGACAACGTCAGCAGGAAATTTCCGGTCCAGGCGTAATCGATCTTCACGTCCTTCAACTGCGGAAACGCCTTGAGCATCTTCGGCCGAATGATCGCCTCGATGTTCGCCGGATCCCGCGCGCCATACACCACGCCACCGCCGAAGACCAAACGCTTGTCCCCGGTCAAACGGTAGTAATCAAGCAGGTAGTTGCAGTCCTCGACACAGTAATCCTGCGGCAATAGCGCCTTGGCCAGCGCATCACTCAGCGGTTCAGTGGTAATCACCTGAGTCCCGCACGGCATCGACTTCGCTGCCAATTCCGGCACCAGATTACCGAGGTAAGCATTGCCCGCAACAATGATGAACTTGGCCCGAACCTTACCCTGCGGCGTATGCACCACCGGATTCGCCCCGCGCTCGATGCGCACCGCCGGCGACTGCTCATATATAGTGCCGCCCAACGACTCCACGGCCGCCGCTTCACCGAGCGCCAGGTTCAACGGATGAATATGCCCGCCGCTCATGTCGAGCATGCCGCCGACATACTGATCGCACGCCACCACTTCACGGATGCGCTTCTGATCCAGCAACTCAAGCTGCGTATGCCCGAAGCGCTCCCACAGCCGCTTCTGCGATTCCAGATGACCCATCTGCTTGGCCGTGATGGCCGCGAACACACCGCCGTCCTTCAAATCGCACTGGATATTATATTTGGCGACCCGCTCTCGAATGATCCGCCCACCCTCAAACGCCATCTGCCCCAGCAACTGCGCCTGCTTGGGCCCGACACTGCGCTCGATCACATCAATGTCACGGCTATAACTGTTAACAATCTGGCCACCGTTACGTCCCGACGCACCAAACCCAACCTTGGCCGCCTCAAGCACCGTGACCTTAAAACCGTTCTCCAGCAGAAACAGGGCAGAGGACAGACCGGTGTAACCGGCGCCGATCACACAGACATCAGTCTCTACGTCATCCTGCAAAACCGGACGCGGCGGAACCGCATTCGCCGATGCAGCATAATAGGACTCTGGGTAGGGGGTGTTCGCCATCCTGCAGCCTCTGTTTAATATATTTTACGAGTGCACCGATCCTACCCGAGTTAAAAAACCGCCGCCAGCCACCGGAAAATCTTCGTCGCAGCACCAAAATTAAATATTTTGCATATTCATAGGGTTAGCTCGAAAAAAGGTGTTGACACCCCTCCGGAATTCCGTAGAATGCCGCCTCACAGCAGGCACGTAGCTCAGTTGGTTAGAGCACCACCTTGACATGGTGGGGGTCGTTGGTTCGAGTCCAATCGCGCCTACCAAACAAAATCCGCTCTGCTGGGCGGTCTAGAAGGGCTCACCGAAAGGTGGGCCCTTTTTTGTGCCTGTGTGTTTTTTGAGCTGCGTTCGCGACATCTTGAGTTCGATCACGTTTGGCATGCAAATGCCGATAGTGGCTAATTCCGTGGGTGGGCCCTACATCGGATTCGAAGCGAGGAGGGTGGCAATCACCCACCGTAGATTCAGCGCGTGACGTGATGGCAAGGTGCCCATAGAGCGGCTAAGATCACCCTATCTTTCCGAAGGGTATCGACATGAAAGCAGGGATAGCCGCAACGGTTTTATTTCTCGGTATCGCCATTCCATCAGTTGCTAGTGCTGATTGGAGTACCAGCACTCAAGACGACATCTTTTCGGGTGGCAAGAAAGCAATGCTTTTTGGCAACATTAGCCCGAGCCAAGCGGTCGCGTTCGACTGCGATTCGGAAGGGCTTTCCCTTGCGCTCTTGCAAAAAGAAAAATGGGCGGACGGGCGGACCAGTTCAGAGTGGAAACTTCTGATCAAAGTAGATCAAGGTGAGATTCACCACTTCACGGCGGAGAGCGCTCAGCGTAACAACGATTACGCTCAGTACATCACTCGCGAGAAAGAGGAAATTCTTAAGGTTTTAGCTGATCTTCGTAATGCGAAGTCAGTAATTCAGCTCGGACTTCAGTCGGAAGAATTTGACTCTAAATGGTCTGGAACCGCTTCCGCAGGTGGATCTACACGAGAAACAGACAAATTCATGCAAGCATGCAAATTGAAGTGAGCGGATGGCAGTGGCTGTGCTATATAGGCCTCTTCTCACTACATCAAGAGAACGGACATAAAAAATGGCTGATTTATTTTTAATGGACTATTCCTTAAATAAATTCGTCACCTTTTTAGATAGGGAGATTGGTTGATGCAGCAGAGATTATTTTTCGACTCTTCAAAAATTATCATCGCTCAGATGACAGCGATATTTGACTTCATTTGGCCAACCGCCGCGGCGATGTGGAATTTACGATGGCAAGTGAAAGGTCTGCTTGGCGAAAATCCGGATATTGGCCATGACGCACTTCTCGGTAGATTTGTTGCCGGGAGTGATATCCGTGGAGTAAATTTGAGGCGTTCATGTATTGAAAGTACCTGGGATCAGCAAAAAGAGCAGTTTGCGAAAATTATGCTTTCCGAGTTCTGCGCTTTATACGAGGCTTGGTATTCTTCGCTTGATGAAGAATTGGATGGATTGATGGGTGGTAAAAAAAAAGGATATGAATATCCTGCGGTTTTAGCGAAGATCCAGACTTTGCCTAATAGTTTGCCACTTAAAGATACTATACATGTCACTCTTGCTGAGAATAAGAAATATAATCTGTCTGCTCTTCCTTGTATGATGACTTGCTATCGATTTTTTAAAGAGTTGAGAAATGGTTTTATCCACAAGGGCGGGGTAGCTGGTGATAATCAGCTGAAGGCGTATAAATTATACAGTGCTCTAACAGCTGCGGATTTGGGGGTGTCAGAAATTCCAGAGTGTCCCGTAATTGTGATTGGTGATAGTTATCATGTTACGCTTAGAGGGGTCGTCGGGTTTGGAGATGTTGTATTGAGACTTATCACAACACTCGATGCTGAGTTTTCAAGTAAAAAAATTGCAGAGCCTGTTTTTGTTAAGAAGTGGAAGGCGGAAATTACTAATCAATACACTTTGCCTGTAAGTGAAAAAGACGCTGATAACCTTATGAGGCGACTTGTTGGTAAGTTGAATTTGAAGGCGCCGCGTACAGCATTGCCTTTGAAGGGTTTTTTAAAAAAAACATGGCCTGATTAATGCTTTTTAAAATAGGTAGCAGATCTGTTTTACATGGCTCTACCATAAATAAATCTGTCACTTTTTACCCGGGTTCGAAACAGAAATTGGCAGATCGTTTTCGTAAATTCAATCAGTGAAAAAATCTGTCACATTTTGTCCTTTAAAAAACCGTCAATCTTTTTGCAAGGGGAGAGTGCTGACAGCTAAAGGTGGGCGTAAAAATCCAAATAAGAACGTGGCGTTTGTTACGATGCGGAAGGCTTTAAGCGTGAGTTACGTGCACGTACTTACACGTACTTAGTTGTAGCAGATGTTTAATGCCAATGGGCGAGTAACATCGGTGCCCCTATCTAACTATTTTTCGCGAGAGTGGATTTTGAGCTGGGCGCCTGATGACAAAGTTTGCTATGAGCAACGACTGGATTGTTTTTTCGATATTTTGGGTTGGAAAGATCACGTGTAAAAAGTGGGACCTGATCCTCAAAAATCAAGCAGTTGACTTTTTACTTAAGCTTCTCACGAGCACTGGAATAACAGAGTTGAATAGTTCAAACAGCCGCCTCACGTCATTCTCCGACTGCTCGGTTGTAAGTTATAAGGTTAGTGAAGTTGATATGAATGCATTTATTAGCAGGTTGGCCCAATTATTTCTCGGGGCGGGCTCTAATGGTTTTTATCTTCGTGCTGGAGTCACGATCGGTGATATTTCATGATCAAAATATGCGTCGTTTAATTCAGTGCGTGATGGGTCAAGATATTTGATATTCATAACTGACGGGTCTATTTAAGGTTGGGTCTATTAATTAAATTCGTCACCTTTTTGCGTTTACTACTTGCTAGTATTGTCTTGGGCTGGAGTCTCGCCAGAAGGAGTTGGGAACTTACCTATAGCCTCCTTTGGAGGTACGGATAAATCCTTTCGTGGTTTGTCTACTTCAGATTTGTATGTGTTCACTCCGATATAAATTCCGAAAACGATGACTGCATAAAATCCTGCTGTAACGGTTAGCAGTGCGTATTTGCGAATTCGTCGATATCCTGTTTCTCCAAGCTTGACTAGATTCCATGTGCTTTTCAAAATGGGCGCGGCTGCCGACCTAATATCATTACAAGAGTTTAAAACGCTATCGAAGTCTCCCTTGGCTGAAGAGTCTCGTGCAATTGAAATTGCTCTCATTAGACTTGCTTCCGGGCTTTCAGGGTGAGTCTTGATGTGTTCTGCATTTAGGCGAAGTTGGATTTTGCTCAGGCATTCAATAGCTCTGGCATATGCTGATTTAGTCTCTTTATACCATTCGATTTTGAGCGCGTGTTTTTCCTGCGGAGTATGAAAATCCTCTGCTTGAAATCTGTTGGAAACACGCACGAGCTCCTGTGCTGCAGAGGTATATTCGGCGATTTCGTTTCTAAGGCCATCTACCCAAGCAAGGCGGAATTCAGAAACCTTATTCTCCTTTGCACTTACCATGTTCATAAACGAGAAAAATCCGGTAAGAAGCGCAGCGGTAATTACGCCGAAGGCCACATAGACCGTTGAGGGGATTGAGGTTACGTCCATTTGACTTCCCAGTAGTGGTTAATTTTTAAAGTTCAACGTATTATTCAAAAATACGGAAACGGCATTATGCCATCACTGATGCTTAGGTAATACTGTGAATCCATACACGTGGAAGACTAGCGGACTGGGCTTGGGTTCACCTCAAGAAAAAACGAGAAAAAAGAGCCAGACATATTTTCGCGGTTTTCCTACACTACAGATCCTTGAAATATCTACTTCTCATAGGTCTGATCAGTAAATAAATCCATCACCTTTTTCTTGGGCGAGAGGCGAAGTAAGTGATTCGCGTTACATTTTTGGATGCGTAATTTGTGACGCGTATGTATTTAGTGTTTCTTTGGGTGTGGTATTGAAATGGTGGCGCGGCGCCCCAATAAAAGCAGTTCACACATAGGAGCGTGTCATGACTGAATTCAAGAAAGGCGACGTTGTAGTGATGCTTAGTGGGGGGCCGAAAATGACTGTTGTAGATATTGGCGACTATAGCGGATACGGGACGGGCCCAAAGGATGGAGTCAAATGCCAATGGTTTGATAAGGCCAAGCGCTTAGAGGACGTATTTGAGTCTGAGTCTCTCAAAATTTATACCTCGCCAGCTATGGGCTTCACGGTCAGCCGCGGCTGATAGGCCGCATTCTGAGTTAAAAGTAGTTCGCGGGCCGAGTCCATCATGGATCTCGGCCCTTTTTTGCTCTACACCTGCCGGTATTTGCAGCCAAAAGCACCTCAGGTGCTTTCTGATTTTTAGGCGTGTTTATCTCTTGCACACCGTTTGTTTAGCGACACTCAGTGTTACGTCCTAATGGCTACGAATCCTTGCGCCATTAGTTGAAACCTGAAAAAAGGTGACGCATCCATTTTCGTGGCTTTTCTATGCTTACAGAAAAGTGGCGAATCTACTTTCCATCGCTCCAACCAATAAATAAACCTGTCACCTTTTGCTATGAATGCTGATCATACGCGCACTTCTATTACGCCTTGATTCCCCCTAAAGGCTTCAGAAAGTAAACCACCCGTTCAGTCTCTGCGAAGCCCAAGGCCTTATGCAGGCGTGGCTTCCCTCGTTATCCACCAGTGCATCCGAAGCCAGTTCTGTGCAGCCCATTTGTTCGGCCCACTGTTGAATGCGCGCCACGAGTTGCCGCGCTATGCCTTCGCCCCGACTGGCAGGCTGGACGTATAGACCTTCGAGAAAGGCCACGGGCGAGGAGTTGGTGCCGTTAACGTAATCCGTTCGGATCGACGCTTCGGCAAACCCTAGCGCATTGCCTTCTTCATTAACGAAGATCAATACCACGTAGCGTTCTGGCGTGCTCAGTAGGGTTTGTTTGTCATGGTCATTGTTCGGGGCGGAATCAGGCCACAGGGCGATACGCAGGGGCAGCCAACCATTATGGTCGAGCAAAGTGCAGCGTTTGATCATTGAGGGAACACTCGAAGGGAGTAGCTGCCGAGGAGCATAGGTCATCCTCGGTCAGGTTTGTAAGGTCAGCTCGAGGTATCAACGTTAGTGGGGCGGTTGAGTGCAAGCCGAATCCCTCTGGAAGGAGTGTGGTTGTCTTTTCTGGAGTAAGCTTCCTGCCTTTCAGCAAAAGGAGTTGAGTGATGTTTGCACGAATCATTGTGGGCGTTCTGATCGGTCTTGCCGCAGGTCTGTTTCTGCATGGGAAATTTTCTCTGGAAGAAAAGACGCTGAAAATCATCCAGGTTTTTGTGGGCATTGTGGCGATAGGTTTCATCGCCTCATCGTTCATGTTTGGCGCGGCGTATGGGGTGCTGGCCGTCGTTGAGATAGCGGGTGGTTACTTCGCCTATACCAAGCTTTTCCAAGGGCATGCGACCAAGCCATAAGCTGATCCCGCGCTCCAAGGTATCTAGCGCGTAAGGGCATCGCAGTCGCTGACGAACTCGGCATTGGTGACTAACTTCTTGCGATGCCGTCTCTGCAGTTCTGCGTATAAAAGTAATAAGGACGTTACGTGCTTTGGAAAGTGATTTTGCAGGTTATGTTCACCTGTTTGGGTGGTTGCATGGCGGTCGCGATGCGAATGGACTACAACCACCCTTGCCCTTACACGGGGCTTCGTTTTGATTGGTGGTTAGTTGGCACCTCCCACGGAAAACTCATCCCGTTCCTGCTGATCGACGCGCCGTTTTCTTTTGTGGTCGATACCGTGTTTTTCCCTTTCGAATTTCAGTACACCTGCAATATTTGAGGTGCTTATGCCTCACGCATGGAAAAGTAATAAGGAAATTACGTGCTACGGAAGCTTGTTTTGATAGCGGCTATTTTGCAGTTGAGCGGTTGTGCCTGGCTTGGTGCAGTGACGAATCCCTACCACTCATACGACTGCTATAGCGGGTTAGACGTTGAGTACCAGTTCGCGCAGTTTATTGGTCCGTTTGCGCTGATCGATCTGCCATTCACCTTTGTTGCGGACACGGCGTCGTTACCTTTTTGCTGGCTCTGACCAAGGATTACGGGTTTTTTGGTGGGTGTTTAACTGGATAGGGCAGGACGTTTAAAGACACTCAGTGTTACGTCCTAAAGGCTACAAACCCTTGCGCCGTTGCCTACGCGTACGCCAGAATCCTCCGGCTTGTGCCTCTTGCGCCCGGCCTCTATCGTTTACCTGCCACTGCCCATCAGTGGTCGGGTTTAGTCGCCCGAGGTTGTTAGTGAGGTGCATAAGCGCCATTCAGTCAGGTCATTCTATTCCTGCACTTGATGGTGGTTGTGCGCAGGGCGCCCTAGGGCGCGCCGGGTTTGCTAACTCCCTCGGTCGACTAACCTGCGTACAGCCGCCACCCTACTTTTAGTCGAGAACGGTTGCGGCCCCAGTTTGGAGTAAGCAATTTATGTTCAAAGTAACGCCCAATCCCCCGAACACCAATCCAGTACCCTACGACGCCTCTCTTGATCTTGACCCCAAGAAGCTAAAAGAAGCAGCCGACCGCGCACTCAACTTCTACCTGAACCCCGGGGCGACGAAAACGCAGATACCGCCCCACAGCTCCAGTAACGACACCTTCATCATCAACCCAGCGGCGAATGACGAAACATTGCTCGTCCAGGCCTGCGAATCGTTGGGGTCTGCCACCGAGATAGCGAGTGAGATCGCCAGCACAATGGACGGCGCACAGCGCAGGAGAATGCTGGTGTTGCAGCAGGTAATCAGGTTGGGTGAGTTAGCGGTGAATCGAGTGCTGGATAACCACAAGCCTGGGTAGTCGCCAGGCACTGTAACGAGGGGATTGCCCCCTCGTTACACTTGTTGCATGAAGCAATATCGGACCTGTGCGGTAGGTCCAGCCAACAAGTGTCAGCCTTGTTTGGCGTTCAACTTTTTCAGTTCTTCATACGTCGCCGACTGTACAAACCAGAAGCCGGAAACGATGCACCAGGTCAGGGTGCCCGCAATGAAAATGCCGGCGCCGGACCAGAAGCCCTGAACGAAGACCATGACCACGGCCATGATCCAGATAACAGCCAGCGCGACATACAGAACTACGTTGTTTACGCCAATTACAAACTCTTTCACGTCTATTCCCTTTTGAATGATTGTCCTCTGACCTCTTAGTCGAGGGCCAGTGGGCGGCATGATAGGGAGATAGGTGGCTGTTCGCCAGTTATGTCACGGCCTGTTATTCAAATAGACCCATAAGCCCTGTCATCCTTCCAATACCCGCGCCGGAAAGAACAATTCAAAACACGTCACCCCATTCTCACTGGTGACGCCATACCCTCCGCTATGCAACTGCATGATCGTCGCCACAATCGACAACCCCAACCCATTCGATTGCGCCGACCGCTCCCGCGACTCATCCACCCGATAAAACCGATCAAACAGTTTCGGCAGATGTTCGGGCGCAATGGTTGCGCCATGGTTACTCACTCGCAGGCTGATCCCGTCAGAGGAGGGCGTCGCGCTCACCGCCAGTTCCGAATCCGGCGCGCCATATTTGATGGCATTCGAGCACAAGTTGGCCAACGCCCGCCGCAGCAACATCGGCTCGGCCCAGATCACGCCGCTGCCATGGGCGTTGATGCTGATCCCGACATCTGCCGCCAGCCCTTCAAAGTAATCCGCCATGCGTTCCATTTCGTCCGCAGCATCCAGTTCCTGGCGTTGGCGCAGGGCGCTGGCGGGGTCGGTTCGGGCCAGGAACAGCATGTTGTCGAGCATGCGCGCGAGGCGTTCAAGTTCTTCGACGTTGGAGGCAAGCAGTTGTTGGTAGGCTTCGACGCTGCGGTTTTGCTGGAGGGCGACTTGGGTTTCGCCGAGCAGGTTGTTGATCGGAGTGCGCAGTTCGTGGGCCATGTCGGTGGAGACCTGGCCGAGCTGGACGAAGCCTTTGGCGAGGCGGTCGAGGACGCCGTTGAAGGCGTCGATCATTGGCTGCACTTCCAGCGGCGCGCCGTGGTTATCGAGGCGTTCGGTGAGGTTGCCGACGCCAATGCCGTGGGCGTGTTTGGCCAGGCGACGCAATGGCAGCAGCCCGCGATAAAGCAGCAAATAGCCGCAGAGCGCGAGCAATAGGGCGGCGACACCGGCCAGGAGGTAAACGCGTATCCGGTAGTTGGCCAGCACGCTGGTGCGTTCAGTCATCAATCGCCCGGCCACGACTTGCAGGCTGCCCAGGTCGCCCGAGTCGATGGTCGCCGCCAGCGCCGCGAAGGGCACGCCATCCACGCCGGAAAAATGCTGCACGTCGGCCAGAATCAACGGATGGTCCATGGTCACGGGGGCCAAGGTCGGTATGTCGAGGTTGCCAGGGTTGACCACCAGCAACGGTTTTTGTCCGGCCGCACCGATCACCAGCACCGATTCGCGGTTGCCGAGCATATTTTGGAACAAGGCCGGTTTGCTTTTGATCAAGTCCAGGGTGTTGCTGTCATTCAGAAAGGTGCGCAGTTGATCGACCCGGGTGATCAGTGCGGCATCGTCCCGCCGGATCAACTCGCGTTCCAACTCGCGATACAAACACACGCCCAGCGTGATCACAGAGGCAAATGCCAGCAAGGCAAACAACAGTGCCAGGCGCAGGGTCAGGGAATGCGGCCGACTGTTCATGGCTGCGTATCAAAGCGATAGCCGATGCCACGCACGCTATGGATCAGCTTGAGCTGGAACGGGTCGTCGACTTTCAAGCGCAAACGCCGCACCGCAACGTCCACCACATTGGTGTCGCTGTCGAAATTCATGTCCCACACCCGCGAGGCAATCAGCGAGCGCGACAGCACTTGGCCCTGATGCGTGGCGAACAAGTGGAGCAGGGCGAACTCTTTGTTGGTCAGGGTGATCCGCACGCCGTCGCGGGTGATGCGGCGTTTGAGCACGTCGATTTGCAGGTCGGCGATTTGCAATTGTTCTTCTTCCCGGGATGGGCCGCGTCGGGTCAGGGTGCGCAGGCGCGCCACCAATTCGGCGAAGGAGAACGGCTTGATCAGGTAATCGTCGGCGCCCAGTTCCAGGCCTTTGATGCGGTCGGCGATGTCGTCGCGGGCGCTGAGGAACAGCACCGGTGTATCGGCTTCCTTGCGCAAGCGCCGCAGCACTTCCCAGCCGTCCATTTTCGGCATCATCACATCGAGCACGATGACGTCGAACGAGGTTTCCAGGGCCAGGTGCAACCCGTCCACGCCATCGCGTGCCAGGCTGACCGAGTAACCGAGTTCCTGCAGGCCGTTGAGCAGGTAATTGCCTGCCTTTGGCTCGTCTTCAACGACAAGGATGTTCATGGTCGGTATCCGTAAGAAGTCATTGCGCTGCGGAGGGCGTGAGCCAGTGTAGCCCGATCATCTGCACCTGAGGCGAGCTACACAGGGCTGGCGACGCACACTCAATTGTCATTGGTGCAACCGGAGCCTTCAACCTGGTAATCCAGCACATGCTCCAGGCCTTTGTGGTCCAGGTAGTCCAGCCGCGCAGGAATAATGCCGCACTGTTGTGAGATGTCAGTGGTGGACAGCACTTTCGCGACGTCCAGGTGCACGAAGAAACCGGTCTGGTCATGAATCACGGTTGTTTGTGGCTGGGTGTCGGCAAAGGCCGAACCGGTGGCGAGGAGGGCGGCGAAACCGAGGATTAACATTTTCATGACGTGTCTCTCTAAGATCTGAATGAAGGTGGCTGCCGATTGGGTGTCTGGGCAGTGAGCTAAGGTTAACGAGGCGATCCGAACAGCCGACCAACAGTTGAATGACAAAGTTGTAATGCAAATCGGCCCGGGATTACGGCTGACGGCCGGAGGCTTCGAGGATCAGGTCGGCGATTTCTTTCGAGTGGGACACCAGCGACAGGTGGCTCGATGGCACCTCGATGGTGGTCGCACCCATGCGCTTGGCGAGGAAGCGTTCCAGGTCCGGGTTGATGGTCTGGTCGAGGCTGGAGACCGCGTACCACGATGGCTTGGTGTGCCAGGCCGCCGCAGTGGTGCGCTCGCTGAACAGGGTTTTGGCGATCGGTTGTTGCACGGCAAACAGGGCCAGGGCCTTGTCGTGCGGGACATCGCCGGCGAAGTATTTGAGGAAAGCGTCCTGCTTCAAGCTGACGTAGCCGTCGTGTTCCTCGGTGCCGGCCCGCACGGGCATGGTTGGGTATTTACCAGCGAGGGCGACGAAATCTTCTCCGGCGTCCGGCGCGCGGGCGGCGACGTAGACCAGCGCACTAACCTTCGGATCAACCCCGGCTTCGCTGACCACGGTGCCTGCGTAGGAATGGCCGACCAATACCGTCGGGCCGTCCTGTTGATCGAGAACGCGTTGTGTGGCCGCGACGTCGTTGACCACGGAGGTCAGCGGATTCTGCACCGCGGTGACGTGCAAACCGGCGGCCTGCAGTCGCGTGATCACTTCGGACCAACTCGAACCATCGGCCCAGGAACCGTGCACCAGCACAACGTTGTTGGCCTTCACTGGGGCAATGTTGCTGGCCATGGCGGAGCCGGTGCCCAGCATCAACAGGCTGGCGGCGATCAGGCAGAGTTTGCTCATTGGCTTCATGGTGTCGACCCTTGTCATCATCAGTGGGAGGCGAGTCACCCAGGCTGGGTAACTGACGACGCCACTCTATGAATCGAGGGTGCTACCTACGCTGACAGCTCAATGACAAAGTTGTAATGCGTTACGGGGTGTCAGTGGTTCGCAAAAACTCAATGACCCGGCGTGCGGCCTCATCGGGTGCCGCTTGAAGCAGGCAGTGGGGTGCTTTTACGTCGATTATCTGCACCTGCGGTTTCAACTGAGCGATTTGCCCGGAGGCAGTTTTTGGCACCACCCGGTCATAGGTGGCGCGCAGATAAACAGTCGGCACGATCCCACGGACAAGTTGCGCTGACACATCGACATCGAGCACCGACCGCAGTCGCGAGCGCATCACCGCGGAGCTGACCCGATTGATCGCTCGACTTAGGGCCGTGCGCAATGCAGCGGTAGAAAATTGACCGAGTAACAGCGGGCTAAGCCATCTGGCGGGCACGGCTCCAATCGGCAGGAGGTTGGCTACAAAGCGCAGGGGACTGAGCAGCGGTCGAGGGTTTCTGACAAACGTGCAGCACAGCACCAGCCCGACCTGCTGCGGCAGGCGCAAAGACGTCAGCGCGATAGCGATCGGTCCGGAGAATGATTCGCCCAGCAGTACGAACGGTCGGTCGGTGGGCAGCGACTGTCTGGCAATGGTTTCCAGTTCCCCGTAACTCAGCGGGACATCGCAGGGGTAGGTCACGACAACGATGTCGCAAGCGTGCTGCAGCGCCGACATGAAAGACTTGAACAGTTCGCCTGTTCCATCCATTCCCGGCAGCAATACAAGTGTGGGCAGATTTGATCGGTCCATGTGTTCCATCCTTGGTGAGCACCTATTCTGGTGCATTTGAGTCACATCATGCTGGTCAGAATCGGCCTCTTTTTCTGTAGGTCGCTGACAGGCAGATTTCCGGGTTTTGGACTACTACTGACAAGCCCTTTCCTTTTCCCTGTCTGGAGCATTCCTATGCTGTCTCACTGGTTTCTTGCGGCGATCCATCTCTTGGCTTTTGCCATGGGGCTTTGGGGTGTGCTCACCCGGGGAACGGCATTAAGTCGCCTGGCTGCGGGTACGGCGCAGGTCCGCAATGTGCTGGTGGCTGATAACGTGTGGGGGATTTCGGCGGGGATTTTGCTGATTACCGGCCTGATGCGCGCCTTCGGCGGATACGAAAAAGGCACTGACTATTACCTTCATCAGCCGCTGTTTCATCTCAAAATGACACTTTTCGTGATCATTCTGTTGCTCGAGCTGGCACCGATGATCACCTTGATCAAATGGCGGATGGCTTTGGGGCGCGGCGCGGCAGTTGATCTGGGGCGAGCGAAGCTGTTTGCCCGAATCAGCCATATCGAAGCGTTGTTGCTGATGCTCATGGTGGTGGCGGCCACCGGCATGGCGCGCGGCGTTGCCTTCGGGTAGTGGTGAACTATTCGTCGGGGTTAAAGCGAATGGTCTGACAGCCATGGCTTAGCCGAAGCCGGTAGTATCGGCTTCACGTAACGAGGAGGGGGAGGCGGCGGGTGCTCAGCGGAACACTGAGCATGAATCTTTAGCCAGCCATTGCGCTGAAGCGAACGGGCTGGCTACTGACTGCAGCAGGATTCAGGGTGTTTGCGGTTTGTCTGGAGCGGTCAGACCGGCCTGAATGCGCTGATAGATTTCTTCGCGATGCACGGCAACGTCTTTCGGAGCGTTGATGCCGATTCTGACTTGCTGGCCGCTAACGCCCAGAATGGTGATAGTGATGTCATCACCGATGTTTATGCTTTCACCGACTTTGCGGGTGAGTATCAGCATGGTCTTCTCCTTGATTGCTTTGTAGGGCACCTGATTCAGACAGTGCAGAGGTCGGTGTAGTTATAGATTAGTGCGAAGTCTCACGGTTTGGGTGCCTCTTTCTGACGCGCAGATGCTGCATTAATTCCCAAGGCGTAACTATACAGAGGCCGCATCCATGATTCTCGTTGTTTTGAGCCCATTTTGCGGCACTCGGGAAGTATTCATGAATGTTAAAATCCGCGCTTTCAGCATTCAGAGGGAAACGTTGTGCGCAAAATGGCCTTGGTAATCGCAGTATTGGCGTTGGCGGGATGTGGTGAGGGCAAGGATGCGAGCGCTCAAAAAACGCCATCCGCGACTGTTTCCGCGCCGGCAAAAGCGCCCGCTGTGGCAACGGGTCCGCAATGGGACCTCGAAGTGCGCGGCGAAACAACCCAGGCGGTCAGCGACTTGAGCGGCTGGCTGATCGAGCACAGCTTCGTTTCCAATGTGGTCCGGGAAAACGGCAAGGACCGGATCCTGCTCGGCCCGTTCGGTTCGAAAGCTGAGGCCGAGGCCAGGCAGGCTGATTTGAACGCGGCGCTGGCCCGGGCGAAAAAGATGAACATCGAGTCGCTGATCATCGAGCGTCCGGCGGCTCAATAACCGCGCATCTGTTCAGGCACCGTTCAGCAGGGAATCTTAAAGGGCGTCGGTGGTGACTCGTATTTATACGTAATCACTGTCGATTCCCAGAAGGAGTTCCCATGGCCTCCGCCAATCCTTACAAAATCTTCGACGCGGTCTTGCAGCGCAAGCAGACGCTAAGCCCGCATATGATGCGCGTCACCCTGGCCGGGCCGATGGTCACCGAAATGGCCACCTGGGCCCCGGATCAGCGGGTAAAACTGTTCTTTCCCGCGGAAGATGGATCGCCTGCCAGGCTTGCCCATGACGATGGCTGGTACGCCCGTTACCGTTCAATGCCGGTGATGCAGCGTCCGGCGATGCGCACTTACACCATTCGCCATTTGCGCGCCGAGCAAGGCGAAGTGGACATCGATTTTGTATTGCACGGTGAAACCGGTCCGGCTTCCCGTTGGGCCATTCATGCGGTGCCGGGGACTTCGATCCAGATCACCGCACCGGATCGGCACTTTACGGCCCAGGACGCGGGCGGTTTTGAATGGAAACCGCCGCAAGCGCTCAGGCAATTGTTGCTGGTCGCCGATGCCACGGCATTGCCGGCGGCACTGGGGATTCTCGACGAGATGGCTGCCCTGGCCGAACCGCCGGTGACCCAGGCTTTTTTTGAAGTCGACAGCCGGGAAGATGCGTTGCCGGTGCCCGACTGGCCGGGGCTTTCGGTTGAATGGCTGATTCGCGATCACGCCAGCGCAGGATCACTGATGGTCGATGCCGTTCGCCGAGCGAGCCTGCCGTCCTCTTCTTCGAAAGCCCGCGACACGGCGGAGTTGGCGGAAGTCGACGTCGACGAGGACATCCTCTGGGAAACCGCCGAATCTGCCAGTGATGGTTTCTACGGCTGGATCGCCGGGGAAACGGTCGCGGTCATGAGCCTGCGCAAGTACCTGATCAAGGAGCGCGGCATTCCCCGTGAGTCGCTCAATCTGATGGGTTACTGGCGCTACAACAAAACCGGCGGTTAGAAACGAACAAAGGCCTCGGGTTTTAATGCCTGAGGCCTTTGTGTTTTCAGCGTTTGTTCAACCGCAGGCTTTCATGTCCACCGGGCCGACAAACTCGTTGCCGCGCCCCATCACGCACGCCACGCTTTGATTGCGCTGGCGTTCCCAGGTTTGCACCGGATAGGTCTTGTTCCAGGCTTCATACAGTTGGCGATCCTGCCTGGACAGCTTCAACCCGTATTGCTTGCTCATGTAGAAATAGGTCCGGGCGATCATTCCGCGAATCGACGGCCGGGGCATGACCTTCTTGGCCTTGAAGTCGACCTGGGTCAGGCACGAACCGTATTGACCTGATTGCACCGGTAGCCAACCAAAGCTGAAGTTGCTGCGGTCCCCATTCACCTCACCGATGCTCGGCACCAGGTTGTGCAAGTCGGCCTCGGCCTTCTGATAGGTTGGATCGTAGCGGGTGCAATTCTTGCGTCCACCGGCCTGCCAGCATTGGCGCTGATGCCCAATCTGCCACGCGGGGACAATGTGTTCCCATTCGATGCGGGCGGCGCGCTTGGCACTTTTGCGCGGCACGTAACCACAGGCGGCGAGGTCGACCTTGTTGCCGGTGTATTTGCAGCCGCAATAAAACTCGGTGGATTGCGGTGCGTAGAGCTTCCAGGCGACTTTCTTGGCTTCGTTGAAAGTGCGCGGCGCGCCGGCCTGGGCCCCCATGGCGATGAACAGAAACAGCAAAGCAAAACAACGGACACTCATTGACTCAATCTTCCTTCGGCACAACCCAGAAAATCTGCACGCCGCCATCGTCGCGGTAGGCGAGGGTGACGTTATCGTTCTCGTCGATTTCTTCGAGCAACTGTTCCCATTCGTCCACCGGTTCGTCCGGCAAACGGAAAATCAGTGCGGCTTTGGATTTTTGCGCGGTAGGGGAATTGATGATTTTTTGAACGCGCAGACCCATGCGTTCAAAGGAGCCAGGAGAGGCAGGAGTAGTGGCCACGGAGTTATCCTTATTAAGCTGTACGTGTATACAGTATTTAACTGTAAGCATTTTCGCAACTGCTTAAAATTCAAGAAAATCCTCTGACAGTGTTTTTTTCCGTTTGGTGTAAGACGGTTGGCGTTTTTTTGTAGGAGATGCCACTTTCCAAGATGGGCAAGTGGCGCAAGCGGTGCCCGACCGGAACCGGTCGGGCGAGGGCGGATCAGTACTCCCAGAACATCCGTTGCAGCTCTTTGCTGTCGTTGGTCTTGGTCAGCGCGACCATGGCCAGGATGCGCGCCTTCTGTGGGTTCAGGTCATGCGCCACGACCCAGTCGTACTTGTCGTCAGGCTGTTCGGCGTTACGCAGGACGAAACCGCCGGCGTTGACGTGGGACGAACGGATGATTTGCACGCCATCCTTGCGCAGGGCTTGCAGGGTTGGCACCACGCGGGAAGACACGGAACCGTTGCCGGTGCCGGCGTGAATGATCGCTTTGGCCCCCGATTGCGCCAGGGCCTTGTAGGCAGTGTCGCTGACGTTGCCATAGGAATAGGCGATTTCTACGTCAGGCAGGCTCTTGATGGTTTTGATGTCGAATTCCGAGTCCATGGTGTGGCGCTTGGCCGGCAGACGGAACCAGTAGGATTTGCCTTCAACGACCATGCCCAGCGGACCCCAGGCACTTTTGAAGGCCTCGGTCTTGATGTTGATCATTTTGCTGACGTCGCGACCGGACTGGATTTCATCGTTCATGGTCACCAGCACACCTTTGCCGCGTGCCTCTTTGCTGCTGGCCACGGCCACGGCGTTGTACAGGTTCAGCATGCCGTCAGCCGACATCGCGGTGCCCGGACGCATGGAGCCGACAACGACGATTGGCTTGTCGGTTTTTTCCACCAGGTTCAGGAAGTAGGCGGTTTCTTCCAGGGTGTCGGTGCCGTGGGTGATGACAATGCCATCGACGGCTTTGTCGTCTGCCAATTCCGCGACGCGGCGACCCAGCTGTAACAGGTTGTCGTTGGTGATGCTTTCGGACGCGATCTGCATGACTTGTTCGCCACGCACGTTAGCCAGTTGGCTGAGTTCCGGCACGCCAGCGATCAATTGTTCGATACCGACTTTGGCAGCCTGATAAGTAGCGCTGTTGGCTGCACTGGCGCCAGCGCCGGCGATGGTGCCGCCAGTGGCCAGGATCACCACGTTCGCCAGTTTCTGTTGGGTTTCGGCTTCTTTCGCTTGAAGGGCGGTGGGCAGGAGTAGCAGGAGGGCCAAAGCGCCCGGAAGAAGGGTGTTGAATGCAGATTTCATTATTTTCTCTCTAGTAGTGACGGTGCTGATGCAGGTTCATCTAGATACGCCCCCGGCAGATCTGAACGCCTGGGGTACACGAGAAGGAGCAGGATCTGTACCAGCCGAACTTTGAATGAGGGAAAACTTTAAGTTGATGATTTTTATCAGTATTTAGGTGGGTTTAAACGAAATTACACAACGGGTTGTCCGGGTTTCCGAACGCGTTGAGCGTCTATGTTCGGTTCTCCGAAAAGGACTGCGAACTTTGCAGATTAAATCGCCTTGCTGATTTTCGAATCAGTGCTAAAGAAAATTGCACTCAGGTCGATGGTCCTTTAAAGGATCTTATTTTTTCAGGAGTTCACATGTCGTTATCGGTCGGTATTCCGAATGCCGCGGGCGTCACCATTGGCGGCAAGTCCGCTGCCATCATCCGCGCGTTGAACGACGCTACGGAGGCCGAGGCAGCCAAAGCGCTGGGCACTAAAGAAGACGACGGCAAGGTCGTCAAGACCGGTCCCGTAGGGCTGGATAAAAGCGCCGATGCAAAAGCCACAGCCGAGGCCGTTAGCAACCAGAGCGTGGCGGTGAAAGTCCTCCTCAAACGTATGCAAGAGTTGCAACAGCAATTGCGCGAGCAACAGCAGCAATTGGCCCAGGCTCAAGCAGCGTCTTATCCGACGCCGGAAGCCAAGGCCACTGCGGTTATGGCCATTCAAGGGCAGATCGCCGAGACCAACGGCGCGCTGCTGGAAGTGTCAGCCGCCCTGATCAAGGAATTGTCCAAGGGGGCCAGCACCGGATCGGTGGTCAATACCACGGCATAAGGGCAATGTCCGGTTTTTGCCAGCCAGGACACAAAATGGTCGATTCTGCTCGTTGACAAATCTCGGCAGGGTTCGCATAGTTCGGTCTACGCAAACGTTTGCGCGGCAGTCGTGATGGCTTAATCCATCGACGAACGCCCTGTAGCCTACGCCAGCGCAAGCGTTGCTCACAATAATCATAAGATCGGAGTGAACCCATGAAGCTGCCATTCGCTGGACGTCTTCTCGCTGTCGCTATGCTGGCTGCCGCATCCGCCGCTTTGCCCCTCTCTTCGGCTTTCGCCGACACCCCTGAAAAACCTAAAGTAGCGCTGGTCATGAAATCCCTGGCCAACGAATTCTTCCTGACCATGGAAGACGGCGCTAAGGCTTATCAGAAAGACCATTCCGCCGACTTCGACCTGATCTCCAACGGCATTAAGGACGAAACCGACACCGCTGGCCAGACGCGCATCGTCGAGCAAATGATTCTGGCCAAGGTCAATGCGCTGGTCATCGCGCCGGCTGACTCCAAGGCCATGGTGCCGGTGATCAAGAAGGCTGTCGATGCCGGTATCACCGTGATCAACATCGATAACCAACTCGACCCGGCGGTCGTCAAAAGCAAGAACATCAGCGTACCGTTTGTAGGCCCGGACAACCGCAAAGGCGCGCGTCTGGTCGGCGAGTACCTGGCCAAGCAACTGAAGGCCGGTGACGAAGTCGGCATCATCGAAGGCGTGTCCACCACCACCAACGCCCAGCAGCGCACCGCAGGCTTCAAGGATGCGATGGAAGCGGCGAATATCAAGGTCGTGTCGCTGCAATCCGGTGACTGGGAGATCGACAAAGGCAACAAGGTTGCCGCCTCGATTCTCAGTGAATACCCGGACGTCAAAGCGCTGCTGACCGGCAACGACAGCATGGCCGTCGGTGCCGTTTCTGCCGTCCGTGCCGCGGGCAAGGCTGGCAAGGTTCAGGTAGTCGGTTACGACAACATCAATGCCATCAAACCGATGCTCAAGGATGGCCGTGTCCTGGCCACCGCTGACCAGTTTGCCGCCAAGCAAGCCGTGTTCGGCATCGAGACTGCGCTGAAAATCATCAAGGGCG
Source organism: Pseudomonas sp. 5Vm1k (assembly GCF_056161485.1). Classification (NCBI taxonomy): domain Bacteria; kingdom Pseudomonadati; phylum Pseudomonadota; class Gammaproteobacteria; order Pseudomonadales; family Pseudomonadaceae; genus Pseudomonas; species Pseudomonas sp. 5Vm1k. The sequence goes on from NZ_JBSPCZ010000015.1 coordinate 162,917, forward strand.
AGAAAGTCGACAGCGGTACCAACGGTGTGATCGAAACTCCGGTAGAGCTGGTTACCAAGTAGTCCTTCTGGCGACACAACGGTGCTCGCCCGTCCGGGCGAGCGCATGGAGAGTTTTTATGTCAGTTTCCGCCCCGAACGCTGTCCTCTCGGTCAGCGGTATCGGTAAGACCTATGCCCAACCGGTCCTGACCGGCATCGACCTGACGCTGATGCGCGGTGAAGTACTGGCGCTGACCGGCGAGAACGGCGCCGGCAAAAGCACCCTGTCGAAGATCATTGGCGGGCTGGTCTCACCGACCACCGGCCAGATGCAATTCCAGGGTCAGGACTACCGCCCCGGCAGCCGGACCCAGGCCGAAGACCTGGGCATCCGCATGGTCATGCAAGAACTCAATCTGTTGCCAACCCTGTCGGTGGCGGAAAACCTTTTTCTCGATAACCTGCCAAGCAACGGTGGCTGGATCAGTCGCAAGCAACTGCGCAAGGCGGCGATCGAGGCGATGGCCCAGGTCGGCCTCGACGCGATTGACCCGGACACCCTGGTTGGCGAGCTGGGCATCGGTCACCAGCAAATGGTCGAGATCGCCCGCAACCTGATCGGCGACTGCCACGTGCTGATCCTCGACGAACCGACAGCGATGCTGACGGCGCGGGAAGTCGAGATGCTCTTCGAACAGATCACCCGCCTGCAAGCTCGCGGCGTGTCGATCATCTACATTTCCCATCGCCTCGAAGAACTGGCGCGGGTGGCTCAGCGCATTGCGGTGCTGCGCGACGGCAACTTGGTCTGCGTCGAGCCGATGGCCAATTACAACAGCGAGCAACTGGTCACCCTGATGGTGGGCCGCGAGCTCGGCGAACACATGGACATGGGCCCGCGCAACATCGGGGCGCCAGCCTTGACGGTTACAGGGCTGACCCGCTCCGACAAGGTTCGTGACGTGTCTTTCGAAGTGCGTGCCGGTGAAATCTACGGGATTTCCGGGCTGATCGGGGCAGGGCGCACCGAGTTGCTGCGCCTGATCTTCGGTGCCGACACGCCAGACAGCGGCACGGTCGCTCTGGGCTCACCGGCTAAAGTCGTCAGCATTCGTTCACCAGCCGACGCGGTGGGTCACGGCATTGCCCTGATCACCGAGGACCGCAAGGGCGAAGGCCTGCTGCTGACCCAATCGATCAGCGCCAACATTGCGTTGGGCAACATGCCGGTGATTTCCAGCGCGGGCGTCGTCAACAATGGTGACGAGATGGCCCTGGCCCAGCGTCAGATCAACGCCATGCGCATCCGCAGTTCCAGCCCGACGCAACTGGTGTCCGAGCTGTCTGGCGGTAACCAGCAGAAGGTCGTGATCGGCCGCTGGCTGGAGCGCGATTGTTCGGTGATGTTGTTCGACGAACCGACCCGCGGCATCGACGTCGGCGCCAAGTTCGACATCTATGCCTTGCTCGGTGAACTGACTCGTCAGGGCAAGGCACTGGTGGTGGTGTCCAGTGACCTGCGTGAACTGATGCTGATCTGCGACCGGATCGGTGTGTTGTCGGCGGGACGTCTGATTGACACGTTCGAGCGCGACAGCTGGACCCAGGATGATTTGCTTGCCGCCGCTTTTGCCGGCTACCAAAAACGTGATGCGTTGCTCAACGAAGCAGCGCCTAGGGATCTTCCATGAAAACTGCAACGTCTGCCGGTAAACGTAGTGGCAATTTTTACGGCCTCGGCACCTATCTGGGCCTGGCCGGTGCCTTGCTGGCGATGGTCGCGCTGTTCTCGGTCCTGAGCAGCCATTTTCTGTCTTACGACACCTTCAGTACTTTGGCCAACCAGATTCCGGACTTGATGGTACTGGCGGTCGGCATGACCTTCGTGCTGATCATCGGCGGCATCGACCTGTCGGTTGGTTCGGTGCTGGCGCTCGCGGCCTCGGCGGTCAGCGTGGCGATTCTCGGCTGGGGCTGGAGCGTCTTGCCGGCAGCCTTGCTCGGCATGGCGGTGGCGGCACTGGCCGGGACCATCACCGGTTCGATCACCGTGGCCTGGCGGATCCCGTCGTTCATCGTGTCCCTCGGTGTGCTGGAAATGGCCCGAGGCCTTGCGTACCAGATGACCGGCTCGCGCACTGCCTACATCGGTGATTCTTTCGCCTGGCTGTCCAACCCGATTGCCTTCGGTATTTCACCGTCGTTCATCATTGCCTTTGTGATCATCATCGTCGCCCAGGCGGTGCTGACCCGTACTGTGTTCGGCCGTTACCTGATCGGCATCGGCACCAACGAAGAAGCGGTGCGTCTGGCGGGGATCAACCCGAAACCCTACAAGATTCTGGTGTTCAGCCTGATGGGGCTGCTGGCCGGCATCGCTGCGCTGTTTCAGATTTCCCGACTGGAAGCTGCGGACCCGAATGCCGGTTCCGGTCTGGAGCTGCAAGTGATCGCTGCCGTGGTCATCGGCGGCACCAGCCTGATGGGCGGCCGTGGTTCGGTGATCAGTACGTTCTTCGGTGTGTTGATCATTTCGGTATTGGCGGCCGGTCTGGCGCAGATCGGCGCGACCGAACCAACCAAGCGCATCATCACCGGTGCGGTTATCGTGGTGGCGGTGGTGCTGGATACTTATCGCAGTCAGCGCGCAAGCCGGCGGACCTGATTCATGGCAACGATCAAGGATGTGGCGGCACTTGCAGGAATTTCCTACACCACCGTGTCCCACGTGGTGAACAAGACGCGGCCGGTCAGTGAAGAAGTGCGGGTAAAAGTCGAGGCGGCGATCAAAAGCCTCGATTACGTACCCAGCGCCGTCGCGCGTTCGTTGAAAGCCAAAACCACGGCGACCATCGGTTTGCTGGTGCCTAACAGCCTCAACCCGTACTTCGCCGAATTGGCTCGGGGCATCGAGGATTACTGCGAGCGTAACGGCTATTGCGTGATCCTCTGCAACTCCGATGACAACCCGGATAAGCAGCGCAGCTATTTAAGGGTGCTGCTGGAAAAACGCATCGACGGCTTGATCGTGGCCTCGGCCGGCGGTGATGCCGTGCTCGCTGAAGGCCTGGCCGGCGTGCGCACACCGATGGTGATTGTCGACCGTGGGCTGGAAGGTGTGAATGCCGACCTGGTGCGCATCGACCACGAATATGGCGCCTACCTGGCCACTCGACATCTGCTGGAACTGGGGCATCGAGACATCGCCACCATCGGCGGGCCGGCGGATACCAGCGTGGCGCAAATGCGTCTGGCCGGTTATTGCCGGGCGCTGAGAGAGGCGGGCGTCGAAGTGCCCCGCGAGCGCATGCTGGAAAGCGACTTCACCAGCACCGGCGGTTACAGTGCCGCCGCGATCCTGTTGGAAAAGAACCCGCCTAGCGCGATTTTTGCCGGCAACGACATGATTGGCATCGGTGTGCTGCGAGCGGCCGCCGAGCGCAATATTCGCGTACCCACCGAACTGTCGGTGATCGGCTTCGATGACATCCAGATGAGTCGTTATGTCTACCCGGCGCTGACCACCGTCGGCCAATCGATCCTGCAGCTTGGTGAGATGGCCGCCGAAGTGCTGTTGCGCAGGATTGCCACGCCGGACCTGGCCACCGATCAACGGATCGTGACCCCCAGTATCGTCTTGCGAGAATCGACTGCGCCGCTGGCCGGCGTGTTCTCCGAATTCCGCTGAAAGCACCGCAGAAACCGAATTGATGAGTAGTGACGTATGCCAGCAAAAGTAGTGGTAATAGGCAGCCTGAACATGGACCTGGTGACCCGAGCGCCGCGGCTGCCCCGTGGCGGTGAAACACTGATCGGCCAGTCATTTTCCACAGTCTCTGGCGGCAAGGGCGCAAACCAGGCCGTAGCCGCGGCGCGATTGGGTGCCCAGGTGTCGATGGTCGGCTGCGTCGGCACCGATGCCTATGGGCAGGAGTTGCGCGGGGCGCTGTTGGCCGAGCAGATCGATTGTCAGGCCGTGAGTATTGTCGACGGCGCCAGTGGCGTGGCCTTGATCGTGGTCGATGACAACAGCCAGAACGCGATCGTGATTGTCGCCGGTGCCAACGGTGCGTTGACGCCGGCAGTGATCGACGGTTTCGATGCAGTATTGCAAGCAGCAGACGTGATCATTTGTCAGCTGGAAGTGCCGGACGCCACAGTCGGTCATGCGCTCAAGCGCGGTCGTGAACTGGGCAAAACCGTGATTCTCAACCCGGCGCCAGCCAGTCGCCCGCTGCCGGCGGATTGGTACGCGTCCATCGACTATCTGATCCCCAATGAAAGCGAAGCATCGGCCCTGAGCGGGTTGCCGGTGGATTCCCTGGACACCGCCGAAACCGCCGCGACTCGATTGATCACCATGGGCGCCGCGAAAGTAATCATTACCCTTGGCGCCCAAGGATCGTTGTTTGCTAATGGCACAGGCTTCGAGCATTTCCCTGCGCCGACCGTGAAAGCGGTGGATACAACGGCGGCGGGTGACACCTTCGTCGGTGGTTTCGCCGCAGCATTGGCGTCCGGCAAAAGCGAGGCCGAGGCGATCCGTTTCGGTCAAGTCGCCGCAGCGCTATCGGTCACTCGTGCGGGCGCTCAACCTTCGATTCCTACCTTGTCCGACGTACAGGCCTTTAAGACACCATGAAAAAGACACCTTTGCTCAACGTCGCGCTGTCGCGGCTGATCGCGTCCCTGGGCCATGGCGACATGGTGGTGATCGGCGATGCCGGCCTGCCGGTGCCGCCAGGCGTCGAACTGATCGACCTGGCCCTGACCCACGGCATTCCGGATTTTGTCAGCACCTTGAAGGTGGTGCTCAGCGAAATGCAGGTTGAAAGCCATGTGCTCGCCCAGGAGATTCTGGACAAGCAACCGGTGGCCCTGACGACGCTGGATGAGCTGAATGTCGAAGGCGCGCTGGGTCGTCGCGAACTGCTTAGTCATGAGCAATTCAAAGTCATCAGCCGACAGGCGCGGGCGATTGTTCGTACCGGCGAGTGCTCGCCGTACTGCAACATCGTGCTGGTGTCCGGGGTGACGTTCTAACTCGCTGTATCCCTTTTTGCTTTCCCACGCACAAGGAGTGCGCTATGCACCGCTATGCTCAGAAACTGCATCATCTGCTCCGGAGTCTGCTGCTTTTGTCCCTGATTACCGCAACAAGCGCCCAGGCGGCGGAAAAAATCGACTTGATCATCGACACCGATCCGGGTGCCGATGACGTGGTCGCCTTGCTGTTTGCCCTGGCTTCGCCGGAAGAACTGAACATTCGCGCGCTGACCACCGTGGCGGGCAACGTGCGCCTGGACAAGACCTCGCGTAATGCGCGCCTGGCTCGTGAGTGGGCAGGGCGCGAAGAAGTGCCGGTCTACGCTGGCGCACCGAAACCACTGATGCGCACACCGATCTACGCCGAGAACATCCATGGCAAGGAAGGCCTGTCGGGTGTCACCGTGCACGAGCCGAAGAAAGGCTTGGCCGAGGGCAATGCGGTCAATTACCTGATCGATACTTTGAAAGCCGCCAAACCCCACAGCATCACCATCGCCATGCTCGGTCCACAGACCAACCTGGCTCTGGCGCTGATCCAGGAGCCTGAAATCGTTCAGGGCATCAAGGAAGTGGTGGTCATGGGCGGTGCGCATTTCAATGGCGGCAACATCACCCCGGTGGCCGAATTCAACCTGTTCGCCGACCCACAGGCTGCGGAAGTGGTGCTCAAGAGTGGCGTGAAGCTGACCTACCTGCCGCTGGACGTGACCCACAAGATCCTCACCAGTGACGCGCGCCTGAAGCAGATCGCCGCGCTCAACAACAATGCCGGCAAGATCGTGGGCGATATTCTCAATGAGTACGTCAAGGGCGATATGGAGCACTACGGTATCCCGGGCGGCCCGGTGCATGACGCCACTGTCATCGCTTACCTGCTGAAGCCAGAGCTGTTCACCGGTCGTTCGGTCAATGTGGCGATCGACAGCCGCGAAGGCATCACCTTTGGCCAGACTGTCGTCGATTGGTATGACGGCCTGAAAGCGCCGAAGAATGCTTTCTGGGTCGAGAATGGCGATGCTCAGGGTTTCTTCGATCTGCTGACCCAGCGTCTGGCTCGTCTGAAGTAAGCCGTATACCCGCAGGTGCCAGCCTGCGGGTTTTTATTCCCTGCCTGAATCCACCACGCCGAGGTAGTCCGCCGGGTATTTCTCGAATACCTGGGCGATGAACGACTGCGCGGCTTGCGTTCCCAGTTCCTTGACCAACAGATCGATCCCAATGATTGCCAGCTCTTCCGGGCTACCGGGGCTGTAAGAGCTGTGGCCCTGTGCCCACTTGGCTTTGATGTCGGCGTCGATACTTACGGTGGTCATGATGGCGCTCGTAAAGTCGGAAAAGTCTGAGTGCTGAGTTAACCATTTTGCGCAACGTTTGGCACTCCGACTTAGGCATGAGGGTAGGGCTATGCGACACTTGGTCTTTGATGGATTTTCAAGGACCGCGCTGTGCAGATCGATTTGAACACCCCTGACGGTTTGACCCTTGAGGCCGTGCGCCAGTTGTTGGCCTCCGCCAGCGACGACGAGCACACCCAGTTGCGGGTGACCAAGGCTGGCATCGCTTATATTTCATCGGGCGTTGTCGGCGGTACCGATATCGGTGGCCTGCTGTTTCGTCTGGAGACGTGGGCCAAGGGCTCGGGTTATGTGGGATTGGTCGCGGCCAGTGACGAGGTCTGGGTCATGCAGATTTTCAATGCACTGAAAGAGAACTGGCCGACGCCACCGTTCGACTACATCGACATCTACTGATGTGCTGTTCATATTCAGTCACGATTGAGTGATGAACGACGCGGCGACGCTCAGGCAAACTCGCTGATTGTCCAGATAGAGGGGCAGGGTGATAACGCTGCCTGTGAAACCAAAGGCCGGATTGGCGGTCGCACGAACTCAGCTTAACTATTGAAAGGAGGCTTCATGCCTTGGAAGCTCGCGTCATTGGGTACTTTGTTGGCCGTTGCCATGCTGGCCGGTTGCAGCACTCCCTCCACCGAGTCGGCAGCAAAGGACCCTGTGGTGACCGACACCGGCCACAGCCGTTGTGACTCAAAGGCCGCAGAATTCACCGTCGGTAAAAAGGCCTCGCCAGAACTGCTGGAGCAGGCACGTACTCGCGCAGGCGCGCAGAACGCCCGGATCCTCAAGCCCAGCGATATGGTGACCCTGGAGTACCGTTCCGATCGCCTGAATCTGAACACCGATGACAACCTGGTGATCACGCGCATCAATTGCGGCTGATTCGTTCAGGCTTTTGTTTCGCCCATAAAAAACCCCGTCACATGGACGGGGTTTTTTTAGTGCGCCAGAAACTTACTCTGGGCGAACTTGTGCAGCTTGCATACCCTTTTGGCCTTTCTCAGCCACGAAGGAAACGGTTTGGCCTTCTTTCAGGCTTTTGAAACCGTCGCTTTCGATAGCTTTGAAGTGTACGAACAGGTCGTCACCGCCACCTTGAGGAGTGATGAAGCCGAAGCCTTTTTCATCGTTGAACCATTTAACGGTGCCGGTTTGGCGATTAGACATGGTGTATCTCCAAGAAACATATATTTTCAGTAGTACTGTGCTGCTCAGGCCAACTGGGCACACGGGACTATCATAGTCGAAATGTACGGTTTGGGAGCCCCCCGAAGGTGCTGTTTGCCCCTCAACCGTGCTTTCTTTGCTGCTTGATCTGGCTGAAAGCCCCGTTTTAAAAGGCTTTCGGCCGAAAGTAAAGACGATAAAAAAAGCTGTAAAACCTGCATAAATTGTACAAAAAAGCAGTTTTCAGAGGCTTTTTAGCGCTCGTCAGGGCCCTCGTGGCGGGATCGGGTGCTTATTTTTTTGCCTTGGTATCGGCTCTGCACGACGCGATTTTGTCCAGCGCCTGTTTTTTCAGTGCATCACTGGCCGTGTTGTCCATCAATGACTGAATGTCCTTTTCCGGGTACGACTTGATCGCGTCGGCACCGCAAGCGCAGTGAGCCTTGGCCGCGGCAGCGCCAATCTGCGGGGTGGCTGCCTGGGTGCACTGAGCCATGTATTTTTCGCGTTCGCCCTTTGGCCAATCGGCATGGGCGGCCAGTGGCAACAACAGAACGATGGGGGCGACTACGGCGAACAAACGATTCAGACGCATGCTGGGATGCTCCTTGTGGGTCAATGTCTTGTTATCAGAGAGGTAAAGCGGGGTTCAAGTTCAGCACTCTGGCATAAAATCGCCTGATTTGCCCCGGCAGAAAACCTCTCTACCGCGACGACCGTTCATCTGTGCTAGCATGCCTCGCTCGGGCTTTTGCAGGCTCCGGACTGACTTTCAGTCCCGGTGGCGGCAGAGGCACGAATAACCCTGATTTGAATCCCAGTCACTCTGGTTCGGTTTTCCGGTTGGCCGCAAGGCTCCTGCCGCTGTAAGGCAGGCGTTCGTCATTGAATGGCCTGGATCGGATCTTGTACTGGCTCATCCCAACCCACGTGACCTTTGGTAGGGGTCACCACTAGGAGAGGAGGCGCCATGCCAACTATTACTCTTCCCGACGGCAGTCAACGTTCATTCGATCACCCGGTTTCCGTAGCCGAGGTCGCCGCATCCATTGGTGCTGGCCTGGCCAAAGCCACCGTGGCCGGCAAGGTCAATGGCAAGCTGGTCGACGCCAGCGACATCATCGACAGCGATTCCACGCTGCAAATCATTACGCCAAAGGATGAAGAGGGGCTGGAGATCATTCGCCACTCTTGCGCCCACCTGGTTGGCCACGCGGTCAAGCAGTTGTACCCGACGGCCAAGATGGTCATCGGGCCGGTCATCGACGAAGGCTTCTATTACGACATCGCCTTCGAACGTCCTTTCACTCCGGACGACCTGGCTGCGATCGAACAGCGCATGCAGCAGCTGATCGAGAAAGATTATGACGTGATCAAGAAAGTCACTCCGCGTGCCGAAGTGATCGAAGTGTTCAAGGCTCGTGGCGAAGACTACAAGTTGCGCCTGGTCGAGGACATGCCGAACGAGCAGGCCATGGGCCTGTACTATCACGAAGAATACGTCGACATGTGCCGCGGTCCGCACGTGCCGAACACCCGCTTCCTGAAATCCTTCAAGCTGACCAAGTTGTCCGGCGCCTACTGGCGTGGCGATGCCAAGAACGAGCAATTGCAGCGCGTTTACGGTACTGCCTGGGCTGACAAGAAGCAGCTGGCGGCTTACATCCAGCGCATCGAAGAAGCTGAAAAGCGCGATCACCGCAAGATCGGCAAGCGTCTGGGTCTGTTCCACACTCAGGAAGAGTCCCCGGGCATGGTGTTCTGGCACCCGAACGGCTGGACTCTGTACCAAGTGCTCGAGCAGTACATGCGCAAGGTTCAGCGCGACAATGGCTATCTGGAGATCAAGACTCCGCAAGTCGTTGACCGCAGCCTGTGGGAGAAGTCCGGGCACTGGGCCAACTACGCCGACAACATGTTCACCACTCAGTCGGAAAACCGCGACTACGCCATCAAGCCGATGAACTGCCCTTGCCACGTGCAGGTGTTCAATCAAGGCCTGAAGAGCTACCGCGAGTTGCCGATGCGTCTGGCCGAATTCGGTGCTTGTCACCGTAACGAGCCTTCGGGTGCCTTGCACGGCATCATGCGTGTGCGTGCGTTCACTCAGGATGACGCCCACATCTTCTGCACCGAAGAGCAGATGCAGGCCGAGTCCGCCGCGTTTATCAAGCTGACCATGGACGTTTACGCCGACTTCGGCTTTAAAGACGTCGAGATGAAACTGTCCACTCGTCCGGAAAAACGCGTCGGTTCCGACGAGCTGTGGGATCGCGCCGAAGCCGCTTTGGCTGCAGCCCTTGATAGCGCTGGCTTGCCGTACGATTTGCAGCCGGGCGAGGGTGCGTTCTACGGTCCGAAGATCGAGTTCTCGCTGAAAGATTGCCTTGGCCGTGTCTGGCAGTGTGGTACCCTTCAGCTCGATTTTAACCTGCCTGTCCGTCTGGGAGCCGAATACGTCTCCGAAGACAACAGTCGCAAGCACCCGGTTATGTTGCACCGGGCGATCCTGGGCTCTTTCGAACGTTTTGTCGGAATCCTGATCGAGCACTACGAGGGCGCGTTCCCTGCGTGGCTGGCTCCGACCCAGGCAGTGATCATGAATATCACTGATAAACAGGCTGATTTCGCCGCTGAGGTTGAAAAAACTCTCAACGAAAGCGGATTTCGTGCCAAGTCTGACTTGAGAAATGAAAAGATCGGCTTTAAAATCCGCGAGCATACTTTGCTCAAGGTTCCTTATCTCTTGGTTATCGGAGATCGGGAAGTCGAGATGCAGACTGTCGCTGTGCGTACTCGTGAAGGTGCTGACCTGGGCTCGATGCCCGTCGCCCAATTCGCTGAGTTCCTCGCTCAAGCGGTTTCCCGGCGTGGTCGCCCAGATTCGGAGTAATTACTATTAAGCGTGAAATGAGACAAGATAAACGAGCTGCACCGAAAGCCCCGATCAACGAGAATATCTCGGCACGCGAGGTTCGGTTAATTGGGGCTGAGGGTGAGCAGCTTGGGATTGTGTCAATTGAAGACGCGCTTCTTAAGGCTGAAGAGGCCAAACTGGATCTGGTGGAAATTTCCGCCGATGCAGTACCCCCTGTTTGCAAACTGATGGACTACGGCAAATCGATCTTCGAAAAGAAGAAGCAGATTGCCGCAGCCAAGAAAAACCAGAAGCAGATCCAGGTTAAAGAAATCAAGTTTCGTCCAGGGACGGAGGAAGGGGATTACCAGGTAAAACTGCGCAACCTGGTACGTTTCCTGAGTGATGGGGACAGGGCCAAGGTATCCTTGCGATTCCGCGGCCGTGAGATGGCCCACCAGGAGCTGGGGATGGAACTCCTCAAGCGAGTTGAAGGTGACTTGCTCGAGTACGGTTCGGTCGAACAGCATCCTAAGATGGAAGGACGCCAGCTGATCATGGTCATCGCCCCGAAAAAGAAGAAGTAATCAATAGGGCACGGCAGGCCTTCTGATTATGTTTATCAACTGAATGCGGAGTATCCGAACATGCCAAAAATGAAAACTAAAAGTGGTGCTGCTAAGCGGTTTCTGAAAACTGCTAACGGTATCAAGCACAAGCACGCTTTCAAGAGCCACATCCTGACTAAAATGTCGACCAAGCGTAAGCGTCAACTGCGCGGTAGCAGCTTGCTGGCACCGTGTGACGTGGCAAAAGTCGAGCGCATGCTGCGCCTTCGTTAATTTAGTCAAGAATAGAGGAAGTAACTCATGGCTCGTGTAAAGCGTGGCGTCATTGCCCGTAAACGTCACAAAAAAATTCTGAAACTTGCTAAAGGCTACTACGGCGCTCGCTCGCGCGTATTCCGTGTTGCCAAGCAAGCGGTAATCAAGGCAGGCCAATACGCCTACCGTGACCGTCGTCAGAAAAAACGTCAGTTCCGCGCTCTGTGGATCGCTCGTATCAACGCTGGTGCACGTATCAACGGTCTGTCCTACAGCCGTTTCATCGCCGGCCTGAAAAAAGCGTCCATCGAGATCGACCGTAAGGTTCTGGCTGATCTGGCAGTGAACGAAAAAGCGGCGTTTGCTGCGATTGTCGAGAAAGCTAAAGCCACCTTGGCTTAAGTACCCCCGACAGTCACCTGGCCTCACCTTTGTGGGGCCAGGTGTTAAACGTCATAAATAGGGGAAGAGCCTTCAAGCTCTTCCCCTATTTTGTATCTGGAGTCTGTACATGGAAAACCTGGACGCGCTGGTCTCTCAAGCTCTAGAGGCTGTGCAAAGCGCTGAAGATATCAATGCCCTGGAGCAAATCCGGGTTCACTACCTTGGCAAAAAGGGCGAATTGACTCAGGTGATGAAGACCCTGGGGAATTTGCCGGCAGAAGAGCGTCCGCAAGTCGGCGCCCTGATCAACGTTGCCAAGGAGCGTGTCACAGAGGTTCTCAATGCCCGCAAGGCACTGTTTGAAGAGGCCGATCTGGCCGCCAAACTGTCCGCCGAGTCCATTGACGTGACCCTGCCTGGCCGTGGCCAGACCTCCGGTGGTCTGCACCCGGTTACTCGCACTCTGGAACGTATCGAACAGTTCTTCACCCACATTGGCTACGGCATCGCCGAAGGCCCTGAGGTCGAAGACGACTATCACAACTTCGAAGCGCTCAACATCCCAGGCCATCACCCGGCCCGGTCGATGCATGACACCTTCTATTTCAATGCCAACATGTTGCTGCGCACCCATACCTCGCCGGTACAGGTCCGCACCATGGAATCGAAGCAACCGCCGATCCGCATCGTCTGCCCAGGCCGTGTGTACCGTAGCGACTCCGATATCACCCATTCGCCGATGTTCCACCAGGTCGAAGGCCTGCTGGTCGATCGCGACATCAATTTCGCCGACCTGAAAGGCACCATCGAAGAGTTCCTGCGCGTGTTCTTCGAAAAAGAACTGGCCGTACGTTTCCGCCCTTCGTACTTCCCGTTCACCGAGCCATCCGCCGAAGTCGACATGGAATGCGTGATGTGCAGCGGTAAAGGCTGCCGCGTCTGCAAGCAGACTGGCTGGCTGGAAGTCATGGGCTGCGGCATGGTTCACCCGAACGTGCTGCGTATGTCCGGGATCGACCCGGAAGAGTTCTCGGGCTTTGCCTTCGGCATGGGCGTTGAGCGTCTGGCCATGCTGCGTTACGGCGTGAACGACTTGCGTCTGTTCTTCGACAACGACTTGCGGTTCCTCGCGCAATTTCGCTAGTCGTAACGAATTCTTAGGAGAGCAGGATGAAATTCAGTGAACAATGGCTGCGTGGCTGGGTAAGCCCGCAGGTAAGTCGTGACGAGCTGGTTGCTCGTTTGTCGATGGCCGGTCTTGAGGTCGACAGCGTTACGCTGGCCGCCGGCGAATTCACCGGCGTGGTGGTGGGCGAGGTGCTGAGCACCGAGCAGCACCCGGACGCCGACAAGTTGCGTGTTTGCCAGGTCAGCAATGGCTCGGAGACCTTCCAGGTCGTCTGCGGTGCGCCAAACGTGCGCCCGGGCCTGAAGATCCCGTTCGCCATGATCGGTGCCGAACTGCCAGGCGACTTCAAGATCAAGAAAGCCAAGCTGCGTGGCGTTGAATCCAACGGCATGCTGTGCTCGCAAGCCGAGCTGCAAGTTGGCGAAGGCAACGATGGCTTGATGGAATTGCCGGCCGATGCGCCGGTCGGTCAGGACATTCGTGAATACCTGAGCCTGGATGACGCCAGCATTGAGGTCGACCTGACCCCAAACCGCGGCGACTGCCTGTCCCTGGCTGGTCTGGCCCGTGAAGTCGGCGCGCTGTACAACGCCGAAGTCACCCGTCCGGTAGTGGCTGTCGTGCCAGCCGTGCACGACGAAGTGCGTTCGGTTGAAGTGCTGGCACCTGCTGCTTGCCCGCGTTACCTGGGTCGTGTGATCCGTAACGTCGACCTGTCCAAGCCAACGCCTCTGTGGATGGTCGAGCGCTTGCGTCGTGGCGACGTGCGCAGCATCGACGCTGCCGTCGACATCACCAACTACGTGATGCTGGAGTTGGGTCAACCGCTGCACGCATTCGATCTCGCCGAAATCAATGGCGGCATCCGCGTGCGCATGGCTGAAGAAGACGAGAAGCTGGTGCTGCTCGACGGTCAGGAAGTCAGCCTGCGTAGCGATACGCTGGTGATTGCCGACCACACTCGCGCCCTGGCAATCGCTGGCGTGATGGGTGGCGAGCACAGCGGCGTCAATACTGCGACCACCCGCGACGTATTCCTTGAAAGCGCGTTCTTCGATCAGATTGCTGTCGCTGGCAAAGCCCGTTCCTATGGCCTGCACACCGACGCTTCGCACCGCTACGAGCGTGGCGTGGACTGGCAACTGGCCCGTGAAGCCATGGAGCGCGCCACTGGTCTGCTGCTGGAAATCACTGGCGGCGAAGCCGGCCCGATCATCGAAACCGTCAGCGAGCAGCACCTGCCGAAAATCGCGCCGATTACCCTTCGTGCGCAGCGCATCACCCAGATGCTGGGCATGGAAATGGAATCGTCCGAAGTCGAGCGTCTGCTCAACGGCTTGGGCCTGACCGTTTCCGCCGATGGGGCAGGGCAGTGGCGCGTAGAAGTGCCAAGCCATCGCTTCGATATCAGCCTGGAAGTCGATCTGATCGAAGAGTTGGCCCGTCTGTACGGTTACAACCGTCTGCCGGTTCGCTACCCGCAAGCCCGTCTGGCACCGCAAGCCAAGGCCGAAGCCCGCAGCGACCTGCCTGAACTGCGCCGTCTGCTGGTGGCGCGTGGTTATCAGGAAGCGATCACCTACAGCTTCATCGATCCGAAACAGTTCGAACTGTTTAATCCGGGTGTTGAACCGCTGCTGTTGGCCAACCCGATTTCAAACGACATGGCTGCCATGCGTTCGTCCCTGTGGCCAGGCTTGGTCAAGGCGCTTCAGCACAACCTGAACCGTCAGCAGGATCGCGTCCGTCTGTTCGAAAGCGGTCTGCGTTTTGTCGGTCAACTGGAAGGCTTGAAGCAAGAGCCGATGCTGGCGGGTGTCGTATGCGGTAGCCGTCTGCCTGAAGGCTGGGCACAAGGTCGGGATGTCGTGGACTTCTTCGACGTCAAGGCTGACGTGGAAGCGGTGTTGGGCTTCGCCGGTGCACTGGATTCGTTCACCTTCGTACCGGGCAAACACCCGGCGCTGCATCCAGGTCAGACCGCGCGCATCGAGCGTGAAGGTCGTCTGGTCGGCTACGTGGGTGCGATTCATCCTGAGTTGTCGAAAAACCTCGGCCTCGATCGCCCGGTCTTCGTTTTCGAGCTGGTTCTGGCGGAAGTGGCGTTGGGTAAAATGCCTAAATTCCAGGAGTTGTCGCGCTTTCCTGAAGTGCGTCGTGACCTTGCGTTGATTGCCGAAAAAGACGTCGCAGCCAGTGCCGTACTGGACGTAATCCGTGAAAATGCAGGGGAATGGCTGACGGACCTCAGGCTATTTGACGTGTATCAGGGTAAAGGCATTGATCCTGATAGAAAAAGCCTTGCAGTTGGCTTGACCTGGCAGCATCCATCGCGCACTCTTAATGACGATGAGGTGAATAACACGACGCAAAATATCCTCACCTCGCTCGAACAAAGGTTGAACGCCACGTTAAGGAAGTGACGTATGGGGGCTCTGACGAAAGCTGAGATGGCGGAACGTCTGTATGAAGAGCTGGGCCTGAATAAACGGGAGGCCAAGGAATTGGTCGAACTGTTTTTTGAAGAAATCAGGCACGCTCTTGAAGACAACGAACAAGTCAAATTGTCCGGTTTCGGCAATTTCGACCTTCGGGACAAACGCCAGCGGCCTGGCCGCAATCCGAAAACGGGTGAAGAAATCCCGATCACGGCTCGCCGTGTGGTCACCTTTCGTCCAGGGCAGAAGTTGAAGGCCCGAGTTGAGGCTTATGCTGGAACCAAGTCATAACGACGAGCTACCCGTCATCCCAGGCAAACGCTACTTCACCATTGGTGAAGTCAGCGAGCTGTGTGCGGTAAAACCACACGTGCTGCGCTACTGGGAGCAGGAGTTTCCTCAACTCAACCCCGTCAAACGCCGCGGAAACCGCCGGTATTATCAGCGACAAGACGTGCTGATGATCCGGCAAATCCGCGCGCTTCTTTACGATCAAGGGTTCACCATCGGCGGCGCGCGCCTGCGTTTGTCCGGCGATGAAGCCAAAGACGACACCACCCAATACAAGCAAATGATTCGGCAGATGATTGCTGAGTTGGAAGACGTGTTGGTTGTCCTCAAGAAGTAAATTCCTGCGTTTGAATACTTCCAGTTTTCAAAAGCTTGCGATATATTCTTGAGCGTTCCTCGAGATGAGGAACAGGTTTAACGCCTAGTCGGGGCGTAGCGCAGTCCGGTAGCGCACTAGCATGGGGTGCTAGGGGTCGAGTGTTCGAATCACTCCGTCCCGACCATATAATTCAAAGGGTCGCGAGATTTTATCTCGCGACCCTTTTTTATTTTTGGTCGTTTTTGTGAGTTCACGTCGCTTTTGGCTCTTTTTCGCGCTGTCTTTGGCACCAATCCAGTCCGATATTTCTCTTCCTTTCTCAGCGTTTTCGCATGTCAGATAGCCTTGCCATACGCCACGTTTCCT
>NZ_JBSPCZ010000016.1:0-175649 GCF_056161485.1 Pseudomonas sp. 5Vm1k
GAGCATCAGATTGCGGTGTGTGAAGACGAAACGAACCGAAAGTTCGAGCTGCTCACAAACACCGAGATCTATCACATACCCATTCGCTGGAGCGTGAACCCGCAAGGGCAAACGACCTGGCTCACGAATTTCTTGACGACCATAGAGCATTGGAACCACCTGATCCCATCCCGAACTCAGCAGTGAAACGATGCATCGCCGATGGTAGTGTGGGGTTTCCCCATGTGAGAGTAGGTCATCGTCAAGATTAAATTCCGAAACCCCTATCTGCGTATGCAGGTAGGGGTTTTGTTTTTGCCCGCAGGAAAGTTCGTACAGCATCTTCAGACGGCTTCCGGCTGTCACAGTCTCCCGACAGTGCTAAGGTTCGGCCCTAGCTTTTGTATTTTCCCAAGGAAGCCTTTATGCCGGACGCCGCGTCCCTCAATGCCGGTTTTATGGTGGTTCAAAGCAACAGTCTGGATGAACTGCGTAGCCTGGTGATCAGCGTAATGCGGCACTACCCGCTGGCTCCCTTGGAAAATGAAATCGCCTTGGTACAGAGCAACGGCATTGCTCAATGGCTCAAGCTCGCACTGGCCGAAGACCCTCAAGATGACGATATGGGTGGTTGCGGAATTGCGGCCGCAATAGATGTGCAATTGCCCGGCAGTTTCATGTGGCAGCTCTATCGCATGGTCCTGGGCCGTGATGAAATCCCGGCCAAGTCCCTACTCGATAAAGCACCGTTGACCTGGCGTCTGATGCGCCTGCTGCCGCAGCTGATCGACCAGCCGCATTTCGAACCCCTGCAACGCTTCCTTACCCACGACACCGATTTGCGTAAACGCTATCAGTTGTCTGAGCGTCTGGCGGATCTGTTCGATCAATATCAGGTGTACCGGGCCGACTGGCTCGAAGATTGGGCCGAAGGCCGACATCAATTGCGAAACGGCAGAGGCGAAGCCAAGGCCCTGACCCCGGCCAATTGCTGGCAAGCAGAATTGTGGCGTGCACTGCTTCTGGATGTGGGGGAACAAGGCATGGCCCAGAGCCGGGCCGGCGTCCACCAACGGTTCATCGAACGCATCAACAGTCTCGACGTGGCACCAAGCGGGTTGCCGTCCAGAGTGATCGTTTTCGGGATTTCTTCGCTGCCCGCTCAAGCGCTGGAAGCACTCGCTGGACTGGCTCGATTCAGCCAAGTGCTGCTTTGCGTTCACAACCCATGTCGTCACCATTGGGCCGACATCGTCGCCGATAAAGACCTGTTGCGGCACCAATACAAACGCCAGGCCCGCAAAAGCGGCATGCCAGTTGTCCTCGATCCGCAAACCCTTCACCAACACGCTCATCCTCTATTGGCCGCATGGGGCAAGCAGGGGCGGGACTACATTAACCTGCTCGACAGCTACGACGATCCCGGCAGCTACCGTGCAGCATTTCGCGATGGTCGTATCGATCTATTCAGCGACAGCCAGCCGCAAAACATGCTCAATCAGTTGCAGGACGACATCCTGGAACTGCGTCCTTTGAGCGAAACGCGTGAATATTGGCCTGCGGTCGATCCAAAGAACGATAAATCGATCCGTTTTCACATTGCCCATAGCGCCCAGCGGGAAGTGGAAATCCTCCACGATCAATTGCTCGAACGCTTCAGCGCCAACCCGGATCTGAGACCGCGCGACGTGATCGTGATGGTGCCGGATATCGACAGTTATGCGCCGCACATCCGCGCGGTATTTGGCCAGCTGGAACGCAATGACCCGCGCTTTATTCCCTTTACCCTGGCGGACCAGGGCCAGCGCGGTCGCGATCCGCTACTGATCGCTGTCGAACATCTGCTCAAGCTGCCGGACAGTCGTTTCCCGGTCAGCGAGATTCTCGATCTGCTGGACGTACCCGCACTCCGGGCTCGCTTCGGCGTTGAAGAACCTGACCTGCCAACCCTGCACCGCTGGATTGAAGGTGCCGGCATCCGCTGGGGAATGAATGCCGAACAACGGGCAGCCCTCGGTCTGCCGGAAGAACTGGAGCAAAACAGCTGGCGTTTCGGCCTGCGACGGATGTTGCTCGGTTACGCGGTCGGCAGTGCCAGTGCCTGCGAAGGTATAGAACCCTATGACGAGATCGGAGGTCTGGATGCGGCGCTCATCGGTCCTTTGGTCGCACTGCTGGACGCGTTGGAGATTGCGCATCAGGAACTCACGCAACCCGCGCCACCCAAAGAGTGGGGTACACGGTTGCAAGGCCTTGTTCAGTTGTTTTTCAAGGCTAGCAACGAGCACGACGATTACTTGCTGGCTCAACTCGAAGAGCTGCGTGAAACCTGGCTTGATACCTGCGACTCAGTAGGGTTGCAGGACGAGTTGCCACTAACCGTCGTCCGCGAGGCGTGGCTGGCCGGTCTCGATCAGGGCCGTCTGTCTCAGCGCTTCCTGGCTGGAGCCGTGAACTTTTGCACGTTGATGCCGATGCGTGCGATACCGTTCAAGCTGGTTTGTCTGCTGGGCATGAACGACGGGGATTACCCTCGTGCACAGCCGCCGCTGGACTTTGACCTGATGGGCAGTGACTACCGCCCAGGTGATCGCTCCCGGCGTGAAGATGATCGCTATCTGCTGCTCGAAGCGCTGTTGTCCGCCCGTAATCAGCTTTATATCAGCTGGGTAGGCCGTAGCATTCGCGACAATAGCGAGCGTCCGGCATCGGTTTTGATCGGGCAGTTGCGCGATCATCTGGCCAGCGGTTGGCGACTGGATGAAGAGCACAATCCACTGCTTGAAGCGATGACCCAGGAACACCCCCTGCAACCGTTCAGTGCCCGCTACTTCCACGAAGGCGATGCGCTGTTCAGCTATGCCAGCGAATGGCAGGTGCTTCATCAGTCCAATGAGCAAACGACTGATATCGAGATTCTCGAACCCTACATTCAAGACGAGCCGCTGGGGCTGGGCCAGTTGCAGGATTTCCTGCGAAACCCCGTACGACATTTCTTCAGCCAACGGCTCAAGGTGTTCTTTGAAGCAGCTGAAGTGCCGTTGGCCGATGAAGAGCCTTTCGTGCTCGACGCGCTGCAGCGCTACAGCCTCAGCGACAGTTTGCTCGAGGCGGCACTGAGCCAACTGGAACACTCCGATCAGGCACTGGAAGCTCAGGCCATACGCCTGCAAAACAGCGGCCTGTTGCCCATGGCTGGTTTCGGTGAATGCCTTCAACGAGAGTTGATCGAACCGCTGCCGGATCTGCTGCAACGCTATCAACAACTCCTGACGCTATGGCCAACACCGCTGACCAGCGCCTTGCCGGTGAGTCTGGAACTGCACGGCTTGCGCCTTGAAGGCTGGCTCAGTGGCCTGCATCAACGCGCGGACGAAGGCATGCTGTCGATCACCACGATTCCCAACAGCATCGGCTCGATCAAGACCCGCAAGTGGCATCGCCTGACGCGACCGTGGGTCAATCACCTGGTTGCGTGTGCCAGCGGCTTGTCAATGACCACCGCACTGGTCGCCAGTGATGACACGCTGCTGCTGGAGCCACTGGCGAAAGAGGCGGCGCTTAAAACGCTTGGCAACCTACTGCTGGCCTGGCAAGCAGGCATGCGCCAACCGCTGCCGATCGCGGTAAAAACCGCCTTCGCCTGGCTCGGCCAAACCGACCCGATCAAGGCCGATGCCGCCGCGCGAAAAGCCTACGAAGGCGACGCTCAGACCACTGACGGCGAGCGTCGCGAAAGCCCGGCACTCGCCCGGCAATACTCGGATTACGACAGCCTGATCGCCGATGAAACCTTCCCCGGCTGGTGCGACGCTTTGTACAGGCCACTACTCGAAGCCCCTTGGCGTTCACTGACCAGCGAAGGCGCGCGCTCATGACCACGAAGACACCGTTGGCCCTGGCGTTCCCCCTGCGCGGCAGCCAGTTGATCGAAGCCAGCGCCGGCACCGGCAAGACCTTCACTATTTCTGCACTTTACTTGCGCCTGGTCCTGGGGCATGGCGGCGAGTCGACTGGTTTCGGGCGCGAACTGTTGCCGCCACAAATCCTCGTTGTGACCTTCACCGATGCCGCCACCAAAGAACTGCGCGAGCGTATTCGCACCCGTCTGGCCGAAGCCGCGCGGTTCTTCCGGGATGAGATTCCGGCGCCAGATAGCCTGATTGCAGATTTGCGAGATCAATTCCTTGCGGAGCAATGGTCCGGTTGCGCAAACCGCCTGGACATCGCCGCTCAATGGATGGACGAAGCGGCTGTCTCGACCATCCACAGTTGGTGTCAGCGCATGCTGCGTGAGCATGCCTTCGACAGTGGCAGTCTGTTTACCCAAACCCTGGAAACCGATCACAGCGATCTACTGGGCGAGGTCCTGCGCGATTACTGGCGGCTGTTCTGCTACCCGATGCAAGGCGATGCGCTGAACTGGGTTCGTGGCAACTGGGGTGGCCCCGCAGCGTTGCTGCCGCGAGTGCGCGGCTTGTTCGCCAGCGAGCGCGATAGCGTTGAAGGAAAAGAGCCTGCCGAACTCATTGCCGAGTGCCTGCACGAACGACGCACAGCCCTGCTCGAACTCAAAATGCCGTGGCGCCAATGGGCAGACGAATTGCTTGTGATCTGTCATCAGGGCGTGTCGAGCAAAAGTGTCGATGGGCGCAAAATGCAGGCGCGCTACTTCGAGCCTTGGTTCGAAAAGATCAAAGCCTGGGCAGAAGACGAATCCCTTGAGCAACTGGACATCGGCACCGGGTTCACCCGGTTGACCCCTGACGGTATGGCGGAAGCCTGGAAAGGCGAAGTCCCTCATCATCCCGGTCTGGATGCGATGCCTGGCCTCAAGGCCAGTCTCGATGGTTTGCCGACTCCTGATGCTGCCGTCCTGCAACACGCCGCTCAGTGGGTCGGCGCGCGGTTCGAAGAGGAAAAACGTCGCCGCGCAGAAATGGGTTTCGACGACATGTTGCTGCGCCTCGATGCAGCCTTGCAGTCCGATGGCGGCGAACGCCTGGCCACGCTGATTCGCGAGCAATTCCCGGTGGCGTTGATCGATGAATTCCAGGACACCGACCCGGTGCAGTACCGCATCTTCGAAAGCATCTATCGCATCGAAGACAACAACCCCGAGTGCGGCCTGTTCCTGATCGGCGACCCGAAGCAAGCGATTTATGCCTTTCGTGGCGCCGACATCTACACCTACTTGCGCGCCCGTCAGGCCACCACCGGCCGCTTGCATACGCTGGGCACTAACTTCCGTTCCAGCCATGGCATGGTTAACGCGGTGAACCATGTTTTCGAGCGTGCCGAGTCTCGTGAGGCCGGGCGCGGTGCATTCCTCTTCCGCGAAAAAAATGGCGATAACCCTGTACCGTTCCTGCCCGTCGAATCTCAGGGGCGCAAAGAAGTTTTGCAAATCGATGGTCAGAATGTTCCGGCGCTGAACATCTGGCATCTGCCTGCCGAGCAGCCACTGTCCGGCGTGGTGTACCGACAACAATTGGCCGCTGCCTGCGCCAGTCAAATCACTGCATTGCTTAACGGCGGGCAACAAGGCCGGGCGGGTTTCAAACAGGACGGCAAGGACTTCAGAGGTCTGTTGCCGGCGGACATCGCCATTCTTGTACGCGATGGCAAAGAGGCCCAGGCCGTGCGTGGCGAACTTTCTGCCCGTGGCGTGCGCAGCGTTTACCTATCGGACAAGGATTCGGTGTTCGCCGCCCAGGAAGCGCATGACCTGCTGACCTGGCTCAAGGCCTGCGCCGAGCCCGACGTCGAGCGTCCACTGCGGGCCGCGTTGGCCTGCATTACGCTGAACCTCTCACTGGCTGAGCTTGAGCGACTGAATCAGGACGAATTGGCTTGGGAAGCTCGGGTCATGCAGTTCCGCAAGTATCGCGAGATATGGCGCAAGCAGGGCGTGCTGCCGATGCTGCGACGCTTGCTGCACGACTTCCAGTTGCCTCAGGCATTGATCACTCGCAGCGATGGCGAGCGCGTCTTGACCAACCTGCTGCACCTGTCCGAGTTGCTGCAACAAGCAGCCGCCGAGCTCGATGGCGAGCAAGCCCTGATCCGCCATTTGTCCGAGCACCTGGCGTTGTCTGGTCAAGCCGGCGAAGAACAGATCCTGCGCCTCGAAAGCGACGAGCAACTGGTCAAGGTCGTAACCATTCACAAGTCCAAGGGCCTTGAGTATCCCTTGGTGTTTCTGCCTTTCATTTGCTCGGCGAAACCGGTGGATGGCAGTCGTTTGCCGCTGCATTACCACGACGCCACGGGCAAGGCCCAGGTGACGTTGAAACCGACGGCCGAGTTGATCGCCCTGGCCGATGACGAACGTCTGGCCGAGGATTTGCGGTTGCTCTACGTGGCTCTGACGCGCGCACAACACGCGTGCTGGCTCGGTGTGACCGACCTCAAGCGCGGCAATAACAACAGTTCGGTGCTGCATCTGTCGGCATTGGGTTATCTGTTGGGCGGTGGCGCAGCATTGACCGAGTCCGCCGGCCTGAAGCGTTGGCTGGAAGATCTGCAACAAGATTGCCCGGCACTCAACTATGGCGAGATGCCTGAGGCAACCGTCGAGCACTACCATCCGCCGCGTAATGAAGCGACCTTGCTCGCGCCGTTGATCCCCAAGCGCAAGGCCAGCGAAAACTGGTGGATCGCTTCCTATAGCGCCTTGCGAATTGGCGACAGCATGAGCGTGGGCAGTGACGAGGCGCCGGAGAGCCCGCAGGCGCAAAAGCTTTTCGACGATGAACGTCTTGACCCCGAGGCACCACGGGAGGTGGTGACCGGCGGCGCGGATATTCATCGCTTTCCCCGTGGTCCGAACCCCGGCACCTTTCTCCACGGTTTGCTGGAGTGGGCCGGTGACGAAGGCTTCAACGCGACGCCCAAAGCCGTGGAAGACGCGGTTGGCCGGCGCTGCAATCGTCGCGGCTGGGAAGGCTGGATCATCACGTTGAGCGACTGGCTGCAGCACCTGCTCAAATCGCCATTGCACATTGGCGGCGGGCAGCCTCCGGTGGTCTTCGAGCGACTGACCCATTACCGCGTCGAAATGGAGTTCTGGTTCGCCAGCCATAAAGTCGATGTGCTCAAGCTTGATGAACTGGTGCGCCAATACACCCACAACGGCGTGGCCCGAGTGTCTGCCGAACCGGTGCTGCTCAATGGCATGTTCAAAGGCTTTATCGACCTGACGTTCGAACACGACGGCCGCTATTACGTCGCCGACTACAAATCCAACTGGCTCGGCGTTGACGACACGGCCTACACCGAGCTGGCCATGGAGCAGTCGATCCTCGATAACCGCTATGACCTGCAATACGTGTTGTACCTGTTGGCCTTACATCGCCAGCTCAAGGCACGGCTGCCCGACTACGATTACGACCGGCATGTCGGTGGCGCGTTGTACCTGTTCCTGCGTGGCACGAGAGCCGCCAGCCAAGGCGTGTATTTTGCCCGCCCACCACGGGAATTGATCGAGCGTCTGGACCGTCTGTTCCAGGGCAAGCCGGAACCCAAGGCCGAGCCCGCCTGGGAACAGGGAGTACTGCTATGAGCCGCACCTTCGCCGATTTGTTGCCCACGCCACTGGCCGCGGAAAGCCTGGCTGACCTGGCGCCGTTGACCCGTGCCGACGATCTATTGCTGCTGCTCACTCGCTGGGTCGAACGCGGTTGGCTACGGGCGCTGGACAAGGCGTTCGTTGCCTTTCTCCATGAACTCGCCCCCGGTGATGATCCACTGGTGTTGCTGGCGGCGGCGTTGACCAGCCACCAGCTCGGCCATGGCCATGTGTGCCTGGACCTGTTCGAGACGCTCAAGGCGCCGGACTTCGCCCTGTCGCTGCCGCCGGAAGGTGATGTGCAAAGTGGCGCGATGTTGCTGCCGTCGCAATTGCTCGAAGCGCTGGACGGCGCCCACTGGTGCAAGGTGCTGGCTGCCAGCAGTCTGGTGGCGCTGGCGGTGGATGGCCGTGAGGCGGCTCAGCATCGACCTTTGGTGTTATCGGGCAAACGCCTGTACCTGCGCCGCTACTGGGCCTACGAACGGCGTATCGACAATGCCTTGCGCCAGCGCCTGTCAGAACATGAAGCCACGCCAACAGATTTGCTCCAGCGCCTGACCGGTCTGTTCGGTCCCGCCAAGCCTGGCGAGGTGATCGACTGGCAAAAACTCGCCTGTGCCCTGGCCACCCGCAGTGCGTTCAGTATCGTTACCGGCGGCCCGGGGACCGGCAAAACCACCACCGTGGTGCGGTTGTTGGCGCTGCTCCAGGCACCCGCCGTGGAGGCCGGTAAACCGTTGCGTATTCGCTTGGCCGCGCCTACCGGCAAGGCTGCCGCTCGACTGACGGAATCCATCAGTCAGCAAGTACAAACCCTGACCGTTGCCGGAGCGGTACGGGACAAGATTCCATCCGACGTCACCACCGTGCACCGTCTGCTGGGCAGTCGTCCCGGCACCCGACATTTTCGTCACCATGCCGGTAATCGCTTGCCGCTGGATGTGCTGGTGGTCGATGAAGCGTCGATGATCGACCTGGAAATGATGGCCAATTTGCTCGACGCGCTACCGGCCCATGCGCGTCTGGTGCTGCTCGGTGACAAAGACCAATTGGCTTCTGTGGAAGCGGGCGCCGTGCTGGGGGATCTGTGTCGCGACGCCGAGGCCGGTTGGTACAGCCCGCAGACCCGCCAGTGGCTGGAGACCGTCAGCGGTGAAAGCCTGGAGGCCAGCGGTTTGCACGAGGACACCGAGGGCACTCATCCCTTGGCTCAGCAAGTGGTGATGCTGCGTCACTCCCGTCGATTCGGCGAAGGCAGTGGCATTGGTCAGTTGGCCCGTTGGGTCAATCAGCAACACCCCGACGAAGCTCGCAAGCTTCTGGCCGAACGCAGCTTTAAAGACGTGTTTTCCCTGCCCCTCAAAGGTGAGCAGGACAAAGCGCTGGAGCGCTTGCTGCTCGACGGGCACAACGAAGGGCCACACGGTTATCGGCATTACCTGAGCCTGTTGCGCAAGCAGCGGCCTCCCCTCGACAGCCCCCTCGATGACAAGCGTTGGATCGAATGGGCGCGGCAGGTGCTGAATGCTTTCGACACCTTCCAGTTGTTGTGCGCCGTACGCAAAGGACCGTGGGGCGTGGAAGGCCTGAATCAGCGAGTGACTGACGCGTTGCTCAAGGCACGGCTGATCGACAGCGATCAGCAGTGGTACGAAGGTCGGCCCGTGCTGATGACCCGCAACGACTATGGCCTCGGCTTGATGAACGGCGACATCGGCATTGCGCTCAAGCTGCCGGAACGCGACGGCCCTGATGCCGGCAAGCATGTGCTACGCGTAGCCTTTCCGCGCAACGACGGCCAGGGCGGCGTGCGTTTTGTACTGCCGAGCCGGCTCAACGATGTCGAGACGGTCTACGCGATGACGGTGCATAAATCCCAGGGCTCGGAATTTGCCCATACGGCGTTGATCCTGCCGGACGCTCTGAACCCGGTACTGACCAAGGAATTGATCTACACCGGCATCACCCGGGCCAAGGACTGGTTCACTCTGATCGAACCTCGTGCCGGGGTGTTCGAAGAGGCGGTGCAACGCAAAGTGAAACGTTTGAGCGGGCTGATGCTGGAGTTGGAAGAGGGCATTGAGTTTAGCCCTTAATATGCCAATCGGTTGACGACGTAAATCTGTCCGAAGTGCCGTGTTCTGCGGCCTCGCGGGTGTTTCGGTGCTGTGCTATCGTTGCGGCATCATTCCGTTAAGATCGAAGAGAATCCCTGCATGAAGTTGGCTGTCCGGGCGACAGAGTGCGTCATTGGCTGCAAGCGAGTATTGCTTGTCGGCCTCCTCTGTTTGCTGACCGGCATCGCGTTCGCTCAACCTGAAACTGCCGTCAGCATGGCCGATCAACGGGCCAAAGCGGTCACCCAGGTGGTGCTCGGGATTCTCAGTTATGCCCGCTGGCCCGTGGAGCCTGCGCAGTTGCGTCTGTGTGTGGTCGGCCCGACCGAATACACCGACGATCTGGTCAAGGGTTCCACTCAAGCCACCGGTCGTCCTGTCACCGTACGACGCCTGCTGGCCGACAATCCGGCGATTACCGGTGAGTGTGATGCGGTCTACATCGGCAAGTTGACCGCCGATGAACGCAGTCGCTTGTTCGCCTCGCTGATTGGTCAGCCAGTGTTGAGCATCAGCGAAAGCAGCGATCAGTGCACCGTCGGCAGCCTTTTCTGTCTGCGGGTCAGCGACGACCAGGTGTCCTTCGAGGTCAACCTCGACTCCGTCGCCCGCAGTGGCGTGCGCATTCACCCGAGCGTGTTGCAACTGTCGCGCCGTAAGCCGGCGGCGCCATGAGTCTATTCAAATCGGATACTCGCCCCACGTTGCGCTCGGTTATCGGTCGCGGCCATTTGATCGTCGCGCTGGTCGGCGTGGCGATGGCCAGCGTGTCGCTGACCTTGCTCGGGGTGCTGGCGTTGCGGGTGTATGCCGACCACAACCTGCACCTGATCGCGCGCTCGATCAACTACACCGTGGAAGCGGCGGTGGTGTTCAACGACAAGGCCGCCGCCACCGAAGCGCTGGCATTGATCGCGTCCACCGAAGAAGTCGCCGATGCCCAGGTGCACAATGCGCAGGGCGCTTTGCTCGCCCGCTGGCAGCGACCGGAAACCGGATTGCTCTCCGATCTGGAAATGCAGATCGCCAAGGCCTTCCTGGAAGAACCCATCAGCATGCCTATCGTTCATCAGGGCCTGGAAATCGGCAGCATCCAGCTCACCGGTCAGGGTGGCAGCCTGATGCGCTTTTTGCTCAGTGGCCTGATGGGGATCGTGGTGTGTACGGCCATCAGTGCCTGGGTGGCGCTGTATCTGGCGCGCCGGCAGCTTCGCGCAATCACCCGCCCATTGCGCAGCCTGGCCTTCGTGGCCCACGCCGCCCGCAGCGAACGGGCCTTCGACCAGCGCGTGCCGCCCGCTGCCATTGCCGAGCTGAACAACCTGGGCAACGACTTCAATGCCTTGCTCGATGAACTCGAATCCTGGCAGACCCATCTGCAAAGCGAGAACGAAACCCTGGCGCACCAGGCCAGCCATGACAGCCTCACCGGGTTACCGAACCGGGCGTTTTTCGAAGGTCGATTGATTCGCGCACTGCGCAATGCCAATAAGCACGACGAGCGAGTGGCGGTGTTGTTTCTCGACAGCGACCGGTTCAAGGAAATCAACGACAACTTCGGCCATGCCGCCGGTGATGCGGTGCTGGTCGCGGTGGCGACAAGGGTTCGTGCGCAATTGCGCGAAGAGGACCTGGTGGCGCGTCTGGGCGGCGATGAGTTCGCAGTGCTGCTGACGCCACTGCACAAGACCGAAGACGCCGAGCGGATTGCCGACAAAATCATTGCCAGCATGGAAGTGCCAATCACATTGCCGGGCAACACGACAGTGTTGACCTCGCTCAGTATCGGCATCGCCGTCTATCCCGACCACGGTGCCACTCCGGGCGCCTTGCTCAACGCCGCCGATGCGGCGATGTATCAAGCCAAGCGCTTGTCCCGAGGGGCACAGCAAACGGCAGGGTCGGAGCACCCTGTCGTCCACGTTCAAACCAGGAGCTAATTTCTGTGTTCTCAATTCCTCAGCGTACCGTACGATTTTTCACCATTACCCTGTTCATGGCCCTGTTGGCATTGACCGGGTGCCAAACCGCGCCTCAAAAAGGCCTGACCCCGGCGCAGGTCGCGGTGCTCAAACAGCAAGGCTTCGAATTGACCGACGAGGGCTGGGCCTTTGGCCTGTCCGGTAAAGTACTGTTTGGCAGCGACGTCGAAAGTCTCAATCCCCAGAGCACAGAAATCGTGCAGCGCATCGGCAAGGCCCTGCTGGGCGTCGGGATCGAGCGCGTGCGGGTCGATGGCCACACCGATGCTTCGGGCAAGGAAACCTACAACCAACAGCTGTCACTGCGTCGGGCGAAAAGTGTCGGCAAAGTCCTGACCGCTGTCGGGATGAAAGAAGAGAACATCAAGCTTCAAGGGCTTGGCAGCAAAGAGCCGGTTGCCTCCAACGACACTCCAGCTGGCCGTACCGAGAATCGCCGGGTGTCGATTGTGGTGATCGCCGACTAATCGGCGAACAACATCTCCCGACTGTCCCCCATCAACAGGCTCTGATTTTGCTCAGTGACTTCGCGGATGTAATCCCACAACAGGGTGATCCGCTTGAGCTTCCTCAGGTCCTCGCGGCAGTACATCCAGAACTGCCGGGTGATGTTGATCTCGGCCGGCAACACCGGCAGCAGTCGCGGGTCCTGGGCCGCCAGGAAACACGGCAGAATCGCTAGCGAGCGCCCTTGCTGCGCCGCCACGAACTGCGCGATCACGCTGGTGCTGCGCAGATTCGCACTGGCGCCGGGCAGTACGTTTGCCAGGTACAGCAGCTCCGAGCTGAACGCCAGATCGTCCACATAACTGATGAATGAATGTTTACCCAAGTCGGCCGGGCGGCGGATCGGTGGGTGTTTGTCGAGGTAGTCCTGGGTCGCGTACAGCTGCAATTTGTAGTCACAGAGTTTGCAGCAGACGTACGGTCCGTGTTCCGGACGTTCCAGGGCGATGACGATGTCCGCTTCGCGCTTGGACAGGCTGATGAAGTGCGGCAGCGGCAGG
Organism: Pseudomonas sp. 5Vm1k; assembly: GCF_056161485.1. Lineage (NCBI taxonomy): Bacteria > Pseudomonadati > Pseudomonadota > Gammaproteobacteria > Pseudomonadales > Pseudomonadaceae > Pseudomonas > Pseudomonas sp. 5Vm1k. The sequence continues at coordinate 12,659 of NZ_JBSPCZ010000016.1, forward strand.
ATGTCCACCGAGATGGCGGGGTAGGCGTCGACGAAGTGGCTGAGCTGCGGGGTGATGAAGAAACTGCCGAAGCCTTCGGTGCAGCCCATGCGCACATGGCCCGACAACGCCACGCCGGAGCCGGAAACCTGCTCGCAAGCCATGTGCAGCGTGCTTTCAATCGACTCGGCGTAACCCAGCAAACGCTGGCCTTCGGCGGTCAGGACGAAGCCGCTGGTCCGGGACTTTTCGAACAGCAATGTGCCCAATGCCGCTTCCAGCGAACTGATGCGTCGCGACACGGTGGTGTAGTCCACCGCCAGGCGCTTGGCCGCGGTGCTGGCCTTGCGGGTGCGGGCGACTTCAAGGAAAAACTTGAGGTCATCCCAGTTCAACGAACCTAAAGACGTGATGTTTTTTTGCATGTTGGACCGGCTTTTATGTGCGTTCTTATTAGAAGTTTGCACATCTATACTCCAAAAACAGTCCGACAACCAATTCGCGACACACGCCTCATCTCAAGGCGACTTATCCGCCTTGGCTCCCTGCATAACAATAAGTATTGGAGACCAGCATGAACGCATCGCTCACGCCTAACGAAACCACCGTCCAGAACGTCAAGCTGTTGATCAACGGCGAGTGGGTCGAGTCCCAGACCACCGAATGGCACGACATCATCAACCCGGCGACCCAGCAAGTGCTGGCCAGGGTTCCGTTTGCCACCGCGCAGGAAGTCGATGCCGCCATCAGTGCCGCCCACTGCGCCTTCCAGACCTGGAAGCTGACGCCGATCGGCGCGCGGATGCGCATCATGCTCAAGCTCCAGGCGTTGATTCGCGAACACTCCAAACGCATCGCCGTGGTCCTGAGTGCCGAGCAGGGCAAAACCATTGCCGACGCTGAAGGCGATATTTTCCGTGGCCTGGAAGTGGTCGAGCATGCGTGCTCCATCGGCACCCTGCAAATGGGCGAGTTCGCCGAGAACGTCGCTGGCGGCGTCGACACTTACACCCTGCGTCAGCCAATCGGTGTCTGCGCTGGCATCACCCCGTTCAACTTCCCGGCGATGATTCCGCTGTGGATGTTCCCGATGGCCATCGCCTGCGGCAACACCTTCGTGCTCAAGCCGTCCGAACAGGACCCGATGTCGACCATGCTGCTGGTGGAGCTGGCGATCGAGGCCGGCGTTCCGGCGGGCGTGCTGAACGTGGTTCACGGCGGCAAAGACGTGGTGGACGCGCTCTGCACCCACAAGGACATCAAGGCAGTTTCCTTCGTCGGTTCGACCGCCGTCGGCACGCACGTCTACGACCTGGCCGGCAAACACGGCAAGCGCGTGCAATCGATGATGGGCGCGAAGAACCACGCCGTGGTGCTGCCGGACGCCAATCGCGAACAAACCCTCAATGCCCTGGTTGGCGCCGGTTTCGGTGCGGCCGGTCAGCGTTGCATGGCCACTTCGGTGGTGGTGCTGGTGGGCGCGGCCAAGCAATGGCTGCCGGACCTGAAAGCGCTGGCGCAGAAACTCACCGTGAACGCGGGTAGCGAGGCGGGCACTGATGTCGGTCCGGTTATCTCGAAAAAGGCCAAGGCGCGGATTCTCGATCTGATCGAAAGCGGCATCAAGGAAGGCGCCAAACTGGAACTGGATGGTCGCGAAATCAGCGTTCCAGGCTTCGAGAAAGGCAACTTTGTCGGCCCGACCCTGTTCTCCGGCGTGACCACCGAGATGCAGATCTACACCCAGGAAATCTTCGGCCCAGTGCTGGTGGTGCTGGAAGTCGACACCCTCGATCAGGCGATTGCCCTGGTCAACGCCAACCCGTTCGGCAACGGCACGGGCCTGTTCACTCAGAGCGGTGCGGCGGCGCGTAAATTCCAGAGCGAAATCGACGTCGGCCAGGTCGGTATCAACATCCCGATTCCGGTGCCAGTCCCGTTCTTCAGCTTCACCGGTTCCCGTGGTTCGAAACTCGGCGACCTCGGCCCGTATGGCAAGCAAGTGGTGCAGTTCTACACTCAGACCAAGACTGTCACCAGTCGCTGGTTCGATGACGACAGCGTCAACGACGGTGTGAACACCACCATCAACTTGCGTTAAGGAGCCGGACATGAAAATCGCTTTTATCGGTCTCGGCAACATGGGCGCGCCGATGGCGCGCAACCTGATCAAGGCTGGCCATTCGCTGAACCTGGTCGATCTGAACAAAACCGTGCTGGCCGAACTGGAGCAACTGGGCGGCAGCATCAGCGCTTCGGCCCGCGAGGCCGCACAAGGTGCAGAACTGGTGATCACCATGCTGCCCGCCGCTGTGCATGTGCGCAGCGTGTGGCTCGGTGAGGACGGCGTGCTCGCCGGTATCGGCAAAGGCGTGCCAGCGGTTGATTGCAGCACCATTGATCCGCAAACCGCGCGCGATGTGGCGGCCGCTGCGGCGAAACAAGGCGTGGCGGTGGCGGATGCACCGGTTTCCGGCGGTACTGGCGGTGCAGCGGCGGGGACGCTGACCTTTATGGTTGGCGCCACTCCTGAACTGTTCGCCACCCTGCAACCGGTGTTGGCGCAGATGGGCCGCAACATCGTCCATTGCGGCGAAGTCGGCACCGGGCAAATCGCCAAGATCTGCAATAACCTGCTGCTGGCGATCTCCATGGTCGGCGTCAGTGAAGCCATGGCGTTGGGCGATGCGTTGGGGATCGACACGGGCGTGTTGGCCGGGATCATCAACAGCTCGACCGGGCGTTGCTGGAGTTCGGAGATGTACAACCCGTGGCCGGGCATCGTCGAAACGGCGCCAGCCTCGCGCGGCTATACCGGCGGTTTCGGTGCCGAGCTGATGCTCAAGGATCTGGGGCTGGCCACGGAAGCGGCACGTCAGGCGCACCAACCAGTGGTGCTCGGCGCGGTGGCCCAGCAGTTGTATCAGGCGATGAGCCAGCGCGGGGAGGGTGGCAAGGACTTCTCGGCGATCATCAACAGCTATCGCAAACCTCAGTAAAACCCTTCATATCAGACTGAATCCCTGTGGGAGCGAGCTTGCTCGCGATGAGGCCGGTACATTCAACATTGATGTTGATTGACCCACCGCCATCGCGAGCAAGCTCGCTCCCACAGGTACTGCATGAACCTCTCGACATTTACCGGGAATCACGTCGGGTGATTTCCCGGTTTTTTTGCATCAGGCAAACACAAAATACTTACGCACAGTCTCAACCACTTCCCACGTGCCTTTCATCCCCGGCTCGATGACGAAGATATCCCCGGCGCGCAGGTGGATCGGCTCTTTGCCCTCAGGGGTGATGATGCAGTAGCCCTCGCGGAAATCGCAGTATTCCCACTTCACGTATTCCACGTACCACTTGCCGGGCGTGCAGATCCAGGTGCCCATGATCTTGCTGCCGTCTTCGCTGGTGTAGGCGTTGAGGTTGACGGTGTGCGGGTCGCCTTCGAGTTTTTCCCATTTGCAGGCGTCGAGCACCGGCAGCGGATGAGTGTCGCGAAGAACGGTGATAGGTGCGGTCATGTGGACTCCGGGCAGCGGGCTGAAGAACTGAAGTCGCCACCCTATAGCGCTTGGTCCGGCATCAGTTGTCTGTGCTCGACATCGAGGTATCCAGAAACGCAGCCGCCATCGTCTGTTCAGGCAACATTCGGCGGATGAGGGTTATCTGCTTTCTTTCGTTGAAACTTCCTGTCGATAAACCCCCGATTCCTGGCAGTTCATGCGAAAGAAACCGACGTTTCTGAAGCTTTTCGCAAGAATATTCACGGGTATCACTCGTATCATTCGTTTCGGGACATGCCGAGAGTTGTGTAATGAACAAAATAAAAACGTGGTGGGACATCAGCCCTCCCTTGAGCACGGCCACACCGACCTGGCCGGGTGATACGCCTTTTCAGGAAGAACGCGTCTGGACCTTCGGGCCCGAGTGTCCGGTGAATGTCGGACGCATTACCCTGTCGCCGCACACCGGCGCCCATGTCGACGCACCGCTGCATTACAGCGCTGACGGCGCGCCGATTGGCGAGGTGTCGCTGGACGTTTACATGGGGCCTTGTCGCGTATTGCATTGCCTGGACAGCGGCAGACTGGTGCAGCCCGAGCAATTGGAAGGTCGCCTGGACAACCTGCCCGAACGCGTCCTGTTGCGCACCTATCGTCAGGCGCCACTAACGACCTGGGATGCAGACTTCACCGCAGTCGCCAAGGAAACCGTCGACCTGCTGGCCAGCCTTGGCGTGCGCTTGATCGGCATCGATACGCCATCGCTGGACCCGCAGCAATCCAAGACCATGGATTCGCACAACGCCGTTGCCCGTCACGGCATGGCCATCCTTGAAGGCATCGTGCTCGATGACGTTCCGGAAGGGGACTACGAACTGATTGCACTGCCGCTGCGCTTTGCCAATCTCGACGCCAGCCCGGTCAGGGCCATTTTGCGTCCACTGAATTCACCGCCACATAAGGAGCCTGCGCAATGAGCCAATGTCCGTATTCACCGGGTAACCCGACCGAGGATTGGCATAACGCCGAGCTGAATTTTTCCGACTCCATGAGCTATGGCGACTACCTGGACCTTGGGCGCATTCTCAGTGCCCAGCATCCGCTGTCGCCGGACCATAACGAGATGCTGTTCATCATCCAGCACCAGACCTCCGAACTGTGGATGAAACTGATGTTGCACGAGCTCAAGGCTGCCCGCGAACACCTGCGCCTGGGCGAGTTGCCGCCGGCCTTCAAGATGCTGGCGCGGGTCTCGCGGATCTTTGATCAACTGGTGCACGCCTGGACCGTGCTCGCCACCATGACCCCGACTGAGTACCACTCGATTCGGCCATTTCTGGGGCAGTCGTCGGGCTTCCAGTCATTTCAGTACCGCGAGATCGAGTTCATCCTGGGCAACAAAAGCGCGACGTTATTGCGCCCCCATGCCCATCGCCCGGAGCTGTTGCAGGAACTCGAAAAAGCCATCGCGACACCGTCGCTGTATGACGAAGCGATTCGCTTGATGGCCAGCGCCGGCCTGGCGATTGATCCGCAGCGTTTCGAACGTGACCCGACCAGTCCAACGCAGCATGACGCTTCCGTCGAAGCGGCGTGGCGGGTGGTCTACAAGGACCCGTCGCGGTATTGGGATCTCTATCAACTGGCGGAAAAATTCATCGACCTCGAAGACTCGTTCCGCCAGTGGCGCTTCCGCCATGTCACCACGGTTGAACGGATCATCGGTTTTCAGCCGGGCACCGGCGGCACGGAAGGGGTGGGTTACTTGCGCAAGATGCTCGACACCGTACTGTTCCCGGAGTTGTGGCGCGTGCGTTCGACGCTGTAATCCCGTCCCCCCCCCTTCCCTCAAAAAAGCAAAAAGCCCCGGCATTCATCGAGTGCCGGGGCTTTTTGCTGCGTGATAGCCAAAGATTTTCAGTGCAGACCGGATCGCCAAGATCGCAGCCTGCGGCAGCTCCTACAGGGCATACGCCGATCCCTGCAGGCGCTGCTGACGCTACTGAATGGCTGGCAAACCGCGATCGCGCGCCACACGTATCCGGTAGAACACGTAGATGATCAACACCCACACCGGAATGGCGATAACCGAGGCGCGTATGCCCGGAATCATCCACATCACCCAGATGATCACGGCCATGAACGCCAGGCACAGGTAGTTGCTGAAGGGGAACCAGAACGACTTGAAGCTGGGGACGATGCCTTGCTGGCCCATGACTTTGCGAAACTTCAGGTGGGTCAGGCTGATCAGCGTCCAGTTGATCATCAGCGAGGCGACCACCAGGGCGAACAGCAGCTCCAGCGCTTCATGCGGCGCGAGGTAGTTGACCAGCACCGACAACATCGTGATCAGCGCCGAGATACCCAACGCGCGCAATGGCACGCCTTGCTTGTTCAACTTCATCAGCGACTTCGGTGCATCGCCCTGTTCGGCCAGGCCGTAGAGCATGCGGCTGTTGCAGTAGACGCCGCTGTTGTAGACCGAAAGTGCTGCCGTCAGCACCACGAAGTTGAGGATTTGCGCCGCCGTGTCGCTGCCGATCAGGGAGAAAATCTGCACGAATGGGCTGCCGCTGTAGGCATCGCCGGACGCGCCGAGGGTTTGCAGCAGTTGATCCCACGGGTACAGCGAAAGCAGGACGGTGAGCGCCCCGACGTAGAAGATCAACACGCGATAAACCACCTGGTTGATCGCTTTCGGGATGACCTTTCTCGGTTCGCTGGCTTCAGCCGCGGTGATACCGACCAGCTCCAGGCCGCCGAAGGAGAACATGATGAACGCCATCGACATCAGCAGACCGTTAGTGCCGTTGGGGAAGAAACCACCGTGGCTCCACAGGTTGCTCACCGAGGCTTGCGGGCCGCCCGAGCCGCTGAACAGCATGTAGCAACCCAGGACGATCATGCCGATGATGGCCACGACCTTGATGATCGCAAACCAGAATTCCATCTCGCCGAAGATTTTGACGTTCATCGTATTGATCAGGTTGACCAGCACGAAGAACACCGCTGCGCTGACCCAGGTGGGGATCTCCGGCCACCAGAACTGCACGTATTTGCCGACGGCCGTCAGCTCTGCCATGCCGACCAGCACATACAGCACCCAGTAGTTCCAGCCGGACAGAAATCCGGCATAACCGCCCCAGTATTTGTGGGCGAAGTGACTGAAGGAACCGGCCACCGGCTCTTCGACAATCATCTCGCCCAGCTGGCGCATGATCAAAAAGGCAATGAAGCCGGCAATCGCGTAGCCGAGAATCATCGACGGCCCCGCCGACTTGAGTACGCCGGCCGAGCCCAGGAACAGCCCGGTACCGATCGCTCCGCCCAGGGCGATCAGTTGAATATGGCGATTTTTCAACCCCCGCTTGAGCGTGCCTTGTTGCAAGATTTCATCCGCCATCTCGTTCCCTTCTCGTTATTGTTGTCAGGCCTGATTTGAAGCGTCAGATATTACTCTCGGTAAATTTTTCGTAATACAGGTGAACGCTGTCCAGTGCCTGGGATTGCAGCCAGCTCTTGATCGATTCGACCATCGGCGGTGGCCCGCAGACATACATATCGGCCGGTGCGTCGCGTAGTTCACTGGTATCGAAATGTTCGGCAATGTAGCCGCGCTTGCCCGTCCATTGCGGCGACGGATTGCTCACCACTTCGGTGTAGCGAAACCCTGGAATGCGTTCGGCATAGGCCTCGATGCGTGCCTGTTCGCACAAATCGGCGGCGTCTCGTACGCCGTAGTACAAATGCACCGGTTGCGGGCACTCACGCTCGGCCAGTTCGTCGAGCATGCCCAGCAGCGCGGAGAGCCCGGTACCACCCGCCACCAGGATCAGCGGTTTGGCTACATGACGAAGGTAAAAGGCGCCCAGCGGAGCTTCCAGCCCGATGCTGTCCCCCACCTGGCAGCGTTCGCGGATGTAGTTACTCATCACGCCGTCGGGTAACAGGCGAATCAGGAATTGCAGGTGATTGCCCGGCCGGTTGGCGAACGAATAGGAGCGTTTGCTTTCGGTCCCCGGGATCAGCAATCGGGCGTATTGGCCCGGCAGAAAATCCAGCGGGTTGGTCGGGCCAAGATCCAAATGCAGGATCGCGGTGCTGGCCGAGACTTGCCGGACTTCCGTGACCGTTCCACTGAGCTGCGCGGGGCCCGCGGCATTGCACAGGCTGGAAGCGAAGTCGAAATAAAACGCCGCATCGGATTTCACCCGCGTCTGGCAGGTGAGCATTTTGCGCTGTTGCAGGTCCTGGCTGGACAGCGCTTCTTCATCTACATAATCCTGACTGTAATCCCCCGATTCACAGCGGCCCTGACACGTTCCGCAGACGCCTTCGCGGCAATCCAGAGGAATGTTGATGCCGTTGCGCAGGGCGGCGTCGAGCAGTATTTCGTTGGGCTGTACGGGAAAGAACAGCGTTTTGCCGTCGGCAAAGCTGAACGCGACCTTATGGTTCATGCCCGGTCTCCAGATGTCAGAGGTGGTAAAAATCGAGCACCGAATTGATGGTGTCGTTGAGCAACAGCACATGCTTGCGGGTGATCAGCCAGCTGTCGGCGTGGGGCTTGAGGTGATAGGTCGCGCGGCCGTAGAACTGCTCGGACGTGGCCAGGCGATAGAACAGGGTGTGCCAGTTCAGGCGCACCTCCAGTTCACCGTCGTCGAGTTCGCTGATTCGCACGTTGTTGATCAGGTGCAAGGTGCGCGGCATCGGCGTCGATGAGGCGGACTTGCCGGTACGCAGGCGGAATACCCGGTCTTCCAGCCCCGAACGGTTGGGGTAGTAGATCAGCGACATTTCGCGTTTTGGGTCGCGGGTGTAGGCGTGCTCCGAGTCCCATTGCGGCAGGTGAAACTCACTGTGTTCGTCGAACAGGTTGATATAGGCGTCCCACTCCTGGGCATCGCACAGTTCGGATTTGCGGTAGAAAAACTGCTCGATCTGGTACTGCAATTGCGCATTCATGTTCACACCTCACGCAGTTTCAGGGATTTCGCTTCCAAGCCATCCAGCAGGAACTTCTGCCAGTTGCTGTGCTGGTTGACGTAAAGCCCTTCGTGAGTGAATTCGGTGCCGGTCATGGCGGGGGCGATGCCGATGGATTCGCTGTTGGGCGTGGCGCCGGTGGCCCAGCGGTGGCTACCACGGGAAATATCGCTCCAACGCTCCAGGCGTGCCTGGAAACCACGCTGGGCTTCGCGGAACTCCACCAGGTCATCCGGCGTGCCGAGGCCCGACACGTTGAAGAAGTCTTCGAATTGACGAATGCGGTTTTCCCGATCCGCGTCCGATTCGTTCTTGACCCCCAGGCACTGGCTAATGATCTCGGTTTTGTTCCAGGCCACCGGGCGGATGATGCGCAGTTGCGAGCTGATCTGATCGAGGAAAAACAGGCTTGGATAGATGTTCAGGTTGCGCAGTCGATGCATCATCCATTCGGCTTTTTCCTGGCCGTGCTCTTCGATCAGGCGCGGCATGATCGTGGCGTAGCCGGAACGCACGGCGGGGTTGGGCATGTCGCTGAACAGCAGGCTGTGGCCATTGTTGAACGCAAACCAGCCGTCATCGGTGTTGGCGTCGCCGGCGCCGAGTTTGCTGTAGTCCAGGGTGCCGCTGGCAGTGGTGCCATTCTCGCTGTTGACCTGCTGGCGGTGCTGCACGGTGGCCACGTAGTTATAGTGGACGGTGCTGACGTGATAGCCGTCCAGGCCGTTTTCGTTCTGCAGTTTCCAGTTGCCGTCGTAGGTGTACGCCGACTTGCCGGGCAACACTTCCAGCTCACCGGTCGGCGACTGGGCAACCATCATGTCGAAGAACACCTTGGCATCGCCGAGGAAGTCTTCGAGGCTGTTATCGGCGTGCACATCCAGGCTGATAAACACAAAACCCTTGTAGCTCTGGATGCGCGCTTTTTTCAGGCCGCGTGTGGCCTTGTCGAAACCTTCGGGGTATTCGCCAGGCGCCTTGACCTTCACCAGGCGGCCGTCGCTCTTGTAGCACCAGGCATGGAACGGGCAGGTAAAGGTCGACTGATTACCCTTACCGACGCGGGTCAACGTCGTGCCGCGATGTTGGCAAGCGTTGATCAGTGCATTGAGCTGGCCGTCGCCGTCGCGAGTAATGATCATGGGCTGGCGGCCGGCGCGCATCGTGACGAAGTCGTGATTGTTGGCCAGCTCGCTTTCATGGCAGGCGTAAATCCAGTTCTTCTCGAAGATCAGTTCCATCTCCAGATCGAACAACTGCGGCTCGGTGAAGATGTCCCGGGCGATCCGGAACACGCCGTCTGCCGGACGGAAGTCCACGCAGCCTTCAATAAACGCTTTCCACTGCTCGACGTTTTTTTCGCCACTCATGGGTCAGTACCTCTTTTTATTCGGGCCAATCGGTGGCGTTCATTAGAGGGAGTGAGGCGGGCAGGGGTCTATCCGGTTAGTCGGCGAAGGCAGTCCATAAAATCTGATGGCCAGCCATAGGCGGGGGCTCTAAAAGATCGCAGCCTTCGGCAGCTCCTGCGGGAGTACGCATTCCTCTGTAGGCGCTGCCGAAGGCTGCGATCTTGGCAATCCGTACGCGCCGGGTAACAGGCCCACGTATCAAGCCGTGCAGCGCCTACCCAAATCCCGGCCCAGGCGATAAACGGCCGCACCTGTTTGCAGCATTGAGGTACTGTTTGTGGGGCGTGGTGTGCTGAGCGAGGACGCGGGCAAGGTGTAAAGCGATGGCTTTATCCACTTAGTCGGCGATTGCTATCCGCTGGGTTGGACCCGCTGTTTTGTGGCTTGGAACTTGCTGTTTTCAAGCCGGATACGCGCCGTTAGAGCGCGCAAAAAAATATGGCCGTGAGTGCACCGTGATGAATAGCAAAACTGATTCGCAGTTTCGCGATATTCGTATCGATCATTTTGACCTTGAGGGTGCGAGGACCTGGATGTCCGGCATCTGCGGGCCCCATCGTCTCGTGACCGCGACCCCCGAGCGGATCCGCTTTCATCACAGCGCCAATGTATTCAAATCGATGGCTACCACGTTGGGCACCATCGAATACGGCACCGATGTCACCGTCGACATCGAAGACGCCGAACACTTCAGCAGCTACAGCCTGAGTTTGCCGCTGGTGGGCGAGCAGGAGTTGAGCAAGAACGGCTGCGTGTTGAAGTCCAATCGCGATCAAGGCGTGATCATTTCACCGAACGAAAACCAGGTGCTGGCGATCTCCGGCGATTGCCGCAAAGTCCAGGTGGTGATCACCCGCGCCGCCATGAGTGAATCCCTGGAGGGCATGCTGCAGCGACCATTGGATGCGCCGCTGCGTTTCGAATCGGTGATGGACGCGGTCGACGGGGCATCGGCCTCGTGGTGGCGGATGGCGCGTTACTTCATCGCCGAACTGGAGCGCAGCAGTGAACTGTATGAGCAGGTGGCGTTCACCCGGGATATCGAGAGCTCCCTGATCAAAGGCTTGATCCTCGCCCAGCCGAACAATTACTCCGAAGAACTGCGCAACGTGCTGGGCGTGAAGTTGCCGCACTACTTGATCCGGGCCAGGCAATACATCCACGACAATGCCCGGGAAGCGCTGCACCTTGAGGACATCGAAGCGGCGGCCGGGGTGTCGCGCTTCAAGTTGTTCGACGCCTTCAAGAAGTACTTCGCACTGCCGCCGATGGTTTACTTGAAAAAGTACCGTTTGAACGCCGTGCGCCAGGACATTCTCGAGCTTGGTTCTGCGCGTAATATTTCCGAAATCGCCCTGAGCTGGGGTTTCACGCACCTTGGGCGTTTTTCGGTCGAGTACCGCAAGCTGTTCGACGAATCCCCGAGTATGACCTTGCAACGTAACGAAGCCCGCCGCATGCGCGGTTTCTGAGGGCCGCGCGGACCTTACTTGCGCACCACCAGATCCAGCAGCTCCTCTCGTTCCTTGATTTTTTGCAGGACGATTTCAGAGCGAATATCGGTGACGCCTGCGGTGCGATTCAGCTGGTTGACGATGAAATCGGAGAAGTGCTTGAGGTTGCGCGCCTGGACCCGCAACACATAGTTGCTCGCCCCGGTAATCACATAGGCGGTGACCACTTCGGGCCACAGCTGGACCTTCTTGATAAACGTTTCGTGCCAGTCCTCGACGTCCTGGCGCAACGACACATGGACGATGGCTTCCAGCTCAATTCCCAGCCGTTCGGCACTCAGCACCGCGCGATAACCGGTGATGATTCCCTCACTTTCCAGCAGGCGCAAACGGCGCAGACAGGCCGACGGCGAGAGGGCGACTTTCTCGGCCAATTCCTGATTGCTGATACGGCCGTCCTGTTGCAGGTGATGCAGGATCCGCAGGTCTGTGGGGTCGAGATTCATGATTGAAGAAATCCGCGTTTTATGGGGTGGAATTCGAATTTTCTGCGAGATAACTACCTTACGGTCGCCCACTTTGCACGAAAATTCTCCAGGGCTTCGTTCATTATTTCTGCATCGCGAAGGTGCGCTGACGACCTTCCTGGACGGCACCTCTTTGAAAAAACAGGACACCCAATGACGACAAGAAACGATTGCCTGGCCCTTGATGCCCAGGACACCCTCGCACCGCTGCGTCAGCAATTTGCGCTGCCCGAAGATGTGATTTATCTGGACGGTAACTCGCTGGGTGCGCGGCCGGTGGCCGCGTTGGCGCGTGCTCAACAGGTGATCGCCGAGGAATGGGGTAATGGCCTGATTCGCAGTTGGAACAGCGCTGGCTGGCGCGATCTTAGCGAACATCTGGGCAATCGATTGGCCGGGCTGATTGGTGCGCGTGACGGCGAAGTGGTGGTCACCGACACGACCTCGATCAACCTGTTCAAAGTGCTCAGCGCCGCCCTGCGGGTGCAGGCGACCCGGTCGCCGACACGGCGTGTAATCGTCACCGAATCCAGCAACTTCCCCACCGACCTGTACATCGCCGAAGGCCTGGCGGACATGCTGCAACAGGGTTACACCTTGCGCCTGGTCGACAGCCCGGAAGAGTTGCCGCAAGCGATTGGCCAGGACACTGCCGTGGTCATGCTCACCCACGTCAACTATAAGACCGGCTACATGCACGACATGCAGGCCCTGACCGCGCTGACCCACGAATGCGGCGCGCTGGCGATCTGGGACCTGGCGCATTCGGCGGGCGCGGTGCCGGTTGATCTGCATCAGGCCCACGCTGATTACGCGATTGGCTGCACCTACAAATACCTCAATGGCGGCCCCGGTTCCCAGGCGTTTGTCTGGGTTTCGCCCGAGTTGTGTGATCTGGTGGCGCAGCCGTTGTCTGGCTGGTTCGGGCATTCGCGACAGTTCGCCATGGAGCCTGGCTACGAGCCGAGCAGCGGCATCGCGCGGTACTTGTGCGGCACGCAACCGATCACCTCGTTGGCGATGATCGAATGCGGTCTGGATATTTTTGCGCAGACCAACATGGCCAGCCTGCGCCACAAATCCCTGGCCCTGACTGACCTGTTCATCGAGCTGGTCGAGCAGCGCTGCGCTGCTCACGAGCTGACCCTGATCACCCCGCGTGAACATGCCAAGCGTGGCAGTCATGTCAGCTTCGAACATCCCGAAGGTTATGCGGTGATTCAGGCGTTGATCGCCCGTGGAGTGATCGGTGACTACCGCGAGCCGCGGATCATGCGTTTCGGTTTTACCCCGCTGTACATCACCTTCACCGAAGTCTGGGATGCGGTGCAGATTCTTGGCGAAATCCTTGATCAGAAAACCTGGTCGCAAGCGCAATTCCAGGTTCGCCACAGCGTCACCTGATACGTCCGGCCTGCTTTCCCCGTGACTCGTTCCATCAATAAAAACAATATCCAGAGACTGGAAAAAAATGACCGATAAAAGCGGTTTTGAAAGCATCTCCAAACGTGAGCAGGGCCTGCGGCGTCAACTCACTTCGGGCCAGATGAGCATGATCGCCATCGGTGGCGCGATTGGCACCGGGCTGTTCATGGGCAGTGCCTACGCCATCGGTTATGCCGGGCCGAGCGTGCTGCTCAGCTATGCCATTGGGGCCGTGATCACCTTGCTGTTGATGGGGTGCCTGGCAGAGATGACCGTGGCCCATTCGACCTCGGGTTCGTTCGGCGCCTATGCCGAATTCTATGTCAGCCCGTTGGCCGGGTTTCTGGTGCGCTACGCCTATTGGGCCGCGATTGTGCTGGCGGTCGGCACGGAAGTGACGGCGGTGGCGATGTACATGGAGTACTGGTTTGCCAACGTGCCGGAATGGATCTGGATTGTGTCGTTCTCCAGCATCTTGATTGTGCTTAACGCGATCAGCGTGAAGACGTTTGGCACCTTCGAATACTGGTTTTCGACCATCAAGATCGGCGCGATTGTCGGCTTTATCATCCTCGCAGTGTATGTGGTGTTCGGCTCTGGTAACGCCGATTACGGCATCCACAACTACACCGACCACGGCGGGTTTTTCCCCAATGGCCTGCAAGGCATGTGGGTGGCGGTGATCGTGTCGATCTTCAGCTACCTGAGCGTGGAAATGATCGCGGTGGCGGCGGGTGAAGCGCAGGACCCGGAGCAAGCCGTGAAGAAGGCCTTTCGCGCGACCATCGTGCGGCTGGTGGTGTTTTACCTGCTGACCCTGGCGCTGATGCTGGCCATCGTGCCGTGGGTCCAGGCCGGTCACGCCCAGAGCCCGTTCGTGACGGTGATGCAAACCATCGGGATTCCCGGTGCTACCGGGGTGATGAATTTCGTGATTCTGATCGCGGCATTGTCGGCGATGAACAGCCAGCTCTACATCACCACGCGCATGATGTTCAGCCTCTCTCGTGGCGGCTATGCGCCGAAGTCGATGGGCGTGTTGAGCAAAAGCGGCATCCCGTTGAATGCCTTGTTGCTGTCGAGTTCGGGCATCGCCCTGGCCACTTTGCTCAACATTCTGTACCCGGAAAGCTCCTTCACCTTGATGATGGCGATCTCGATGTTCGGCGCCATTTTCACCTGGTTCATGATCTTCCTGACTCACTACTGTTTCCGTCGTTATCACCAGCGCCACGGTGAGCGAAAACTGTCTTTTCGCATGCACCTGTTCCCCTACAGCACCTTGTTGGGGCTGGTGCTGATGGGGGCGGTGATGATCACCACCTACTTCACCGAAGCCTTCAAGATGACGCTGGTGTTTGGTGTGCCGTTCCTGCTGATTCTCTCGGTGGTCTATGGCCTGTTCTTCAGAAAAACCCGACCTGCTTCACACCGCGAGCAAGGCCTCGAGCAAGGCTCTGGCGTAACCGGGCAGATGGGTGAATGAGCGAGCACACAGCAGCAGTTTTCGCTGGGCCCAGTGGTCTTTCAGGGCAACGCTTTTGAACGATTGATCGCCGGCCCGGCGCTGGACCGCTGCCAGCGGCACAATTGCCAGCCCGGCGCCGTGGGCGACCATGCGCATCACGCCATCGAAGCCGTCGGCGCGGATGCGGATTTGCATGCGCAGGCCCGCGTGCAGGGCTTGTTCTTCCAGGTACACCGCCAATGCGCTATTGGCGCCGAGGCCGACGTAATCGTGGTGCAGGGTGTCGCTGAAACTGACTTCGCTTGCGTCGGCCAAAGGGTGGTCATTGGGCAAGATCAGTACCAGCGGATCGTCGCGGAAGGGACGGGTTTGCAGGTCATCGGTGTCCACGGCGTCGGACACAATACCCAGGTCCGCCGCCCCTTGGCGCAAGGCGTGGGTGATGCGGGTGCTGGGCAGTTCTTGCAGGTCGATGTCGAGGTTGGGGTGTTCGTGCAGGAAGTCTGCGAGCAACTCCGGCAGGTATTCGGTGATCGCCGTGGTGTTGCACAGCAACCGCACTTGGCCTTTGACGCCTTTGGCGTAGTCGGCGAGGTCCTGTTGCATGCGCTCGGCTTGTTGCAGCAACACCCTGGCGTGCTGCGCCAGGGCTTTGCCGGCCGGCGTTGGCGTGACGCCGCGACGGCCGCGTTCGAGAAAATCGATGCCCAGCGAGGCTTCCATGGCGCGGATGCGTGCGCTAGCGGCGGCTAGGGACAGGTGACTGCGGCTGGCGCCGGCGGTGATGTTGCCGGTGTCGAGGATGTTCAGGTAAAGACGCAGGTCGGTGAGGTCGAAGTGCATCGTGGCAGCCTATGGATGTGGGGTGTCTGGACGGAAGCCTTCGCGAGCAAGCCCGCTCCCACATGGGAATGCGGTCCCCTTGTGGGAGCGGGCTTGCTCGCGAAGGCGCCAGTGGCCGTGACGAACTTCTCAAGCCTATCGCAAAACAAGAGGCACCCTCAGTATATGGCAGATTTCCAACCCCACCGCCCGGGCGCAGGATAGCCCCATGAATACTCTCGCCACGTTCTATCAAAACCTCGGTCTGGCCCTGTCGATACTGGTCATCGCCACATTCCTGCTGGCCGGGATGATCAAGGGTGTGATCGGCCTCGGGTTGCCGACCATCGCCATGGGCCTGCTCGGTCTGGCTATGGCGCCGACGCAGGCTGCCGCGCTGTTGATCATCCCGGCAACCCTGACCAACGTCTGGCAACTGGCGTTCGGTGGCCACTTGCGAGGGCTGATCAAACGCCTGTGGCCCATGCTATTGGCTATTTTCATCGGCACCGGTGCCGGCACGTTGTGGATCGGCATGGCTGGCGGTCATTGGGTGGTGCGGGGATTGGGGGCGGCGTTGTTGCTGTACGCCTTGAGCGGTCTGTTTCTGCCGACCTTACGGGTGGGCAGTCGCTCTGAGCGTTGGCTCGGACCGGTCTGCGGCGTGCTGACGGGCGTGATCACCTCGGCCACCGGCGTGTTCGTGATCCCGGCGGTGCCGTATCTGCAAGCGCTGGGTTTGAACAAGGATGAACTGGTTCAGGCTCTGGGGCTGTCGTTCACCGTCTCAACCCTGGCGCTCGCCGCCGGTCTGTTCTGGCGCGGTGCGCTCGGCGGTGGCGAGTTGAGCGCGTCGCTGCTGGCGCTGATCCCGGCGGTGTTGGGCATGTTGCTGGGGCAATGGTTACGTCAGCGGATCAGCGCCGTGTTGTTCAAGCGAGTGTTTTTTATTGGCCTCGGCGTGCTCGGCGGCCACTTGCTGATCAGCGGCTAGCGGACGACGGGCTGAGCATGTCGATGGAGCGGATGTCGAAATCCCGCTCCAGATAGTCCATGCGCTGATCGCGGAACAGCTTCATATGCGGCAGGTTCGAGTGCACATCCAGATGCGCCTGGGATGCCCAGATCTCATAAAAGATAAACAATGTCGGGTCCTGCTTGTCGCGCAGCATGTGGTACTCGATGCAACCGGGTTCCGCGCGGCTAGGCTCGACGTAAGCGCGAAAGAACGCTTCGAAGGCCTCGGCTTTTTCCGGACGGGTCTTGGCCATCAGGATGAAACCTTGCACTTCACTCATCAAAATCTCCGTCAACGTTAAGAATCGGCGCAAGTTTATGGCAACAATCACCTGTCGATTCGTGCGTTTTGGTCAAATGAATTTTGTGAATTCAGCGCTTATTCCGCGCGAGGCGGATCGCTACTCTGCCGCCATCGAATTCCCACCTTCTGAGACCTCTCATGAAAAAAGTCCTCTTGCTCAATGGCGGCAAAAAGTTCGCCCACTCCGATGGCCGCTACAACACCACCCTGCACGACACCGCACTCAGCGTGCTGGATCGCGGCGGTCTGGATGTGAAGACCACGTTCATTGACGAGGGCTACGACCTCGCTGAAGAAGTCGCCAAGTTTGTCTGGGCCGACGTGATCATTTACCAGATGCCGGGCTGGTGGATGGGCGCGCCGTGGACCGTGAAGAAGTACATCGACGAAGTCTTCACCGAAGGCCACGGCAGCCTCTATGCGAGCGATGGCCGCACCCGTTCCGATACGTCGCAAAAGTACGGCAGTGGTGGGTTGTTGCAGGGTAAGCAATACATGTTGTCCCTGACCTGGAACGCACCGCAGCAAGCCTTCGACGACCCGACCGACTTCTTCGAAGCCAAAGGCGTGGACGCGGTGTACTTCCCGTTCCACAAGGCCAACACCTTCCTCGGCATGACCGGTTTGCCGACCTTCCTGTGCGTGGACGTGATGAAACGCCCGGACGTCGAACGCGACGTGGCGCGGTATGAGCAGCATTTGACTGAGGTGTTTGGTCTCAAGGCATAAGCGTTTGAGTGCACTGCGGGCTACTATCGTTGACTTGAGCCAGACACCCATCCTGTGGGAGCGGGCTTGCTCGCGAAGAGGCCATCACATTCAACATCCAGGTCGACTGTAAGACCGCTTTCGCGAGCAAGCCCGCTCCCACAAGGTTTTTGGTGCCTTGGCTGACGGGTGTTGCCAGTAGAATCGCGCAGGACAATCGATAAAGGGACCCACGTGAAAGCCAGATCCGATGAATTGCAGATTTTCGTCTGCGTGATTGAATGCGGGTCGATCTCGGCTGCGGCCGAGCAGGTCGGGCAAACGCCGTCGGCGGTCAGCCGCACGTTGTCGCGCCTGGAAGCCAAGCTCGACACCACGCTGATCAATCGCACCACGCGGCGAATGGACCTGACCGAAGAGGGCAAGTATTTCTTCGAGCACGCCAAGCTGATTCTCGATCAGATGGACGAGCTTGAAGAACGCCTCAATTCCCGCCAGCAAACCCCGTCCGGGCGCCTGCGGATCAACGCCGCGTCGCCCTTCATGCTGCACGCCATCGTGCCGTACATCGATGAGTTCCGCCGTCTCTACCCGGACATCCAACTCGAACTCAACAGCAACGACCTGATCATTGACCTGCTGGAACAAAGCACTGACATCGCCATCCGTATTGGCACGCTGGCGGATTCCACTTTGCATGCGCGTTCCCTGGGGTGCAGCCCGTTGCACATCCTCGCCAGTCCGGCCTATCTCGAGCAGCACGGCACACCCACCGCCGTTGCCGACCTCAATGGCCACACGCTGCTCGGTTTTACTCAGAACGAAGGCCTTAACCAATGGCCACTGCGGCATGTGCACGGTGATCGCTGGCCGATCAACGCGGCGATCAACGCCTCCAGCGGCGAGACCGTGCGGCACCTGGCGCTGGAAGGCCAGGGCATTGCGTGCCTGTCGCACTTCATGACCATCGAAGACATTCGCGCCGGGCGTCTGAAAGTGGTGCTGGCGGACTTCAACAGCGGTTATCGCCAACCGATCAACGCGGTGTACTACCGCAACTCGCAACTGGCCCTGCGCATTCAGTGCTTCCTGGACTTCATCCAGGGCAAATTGGCGGTGTACGCGAACTCGGATTTCAAAGGCTGATTCGTGATCCCTGCGCAAGAGTGAATTGGGCCACTGGGGATTTTTCGACACGGATCGGTCGTTGATACTCGTTGCATCACTTATTAACGCAGGGAGTTTCTCCATGAACGTATTCGTTACCGGCGCCGCCGGTTTTATCGGCGGCTCCATCGCCACGGGCCTGGTCCAGGCGGGTCATAAAGTCACCGGTCTGGTGCGCAGCGCCGAACAAGCCAATGAGCTCACCGCGCTGGGCATCACACCAGTGATCGGCACGCTGGACGACAGCGCACTGCTGGCCGAACAGGCTCGCGCCGCCGACGCCGTGATCAATGCCGCCAGCAGCGACCATCGCGCCGCCGTGGAAGCCTTGCTCAATGCGCTGCGCGGTTCCAACAAAGTGTTCCTGCACACCAGCGGTTCAAGCATCGTCGGCGATGCGTCGGGCGGTAAGTCCAGCGACGTCATTTACTACGAAGACAATCTGCCGGAACCCACCGTCGACAAGGCCGCCCGCGTGGCCATCGACAACCTGATCCTCGCCGCTGCGAAGGACGGAGTGAACTCGGCCGTCATCTGCAACACCCTGATCTACGGCCACAGCCTGGGCGTCAAGCGCGACAGCGTGCAGTTGCCGCGTTTGCTGAAACAGGCACGCAAAAGTGGGGTGGTGCGCCACGTCGGCACGGGCCAGAACATCTGGTCCAACGTGCACATCGAAGACGTGGTCGCCCTGTACCTGCTGGCGCTGACCAAAAACGTACCGGGCACGTTCTACTTCGTCGAAAGCGGTGAATCGTCGTTTATCGACATGACCACGGCGATGGCCAAAGCACTGAAGCTTGGCGAGCCACATGACTGGCCGCTCAAAGACGCCGAAGCCGAGTGGGGTTATGAAATGGCCAACTATGGCCTGGGCTCCAACAGCCGGGTTCGCGGCAAACATGCGCGGGAATTGCTGGGATGGGCGCCGAAGCGTACGTCGGTGACCGAGTGGATCTTGCACGAAATGGTCTGAGATGAACGCTGGCTGATTCAGTTTTAGCGTTCACTAAATGGCCCGCCGATGAGCAATGCGCTCCTCGGCGGGCTTTTTTTGTCTGACGATTCAATATGTTTTTTTAAGGTGCTGAAGTCCCCGGAAACAGGGGGGGCGAATGTGGTATTTAATTTTTAGTTGATGCCGTATGAGGTTATTCAGAAAATTCATACTAGGCTTTTATCCGGATAAACATAGCCAGCGCTAATGGCGAATACATGGCCTATCCAGCAGCAACTTGTTGCCCAGGCATGAGGCCGGGGAAACAGGTAATTGCTCGTGGAGTTTTTTTGCAAAAGGAATTTGCGATGGCAATAAACACTCTTGATGTCTTCTCGTAAAGGCATGTCCCGGCGAACCCTATAGCTTCGCCTCCTCACTATTTATGACGTTCGGCCATTGATGCCTGAAATCCGTTCATAAACCCAGGCTAGAGCCTCTACTCTTCGAGTGTGGGCACAGTCATCACTGAAATTGGCAAGAACAAGGAATAGTTATGATCATTTTAGGCATTACTAACAATGATTTGTCGGGTGCCTGCCTGGTACGTGATGGTCAGATTCTTTCAGCGGTCAGTGAAGAGCGTTTTACCCGCATAAAGGATCATAAGATCTGGCCTGCAAAGTCCATTGAATTTGTGTTGAGCCAAGCGGGCTTATCACTGGAAGATGTCAATTATGTTGCTTATGGATGGAACGCCGGTTTCAGTGCCGATAAGCACCTTGAGTTGTACTTCGATCGAATCGTTGAAGAGGCCCGGAATAATCCACAAGGCCTTGCGCAGTTTCGCCAGCGAGTAACCGACGAAGTAAAAAACGATAAAGAAAAACGCGCCGAGTTTGACGAGTTTATTTCAGCCAATGGTTTGGTCGGCAAGGCTTATTACATTGATCACCATGAGTGCCATGCACTCGGCGCTTATGTCTGTTCACCGTTTGACGAAGCACTGACCCTGACCTGCGACGGACGCGGTGATTTCCAGTCCCTGACGGTCACCTGGTACAGCCCGACGGAAACCACGGTGTTGCAGCGCGAAACCAGTATCGACAGCCTGGGTTATTTCTACGGCCGGATTACCCACTTGCTGGGTTACAAACCCAATCGGCATGAAGGCAAAGTCACGGGCCTGGCGGCGTTTGGCGATCCGCAAAAACTGCTGGGGGTGATGCAGCAGATGATCCGTTTTGAAGACGGGCGCATCAAGGCCTGCTGCGGTGATCTGTTCCTGCCGTCCTACAACCACTACAGCGAGCCATTGGAAACCCTGTTTGCCCGGGAAACCCCGGAAGATATCGCCGCAGCTGTACAGCGTCATACCGAAGACCTGCTGGTGGCGACGGTCACGCATCACCTGGCCCAACGGGGCAGCACCAATCTGTGCCTGGCCGGTGGTGTGTTCGGCAACGTGAAACTCAATCAGCGCCTGCGCGAAATTCCGGGTGTGAAAAACGTCTACGTGCTGCCGTGCATGGGCGATGGCGGTCTGGCGCTGGCCGCTGCGGTCGGGGCGGCTTATCTGGAGAACGGCACCCGCTTCAAGAACCCGGCGATGACCCTCGGGCCAGAATCACGCAGCGTTTCGCAGAACATCAACCTGATCATTCGCGACTACCCTGAACTCGGTTATCACACGCCGTCGAACCTCATCGAGGTCCTCACCGACGCACTGACGGAGAATCAGGTTTTGGGGATGTTCAAGGGCAAGATGGAATTCGGACCGCGTTCGCTGTGCAACCGCAGCATCGTTTATCACGCCCAGGACGCCGATGTGAACGATTGGCTCAACAAGCGCATGCACCGCACAGAGTTCATGCCCTTCGGCCCGGTCACGGCCATTGAGCAGGCACCGGCGTGTTACGTAGGTTGGGAAGAGGATCAGGTGGCGGCGGACACCATGACCATGACCTACGATTGTCATCCGCAGTTTCGCGAAGCGAGCCCGGCGGTGGTGCACATCGATGGGACGGCCCGGCCGCAGATCATTCGCCCGCAAGGCGACGCGTTCATGCATCGCCTGTTGAATGCCTGGTACGACAAGACCGGCCAGGCTGCACTGATCAACACCTCGTTCAACCGCCATGAGGAGCCGATCGTGTGTTCTTCCCAAGATGCACTGGCTGCGTTGAAGGAGGGCATGGTCGATCTGGTGGTGATGAGCGAGGCGCTGATCGTCTGGCGCAAAGGCAAAAACAGCTTCACTCAGCAACGCTTCGAGTAATGGATGGATGTTTTCAGGGCTCCTGTGGAGCCCTGATTGGGAACTCTTTTTGGGGAGTGGCGAGCGTATGGTCGACGAATGTATTTAATCTTTTTCGGATTCTTTGCGGCAGAAGGGATCATCTATCCGTTCTGGCCAACGTGGCTGGATTCGTTGGGTTTCAGCGCCAGTCAGATCGGGCTGCTGATTGCGGCGGCTTATTGGCCTCAGGTGTTTACCGGGGTGTTTATTACTTACGTGGCCGATTGGCGCGTGGACCAACTGCGTCTTGCCGCTTTTCTCGGTTTCTCGGCAGCGTTCTGTACGTTGCTGTTTTATTTCATGCCGGCGCACCTGTGGATATTTGTGTGCCTGAGCGTTCTGTTTGGCGGGCTGTGGATGGTGGTCTTGCCCTTGTCCGAGTCCTATCTGCTCAAGCGTGACAAGCAAGCGCTGCAGAACTATGGCTGGGTCCGGGCGGTGGGCTCTTCGGCGTTTATCCTGACCTCGACCCTCGGCGGTTTGTTGTTCGCGCGGTACAGCCAATCCTGGGTGCCGATCGTGATTGCGGCGAGCATGTTATTCACCGCGCTGGCGTGTTTGCGGTTGAAGCGCCAGGTGTCCAGGGCGCATCTGCAACCGATCAGCCGCACGATCAAGCGGCCGGACTGGAAAGGCCTGTTTGCGCAAAAAAGTCTGTTGATCGCGATTGCTGCGGCGAGTTTTATTCAACTGAGCCACACGCTGTACTTTTCCACGTCCTCTATCGGTTGGGGCGTGAAGGGCTACTCTTCGGCCTCTATCGGGGTGTTCTGGTCGGTGGCGGTGATGGCGGAAATCACCTACTTCGCGCTCTCCAACAAAGTCCTGGCCGTATGTTCGCCCCTGGCCATCGTGATCTTTTCCAGCGTCTGTGCAGCGCTGCGCTGGGCGTTGTTTTCCAACAGTGACGCGGTGTCGGTGATCCTGCTGGGGCAGTGCCTGCACGCCTTGAGTTTTGCCGCGTATCACTCGGCGATCATGCGGTTTATTCGCGACCATGCGCCGCAAGATATTCAGGTCTTTACTCAGGGCGTTTACTACTCCCTTGCGGTTGCACTGCCCATGGGCCTGGCCACACCTTTTGCCGGCTATCTGTACGAAACGCAGCCGCAGTGGTCCTACTACGTGATGGCGCTGTTTGCCTTGATCGGCACAGTGCTGGCCTTTATTGCTCATCAGAGGATGCGAAGTTCAACTCATGACACAACGAACGTTTACAGCCGTCTGCTTTGATATGGATGGCGTGCTTATCCAGTCTCGCGAGGTCATTGAGTTCGCCTGGACCACGGTTGCGCGCAACTACGGTATTGCCGTCGACCAGGCGTTTATCACCGATCACATTCACGGTCGTCCGGGCGGCCATACCATGGAGGCCCTGTTTGGTCAGTTTGACGAGCAGCAGCGTCTGGCGATCAAGCAAGAAGTCGATGCCATCGAGCAGGTTTCGACCTGTGCGCTGGTGCCGGGCGTCGCCACGTTCATTGCACAACTGAAGGATTGCGCCGTGCCGTTGGCCCTGGTGACCAGCAGTTGGCGCGAGCGTGTCGAGCATGTCTTGCAACAACACAATCTGACGTCGGTGTTCGACAGCATCATCTGCCGGGATGATGTGCGCAGTGGCAAACCGGCGCCCGATGCCTATCGCTTGGCGGCCGCACAACTGGAGCGTCAGAGCGATGAATGCCTGGTGTTCGAAGACTCCGTCAGCGGTGTGCAGTCGGCGATCAGCAGCGGCGCGCTGTGTATCGGTATCGGCGACGACCCGACGCTACCCGCCCATGGCGCCATGCGTGTGTACGCGGACTTCACGGCGCTCCCGGTCTCGCTGACCGAGTTGGGGACACACGCCTATGCCGATGGCGGTCTGTTCATCAGTGGGCAGATGGCTCAGAGGTTTGCCCGCTCATGACGCCGACACTGCAATCCGCCACCGTCCTGTGGGACTTCCTGGGTGCCGGGCGCCAACACCGCGCCTGTGAACTGATTGTGGTCTGCGGGTCTTATGATCTGCGGGTTTGCGATTACGCCTGCGAATTGCTGAAAAAACGCGTTGCGCCACATCTGCTGTTTACCGGCAATACCGGAAACTGGACGAAGCATTTGTGGGAACAGACCGAAGCCGATATTTTCGCGCAGCGGGCGCTGGCGCTGGGGGTGACGGCAGATCAATTCACCCTGGAGTCTTGCGCCACCAACTTTGCCGAGAACATCGCATTCGCCAAGGCGTTATTTCCACTGGTGCGCCGGGCGACCTTCCTGACCAAGCCGAACTCGATCCGGCGCGTGGCCTTGACCTTACCCGTTCAGTGGCCCGAGCTGGAGGCTTGCGTGGATGCGCCGTCGTTCGGTTTTCCTGGTGAGGTGAGCAACTTGATCGGGGTGCTGGGGTTGATCGACGAGATGGTCGGTGATGTGCACCGCATCATGGTTTACCCTTCGCTGGGCTTTCAAGCCGAGCAGGTGATCCCCGAAGACGTCCAGGTGGCCTGGCGTTATCTGGTGGAGCAAGGCTTCGATCACCATTTGATCAAGGGCAGGAGCTGACGTTTCGCTGCTGCCGGGAGACTGACATGTTGTACGACACGCTGATTCGCAACGCTCTGGTCATCGACGGCAGCAACAGCCCGGGTTATCCCGCCGACGTGGCGATTCTGAATGGCCGCATCGAGCGTATCGGCGACTTGCTCGACGCCCGGGCCTCCGAAGAAATCGACGCCGCTGGCCGGGTGTTGGCGCCGGGTTTTATCGACGTGCACACCCACGACGACACGGTGGTGATTCGCCAGCCGCAGATGCTGCCCAAGCTCAGCCAAGGCGTGACCACGGTGATCGTCGGCAACTGCGGGATCAGCGCGTCGCCGGTCAGTTTGCGCGGCGATCCGCCAGACCCGATGAACCTGCTCGGCACTCGCGCTGCGTTTGTTTATCCGACGTTCCGCGATTACCGCGCCGCGGTCGAAGCGGCGAACACCACGCTGAATGTGGCGGCGTTGGTCGGCCATACCGCGCTGCGCAGCAATCACCTCGACGACCTGTTTCGCACCGCCACCGCCGATGAAATCAGCGCGATGCGCGAGCAACTGCGCGAAAGCCTTGAAGCCGGCGCGTTGGGTTTATCCACAGGCCTGGCGTATGCGAGTGCGTTCTCGGCGTCCACCGATGAAGTTATGCAACTGACCGAAGAGCTGACCGAGTTCGGCGCGGTCTACACCACCCATTTGCGCAGTGAATTTGAACCGGTACTGGAGGCCATGGACGAAGCGTTCCGGATCGGCCGTCACGCCAAATCCCCGGTGATCGTTTCCCACCTCAAGTGTGCCGGCGTCGCCAACTGGGGCCGCAGTCCGCACCTGTTGGCATCCCTTGAGCACGCCGCGAAAACCCACCCGGTGGGCTGCGATTGTTATCCCTACGCGGCGAGTTCTTCGACCCTGGACCTCAAGCAAGTCACCGATGCCCATCGCATCACCATCACTTGGTCCACGCCACATCCGGAGATAAGTGGCCGCGATTTGATCGACATCGCCGCTGAGTGGGGCATGCCGTTGCTCGACGCTGCCCGCCGACTGCAACCGGCAGGGGCGGTGTATTACGGGATGGACGAGGCGGATGTGCGGCGGATTCTTGCGCATCCATTGTCGATGGTCGGCTCCGACGGTTTGCCGGAAGACCCGTTTCCGCACCCACGCTTGTGGGGCGCGTTTCCACGGGTTCTCGGACATTTCAGCCGTGATGTCGGGCTGTTTCCACTGCACACAGCCGTGCACAAAATGACCGGGTTGTCGGCGGCACGTTTTGGCTTGAAGGCGCGGGGCGAAATTCGAGAAGGGCATTGGGCGGACTTGGTGTTGTTTGATCCGCTGACCATTCGCGACGTGGCGGATTTCCATGATCCGCAACGGGCGGCGGAAGGGATTGATGGGGTTTGGGTCAACGGTGTACTGAGCTATGTGGATGGGCAGGCGAACGGGCGCAGGGAAGGGCGGTTTTTGGCGCGGGAGGGGGATTTGCGTTTGGGGTTTTAAGATCAAAAGATCGCAGCCTTCGGCAGCTCCTACGCGCCTGTGGGCGCCGCCGAAGGCTGCGATCTTTTGATTTTTACGGCGTGATGGCACTCTGAGATTAAAGAAAGCCATCGCCAAGCCGAAGCGCTGACATTCAGTGGATTTGGCGTCAGTCGCCCAGGGAGTTTCATGTACCGCGTTTGTTTGCTTGTTGCCGTCACGTTATTGGCTGGTTGTGTCAGCCCGCAGGCACGCCGGGCGGCGGAAGCCGAGACGATGTTCAATGGCGTTCTGTCGAAGCCGCTGGTCAGTGATTCGATCATGCGTGAAGGCGATGTCCTGAGTTTCCAGATCAGCCATTCCGGCAATGCCCAGGCGGCGGCAGGTCTGGTTTTTCAAATGGAAGCTTCCTGTACATCCGATCGGGCCAACTTGCTCTACCTTGGCGGTGGCGGTCGGATGTATCCAGGTGTCAATGGTCGCCAGTATTCGACGGGCAGAGCGGTTCCGGCCAATGTGCTCGGGGTGTTGAAAAATAACCCGGACTTCATCAAGGCGTGTGCCAATACTCCATCGTCGGATTGGCGTGTAGTCAAAGGCAGCGGCGAGGATCAATGGGTATTGTTTGATCGCAACAGTCTGAAGACGGACGGTTCCGAACTGAGATTCTGGGCGGCCTACGACAACCCGTTGATTGGTTTCGATGCGCCCTACGACGCTCCCTATGCCCAGAAACGCGAGCGGTACGCGGTCGATTGTGGCAAGCAAACTTATCGCGTGGTGGCGGGATACGATCTGGATGCCAACAACACAGTCACAGATGGCCAGGATGCAGTGCCACTGACGTCCACCGCGATGAGCGGCAGCAACGATGAATACGAACGGCTGTTCAAACTGGCCTGCGATAAACCAGAGTCGGCAGCGCAACTTCCAAAGTTCGTTGCCCGTGCGAAGAAAACCGCGCCAGTGACCCTGCCGCCGCTTTCCCCTGCTGTGGGATCGGCAATCAAAAATCTGAACATGCCGGTTGCCGTTAAACCGCTCAGCTATGTGGAAGCTGCAGGGCAGTCGACTTACAAGGCCAAGACCACAGACATGCGTGAAGAGCGTTTCATCGGTATCGATAGCGCCTCGCAGCAGATGACCCTGCGTTTGTCAGGTGCCAATTACGAGAGCGATGCAGTGTCCTTTCGCGGTCTGTTCGATCTGGCGAAATTGAGTCGATTCGGCGTTTCGAAGGGGCCCTCGATGAAAGACAGTTCCAGTGTCATCAACTTGAGCTTCACTGGCGACTGGCAGCATATGCCGATCAACGGGCGGCTGAACTACAGCGCGACGATCCGCAGCACCAACACGTTGTTCGGCAAGGTCGAGGAGCGTCAGGACAGTAGCGATTGCACGGTCATTCGCGAGCTGTCGGCAAGCGAACTCAATGTCACTTTGAGCGGTTCAGCCAAAGAGTTGACGTGCAGTAAAAAAGACGATGAGTACAAACGGCTCAATACCTACTATTACTTGTCGGACTATGGTTACTTCTTCTTTGCGCGTACGGACAAGAACCGCTTCTACTACAGTGATCTCGCGCTCAAGACGCTGCGTTGATCCATAATTTGAACCAGACACATGGCCCGTTGAACACGGGCCCTTCCCACTGGCGAGAACACTCCTATGAGCTTTGGCAAAACAACTCCGATCCTGCGGATTTTCGACGAGCGCAAAGCCGTGGAGTTTTACGTCGACTTCCTGGGCTTCAAGATCGACTGGCAGCATCGCTTCGAAGCCAATTTCCCGTTGTATCTGCAAATCTCTCGCGGCGAATGCGTGCTGCACCTGTCCGAACACCACGGCGACGCCACACCGGGTTCGGCACTGCGGATTGAGACCGATGAACTGGAAGCGTTCCAGGAGCAATTGACCGCCAAGGATTACACCTACGCCAAGCCACAGATCCAGGCCATGCCTTGGGGCAGCCAGGACTTGACCGTGACCGACCCGTTCGGGAATCGGTTGGTGTTTACCAACGCGATTTGTGCTTGAGTTTCAGCCTTCGTCAGGCGAACGGTGGGTCTGGCGAAACTCGCCGGGCGGCATCCCGCGCCGGCTTTTGAACGTGCGGTGAAACGACCGTGGTTCGGTAAAACCCAGGTACTGGGCAATGTCCTGAATCGGCAAATTGCTGTTTAGCAGGTAATGCTCGGCAAGCTCCTGGCGCAGGTCATCGAGAATCTGCTGGTACGAAGTCCCGGCCTGATGCAACTGACGTTGCAGTGTGCGCACCGACACGGCGCACTGCTCGGCCACCTGCTCCTTGCGCGGCAGTCCTTCCTTGAGTAACTGGCGCAGGATGCCTTTGACCCGTTGCTCCAGCGACGCATCCTCCAGCGTCGCCATCAGGCCCATGGCATGTTCTTCCAGGGTGCGCAGCAATTGCGCGTCGGCCTGGCGCAAGGGCAACTGCAGATACGGCAACGGAACAATCAGTGCCGAGTAAGGCTGATCAAACAGCACCGGGCAGTCGAAGAACTGTTCGTACTGCGCCAGTGTCGTGTCGGCCGGGCGGGCATGTTCGAGCCAGACGGCGGCCGGCGACAGTTGGGTGTCGGCGATCCAGCGCGCGTATTGCAGCCAGGAACCAAGCACGTTTTCCACCAGGTGCCGGCGGATTCGCGGTCGTTGATGACGGCATGTCCAGATCAGGTGCACGTCGCTGTCCTGCACCTCGGCGCGACTGACCCCCATATCTCCCACCAGCTTCTCGAACGGCATGATGCGGCTCATGGCATCGCCCAGCGTTGCGCAGTTCATGGTGATGTAACCCAACACGCTCCAGGAGTTGGGCAACACAAAACGCGCGGCGTTGAGGCCGAACAACGGATCGCCCGAATGTTCACAGAAATAATCGAGCAACCGTTCATGGGCCTCACCCGGCAATCGCAGGCTGTTGTCACTCAACTGCTGCGCCTGCAACCCGGCCGCCGCCAACGCAGGCTCGATGGCTACGCCCAATTGTTCGGCGTGGCGCAGGTATTTGAGCAGCGGAGGAACGGAGGTGAAGCCCAGGGATTGCATGATCGAAGTCCTTTGATCAAAACCCGCGTGCGCGGATGAATGCCCTGAAAGGTAAGTTGAAACCACAGCTAAAGTAAATGGCTGACGTTTGCGCGACGTTTGACTCAATTGGCTACTCGAACTGGCCGGATGCGACCGTGACACTTTTCGGCAGCTGACTAGTATGGAGCCCTGAAATATCACTGATCAGAACCGCAAAAGGACACACGCATGCGACGCTGGAACGGCTGGGGAGATGCAACCACGGTGGTCGAGCTGCCGGCTCAGGGCGCGGGATTTCTCGCTGATCGGCTAGGTGCCGGCCGAGCGCTGCCCGATGCAACGCTTGAGACGGCATTGGCCCGTGTGCCCGCCTCGCGGTTGCCGGAACATCCCTCGTACAGCGTGACAGCGCATGATCGTCTGCTGCATGCGCGGGGACAGAGCCTGCCGGACTGGCTGGCGTTGCGCGAAGGTGCACCGGGAATTTATCCCGACGCCGTGGCCTTTCCCGAGAGCGCCGAACAGATCCGCCAGTTGCTGGCGCTCGCCCAGGCGCAGGACCTTTGCCTGATTCCTTACGGTGGCGGCACCTCGGTGGCCGGGCACATCAACCCACCGAGTTCTGCGCGGCCGGTGGTGACAGTGTCCCTGGCCCGCATGAATCGCCTGCTGGACCTCGACGAACAGAGCCTGCTGGCCACCTTCGGCCCCGGCGCGACGGGGCCGCAGGTGGAAAGTCAGCTGCGCGCGCGTGGTTACACCTTGGGCCATTTCCCGCAATCGTGGGAGCTGTCGACCCTTGGCGGTTGGGTCGCCAGCCGCTCCAGTGGCCAGCAGTCACTGCGTTACGGGCGAATCGAGCAACTGTTCGCCGGCGGTACCCTGGAAACCTTTGCCGGACCTCTGGAAATCGCCACCTTCCCGGCCTCGGCCGCCGGGCCTGATCTGCGAGAAGTGGTGTTGGGTTGTGAAGGTCGTTTCGGGATCATTTCCGAAGTCAAAGTGCGGGTCAGCGCGCTACCGGCCGATGAGCGTTTTTATGGGGTGTTTCTGCCCGATTGGTCGCAGGCGCTGCGAGCGATCCGCCAATTGGCTCAGGCCCGCGTGCCACTGTCGATGCTGCGCTTGTCCAACGCGGTGGAAACCGAAACCCAGCTGGCGCTGGCCGGTCATCCGCAGCAGATCGCCTGGCTGGAAAAGTACCTGGCCTTGCGTGGCGCCAGAGCGGGAAAATGCCTGCTGACGTTCGGCGTGACGGGTAATCGTCGGCAAAATGCACTGTCGCTGAGTCAGGCCCGGCAGCACCTCAAGGCTTTTGGCGGGGTGTTCACCGGCACCTTGCTCGGCAAGAAGTGGGCGCAGAACCGCTTTCGTTTTCCATACCTGCGCGAGAACCTGTGGAACGCCGGTTATGTGGTCGACACCCTGGAAACCGCCACCGATTGGAGCAATGTCGACAACCTGCTCAGCCTGATCGAAAACAGCCTGCGCGATGCTCTGGCCGCTGAGGGCGAGCGGGTGCATGTGTTCACCCACTTGTCCCATGTCTATGGCGAAGGTTCGAGCATCTACACCACCTATGTGTTTCGCCCGGCAGCGGACTACGCCGCCACGCTGGTTCGCTGGCAGGCGCTCAAGCAGGCGGCCAGCCAGACCATCGTCGACAACCA
Organism: Pseudomonas sp. 5Vm1k; assembly: GCF_056161485.1. Classification (NCBI taxonomy): domain Bacteria; kingdom Pseudomonadati; phylum Pseudomonadota; class Gammaproteobacteria; order Pseudomonadales; family Pseudomonadaceae; genus Pseudomonas; species Pseudomonas sp. 5Vm1k. Next base: position 43,398 of record NZ_JBSPCZ010000016.1, read on the forward strand.
CGGCACCATCAGTCACCAGCATGGCGTGGGCAAGGACCATGCGCCGTACTTGCTGCGGGAGAAGGGCGCCCTGGCAATCGACACCTTGCAGGCGCTGAGCCGGCATTTCGATCCGGCCGGGCGACTGAACCCTGGCACGCTGTTGCAGGAGTGACGGCCATGAGCCCCGACTGGAACGCGACATGGCGACAGCACGTTCTGCCGACGCTGGCGGATGAAACCTGGGACCTGATCGTCATCGGCGGCGGCATCAGCGGCGCCGGCATCCTGCGCGAAGCGGCACGGCGTGGCTGGCGTTGCCTGCTGCTGGAACAGCGTGATTTTGCCTGGGGCACGTCCAGTCGTTCTTCGAAAATGGTCCATGGCGGCTTGCGTTACATCGCCAAGGGCCAATGGCGCCTGACCCGCGATTCAGTCCGCGAACGCCAGCGCCTGCTCGATGAAGCGCCGGGGCTGGTGGAGCCGATGAGTTTCTTGATGCCGCACTACCGCGGTGGCTTTCCCGGCCCGCGAGTACTGGGCGGTTTGTTGAGCGTCTATGACGCCTTGGCCGGGAGACGCAATCATCGCTTCCACGACGCGCAGCAACTGGGTTATCTCGCGCCGGGGGTGAAGCAAAATGACCTGCTGGGCGGCACCTGTTTTGTCGACGCACTGACCGATGATGCTCGCCTGGTGATGCGTGTTTTGGGTGAAGCCCGGGCCGATGGCGCGGTGGTGTTCAACGGGATGCGTGTGCAGCAATTGCTGCGTGAGGAGGGGCGCGTTTGCGGGGTTCAGGTCGACGACTGCGAAGGTGGTTCGTCACTGCCATTGCGTTGTCGCGTTTTGGCCGTGGCCACCGGCGCCTGGGCTGAACGCTTGCGGCCGTCCGATGCTCCGCGCCAATTGCGCCCCTTGCGTGGCAGTCATTTGTTGCTGCCGGGCTGGCGTTTGCCGGTGGCGCAGGCCTTCACCTTCCTGCACGAGCGCGACCGTCGACCGGTGTTTGTTTTCCCCTGGGAAGGCGCCACGGTGGTCGGCACCACGGACCTCGATCATCAAGAGGATCTGGACCAGAGCGCGAGCATCAGCGCCGAAGAACTCGACTATCTGCTGGCCGCGTGCGCCCAGCAGTTCCCTGAGGCCGATGTGGTTGCCGCTGATGTGCTATCGACCTGGTCAGGCGTGCGTCCGGTGGTGGGCCGCGCTGCGGGTGAGCACCAGGGCAAGCCGTCCAATGAAACCCGTGAACATGTGCTGTGGCAGGAGCCCGGCTGCGTGACCCTGGCCGGCGGCAAGCTGACCACCTTTCGCCCGCAGGCCATCGAAGTGCTCAAGGCCTGCGCGGCAATGCTCGGGCGCCCCTTGAGTGACGACGGCGCACCGGTGTTTGCCGTCGTGCCGCCGCTGGCGATTGCGGGGCTCAGTGGCAGCCAATGGCGTCGTTTGGCCGGGAGGCATGGCCGTGACTTGCCTAGGCTGGCGCAACTGATCGCAGAGTTGGGCCATGACCGCGTCGGCGCCACTGACACCTTGTGGGCGGAACTGGCCTTCGCCTGTGACACGGAAATGGTCCTGCATCTGGATGACCTGCTGCTGCGTCGCACTCGTCTGGGCCTATTGCTGCCTCGTGGCGCCGAGGATTATTGGCCGGCCATACGCCGACTCTGCCAGCCACGACTGGGCTGGGACGATGAGTATTGGCAACAGGAGCTGCAACGTTATCGGGCGTTGTGGCAGCGCCATCATGGGTTGCCATAGTTCTCGCTGTGTAGCCGCCGTAGCCGCCGTAGCAGCTGTCGAGTGAAACGAGGCTGCGTCCGAGGACGAAGTCCTCGCAATCACGAATTCACGACTGCTTCGCAGTCGAACGCTGCCTCGCTCCGCTCGACAGCTGCTACAAGTTTCTAGCGTGTTTTCAAGATTCAAGATAAGCGCATGCCCATGCCCATTGAAGAGAGCTCCATGGATAACCACCCGAACAAGCGTTACCTGCTGGCCATCGACAATGGAACCCAGAGCGTGCGTGCGCTGCTCTTCGACCTGCAAGGCAATCTGCTGGGCAAAGGCAAGGTCGAGCTGCAGGCCTATTACTCGACACAACCTGGCTGGGCCGAGCAGGACCCGGAATATTACTGGGCGAAACTGGGGGAGGCCTGCCAGCAGTTATGGCAGCAAACCGGCATCGACCGTTCACAGATTGCCGGCGTGTCCCTGACTACTCAGCGCGGTACCGTGATTAACGTTGATGCGCAAGGCAAGCCGCTGCGCCCGGCGATCCTGTGGCTCGATCAGCGCCAGGCCGAAGTCGAAGGCCAGATCAAGGGGCCGTGGGGCTGGCTGTTCAAACTGGTGGGGGCGCAAGCCACCGTGGATTATTTTCGCGCCCAGGCCGAGGCCAACTGGATCGCGCGCCATCAGCCTGAAGTGTGGGCAGCGACCGACAAGTTTTTGCTGCTCTCGGGGTTTCTCACCCATCGTCTGTGCGGGCGCTTTGTCGACTCGGTGGGTTGTTGCGTCGGCTACCTGCCGTTCGACTTCAAACGCCTGCGCTGGGCTGCTCCCGGCGACTGGAAATGGCAGGCGCTGGCGGTGCGTCCCGAGCAATTGCCCACGCTGCACAAACCCGGTGAAACCCTGGGCCACATCAGCGCCGAGGCCAGCCGCCACACCGGCATTCCCGAGGGCCTGCCGCTGATCGCCGCCGGTGCCGACAAGGCCTGTGAAGTATTGGGTTCCGGCGTGGTCGACGCGGATACGGTGTGCCTGTCCTACGGCACTACGGCGACGATCACCAGCACCCGCTCACGCTACCTGGAAATCGTCCCGTTGATTCCGCCTTACCCGTCTGCGGTGCCGGATCAATACAACTGCGAGGTGATGATTTATCGCGGCTACTGGATGGTCAGCTGGTTCAAGAACGAGTTCGGGCTGCGGGAAATGCAGCAGGCCAAAGCGCAGGGCGTTGAACCTGAGCAATTGTTTGATGCGCTGGTCAATGCGGTGCCTGCGGGTTCCATGGGCCTGATGCTGCAACCCTACTGGTCGCCCGGCATTCGAGAGCCGGGTGTGGAAGCCAAGGGCGCGATGATCGGCTTCGGCGACGTGCATACCCGCGCGCATATCTATCGAGCGATCCTTGAAGGTTTGGCGTATGCCTTGCGTCAGGGCATGGAGAGCATCGAGAAGCGTTCGAAGGTTTCGATCAAGCGCTTGCGAGTCGCTGGCGGTGGCTCTCAGAGTGATGCCGCGATGCAGCTCACGGCGGACATTTTCGGCCTGCCGGCGGAGCGTCCGCATGTCTACGAAGCCTCCGGTCTGGGGGCGGCCATTTGTTGCGCGGTCGGGCTTGGGTTGCACGCCGATTTTTCCACGGCGATAGCGGCCATGACCCGGGTCGGCGCGGTCTTCATGCCGCAGCCCGAGGCGCAGCAGGTCTATGAGCGACTGTACAAAGAGGTCTATCTGCGCATGTACCGGCAGCTTAAACCGTTGTACCAAAGCATTCGCAAGATCACCGGTTACCCGGCCTGACGCTTGCTTCGCACACGACGCAGCCCTTTTGCGTACGACTCAATCCCTGTAGGAGCTGCCGAAGGCTGCGATCTTTTGATCTTCGATATCGCCAAAATCAAAAGATCGCAGCCTTCGGCAGCTCCTACGGGTGTCGTTAAAACCGTGGGTGAGCACACGAGGACGCCATCGCGGCGTGGCGCTATCGGAGAACTTTTCTGGTGAGATTGGACAGTGTCAGGGCCGGGGTCGGTTGTTAGGCTCAACCCCACTGCACATCCAATAAGAACCAAAGCAATGAAGCTGACATTTCTCCTGCTGTTGCTGTGTGGAGCGGTCCCGACGGCCTGGGGTTGGTCCAACCATACGGTAGGCAGCTACCTGGCCTTGCAGGATTTGCCGGCCTTGCGCGAAGCACCTCAGGTCGAAGTCGAGCCACTGGAGCAATTTCTCGCGCAACAATACGTAGCCGTGACCGCGCTGCTGGAAGAGCAGGAACGCTTCGCCCGTCAGCACTTTGCCCAGTACCCGCCACGTCCCGACAACCTGCAACTGCCAGCCAAGCCTGGGGACAATCTGCGGCACGATTTCCTCACCGCGTTGCGGATCAATCCCCTGATTCATCTGGCCATGGTCATCCAGCCGCTGCCGGGCAAGGATGTGCCCGAGCGTGAACACCTCAAGGCCGAGCAGGTGATGGTCGAGCAGACCCTCTCGCCGTGGAATCGCCAGCGGTTCATCCGCGTGGTCGACGGCGAAAAAGTAGCGCCCCTGGCCGTGCTCGCCAGCGCCGCCGACGAGCCCGACTACGGCCACGACATCAACCTGTTCAGCGACAACCCCGGCGAGGTCGGCGCGCTGTACGGCTTCGGCCCGCAGCCTTTCGGTGATGCGCGGTTTCAGTACAGCTCCCAGGCGCCGTTCCACATGGGCTTCTTCCATGAAAGCGCGGTGGTGTATGCCGCCGCCGGATTTCTTCAGCGCAGTTGGCCAGACTGGCGCGCTTACCAGTACATGGGTTTGGCGCGCCTGGCGTTTGCCAGTGGTCATCCCTACTGGGGTTATCGATTTCTTGGTTGGGGCCTGCACCACATCCAGGACCTGACCCAGCCTTATCACGCCAAACCGCTGCCCGGCGTCGAGCTGGCCGCTCTGCTGCTGATCGAAGGCAAAGCGCTTGCCGGATTCGACGCGGACAAACATGCAGCCATCGAACGGGTCGCCACCCGCCACATGGAAGTGGAGAAATATCAGTCGACCTGGCTTCGTCGCCTGCTGCGCGCCGGTCGGGCACATCCGATGCTCGAGGCGTACGTCTATCTCGCACAAGACGCCCGTTACCCCGCGTATTCGGTGGATTACCTGCGCGATGTGGTGAGTGCCGAGTCCGCCGACGAGTCCGCAGCGTTCGACGACGCCATCGGACAGTGGCTGGAGACGGCACCGATCACCAACGATTTCAGCACCGGCAATCAGGTGCAGCGTGAAGACTATGACCATCGCGCTTTGAATCAGCAGCTGTTCAAGCTGCTGGGGCATTTCGGCGCGCACAGCCGAATTTATGTCAGTGCAGGCTTGGCGCCATAGGCATCGCGACAACGTCGTCCGGATACAAAAACAAAAAAATAAGGAAGGAGAAACAGACCATGAGGATTCGATTGCGCCTCTCTGGCGCGGCGCTACCGGGAGTCGGCCTGGCCGGGCTGCTGCAACTGTGCGTGGTCGACGGAGTGCAGGCCGTGGAGTTCAGCGTGCTGGACAAACAGGTCACCGGTTCGTTTGACAGCACCTTGTCTTATGGCCGCTTGTGGCGGGTTCAGGGTCGGGACAAGAACAACGACGACGTCAACACCAACGACGGCAATCGCAACTTCGATACCGGGCTGGTTTCCGAGGTGTACAAAATCACTTCGGAGCTTGAGGCCAACTATCAGAACTACGGACTGTTCATGCGCGGCACCGCGTTCTATGACACCCAGTTGATGGACAAGCGCAACGATTACTACCGCAACAACAGCCCGTCGCAACCGAGCCAGAGTTACCCGCAAGACGACCACTTTACCGGCCAGACCCGCGACATTGCCGGTAGTCGGGTGGAGATGCTCGACGCCTACGTCCATGGGAGCTGGGACGTCGCACAGATGCCGGTCACTGCTCGCCTCGGGCGCCAGGTGTTCAACTGGGGCGAGGGGATTTTCTACCGTGGCGGGATCAACACCACCAACCCGGTGGACGCGGCCAAGTACCGATTGCCCGGGGCGGAGGTCAAGGAAGTGCTGGTGCCGGTGGAAGCGCTCAGCTTCAACATCGGCTTGACCGACACCCTGACCATGGAAAGCTTCTACCAGATGAACTGGAAAGAAACACGCATCGATCCGGTCGGCACGTTCTACTCGCAGACGGACCTGTTCGCCGACGGCGGCAACACCGCTTACAACAACTTCACCGGCACCGCGCTGGACACCCCGGTGCCCGGCTTCGGCAACGTGATCGGTCTATACAGCGCGCTGGGCAACAACCCGTTACTCAAACAGGCGCTCGGCACCACCGGCCTGTACGCCAACGGGGTGACCCCGGCCTTCGGCAACACCCTCAAAGTGGCCTCGGTCGGCAAGGATTACAACGCACGTAACGACGGCCAGTTCGGCTTCGCCTTTCGCTACATCGCAGAACAACTCAACAGCACCGAGTTCGGGCTGTACATGGTCAATTACCACGCCAAGGAACCGACCATCTCCGCTGACCTGGGCGGTTACAAGGGTATCGACATGGCCTCCTTGACCAATCTGTTGACCGGTGTCGCCGGCAGTCAGGCGGGGCAATTGGCCAACGGCCTGGCGACCGCAGATGTGCTGGGCAATATTCAGGCGCATCGTCGTTACGCCGAAGACATCCGCATGTACGGTTTCAGCTTCAACACCACCCTGGGACAGGCCTCGGTGTTTGGTGAAGTGGCCTATCGGCCGAACCTGCCCATCGGGGTCGCGGCCACCAACGATCTGATTGGCGACCTGGCCAACGGCGCTGCTGCGGCGGCGGCCGGCAAGACCATCAACATCGGCGGGCAGAGCGTCACGCTCGACAGCCAGATCAACAACGCCGAGCGGGTGGAAGCGTTCAATACGTCCCTGGGCACCATCTACAACTTTGGCCCGAGCCTGTCGTTCGACTCGATGTTCGGCGTGTTCGAACTGGCGTCCGAACATCTGCGCGGCAGCAGCTTGCAATACACCGCCTATGACGGCAGCACCCGTTATTACGCCGGCACCGGTAACTTTTCCTATGTGTCCGGCGGCGATCGCGGCGATCAGGTCAACCGCAATTCCTACAGCTACACCGCGATGTTCAATGGCACCTGGAACGACGTATTTGCCGGGGTCAATGTCTCGCCCTATGTCGTCTACAAGGATGACTTCAAGGGCAACAGCTATCAGGCAGGCAACACCATCGAGGGCCGCAAGGCCTACACCCTGGGCGTCAAGGCCAACTACCAGAACAAGCTGGAGGCCGAACTGCAATACACCAATTTCTACGGCGGTGGGCAGGACAACGGTCTGCGCGACCGTGACAACGTCGGCTTCAACATCAAGTACTTCCTTTGATTGCCCAGAACAACCCCTGTGCAAGTGCTGCCCTTGTGGGAGCGAGCTTGCTCGCGATGAGGGCAGCACATCCAACATAGATGTCGTCTGACCCACCGCTATCGCGAGCAAGCTCGCTCCCACAGTGGATCTGCTGTGTTGCGCAGACCGCATTCCCTAACTTCGGCTTCTATTTCGGAGAATGATCATGTTTCATACTTCACGACTGACCAAAATCTCGCTGGCGCTGGTTCTTGGTCTCGCCGCCGGCAATGCGCTGGCCGCCATCACGCCCCAGCAGGCCCAACAACTGAAAACCACGTTGACGCCGCTGGGGGCCGAGCGCGCCGGCAACGCGGCCGGGACCATTCCGGCGTGGGACGGCGGCATCACCCTGGCGCCCAAGGGGTATACGCCTGGCCAACATCACTTGGACCCGTATGCGGCGGATAAGCCGCTGTTCACCATCACCAAAGCCAACCTTGAGCAATACAAGGCGCAACTTAGCCCGGGCCAGATCGCGCTCTTCAACAGCTACCCTGACACCTTCCAGATGCCGGTGTATGTCAGTCGTCGCTCGGGCTCGGCGCCGCAGTGGCTGTACGACAACACCTTCAAAAATGCCACCTCGGCCAAGCTGCTCGACGGTGGCACCGGGTTTGCCGACGCCTACGGCGGTGTGCCGTTTCCGGTGCCCAAGGACGGGATCGAGGCGCTGTGGAACCACATCACCCGTTATCGCGGGATCTATGTGGTGCGTCGCGCCTCTGAAGCGCCGGTACAGCGTAACGGCAGCTTTGCGCTGGTGACTTCGCAGCAGGAGGGGCTGTTCAACTATTACCGCCCCGGCGGGCAGTTTGCCGACCTGAAAAACATCCTGTTCTACTACCTGGCATTCGTGAAGAGCCCGGCCCGGCTGGCCGGCGGTGCGGCGTTGATCCACGAGACCCTGGACCAACTCAAGGACCCGCGTCAGGCCTGGGTCTACGACGCCGGTCAACGCCGTGTACGCCGGGCGCCGAACCTTGCCTATGACACACCGATTGCCTCCTCGGACGGCCTGCGCACGGCGGACGATACCGACCTGTTCAACGGTTCGCCGGACCGCTACGACTGGAAGCTCAAGGGCAAGCAAGAGATCTACATTCCCTACAACAGCTACAAAGTCGGCAGCCCTGAAGTGAAGTACGCGCAGTTGCTCACACCGGGTCACCTCAACCCGCAATACACCCGTTATGAGCTGCATCGGGTCTGGGTGGTCGAAGGCACACTCAAGCCGGGCTCGCGGCATATCTATTCCAAGCGCGTGCTGTTTCTGGACGAGGACAGTTGGGGCGCCGCACTGGTAGATCAATATGACGGGCGAGGGGAGTTGTGGCGGGTGTCGATGGCGTACCTGAAGAATTTCTACGACCTGCCCACTACCTGGAGCGCGCTGGACGTATTCCACGATTTACAGGCGCGCCGATACTACGTGCAGAACCTGGATAACGAAGAGCCTGCCACCGTGGACTTCGCCCAGCCGGTGCCGGAAGAGGCATATTTCATGCCGTCTGCGTTGCGTCAGCGCGGGACGCGCTGATTGGGGTTGAGTTGCCAGCGGCGCCCTGGGCCGGTACGCCAAGTGCTGCCATTTACCGAAGCCACGGCGCCTCGATTGCTGCTCGCGATGGCGGTGTCACTCCGGCATCGAGCGGATGATGTCCGCCAAATCGTCCTTGGTGATTTCATTGGCCTTTATGGCGGCAGCGACATCTTCCTTAGACAGGGGGAAGCGTTTGAACATGTCCTTCAAGGTATCTGCATCGATATTCGAGAGCCAAAGCGGATCAACAAAAGCGCCACCGTATTCCGGTTTCATCGGCACCTCTTCGTGTGCGATAGCGCCTTTGTGATTTAAATAAATCAGATAACGGTCAAACCCTTCGGGGAAGCTTTTATCGTGATAGAGCGTTGTTCCGAGGGGCAGCACGTAGTCATGTTCATCGCCGTTGGGCCCTTCAATAAGAAGAGGCTCTGTGGTTTTGATCATTTGCCGGCCATAGGCGCTCGATACGTTACTTAGCACAACAGCTGCCAGCACGGCCGCATTAACCAGTACCAACACGGCCAACCCTAGAAACAATCGCTTATTGGTAGACATTCTTTTTGTCATGACGCGCCTCGGTATTTTCTTCGAGCGTAGCGGGTGTCGGGCGGGGAGGCATCGTGGGGTTTGATGTTGGCTGTCAGGGCCCCTTCGCGGGCAAGCCTCGCTCCTACAGGGTGATGACGACACCTGTAGGAGCGAGGCTTGCCCGCGAAGGGTCTTTCATTCAGCGCACAGTGAATGTCAAACGCGGAAGTGGCTAACCATCTGCTGCAACTGACCACCCAAGCGTGCCAGTTCAACGCTGGACGCCGCGGTTTCGTCGCTGGCGGCGGCGGTCTGTTCGGACACGTCGCGCACATTGATGATGCTGCGGCTGATCTCTTCGGCCACGGCACTTTGCTCTTCGGCGGCAGCGGCGATCTGCTGGTTCATCGACTGGATGTTGGACACCGTGCGGGTGATGTTTTCCAGGGAGACGCCAGCCTTGCGCGTCAGAGCGACGCTGCTGTCGGTCAGGGCGCGGCTGTTGTTCATCACCGCCGACACTTGTTGGGTGCCGTTCTGCAGGCCGGCCACCAGGCCTTCGATTTCTTCGGTGGATTTCTGCGTGCGCTGGGCCAGGCCACGGACTTCGTCAGCCACCACGGCAAAACCACGGCCGGCTTCACCGGCACGGGCCGCTTCGATCGCGGCGTTAAGCGCCAGCAGGTTGGTCTGTTCGGCCACAGCCTTGATCACGTCCATGACGCTGCCGATTTTGTCGCTTTCCTGTTGCAGCACGCTCATGGCTTCAGTAGAACGCGCCACTTCGGTGGCCAGGCGTTCGATCTGGGCGATGGCTTCGTTGACAACCTTATCGCCTTCGCGGGCTTCGCCGTCAGCGGCGGCGGCTGCCTGGGAGGCTTCTTCGGCGTTACGCGCGACTTCCTGCACAGTGGCGGTCATCTCGTGCATCGCGGTGGCCACCTGATCGGTTTCGATCTTCTGGCTATTGACCCCGGCGCTGGTCTGCTCGGTCACGGCCGACAACTCTTCGGCGGCGCTGGCGATCTGGGTGACGCCGTCGCGGATGCCGCTGATCAGGTCCCGCAGGGTCACGCCCATGCGACCGATACCTTGCTGCAATACACCGAGTTCGTCGCGGCGGGTAACTTTGACGTCTTGGGTCAGGTCGCCGCTGGCGATACGGTCGACTACGGTCATGGTCTCGCGCAGCGGGCCGGTGATCTGGCGGGTGATGACCACGGCAGCGATCACGCCGACCAGCAACGCCAGCAAGGTGCTGATCAACTGCAGGGTGCGGGCCTGGGCGCTTTCGATGTCACGACGGTCGATCTGGAATTGATACAGCTTGTCGCTCAGGTCAACGATTGCGGTGCCCTGATCGGTCATTTCCTTGCGCGCCTGCACAGCCTCGTTGTTCGCGGCTTTGTAAGCCTGCAAGGCACTGCGGTAGTTGGTCAGCGCGGTGTCCAGCTGACGCAGGGCGTCTTGCTGGGTATCGGCGAAATGCACGTTCAGCGGCTTCAGGCTGGCAATGGCTGCGTCCAATTGGCCGACGGCTTTTTGCTCGGTCTCGGCGTTGGTGCTGGCGGTGTAGCCGCGCACTTCGTAGCGGGCCAGCATGAACGCTTCCTTGGCCGCCGTGATGGCCTGGAACTGTTCGAAACGCTGATCGCTCAGGGGCATGTCCTGCACGCGGGTGCTGATGGTGTTAATCAGCGCGCTGGCGTTTTCGGCGTTGGCGCCCATGGCGTCGCGGGCGCTGTTACCGGTGCGGTAGGCGCTGCGCATTTTGTTCAGGGACGTTTGGTAAGCGGCGATGGTCGCGGCCTGCTCTTTGAGCATTTTGACGTTTTCAGGGTTTTTGAAGCTGCCCAGCAAAGCGGTTTGCTGCGCGACAAAACTGTCGAGGGTGGTCTGCACGGTCTGTGCGGCGGTTTCGTCGCCGTTGGTCAGCATGTATTGCAGGCGAACCACGCGCAGCTTGGTCAGGCCGGCGTTGAGCTGGGTGATGTCGCTCATCCAGTTGCTGCGGTCAATCAAGCCGCCCAGGCTTGTCCAGCCCGTAAGGGCCAGGACGCAAGTCAGTGCCAGGACCAGGCCGAATCCCAGGCCGAGTTTCAGGTTAACGCTGATATTGCCGAACCAGCTATTCATCACAATTCCTCCAGGAACGTTGTGTTTCTTTATCGTCAGTTGGCTGGAAGATTGTTGTTTTTAGGTGCCAGCAAGGTGTGTTGCAGACCTGTATCGGCAGCAATCCCGAGAGCTGAAAGGTTTTTGTAGGACAGATCCTGTAACAAGGTTTGTGGCAGGTCTTAAGCTTTTTTTCACATGGGTTTCACTTGTTGGCGACGCCTGCCTCTTTACCCTCGCCGCATCCTGATGTGTGGTACGTGCCGGTGAGGCGGCCTGATGTGGAATTGAGACTGAGTCTGTTCGGGATAAAACGCTCGATCGATCTGAGCCGTAATGCCCGTTATCGCAATGCTGCGGTCGTGATTGCCGCGGCACTGCTGGTCATTCCCTTGACCCTCTGGCTGTTGGCGCCCGCCTCCGTGCCGGACCTGGCCCATGGCAATGTCGCTGGTGCGAAGGCGTTGTTGTCCGGCTGGGCCAAGGGCGACATGATCGTGCTGGTACGCCACGTCGAGCGTTGCGATCACTCCAAGGCCGCGTGCCTGAGTGGCAACGACGGCATTACCGACCGTTCGCGCGGCGTCGCCGTGGCCGTCGGTTCTCACTTCGAACGCCTGGGCCTGGCCAAGGCCGACATCTATAACAGCCCGATGCTGCGCACGGCACAGACCGCCGGTTATATGTTCAACTCGGTGGGTGTCGGTGAAGACTGGTTGATCAGTTGCAAGGGCACTATGCTGCGCGACGCGCTGGCGCACAAAGTGCCGGGGCGCAACCTGATCCTGGTGACCCATAGCGAATGCATGACGGAACTGGAAAAAAGCATGAACGTTTCGACAGACACGCTGGGTTATGGTGCTTCGCTGTTCGTTTCTACCGAAACCCCTCAAGCGCCCTCCATTCTCGGTTACATCGAGGCCTCTGACTGGCGCTCAGTGACGACCCGATAATTTCTTTGGCTCAAATTTCTTTGGTTCAGGACTGACAATGCAGACTGCTTCCCCTTCCCGTTTTTACTGGGTGAACTTCGGTATTCCACTGGCCTGTGCGGCCGTGGTGTTCCTGATGTTCGACATGACAAAAATCGACATCGCCTTCAGCAATCTGCTGTTTGACCCGGTTAGCCAGACGTTCCCGCTCGACAAGGTTCACTTCTTCGAGAAACTGACCCACAAGTGGGCGCGGATCATTCCGAACTGGACGGCGGAAATCGCCCTGATCGGCGCGCTGCTGTCGTTTGTCTGGCCGTTGGTCAACCCGCAAAAGCACCCGCGACTCGGTGGCTTTCTGGAGCGCAGCAAGGTCGCACCGGTTCTGCGGTTTGCCCATGGGCACCGTCGGGATTTTCTGTTTGTGGTGTTCGCATTTGCCATTTGCACCGGCGTGATCCATTTCCTCAAGGCTCATACCAGCGTTTATTGCCCGATCGAAACCACCCTCTACGGCGGCAAACTCGCCCACGTGGAGTGGTACAACAACTTCCAGTTATTCAAGGAAGCCGGCGACGGTCGCTGCTGGCCGGGCGGCCATGCCTCGGGCGGGTTCACCATGCTGGCGTTGTACTTCGTGGCTCGCCGTTATCGCTGGCGCTTTTCGAAAGCGCTGATGTGGGGTTCGTTGTTGCTGGGTTTCATCTACGGCACCACGCGGGTCCTGCAGGGTTGGCACTACATGTCCCACACGTTCTGGGCCGGGATCTTCGTGTGGCTGGCGTGTTTGCTGACGGCGCTGGCGTTTTACGGGCGGGCGCGGCTGGAAGTGCCGGTGCTGCAGAGGCATGAGCGGGCTCAACGGGTTGCGCAGGCACAAACTGCTGGCTGACATAGAGCTTGAATGACAAAACCCGCCAACCTCTGATCGAGGTTGGCGGGTTTTTTGTTGTCTGGTTTGGGGCTTATGGTGCTGGGAGATTGCCTTCGCGGGCAAGCCTCGCTCCTACAGGGGACCATCGGATCTGTAGGCGCGAGGCTTGCCCGCGAAGAACGATAACGAGGTATCACTCCCCAACGAAGTAGTAAGCCTGCCTTCCCACCATCATGACCTTGAGCACCTTCAACGGCGCCACAGGCTCACTTTCACCAGACATCACTGCCACATTGCTCGGTGACGCTTTCAGAAACCCGTCCAACTGCGCCTCGGTGTCCAAGCCCTTGAGCACCCGGCGGGTATAGAACACAGTGGCACCGCCGACCCGTTCATTGGCCTGGAACAGAGCGACCTCCTGGCCATTGGCTTGCAGCGTCTGAATCTGCTCGGTCAACGGCAGGAAGGACAGCTCGACGTCGGCCCGTGGCATGGCCCATTGCGCGGCAGCCAGGTAGCTGGCGATCACCACAGCGAGTAAATCTGCGGCCAAACCTTGTCGGTGCCTGGCGATACGGCCGATCAGGGTCGAGGCACCTTCGCGGGCTTTCAGTCGTTCGAACAGGACGCGGGCATATTCCGCCGCAATCACCGCAGCGGCAGGCGTCATCGACATCAGGTACACCGTGCGCTTGCTCGATGCCAGGGTCAGCATGAGGAACTGCGCCAGAATCCACAGGCTGAAGAACAGCAAGTAACGATTGGCCATCAGACTTTTACGGAAGTGCCATAACCCCAGATACACCAGAATATTCCACGGCAGGAACGCTTGCGGCAGCTTGGCCAGATAGTAGTAGAACGGTTCGTAATGCCCGGCTTCGACGAAGGAACCGCTGAAACGGCCGACGCTGTTGGTCAACAGGACTTCGCCCACGGCATGCGCGCCGCCGCGTTGATACAGCACGCCAAGCCAGATCATTAGCGGGATCAACCCCACCAGCGTCAACAGGCCCGGGCGCAGCCAGTCGGTGATTTTCAGGCGTTTGTCCATCAGGCTCTCGGCCAGCAGAAACGCGAAGATCACCACGCCAGGCATCGCCAGGCCCAAAACGCCTTTGCTCAGGGTTGCAATGGCAATCCCCGCGACGAACAGCAACGCATTGCCGGCCGTGGAATGCCGTAGGCCCTGAAAAAAGGCCAACAGCGCCATGGTCACGCCAAGGGCGAGCAAGGCGTCTTCACCGACGCCGCGTACATTGCTCCAGTAACTGGCCATGGTTGCCAGCAAGATCCCGGCGGTCCAGGCCACGGCCTTCGGCCGGCCGAATCGCCGCAACATCCCGTACAACACCATCACGCTGAACAACCCGGCAAATGCCGACGCCAACCGCACAGCCCACGGCGTGCCGCCAAACACGCGGATGGCTCCGGCATCCAGCCACAGGCTCAGGGGAGGTTTCTCCAGAAAGGGTTCGCCAAACAGGCGAGGCGTCACCCAGTCGTCATCCAGGTGCATTTCCATGGCGATCCCGGCGACCCGGGCTTCGGTAGAACCTTGCAGTTGATGATTGCCAAGTGCGAAGAAAAACAGCAGACAGCCAAGCAGGAAAAGCAACGGGGCAGGACGCGACATAAGGTTCTGGCTACCGAAGAAAGGGGGCCGTAAAAAAAAACGGGCTGGAAAAAGTATACGGGGCGAATTCTTAACAAAGTGTGAACAACTGCTGTGATCTATTAATGGCAAATGTTGACCCTTGTTTCCCCCTTATGCCTGTTGGCCATGCCAAGTGAGCCCTCGATTGAAACACCCCGCAGCTCCATCACCCGCCGCAAGGCGCGTCGTTCCTGGAAAAGCCATTCGCAGATCAAGTGTTGCCGTGGTCATCCTGCTGATCGCCACAGTGATGGTCGGTTACTGGATGTTCACACCGCCAGCACCGTATGTTTCGTTGGGTGGCCTGGACCCTTCAGTCGTTTCGATGATTGCCTTGGGTGATCAGGGCAGCGGTGATCTGCAGCAGTGGCGGGTGGGGCAGGCCATGGAGCGGGTCGCGTCTAAAGACGGGCGGCTGGATATGGTCGTGTTGTTGGGCGACAACTTCTACGGCAAATCGCTGACCAGTACCCATGAC
This sequence comes from Pseudomonas sp. 5Vm1k, assembly GCF_056161485.1. Classification (NCBI taxonomy): domain Bacteria; kingdom Pseudomonadati; phylum Pseudomonadota; class Gammaproteobacteria; order Pseudomonadales; family Pseudomonadaceae; genus Pseudomonas; species Pseudomonas sp. 5Vm1k. The sequence goes on from NZ_JBSPCZ010000016.1 coordinate 58,643, forward strand.
CTTGGCTGGCAAATGAAATTTGAGCGTGTCTATTGGGGGCAGTGGTTAAGTCATGTGCCGTTCTATGCGGTGCTGGGCAATCACGACTATCCGCTGTCGCAAAAGGTCGAACTTGAGTATGGCCAGCGGCACAAGGGCTCGGGTCGCTGGCAGATGCCAAGCAATTTCTACGTCAAGGATTTCGGCAGCGTCGATGGACACCCCTTGGTGCGAATGGTGTTCCTCGACACCTCGGCGCCGCGCGAAACATTTCAACAGCAGATCGACCTGCTCGATTGGGCCTTTCAGCAGCCGGGGCCGGAACCGGTGTGGAGAATCGCCGCCGCTCATCACCCTGTGCGCAATCATGGTGAACACGGTGAGGACTCAGAACTGGTCACCAGGCTCTTGCCCGTACTGCAACGCAACAAGGTCGACGTGTTCCTGGCCGGGCACGATCACAATCAGCAGCTGCTGTTACGCGCCGCAGAGCCGGCCTGGGTGGTTTCGGGGGCCGGCGGCCAGAAACTCTACGCCGTGGGTGCTGGCGCGCAGGACACCTCGTTTGCCACCGCGCGTGCCGGGTTTGCCAAACTTGATTTGAGTGCCAGCCAACTGCGACTGACTTACTACGACGACCGAGGCAACCTGGAAACCGGTTACCACTGGGCCCGGGAATGTCAGTGGATGGCCAAAGGCTGCCTGTTGCCCGATGTTGCGCAACAGGTCGTCGCGCAATAACACGACCAGCGTTTAGCGGAACCCGGCACTCGGCGCCGAGTTGATCAACGACGTCAGTACATGATCCTGCCAGCGTCCGGCGATGCTCAGATAGGCCTTGGCGTAACCCTCACGTTCAAACCCCAGACGCTCCAGCAACCGCGCACTGCGTTCATTGCCAGGGATGTAGTTGGCCATGATTCGGTGCAGTTGCTGTTCCTCGAACATGTAGCGAATTCCGGTTTCCAGTGCTTCTTGCATCAAGCCCTGGCCCTGATGCGCTTCGTCGATGTGATAACCGAGATAGCAGGCCTGGAACGCCCCGCGCGTAATGCCGCTGAAGTTGCACGCGCCGATCATCTGGCCGTTGTCCGGGTCCAGCAAGGCGAAATGCACCGCCAGGCCGGCGGCAAAAGCGCTGGCTTGTACTTCAAGGCGTGGGCGGATGCGTTCTGCGCTGTGGTAGTCGACGGGGCGGATGGGTGACCAGCGGGCCAGATGCCTTTGGTTGCGTCGGTAGAAGTCGCTTTCCAGCGTCGCCTGTTCGGGGTCAAGCACCGCCAGCGTCAGACGTTTGCAGGGCAGGGTCAGCAGCGGCATGGGCGCTCCAGGTGGCGGGATCGAAGCGCAAGCATTGCGTGGCCAGCGGAAAAACTCAAACCACCAGCGGCAATGTCACGATAAAGGTACTGCCCAGGCCATCGCCATCGCTCAGGCCGACGACGGTACCGCCATGGGCCTCCACCAGTTCGCGGACCACGGTCAGGCCAATGCCCAGACCTGCACCGTTAAAGCCGATGGCATGAACGTCCTGCACAAACGGCTCGAAGATAAACGGCAGGGCCTGGGCGGAAATGCCGATGCCGTCATCGCGAATGCTCATCTCCAGCATGTCATCCTTGGCCGTGACCGACAGCGTGACATTGCCCTCGGCCGGGGTGTATTTGGCCGCGTTGCCCAGCAGGTTGCCGAGGATCTGCGTGAGGCGCACCGGGTCGCCGTCCACCGACAGTGCACAGGAGGGCAGTTCGGCACTGAAGTGCAGGTGTCGGGTGTTCATCACCGGGCCGCACACATCAATGGCGCCCTGGATGAGCTGCACCATGTCGACGATCTGGCAATCGAGGCGCAACTTGCCGGTGCTGGCGCGGGACACGTCGAGCAAATCGTCCACCAGCCGCGACATGTGCGCCACCTGGCCCTCGATCAGCGCCTGCATGCGCGGCAGCTCGTCGCTGGGCACTCGCACCAGGCGGCCGGCGATCATGCTGATGGGCGTCAGCGGATTGCGCAGTTCATGGGCGACCAGGGTGAGGATGTTACGTTGCTGCGCCAGCGTGTGTTCTGCCGAGGCTTGCAGGTTTTGTGCGCTGAGGGCTGCGATCACCAACTGTGAGTTGGCCTCGCGCATCTCCAGGAACAGTCGCTGTTCTTCTTTCGAGCGCTGGGGTTTTTCTGCGTCCGATTGCGCCAGCAGAATCGCCAGCACCAATTGCTGATTGGCTTCGACCAGTTGTTCGATTTGCTGGGCGTCCACCAACCGATTGTTGGTGTCGTTCAATTCCTTTTGAAGCGCCGCCAGCACCGCGCGCGCTTCTACGGTTTTCTGGCCGAGCAAGAACAACTCACGAGCGGCAGTAGCCATCGTTTGTGCGTTCGTGCCATTAGCCTCAGTCATGATCCTGGCTTACACCTTGTCCTGGCGGGCGAGTCGCCGGGTCGGACGGCCACCGAGTAATCCTTCCTGATCCGGCAACATCTCGCCGATATGCAGGCCGTTATTGTCGATGTGATACTGGCGCAATTCATCGGAATGCGCGCTGGCGCGGACTTTGACCACGGCCATGATGCGCAGCAAACGGCTCTGCACTTCAATGTAGCGCTGGACGATGATGGCGTCGGTGAGGAACGCTGTGCCGTAGGGACTGAAACGCAGGTCTGTGTAGCGGTCTTCCAGCTCGGAGGTCATCAACACACTGACCCCGGCGCTGGTTAGTGCGGTGACCATGCGCGACAGCGACTCGCGGAAGTCTCCGCGGAAGGTAGGTGCCAGCGCCAGCTCGAAGCCTGACAACGAATCGATCACCACCCGGGTGGCGTTCAGTCGGCGGATCTCACTGAGCAGCAACTGGACGATTTCGTCGATGGACAGGTCCGGCGCTCGGCTGTCCACCAGGCCTACCTGACCTTTCTGGATCAGGCTGGCCAGTGTGGCGTTCTGCGAGTGGTTGGGCCGTTGTTCGAACACCGCGATTACACCGGTTTCGCCGTTGCGCGCGCCTTCGGCCAGGAAGGTTGCCGCCAAAATGCTTTTGCCCGAGCCCGAGGGCCCGGCGACCAGCAACGAATAGCCTCGGGGCAGACCGCCACCGAGCATTTCGTCGAGCTGCGGCACGCCCATTTTCAAACGTTTGATTGGGAATTCCAGCGGTGCTTCAACCGGGTTGATTGGGGCGGGCGCGAAGACGTTGATCCCGGAGGTGGCAATGCGGAAGGTGTGCAGCCCCGGCAATGTCGGCTGGCCGCGCATCTTCATGATTTCCATCTTGCGCACCATCGAGTTGCGCTCGACGCTCTGGCGTAGCCAGATCAGGCCGTCGGCCACGGTGAAAATCGGGTTGGTGTCGGTTTCGGTGAAGTATTCGCCGATCAGGAAGGTCGTCGCCTGCCAGGTGGTCATCAACATGCCCAGTTGCTGAACGAACTGTGGCAGGTTGTTGTTGGGGTTGTCCTGGGTCTGGCTGGCCAGGACCACGGAGCGGAACGAATCGACAAACACCAGCGACGGCGAGTGAGCCTCCACCTCGCTGACGATTCGCCTCAGCACCTCATCCAGATCCCCGGCTAGCGTATCGTCGGCCAGGTTGACATAACGGATCGACTGGTTGATCGCTTCGCTGTCGAAAAAGTCGAATTGCTGCTGATAACGCAGCATCTTCAGCGGCGGCTCGCCGAGTACGGTAAAGAACAACGCCGGGCGTTCAGGCGTTGCCAGGGCGAACATCATTTGATGCGCCAGCGTGGTTTTGCCGCAGCCGGGAGGGCCAGCGATCAGGTTGAACGAAAATTCCGGCAAACCTCCGCCCAGCACCTCGTCCAGGCCTGGCACGCCGGTGGCCAGACGGTTGATAGTCACTTTGGTGCTCATGGCAAAGTTTCCTGCGAAGGGGTGTCGCTCAAGGAAGGTTCCCACCAGCCACGAAGCAAACGTGCGGTGAGCGAGGGCCCGATCAGCGTGGTCAGCAACTCGTAAAACGTAGTCAGCAGCACTTCACCGAAAAACAGCGCATCGACTTCGTTTTGCTCGGCGAGTACGGATTTGAGGGCAATCAGATCCAGCGCGGCCTGAATACTGCCAAAAGTGCCGGCCAGGCGCGGATGAGTGGAGGTACACAGATGAAGACTGCGGCGATATAGCGCTACAACCCCTTGCTGGCCGATGATCGGCGTGAGGGCTGCGTTCATATCCTGCAAGGTGGTAACGATCGCCTCGGCAATCCTTGCGGTGTCAGCGTTGGGACCAACACGGTGCGCCAGAGAAGCTACGATCTGGCGGCTCTCTTCGCTCAGCGTGGACATGGCTAACTGATATCTGATTGACAGATCTTGATGGTACACCCTATGGGGTGGATGGACGTGATTTGCATCAACGATAAAATCACGCCCCGCAAACAGGGGCTTTCAAGCATGTCGGGTCTACAAACTTTCATGGCTTACTGCACAAATATCTAAACGTCGCTGATGACGGACGCTGTTTTAAGGATGAAATATGGAGTTTTCGTTACCAACGGACCTGCCCTTTATGAGTTTGCAGGCGCCGGACCCTATCTTGTGTACAGCGCTTCAAGATGCGCTGAATGTCAGTTTTGCAGCGCATTCCGAGTTTCTGCCCTGGGCCAAGCCCTATACCAGCAAGGACGAAGCGCGGGCGTTCATGCTGCGATCGGTCGATGACTTCAACAGCGAAACAGGCGAGCGGCGGTTTTTTATCGTCGCGGATCAGGGCGCGGCGATCATTGGCTGCATTGGCCTGAAGCCTCGGGGGCGCAATCGCCATGAGGTGGGGTATTGGGCCAACACCGAGTATTCGGGCAAAGGTCACATGCGCCGGGCGCTGGAAGCGTTGGTCAAAAGCCTGCCTGACCAGACGTTTTACCTGACGACATCCTCGGCCAACCTGCCCAGTCAGCGACTGGCCGTGGCGGCTGGGTTCCAGTTGATCAGGGTGTTTGCGCGAGCGCGCAATACGGAACGGCACGGCATTCAGGGCACTTACTTATATCGCTTGAAACACCTGTAGGCGCTGCCGAAGGCTGCGATCTTTTGATCTACTGAAACAACAGGCAAAAAAAAGCCCGCGGGAGGGCGGGCAAACCGTAGTTTCTTGAATGAGCGAGGGCAATGTACCGGTTGGCGCGGGGCGATAGGGTGAAGAAAAATTCATCTGCTTCAGCTCGCCCGGCCCGTGCAGTGCCTAAGGCAAATGATCCGCCGCGAAATCCGCTTCCGAACGCGCCCGCAAGCGCCCCTTGCGACACGCCTGCTGGAAGCGCTCGAAATCCTGCTCGTTTTGTTTGGTGTAGCCTTGGGCATACTTGAAGAGTGCATCGGCCAGCGCAGCGCTTTTGCCGATGTAACCGCTGATCTGCGCGGCTTGCCCCGAGGATTTAGCGTGGGCCCGGGCCAGGGCGCGGCCGCAGGTGCGTCCGTAGGCGGCGAAGGTCTCTGCATCGAACGTCTCGATCTCGGCCGAGACTTTCATGTCGCGCAGCTGGCGCACATAAAACTGTCGACCGCTGGGCCCTGTGGTCCAGCCGAGGAACAGGTCGCTGGCCGATTGCATCAGCCGTTGACCGTTTACCACACGCTGCCCGTTGTGTTGCACCCGTGACTTGGTCTTGACGTAACCGGCGAGCACCGAGCGCCGCGCTTCCTTGAATTGCAGGAACAGCGGGTTCTCCTGTTCGTCGGTCAACAGTGCCACCAGGCAACGGGTGCCGACACTGCCGACGCCCACCACCTTGAAGGCCATGTCGTGGGCGTGAAACCGCGACAACAGCTCACGGCGATCAGCTTGCAGTGTGCCTCGGTAATCGCCCATGAACGTGTCGTAAAGCGGCTTCCAGTCCGAGAGACGCAGCCAGTCGTCGTCCGCGTCCAGTAGCGTCGTGGTGTTGTGCAGGTGGAAGATTTCCGGCAAGTCATCGCGAATGGTCAGACGGCCATTGGCGTCGCGTTCGCAGATCTTGGGCAGCAACTCGGCATGGGTACGCCGCTCGGCTTTCTCGATGGCCCGTTCCACGTGTTCCAGCGTGGCTTTGCTCGCTTGCTCCAGCAAATCGTCGTAACTGATGGACTCGTACCAGGTTTCCAGCGCGCTTTGTTCGGCGCATTCGTTCATGGTCTTCTGATAGGCCGCGACCACTTGGCGACAGACATCTTCCTCGACCGTTTCCCCATGACGCAGATCGCGTGCCGCAATCAGAAAACTTGCCACCAACCGTTTCAGATCCCACTCCCACGGCCCCGGGTGCGCTTCATCGAAGTCGTTGACGCTGAACAGAAGATTGCGCTCGGGCGTGGCGAAACCACCGAAGTTCATCAGATGACTGTCGCCGCAGATCGGCGATACCAGACCCATGCTGGAAGTGCCTGCCAGGTCGTGGGCCTGAAGCAGGGCGTTGCCGCGATAGAAGGTGAAAGGGGAGACCAGCATGCGGCCGTAGCGCAACTCGACCAGCGACTTGATACGGCCTTCGCTGGACGCCTTGATCAGCGGCAGTGGGTCGCGGTCGATATTGCCTAGGGACGATTGGGCGTTGCGAGGGCAGGATTTTCGCGCGTCCTTGCCTTGCTTCAGGCGATCTTTGAGGGTGGTCATGGGGGCTCGTTCGGTCTGCTTTGAGGGCATGTGCGAAGTGAGTGTAGAAGGGGCTTGAGTAGGCGTAGTGTTCGTTTGCAACGAACATCGATATTCACTCAGGTACGTAGATACTCCGCGTGCCAGGTAGTAGCATTGCGCCGCCATCCGTAACGCAGTGCATTCCTGGCGTGCTGTCAGGCAGGAAGCCAGATCAAAATTATCAAGGAAATCAGATGCAGGATTTTATCCGTAAAACCTTTGGCGGGCTTTCCGCGCCGTATTACTTGCGTCACCTGTTCTTCGGTTCGCTGTTCTTTGCGCTCATCGTATGGACGATGGTTCAAGGTAAGGGACCGGTCAGAATTGAGGTGATTGTTCTGACTGCGATTTGTACCCTGCTTTATCCCTACTCGCGTTTTGTCTATGAGCGGGTCATTGGATTTCTCATGGGCGAGAATGTGTTCTTCGTCAATATGTGGCTCATGTTGATCGTCAAGCTTTGGACGATGGCCATGTGCTGGGCTTTTGCGATTTTCATCGCTCCTGTCGGGCTCGTATACCTGTACTTCTATCATCGGAATGCTTCAGCGTAAGCTGCGTTCAGCTTCCTGTGATGCCCAACAGTACCCGGTAAGATTCAATCGGTATGCGGACTCACATCAAGAGAACAGGGCGACGGCATTGGCTTACTTTTGTCCGCATCGCCCAGGTCGACCAAACCGTTGAGCCACCGATGGCGACCTCGATTACAACGCTGTCGATTTCACCGTATGTTTGAAATGATGCTCCCAAAGCCGCACCCCCAGCCTTCCCGTCCGATCCAGCGATGATCCCACCGTCAAATCCGTAATCAACGTCGGCTGCAACCCCGCATCGAACAACGCAAACCCCGCTGCCAGGCAACATGTCTCGGTTTGCAGTCCACAGACCAACACGCGACCCACTTCCAGGCTTTTCAGGTAGTTGATGGTTTCCAGCGACGGTGCATAACCGTGCTTGATGAAGATGCGATCGGCCTGGATCAAGCTGTCGTCGTCCGGCGCAGGGTGCCAGCCGAGTTGTTTGTGGAACGGGGTTTTGGATTCGTCGTGGCGTTCGACGGTGGCGACGCTGGGCAGGGTGCCGATGAGTGTCTGGATGCCGTCGATGAGCCATTGGGGCGGGGCGAAGCTGGGTTGGACGTCGATGATGAGGAGGGCTTGGTTCATTGGCGTCTCCAAGTGGGGCGTGGTGGTTATAGGGTGAACGCCGATAAATGCCATACCCCGAATGCCCGTCGGACACCGGGGTATGTCGTTGCTAAAGCCAACTATGGAGGCGATGAAAACCCAGACGTTATGGGTGATTTGCCCTCTATGTACGTTCCCGGACCGGGCTCAGCGCTTCGGCTCGCACGTAGGTGCCGAACACGTGGTCCCAAAGTGGCGAAGACACGCCGAAATTCTTCTCGATGCCCTTGCGATGATGCAAGTCGTGATTGACCACCAGCCCCAAAATAAAACGATGGGCCCAATGTTGCGGGCGGTGCATCACGAAATGCAGGGAGATGTAGCAGAAGTAGCCGACCATCACTCCGGCGAACACCGAGGTCAGGCCGACTGACCAGGCGAGCAAAAAGAGACCGGCATACGCGGAACTGGTCTTCCAACTGGAAATGCCAATGTAAGCGAGCACATCGAGATGATGGGTCCAATGCTCCCGGCGATACAGCGAGTGGAACAAGAAGCGGTGAACCAGATACTCGACCAGCGACCAGGCCAGCAGACCGGCGAGCGCTTGGCCAAGATGGAAGGGGGCGATGCAGAGGGCAAGAATGACAAACAGCGGAGCGGTGAAAAAGTCGAGGTAGTAGGCGACTGATGACATCAGCCATTTATTGGACGCAGCCATGCGCAGGAATTCCCTGGTGTGCCCGATGGGCTTGATTTTATGAGTTGATCTGGAAAAGCGCAGCGACGCTAGCACAAGCGATTGATTAAATCTTTCGGTTCAGACACAAAAAAGGCACTTGCGATAATCGGCAAGTGCCTTTTTGTAACGCTTATTTGGGCCGGGGTAATTTGAATTGGCTCAGCAAGACATTGATTTATAGTATTAATATCTATTTTTATTTTTAGTTGGAATACCAATTGGAATGCCGTGCGAAATTGCACTCCACTTTACCACCCATTTGCATTCGATCTGACCACCGATTGCATCAGAGTAGATCGGCACGCTTCGTCACCGTGATTGCTAGTGAACTGCCCATAGCTGCCGGTGGCGATAGGCAGAAATCACCTAATAGCAGTCGTATTAAAGACCTTCCTAGAACACGATTATGGAGCCGGCCGGCCCAAGTCTCTCAGTTTAGATAACCACTTCGGTGGTCGATTGCTTTCGCAGTGCGGTCCTAACCAAGCGCTCCCGACTGAAGCTCTCCCATGCCTGGGCTTCTGCCATTTCCCGCAACGTCAGATCTACGCTTCCGCCATTCCTCCCCAGTCGAATCAAGTCTTGGAAAAAAGGCACAGTCAGTAGTTCGGGCATCTCATCCTCTGCTTCAGTGGCCAGAACCACATATTTTTCGATGGTCGCCTTTGTTTTTACCCCAAGCGATTCTGCGATGGACTCCCACGGTACACCGTTGGAAAGCAACGTCTTGGCCGTGGACCACTTAACGTAGTTGTTGATGCGCTTCGCCAAGGGCCATGATCCTACGTCCAGCTCTTTGAAGATCGCGCGGTACATGGTGAGGTCTGCTTTGTGCTGGTCAATGAAGGTCAAGCAAGCAGCGCGGTTCTCACGCTGGAACGTGGACATCGGGATGCGTAACTTTTGTGAAATTTCGCGTGCCAAGTCCAGCTGCTTCCTGAGGGGATACTTCACCGAGTCGGGGGTGTACCTATCCAGGTAAGCAAACACTTCCAGGGACAGCTCGCTATTTTTTGCAGGCACCGGGGCGTTGTCGGCCAGATGAGCCATTAGCCTTTCGCAGCCCAGAGGGAGCTGGATCTCGAGGGTCTGGTTACCTACGATGAGTTGGCCGACACAGTACAAGGGAGTCGTATCATCGACGTCATCATGACTAGCGGATCCAGTGGACCAGCTGTTCTCTTCCTCCCGGAGCGCGCCCTGATAGATACGGTTTTCGCGCATGAAGGCAAGGGTATCGGCGGGCTTGCTTGATACGTAGCGACATCCCTCCGTGTAGTTACCCTCTACAACGGCCGAGGCAGCACGGCCCTCTAGGTCAGCCCGCAGAAAAGCGCCCCACAGGCCGCTTGGAAGCATTAACAGCATCCACTCTCGGAACTCGCAAGTCTGTGACACCAGCTCCACGTACTTCCTATCGGCATCCGTCGATGTGAAGGGAGGTAACGATTCAACAACATCCTCGGGTGTTGGCCGGAACGGTAGCCAGCGCTCAAGGCCTTCGCACATGAACTCTTCAGTGGTCCACCAGACGCGCTTTTCATCGTCCCACTCAACATAGAACTGCTTTGCCTCATCCTTTTCTTCGAAGGGGACCGCTAAATCTATACGCTTGGACATTTCCATGATCCTGCTAGGTTGTACCCCCCAAAATGAGTGACGAGGGCTATATAACGGTATTTTACCTTTGTGCTTTCGGGGAACCACTATCCGGCGTGCATTGCCATGATCAGACTTGAGTCCAGGGCGGATAGCAATTTCTTGCCCATTACCAGGAGCTGTAGATTTGGAGTTTGAAAATAAGCGATGGCATGTCGCCGCGTTGCTGACTGTCGTAATGGCATTCGCCACGGGCATCGGCAACCTGGGATCTTCCTACCTGCTCCTGTCCGTGAAAAATCAGGAGGAGTCAGACAGGTCTGAGATTGCCAGAAGAGCGAAGGGCGCTGAACTGCATTGCGAAAAACTTCGGGAGGGTGCTTCGCTAGCCGCAGAGATAGAGTTCAGCGCCGACAGAGGCTATCCGGATGCGCTGAGGCTCGCTGATTTGCTCTCGGACGCGGTCGGCGCGCAAGGGAAACAAAATTTGACGCTTGCGAGTGAACAACTGGCGTATGAGAAGCGTGCGTCCGCGTTGGTTCCCATGCTGTCCGAAGATGAGGCTAAAATCTTAAGTCGAGTTACGCTGCATCACTACGTTGTAACGCGCATGCGTACGAGCACAGTGCCCGCAGAAATGCGAGTTCCAATTGCTGAAGGCGGGTTCAACGCCAACGAGGAACTGAACGGCATCAGAGAAGGTGGGGCAGAACTTGCAGCATCATACCGTCGTCAATGCACAGAATCGCCCTCTCGGAATTCGACATGATCAAAACCCATCCCATTTCCGGTACACAACAAGCACAAAAGTGGCTTGACCAGTTTTCGATGGGTGATCGTCCTCTGGCGCAAGAGTTGCTCGAATCTTTTCTCCTAGTGTCCCGGAACGATTTCAACGATCACTTGCGAGCACTCACACTTGAGCATGCTGACAGGGTTAAGGGGGTTGTTGCTCTCTATGCCGAGCGTGAACTTGGACACCGATTTGGGGTGCCTCACAGGCTTTTTAAAGAGTCGCCGGGAAAGCATCGACGTGCACTAGGGGCCGCTGGCCCACCAGCAGTGAAGTCCACGAAAGGGTACGATCCGTCTGTTGGAAGCGAAGGCGTCGTTGCTCGTTTGATTACAGACCTGTGCCGTGAGTTTCCCAAGAAGTTCATTAGTCATCCCGGGCCAGAGCAAATCCGCCGAAAGCGGGTTCGGGCGTTTTGGGTTATGACCGATCTTGTAGGTAGCGGTCACCGCGCTCGTCGGTATCTTGAGGCGGCCTGGCTTGTCAGATCTGTGCGCAGTTGGTGGTCCGGCAAGTTTCTGAGATTCGCAGTTGTCGCATATGCCAGCACTGGCAAAGGCGAGCAATATGTTCGAAGCCATCCATGCCGGCCAGACGTCATCCACGTGATGCCATGTCCTACGATTGACACCACACTGTCGAAAGCAGGCGTCAGCAAAATGAAGCTGCTATGTGAAACATACGATCCTACGATTGGTGATCCCGGCATATCGCCTTGGTCACAGGGCAGCGCTAGCCTTGGGTATCTCAGCACTGGAGCGCTTCTTATTTTCGCTCATGGCGCGCCTAACAATGTGCCTCTGATGTTTCACAAGGCCTCAAAGCGCAAAGATCCCCAGTGGATCCCGCTTTTTCCTTCTAGAGTGACTGCCGGTATCGACAGTGAGTCCTTTGGTGTGAGCTTGACCAGCGAAAAGATACAGCTTCGATTGGAGCGCTTCGGCCACGCATCGTTGGCTAGGTCTAATGCAGTGGTACAGTCCGATATTCCAACGGGCGAGGTGTATCTCATCCTCGGCGCGCTCTCCCGCCCTCCAAGGCTCAATGACAGCGTTCTGTCACGCCGAACTGGTTTACCCACCTATAGGGTCGCTCGACTCTGCCATCTAATGGTCACTTATGGATGGATCGACTCCCAGCGTCGATTGACCGACGCAGGAGCGGGCCAGCTTCGGCATGCCAGAAAGCAGATGAGTGCATTTATAGAATCCCTGCCTGACATTGGCGAATTAGAACAAAAGCCGTACTATCCGCAATCGTTGAGACGACCAGTCTGAAATCTAGATTCGGTGCGCGTTGAACAGAACGCAACCACCATTGATGCGCTTCGGCTCATCAACCGGGCGCAGACTACTGCCGCTCTATGATATAGCCCTTGCTTACGGCCAAGCGCTCCCGCCACACTCGACGTGGCGAGGTCTTCTGCCTGCGGCGGGAGCCCTCACCCTGCGGGTGTCAAAGTAGATGAAGGACTGGAAGCCTCAACCCTACCGTCGTATCGCTCAAGAGTTGGGCGTATCAGATGCGGTTCTTCGATCGGCACTCGCAGCTAGCGAGGCCGTGGTCGCAGTTCATCCAAAGCTTCCTCCAGTATTGACGTTAAAGCACCTGTCTCGGCTAAGCGGCGTTGGGTATATGGATTTGCGGCGTTATGTGAGTCGCGAGGATCCGCATACCTACAAAGTGTTCTGCATTCGTAAGCGCCCTCAACCTGATGGTCGTATTCGCTTCAGGGAAATTTGCGTTCCCGAGCACAGCCTTTGCGACGTTCAGCAGTGGATAGTCAGACATATTTTGGTCCACGGTCGACCGCACTCGGCCAGCACGGCCTTCGCACCAGGCGCAAAATTGATCGACGCGGTTCAACCGCATTGTGGCAGTCGCTGGATAATCAAACTCGACGTCCGGAGATTCTTTGAGTCGATCTCAGAGATCTCTGTTTACAACGTTTTTAGGAGTCTCGGCTACCAACCCCTTGTCTCATTTGAGCTGGCTAGAATCTGCACACGTATTGGGTCCGACAAAACGTGGCTGAGCAAGACACGTCGGTGGCGTCGAAAGGCACCTTTGCATGTTGCCGCAATTCGGAACTACTCGGCAAAGCAGCTAGGTTATTTGGCCCAAGGGGCGCCCACAAGTCCAATGATTGCCAACCTAGTAATGCGCGCGGCAGACGCGGAAATTTCCGCGCTCAGTGAACCCTTCGGCATCACCTACACACGCTATGCAGACGATCTAACGTTCTCGACTAACAGCGCCCATTTTGACAGAACCACAGCGAGTGCACTCATTCGGAAGGTCTATCAAACGCTTGGGCGGTTCGGCCTCCAGCCGAATCTTGCTAAGACACAGGTAGTGTCACCTCGTGCGCGGAAAGTTGTCTTGGGGTTGTTGGCCGATGGAGTTTCTCCGCGGCTGACGAGGGAGTTTAAAGGCAAGCTGCGCATGCACCTTCACTACTTGGAGCATGTCGACGTTGGCCCCATTAAGCATGCACAGCGCCGTGGCTTCTCGGCGGTTGCTGGTCTACGCAATCATCTCCTAGGGTTAGCCGCCTATGCTATTCAAATTGAGCCTGAGTATGGCTATGCAGTGAAGGCAAGATTGATGGCCGTGCACTGGCCGATCATCTACTGAGCATGGCGACTGGCTCTCGATGCAGGAAGCTCTCTTGGTAATCAGAGACGCCGCATCTTTTGGTTATCGATTGCGCTGAAAAGGTGGATGGCGCAATGACCGTTTGCGGTCGATCTTTGCCTGTCATGACTGGCAGGAATCGGCCAACAGCGGTCGGTCAGAGCAAATTCTGCCACCAAAAAGCTAACATTTAGATCTTAGCGTGCAATCAAATTATCGAGCTGTATAAACCGACGGCTCCTGCCGTTCACAATGTGCGCGAAATGGGGGGGCTCCATCCGCTTGGGATAAGCACCGCGTGGTGGGTGGTGGCGAGCTCTATGAGGCATATTTGACCAGATCAGTCGTTTCAATAACCTACGGGCTTGAACCCCTTGATTGCTGGTATCCGACACGCAGTGTTTGTGCGCGATGCAGTTGCGGTCTTAAGCCTAGACCAGTACGCTTGATACAGCGTCGCTTTGTAAGGACCTATATGACTAATGGATGGCCAATAGGGGAATTTTATGCACGGTTTGGAAGCTCATCCTACCCTTAGGGCGGTAGTTCGAGACGATCTAGGGCGGGAGCACTGCTTCCTCGTGAAAGTCATTGTACCTACCGAAGGCAAAGCTTACGCGCTATTCGATGACTTAGGAAAACCAACAGCGTTGACCTTTGAACAGAAAGCGAACAACTCCGTTTCATTCGTTTCATTCAATGGGCTCTGGATTGAAAATGACGAAGTGACATCTTTGGATATTCTTCTAAAATCCAAGCTGATTTATATAGGCCAGCTGATTAGCTTGGCTTAAATTGCCAAACCCAATAGTTAACTTAGAAGCTATCTTGAATACATACTCAACTCCTGCGTTTCGCTCATTCAAAGTATTCATAGGAGAGCTAACAGCTGTTGCGGCAGGAATCCACGTCGGGATTCAAGAAGCCATCTCTCATGTTAGTAAACTCGATCAGTCTGATCCTTGGGAGTCCGCAGCGCAGCGTCACGGAATCCGTGTTAGTGGCCTACGTTCCGAAAAGGTTTCAAGCGGCGCAATTCGACTCAATATTGTGAGTCTCTATAGTGGCTTCGATCTTTTTATCTCAGATATTCGGGGGCAGTTTTATGCAATCCATGGAAAAAGCTGGACGCAAAACGATGGGGACACGCCTTTCCAAGCGCTGCTGAGAAATACTCCATCTGGAAAGCAGGCGCATGAAAAGAGACTTGGCCCAGGCCGTATTTTAACGATGGATTATTATAGGCTTGCTCGAAACGCAATCGCACATCCAAGTAACGAAGCCGTAGCTATAGCGGAACAATTTTACCATAGCAATAACCAACAACTCATCCAGACAGCCTCAGATTATGGTATGAAGTCAACTCCTAGCGAGGTTGCAGGGCTTAGCTTTCATGACATAAAATACATGGCTAGAGTTTCCCTTGATTTGGCTGTGGCTATAGACAAGGATTTTGACCCTGGAGATGTAGTACTTTCCAGATTGCTTCCAGAAAAATTTGCAAAATTACCGAAGTCTGAGGCTCGCCGTCATAACGCAAAAAAAGGTTGGCTTTCAGAAAAGTTTGGAATAAACTCCGATCGCGCGGAACGTATCATTTCTATGACTCATAAGCTTAGTGGTTGAGCGTCCCCCTTCACAAGCGAATTGGAAATGCAGTTCGCTTGTGAAGGGGAAGGATCCAGTTCGAATCTGGAATGAGTCTCCATATCCTTCAGAAGTATAAGAAGCTTAGGGTTTAATACAGGCTTCAATCCCTTCTGTACGCCCCTCACTGATTTCAAGTGTAGTGTTGCCTGAGGCAGTCGGGAGACGCGATACAATATTTTGCCCAGGGCGCTTATCTATAACTAGAAGCTGTGCAGGATATACTATGCTGCGCACTAAAATGGTATGTGTTCGTCAATTTCAAAATCCCCATGATATTGATAAACATCAGCAAGGATCGTTTCCAGCCTCTTGCTTAGCTGCTTATCAGAATTCAGAAGCTCTAGAGTTTCAAAATCAGAAAACTTATAGTCGATCTCAATTTGCAATAAGTTTCTGCTCCCAAACCAAAACAAACTCACGTCGCCAAAGCCGTCCAAGGACCGACGATTTCGCAGAAGAGAGCTTATTATTGCAGGCTTGACTAACTTATTAAAATCACCCAAAAGCATGCGCGCTTTGGGACCTTGCTTATAAGCGTCCGCATAGAAGTCCTGATAGTGCTCAGCTACTATTTTACAGTTCCCCTGATGTAGCGTTGAATACTCTTCCAAGGCGCCAGAAAAAGCCTCGGTGGTAACGAATTTTATTCTGGCGACCTCCTCTCTCTCGTTCAAAATATAACGACACAGATAGTCTTCAGATTTTATGCTACTAGTCTCGATTGAATCACCATTAAAGTAGATCCTGGCGATTTCGCTATCTATGACTGAAACCAAATTGAACTGATAGTATCTCTTTGTATTTGCCTGTCTCTTATCCAAGATACTCATTTCATATGCTTGAGCTTTCATCAGTGAAGTGATAGATGAGAATATATTTTTATCATTTTGACACGTATGATTAGCTTTGCTAATTTCTTGAAACGCGAAGACATCGACGCTAGGTGGAGAAAAAAGGCTGGGACATATATTAGAAAGTTTTTCATGATAGGCTGCTGCCCAAGTCATTTTCGACAAATAATAATCTATTGCTGGATGATTGCTCCACCCTTTAAATGGCCTCCAGTTAGCGTTTGGATCATTCTGCTCGATAGGCCGAGATAGTAGCGCCCAAGCGTTCGCTTCGCTTTTTTTGCAACTAACGATGATCACTGTGTATACAGATATCCCTTCAACAATGTTGACTTTATATGCCAATAGGTCGATTTCACGAACGGTGCCTTCTAAATCGTCAATATAGCATCTATTGCTAATTAAGTGCCAGCCATTCAATCTTAAGATATTACCAATTTCAAATTCAAGCTTGAACCCTGTTTTGCCTATAGCTTGCGTCACTTTTTGCAAATCTAAAGCCATTATATTCATCCATTAAAACTATGGGGGCACTTAAAAAGATTGGGCAATGGCAATGGCAATGGCTATCATTCGAAAATCGACTCATCTGCCGGGGCCATCATCTGCGGCGTCTCGGGCAAGTTTTGATTTTGCCGATAAGTATGTCTCATATACAGATTTATATGCAGGCAAAGCTGCAGGGTCAGAGCTGAAAGTAGTAATGCTGACCAACTCTAACTCTTCTACCCCCGGCAAAATGGCGTTTAGGGCTTCCTTCCTAGAACTAGTTACGAAGTAGGCATTGTCAGCCATAATATCCAGCATAAACATTGACAGGCTCAGTGACTTTTGAGTTGAGTCCGTTTTAGGTGTAACCCCTGCGCTAAGTATATCTCTGACGCGTTTTACGGTAGGAAGTCGTGGTGCGGGTATAACTCCTTGGGAATCACAATTGTAAAAAATATATGACGGATTGCATTTCGACTTTGATAGCACAGTCAACTGCAGCCCCGAACTGTGGTTTCTCTGGCTGATGTCAACATCTATGCCCACCGATCTTTTAGCTTGAAATACCACTGGACAGACTTTCAGTTTTCCATCGCTATCTTTCCACTCGAAAAGCAAAGCAAAATCGCCGCCGGTAATTTTTTCCCTTTTTTGGACTTGAAGCTCTAGCTTTTTTACGTTGAGCTGAGCTCCCAACTTTGATAGATATTGACTGTATCGACCTTGTACAAGTTTTGATTTTGAACTCAATAATTGAATCAGGTGTCCAGTAAGTTGAACTTCATTGTTAGGGCGCGAACATGTCTCTAGGAATTCCAGTTCCGCCTCTTGCGCAACTTGAATTAGCGCCCAGACCTCAAATGAAGAGAATGAAACAGGACAAGTTAAGTATCTTTCGTGGTAGCAGGGGAATTCGGCCTCATCATGATTTAGGTACATCAAAGTAACTTTCCCGGCGTCCGCAGCAATGCCAAATGAACGCTTCAGAGCCGTTAAAGTGTATTCAGCCAATTTGGGGTGCTTTGCATAACACTCATAAACCGAGCTGGATCGCGAATCCTTTGAAAATTCTGAAAGTACTCCTCGCCATAAATCATCTGCTTCAAGGATGCCGAACGAAATTCCCGATAACGCTATTTTTTCCATATTAGTAGTACTACCAAAATCAATGAGGTCGACAAACCAGGCGATGACATTATTAGGGCTCATGCTTCACAAGGCACTATAGATCTCCTCCGCTACGCCCTCAAGCGGTGTTCGAGATATCGTCAACCTTCTAATGGACATTGTTTCACTAGTCAGAAGCCGTAGGCACGCTCATAAGTCAGAACTTATCCGCCAGAAGTATCAATGGATTGTGTTTTATGAACTCTGAGCAAGGATGGCCAACACCTCCAGCCGCGACGATGCTCGCGACGTGCCGCACCTGCGCAACTGAATCGCCCTTGTATTCGTAGACGCACGACTGGCCGCTGTGGGTTTTGCCATTGCGGCGGTGTTTTCGCAAGAGATATCCACGCTGAGAGATGAAGGATGGTAAGTGAGTCTGGAGGGTTGCCTATTCACGATTCGAGAATTAAATCAGCATTTCTCGCTCATTCCCTAATCGTTTCCAAATCAATAGGGTAGTGAGGCGATAGTAATCCCGGGTGGCGTCGGAATGGTCTTTCAGGTGCTGTGTGAAAAACCAGCGCACATGCTTGAGCTGCCAGGTCCAGGGATTATCGCGTTGCCATCGCTGTTGAATGGCTGCTTGCATGATTCGGGCTTGGCGTAGGTGGCGTTGCTGCGTGACCTTCGAGCCGGTCAGTACGCCGCTCAGGAACAGCGCCATATCGAAGGGTTTGGTCATGCTCTACCTCCAATGTAGGCCGACACGACATCGATCCGGTAATGCCCGAGCTCAAGGCTGATCTGTTGCCGTGCTTGTTGATCAAGGTCGCGGTCAATGCGATAGCAGTGGCCGCCATTGACCGGGGCGGCGTGGCCCGTGAGCTGCTCGTAACGCTCACAGGCGTAGGCCGCACGCAGTTCATGAAAACCCTTCAGCCCTTGTTCATGCATTGTTTCGCGGGCGGGGAGCACGGTCTGTTGCAGGAACACGGCGTAGCTTTCGTCTAGGGCCAGCAAGTTGCGGCTGCCGGTCGGCGACGCCTGAAGAGCCAGCTGCAGCGCCGCCTTCACCTCTTCATTGGCTGCGATCCATCGCGGCGCTGAAGTCCCTGAGCGGCCACCTTTGGTGCCGTCCTGGATGTTGATGCGGCCGAAGTGTTCGGCTTCGCGGTGCAAGCGTGGCAGGTCAGCCAGGATCGCCTCGCGCAGGCGCATACCGGTTTCTCGGGCTAACAGGACAATCGCGACCACCCGCTCGTAATGCTGTTCGCCCAGCACCTCCACGACTCGTTGAACCTGTTGGCGGTCCTGGCCATCCGGCGCGCGGGTGCGTACGCTCGAGCGCTGCTGTCCTAACGCCAGGCTCGGACTGGCGATCCTCACATCCTGATCACCACGCAGCGCAGCGAGGGTGCGGTTGACGCTGCTCAGGCGGTTCTGCGCGGTAGCGATGCAGAGTTCGCCTTGCTGGATCTGCTGGCGCAGGTAAGCGGCGTAGTCCTGCAGCGTCCGTCGATCGATCTGGCGCGCATCGTTGTAACCGGGGCCGTCCTCTGACCGACACCAACGCACGAACGCTTGCCAGCGATCACTATGCGCTTTGACCGTGGCGAAGTGGCCGCCGGCAAACATATCCTTGAGCGCTTGTGGGCCGGCGTAGCTCAGCTGACGACCGTAGCCAAAGTTGCGACCATCACGCCGACCGACCAGTGCCATTGTCATAACCGTTTTCGTTTGTTTGCAGATAGAGCAGCAGGGCTTTCCAGTGGGGGCTGAGCCTGTCCACTTGCTGCCAGTGTGTCGGGCGGATCAGGAGGGCGTTCTCCTGGTGTTGCAGCAGTGCCCCTTCTTCGCGCAGTTGCTTGATCAGCAGGGCGAGGTTGGCAGGCTCCAGGGGTGGTATGGCGACAGCGGCGACAGTGGCGACAACCCGCGTCGTTTCTGGCCTGGCGCGTGGCGACAGGGTGGCGACAGCGGCGGCGACACGCCGTGATTCAGGTTGTGGTTGATGTTGCGCTTGGTAGCGGCGCACCGCGTCATTGAGACGAAACATGGCGGACCTCGAAGGTTCTTCCATCGCGGCTGTTCAGCCAGCTATGAGTGATCAGCTCGACGAATAAAGAGGCGGTATGGTCAGCGCTCTTGCGGGCAAAACGAGGACCGTTGCGATTGACGTCGCGGACGGTGAAGTGGGTCCAGCCTTTCTGCACCAACCAGCGCAGCAGCCGATCCGCTTCCTCGCGTCGGCTATTGACCGGCTCTTGTTCGGTCAGGCGTTGAATCTCGGCCAGGTAGTAATCCATCAGTGTGGAGGCGCGCTGGATGTGTACTTCCTCCAACGCACTGGCCTCTTCAACCATGGCCAGCACGCCCGCGATACGCAGTACATTCGCCGCGGCCTTGCTCGCGACAGGCTGGACGCCGGCTAGCTCGCCGAACTCGCCAGACTGGCACTCGATGGTGTCGTGAATATCAATCCAGACCCGGCGGGCACGGGCAGTAAGCTCTAGCGTGGCGGGATTGAGTGACCCATCCTTGTGAAGCGACCAGGGCTTTTGCAGCAGGGCGGTGATCCGCTGTTGGTAGCGCTGGACTTTGGCATCCCGGCTCAGGTCGATCGCCTTGTAGAGTCGCTGGCCGGCCAGGCGCTCGGGCCAACTGATCAGGCAACGGCCTAGGATGCCTTGGCCATTGATCAACGGGTCTTTGAACAGTTGGTTCGCCAGGTAGGGCTGCAGCATCAGATGCAGGCTGAGGCGGCGATCATAGGCACGCAGGCTTTCTCCGGCCATGGAGCGGGCCCGGTCGATCGGGCTGCCATCCCACAATGTCGACAAGGTGGTGATCGCCTTGAGCAGATTCTCTTTGCTCATGGTACTGCTGCCCAAGAACTGGCCACCTTCATCATTGAACAAGCCCATGCTGGGCAAGCCATGGCACAGGCTTTTGACCAGGGCCTCAATGGTGGGCTCGGCAATGATCAGTCTTGGCGGTACCGGCTCGGATAGCTCACCGCCTTCCGCCTCCGCGTGTTTCTTTGAGGTTTTGGGTTTGGCCATGATGCTGGTGGCTGCGCGATAGGCTTTGAGCTTTGCCGCATACAGGGTCCACTGCTGTCGTTCCCAGTCGCGCGCGGCCTTCAGTGCCTGGTGGTCCACTGCGCTTTTGCGATCACCCGAGGACGCCACCGTCAGTAGGTAGAGGGACAGCGGATAGGTTCGGCCGTCGAGTTGGACATTGGCATGACCCTGGCTCACCAGGGCGGCAGTGGCCAGCACCGATTGCGCCGCCATGGCGCAAGGCACGCCGATCACCTCGGCCAGTCGTTCGACCGCAGGGCCCAACAGTTCTCCGAGTGCTTCGACCGGGTAGGGCAGTGGCGCTTGCTGGCATTCCAGCAATGGTTGTGGTGGCTCGAACGCTTCGCACAGTTGCATCGCTATTCTCCTGAGATTATCGACTTCGTCCTCACTCATCCCGCCACGGTTGTTGAGTGTTATCAGGGATCAAGGCCCCTGCGACCTGTGAGGTTTGTCCACTCACGCGGGACTGACGGCTCCTTACGACCGGGAGCTTGGACATCTCATGATCCGGCCTCCTGAACACCGATAGCGGTGGGCGGGTGGAGGCTGCACTGGCTGACGAAACCAGCGCCGCGAGATCCTGAGTCGTGTGAAGGCAGTGATTTGATGACTGGGGCATGCCTGACTGTCAGTCAGGTGCAGTCCATTCCGTGGGCTGCGGCACCGTCATCGGCATCGCTGTGGCGAGTGAGCATTCGGTGTTTGTCACGCCGATTGTCACGATGGGGAAAGCCGCAAAGACCCGTGCGAGCAGGGCTGCCGCAGTGGTAGGAGCGCCCGTCTCTTTAGGGGGCAAAGAGACGGGCAAAAACTTGGCGCAAGAAATGGCCAAGCGGATAAATTGCTGCAGAGCAGCCAGGAGGGGGCATGAGTTGCCGCAGTGGGCATTCTGGAAGAAGTGGCATCCATCACATCGCTGTGACCGTGCGAGCCGCCGGACGCTAATCGCACTTGAGGGGAGAACCACCACGATGTAGCGTAGCCTCAAAGGTTCTGGCTACCTGAGTGCTGTCGAGGACAGCGCTGGTACAGTTCTGGTTTAGCGCTCGTTCTGCTCGCGGTCAACCGTATTTTGGGGGCGACTGTTGCGCCAATCGGTAGCGCTGGAAGACCTTGGAGCCCGGTGGATTTCCATGACCGGGTGGTCGTTCGTCGGTTTTTAATGTGAGCCTGCTTAATTGCATGGACTTGACCATTTGCATTGTCACTGACCAGTCAATTGCATTCGTGCTGATCAACCGTTTGCATTCGAATTGACGAGCACACGCCGTAGTGACGACCGGCGGAGAACGGCCGATTGTGTTGAAAAAGGCGGTCCTTCCAAATTGCCGGCGTACTGACTGCTGAAAACGCCTTTTTTGCGCGCAGCTACGCGAAATCTGAGCTTGCACCAGATACAGGTTTCCAGATGGTTGTGGCTGTCTGTGGAACACCCAGCAAAGCCCGCCTCGTGCGGGCTTTGCTGTTTCTGCTTGTCTTGTATTGTCTTTGTGCATCTACGAGAAGCAGCAAATGACTTTCTGAAAGTCGAGAGTGGTCCGTCGAGTGGGAATTTCAAGGCGTGTAACATTCGGCGTTGCATGCGCCTCCGTTTACGCTCTAGCGCGAGGCAAAGGCGCCGGCACCAGTCCAGAATGAGCGGCGACGCGAATTAGTAGCGAATATCAGTAATTAGCTATTTTTCCATTTGTTCCTGAGGCTTTTTATCGAGGAACGCAAATTGGCCTTTTTGGCTTCAGGAGTTAGTAAACAAACGGATCCACGAGGTAGGCCAAAGACCTTCTCAATGTTTGATTGAATTGTTTTAACGGATGCATCACTTCGAGCTACCTTGAATCTAGTGCCGATAGGTTTTTTATCCAGTCCAAGCTCTGTGTCGTCGTAGTCAGCACTTATCTCAAGTTTCCACTTGAAAGGTTTGCTGCACAACGTTCTACTCGGCTTGCTGATACGGTCGATTTTTACCTTGTAACCGTCAAACTCAAGGTCATAGGCAATGTGGTCTTCAATCCTTTTTACGTTGATTGAATTCCAGGTTGTCCAGTCTGCCGACTTGGTTAAAACCTCAATTTGACAAGATAATGGCTTTTTCTCGTCACGGTTCAGCATTAGAGAGTCCGACAAGTCCAGCCTGCTGCGTGCAGATACGGCAATGATTTTATCGTTTGAATCTAAGCAGGTTATCTTTGAGTGTGCTGGCCATTGAATCATTGTTCACAACTCCATGTCTTTTGTGTTGGCTTTCAAAAATATGACGCTGCACATTTTAGACGTCGCATCATTAGACGGCCTCAGCCCCAGTTTTTTAGACCAGGGCCGGAGCGCAATTTACTTAAAGTTCAGCCATCAGCGCGGCGACGATTTTATCGTGACGAACCTGGATTGCATCTTGATCCCAAACGCTACCAGCGCTGGCAAACTTCGCTATTTCCCGTTGTTGGGCGTTGTGCTGGTAGGTTGCCAGTTTCTCGGCGAACGGGATGTTTCCCACTGCACAGTTGTGGGATTTGGACACCAGCAGGTAATTGCCGAGGCAGTTGAGGTATTCGCCTTTGAAGATTTCGTCGTAGGTACCGTAGCCATGTGGGCGGGCTGTGGGCTCGGTGGAAGGAGCGATATGTTCCAGCTCTGGACGCTTGATGTCGCTATAGCGCTGCGGCTCGTAGCCGCGTTGACCCTGACCTTTCAGGTGCACTTCATATTTCCATAGCAGGTGCTTGGCGGTCGGGTGACCGATTTCAACTTCCAGCGCCTCCGCCAGCTTTTCGTTGTTCCAATAGGCCCACCACCAATTTTTTGTAGTCTTGAGGTAGTCGATGAGTTCAAGGACCGGAGCTATCGACGGCGCGTCGCTGGTAAACGCCTCGTAAGCATCATTGATGCGGGAAGTGATATCCGCACGGGTGCCAATCAAGCGATGGCGGATGATCAGGCTCTCAAAGGCGACGCAAAGCTGGTTCTTGTCCGATAGGGGAAGGCCAAAGCGGTAGGCCTTGAGAATAAATGGCAATACAACCGCGATCCCGCCCAAAGTCACCAGTGAGTGGATCGGAAAACTGTTTCGCTCGTCATCGCCGAAGAAAACCGACAAATGCTCGAAACTGATAGCCAGTGAATTGGTGAAATCTTTCACAAATTCAAGAGGCGCCTCTGCTGCGAGCATCTTGTCAATCCGGTCCAGCGCGCCGCTTTCCCATAGGGAATTGAAGTGAACGCGCAAGGTGTACTGCAGCACGTCGTCTTCATTGATCCGGTATTCAATCGCCGAGATCGACTTGTAGATGGTCTCGAAGCGATTCTGGATCTCTTCGATCAGGCTGTCTTTCGCTTGTTGGTCTTCGCCATGAAGATGGATGGCATACATGAATTGCGCCTTCACCACCTCCAGGTTGGACGGGCGCTTGCCGCGGTTGTTCTGGAAGATGAACATCTGGATGGCTTCAGCCTCGTCTCGCACCGGGTGCGTACTGCACGATGCCTGGGACACAATCCGCAGCATGTCGGTCAAGTAGGCTTCAGGCTGAGCGCCCAGCTTCTTTTTGAAGAAGTCGAACGCATTGATGAGTCGTTGGGCGGATGTGGTCAGCGAAGCAGGGGCGGCCGTTCTGGACTGGTTGATCACATAATCGACAAAGGTCTGGTTGTCGTAGTCGACCGTCTTGAAGCGGATCTGACTTTCCCGTTTGATCATGTCTTTGTAGCGGTCCTGCTCATCTTCGGTCAGGGCGCGCTTTGCTTGCAGGCACGCGAACAAGGCCGCCAGAAACAGCGTGATCGTGGTCAGGCGCTGCTGGCCGTCAATAACCCGATACTCTCCCTGCGTCTGTTCAAACAGGAAATGGCCGAAGTAATAAGGGCTGCGGGAATTACTGCTGCGGTAGGCTTCCAGGTCGGAGAGAAACACCTGTGTCTGGCTGGCGCGGCTCGAACCTTCGGCTGGCGTGTCCCAGGCATAGGCGCGTTGGTACGCGGGCACTACGATGCGGTTGTTGGCCAGCATGCTGCGAATGGTTGACGAGGCTTCCACGGGGTATGTCCTTATGAGCGGTGGCGTTTTGCCTCATCATCGCTTGAGTCGAGATTTTTTGCATGCTTGAGCACTACATTTCGCTCGGCTCCGTCAACATCCCCCCACGCAGCCCTAGACGGCTAACCCTTGCCTAGCGCCAGCTGGTTGACGTGCTCTTGAAGTGCGGTGAGGTCTTCCATGATGCGCCCCAGTGGGTAGACATGCCCGTTCAGCATGCCTGAGCGCTCCATGGCGTAGTAGTCGTCCTCCAGTCGAGGAGAATTGTCCTGGTCTGGAATCAGATTCAGCTCACCACTGACACACCGGCCGTAGTGCGCCGTGGCACTGTTGTAGAAGACCGACTTGAGCGCTATCACGTCATCGAGCAATTCGAGGTCGTTCTTGGCAGTTGCGCCCACGTCATGCTGTAGGAGCATTGCTAGGTCGTACCAATGCCGCGAGATTCGGTCCTTGCCCTCAGAAATGGGCTTGTTGCACTGCGCATGAATCAGAGTGACCTTCTCCCAGAAGGTCCTGGCCGGCGAGAGAACCACTACCTTCTCGGCCTTTGGGAAGGCAATGCCTTCGAATAGCTCAGCAATGTCCGGCTGAATGGAGTGGACCGCATTCGGATCGATGATGTTTCAACTGCAAACGACTGGTCAGTGGCAATGCAATTAGGTGGTCAAGTGAGATGCAATTACGCAGAGCCCATGCGAGTGGGAATGCGGAGCCTTCCCGCCCGCATGGGCTTAGTCAAAAGGCCCCAAGAGCAAAGCTTGCAACGGCGACAGTCGCCACTTCTGTCGCCATGCTGCAGACCAGGTATTACGTGGGTTGTCGCCGCTGTCGCCGCTGTCGCCAAATCATCCATCACTCCATCTGGGGAGTCATCCTCGGTTACCTGCGGCGTCCGGTGAGCGCTCACCGTATCGGCACGACGTTGTGGTCCCTGGTTTGATTGATCGCAGATGCCGACAGGTTGCCAGTGGCCGCTTTCTGGATGTGCTCACTCCACCAAGCCATCATCGGACGCCGGCGCTCGATGTAGTCAGCTCGGTTGTAAGCGCTTCGGACTTCGTCCTTGTCGACATGCGCCAGCGCGACTTCGATCAGCTCCGGATCCCACCCATGCTCGTTCAGGATGGTGCTGGCCATGGAGCGCATGCCGTGGCTGACCAAGCGGTCCTGGAAGCCCATGCGTTTCAACGCCATGTTGGCGGTCTGGCTGTTGGCGTGGGTGCGAGGGTTTCTATCTGCCGGGAACACGTATTCCCTATGGCCGCTGTGGGGCTTTAGCGTCTCCAGTAACGCGAGTGCCTGTTCGGTCAGCGGGATGGTGTGCGGACGACGCTTTTTCATGCGCTCCGGCGGGATGGTCCAGATGCGTTTGTCGAAGTCGATGTCTGCCCATCGGGTGGTGGCCGCTTCGGCAGGACGGGTCATGGTGTGCAGTTGCCATTCGATCAGGCAGCGGGTGATCCGCTTGATGCTGGCGTTCGCGATTTCGATCATGAGCTCGGAAAGCTCATCGGGTCGTAGAGCGGCCATGTTCTGTTTCTTGGGTTTCTTGAATACCGCGCGAATGCCACTGAGGGGGTTCGCAAAGATCAGTCCTGAATTGACCCCGTAGGTAATGATCTCGTTGAGCCGTTGGCTCAATCGCTTCACTGTTTCGAGGCTGCCTTTGGCCTCAATCGGGCGAAGCAGTTCGATGACCATAGGTGCACTGATTTTTGAGAGTGGCGTTGTTTTCAGGCTCGGAAATACATGCAGCGTGAGCGAGCGCCAGATGTCTTCGGCGTACGCCGGCGTGACGGAGTCCTTCTTCAGCTCGAACCAGGCGGTGGCCACGTTTTCAAACGTGTGTTCCGTCTCCGCTCGTTTGGCTTCGTCCTGTGCATTGCGTTGCACTTTGGGATCAATGCCTTGTGCAAGCAGCTCGCGTGCTTCCACCACTTTCTTCCTGGCGTTCGCTAGCGAGAGCTCTGGGTACGTGCCCAGCCCCATATTGATACGGTTTTTTGTTACCGGCTCGCGGTAATTGAAGTTCCACAGCATCGAGCCATTGCTCCTGACCCGGAGCTGAAGGCCGTCACCATCGCTGAGGACGTAATCCTTGTCTTTTGCCTTGACTGCCTTGAGCTGGCGGTCAGAGAGGCGGAGGGCTGGAGCAGGCATGAGAGCTACCTCTGACACCGTTTTGGTATTCCAAAAAATAGCACCGGAGAGCTTGGAATACCATTTGGAATACCCAAACGGCTGGAACTCAAAAAACCTTTGAGGAGCCCAGTAGCGCTGAAACCCTTGATTTAACTGGATTTCAGGCACAAAAAAAGACGTCCGTGGACGTCTTTAGATGATGAAGTGGTGGAGCCGGGGGGATTTGAACCCCCGTCCGCCAGTACTCCGCTGTCGGTACTACATGCGTAGCCGTTTCTATTAAGTTAACCCTCAGCGACCCGAAGGGCAGGGTGCTTTGGGCGAGTTGTGTAAGTTTTAGCCGCTTCGTCCACAACGTACTGCACGGCGATTCTGTTCTATATGACAATCACTTTGGGTTTACAGACATCCCCTGATGATTGCTGGACCCGAAGGTACCAGGAGGGAAGGGCTAAGGCTGCTTACGCAGCGAGAGCGTATTCCCCGTAGGTTTCGTCATTGGCAACTATAGAAAGTTGCAACAGTGGATTTACGAGTTCTGTTACCAACTCGGCATGCACCTAAAGTTTCGCAACCGGCGTCGAATCCTAAACGGCCCCGAGCCTGTTGCTCTGTGGATCTTGGTGAGCAACAAGCCTGCGCAGTGTACGCCAACGCAGCTCAGAAGGCCAACCCGAAGGTTGGCCTCGACTGATTATGGATTGGGTTCGCTGGACAGTTTGTCGGCGCGAGCCAGTGCCTGGGTGGCCTCAGTCACGCATTTCTTTTCGTCCCCGGCGGATTTGGAGGCTTCGGCGCTAGCCTGTAGCCTTTTGATTTCCATCGTGGTGTTTTCAGACGTCGCCGGTAACGTGGTGACTTTGTCTCTGAGCTCTTGCAACTTGGCAGTACAGAGGTCGTTGTCCGCAGCGAATACCGGAGAGGCCAACATTGCAGCGGAAATGAACAGACCAGCGAGTGCGGTACGTTTCATGGGTATCTCCTTGAGCTGATGGTCTCGGTGCTGCCGAACGATCTGGCGGCTCTGCCGAGGTATTGATTAGCCACGTTCGTTGGGGCTTAACTAAATGACTACAGGCGTGCGCAGGAATTCGGTTTTTTTTAAAAGCGCTATGAAAAACCCTGTTGATCAGAGAAAAGAGCACTAAAAAGGGGCGCATTTGCCCCTTTGAACTAGTGAAAATGCGTCAAGCCGATTTGGCGCGAGTGACTCGGTCCACCAGATAAACCAGCCCGTGGTAGTCAATTCCACCGTGTTGCGTCAGACCAATCTCGCAGGTGCGACTGGTCGAAATCCCCTCACTGCAATGCTGCACCGCATCTTTCAACGAGCGCAGCGAATGCGCATTCAACTCCGGCGTGGTGAAGCCCTTGTCACCCGCAAACCCACAACAATGAATGCCTTCAGGAATGACCACATTCTTGCTGCACTTGCGCGCCAGATCGATCAACGCCTGGCTCTCACCCAAGTGCTGAGTGCTGCAGGTGACATGCACTGCAATCGGCGCTTCCTGCGGTGTGAAATCCAGACGCTCCATCAAATGCGTACGGATGAAACGCACCGGGTCGTACAGGTCCAGGCGCACTTCGCCGAGGTCTTGAACCAGCCGCAACGTACAGGGACTGGTGTCGCAGTAGATCGGATCGAGCCCCCCGCGACTGGCGTGCAGAAGTGCGCCTATCAATTCCTGGCGTTTGTGTTCGGCCTGTTCGGCGTAGCCCTTGGAGGCGAACGGCTGACCGCAGCAAAGGTTGTCCAGGTTGTCCGGAAAGACGACTTGGTAACCGGCCTTTTCCAGCAGCCCACGGGTTTTGTCGTACAGCGACATCTGCTCTTTATCACCCGCCGCCGGGCCCATTGCCCGCGACACGCAAGCCGCCAAGTACACCACCCGAGGGCGTTCGTCCGACACAACCGGGCTGAAGCGAATGGCTTTTTCCGGCTGCGGCATGGCGTTGGTCCATTGCGGGACCTGGCCTTTGGATAACCGTGTGAGCGTTGCCGAGAGCTTCGCCAGGCGCGGCGCCCCGAGCAGCATCCGCGCACCATTGGCGACGTGCAGGGTGAAGCGCGCACCTTGCAGTGCAGTGGCGAAATTTCCTTCAAGCCAATTGGCTGTTTTCGTGTTCGTAGCCTTACGACTGCGCAGCTTTTTCACCAGCTCGCCGGTGTTGATTCCTACGGGGCAACGTTGTGCACATAGCCCGGTGGCGGCGCAGGTGTCGATGCCTTGATATTCGTAAGCGGCTTCGAGTTCGGTGGTATCTACGCCGGCGCGTTTCTTCGCCTGAATGTCCCGCCAGATCACGATGCGCTGGCGCGGGCTCAGGGTCAGGCCTTTCGACGGGCAGACCGGCTCGCAGAAACCGCACTCGATGCACTTATCCACAATCTCGTCGGCGGCTGGCAGCGGCTTCAGGTGTTTGAGGTGAATCTGCGGATCGTCGCTGAGCACCACGTCGGGGTTGAGAATGCCGTTCGGGTCGAGCAGGCGTTTGAGTTGCCACATCAACTGATAGGCATCGCTGCCCCATTCCAGTTCGACGAAGGGCGCCATGTTGCGACCAGTGCCGTGTTCCGCCTTCAGCGAACCACCGAACTCCACAGCCACCAGTTGCGCCACGTCGTCCATGAACGCCTGGTAGCGTGCGACTTCTTCCGGATTATTGAAGCCTTGGGTGAAGACGAAGTGCAGATTGCCTTCCAGTGCGTGTCCGAAAAGGATCGCTTCGTCGTAGTGATGTTTGTCGAACAACTCGATCAAGCGGTTCACGCCGATGGCCAGTTGTTCCACAGGGAAGGTCACGTCTTCGATGATCACCGTGGTGCCGGTTTTGCGTACTGCGCCGACCGCGGGAAAGGTGTCTTTGCGGATCGCCCACAGTTTGGCGTTTTCCGCCGGGTCTTCGGTGAAGTCGACTTGCTTCTCCACCGGGAACGAGGCCAGGGACGTCATGATCTGAGCCAGTTGTTCGCGCAGCAAAGTGGGCGAGGCGGCGCGGGATTCGATCAGCAAGGCGCAGGCATTGTTCGACAGCTGCTGTACGAAAGCGGGCATGCCGGGTTTGTCCTGCACCGAACGCAGACTGCGGCGGTCCAGCAGCTCCACGGCAGACACCGGTTGGCTTTTCAGCACGGTCACGGCGTTACAGCAGGTTTCCACATCCGGGAAGACGATCAGCGCCGATGCTTTGTTCGGATGGTCGATCACCGTGTCGTAAGTCACCGCGCTGATGAAGCCGAGAGTGCCTTCGGAACCCACAAGCAAATGGCTCAAGATGTCCACTGGCTCATCGAAATCCACCAGCGCATTGAGGGACAAACCGGTGGTATTTTTCAGACGATATTTGTGGCGGATTCTTGCAGCCAGTTCGGAATTGGCGCGGGTCTCGCGGCCTAACGTCGCCAGACGCTCCAACAGTTCGGAGTGGCTCTGGCGAAACGCCGCAACACTGGCTGCATCTTCGGTATCGACACGGCTGCCATCGGCCAGCACCAGACGAATTCCGGCCAGGGTGTGATAAGTATTTTGCGCCGTGCCGCAGCACATGCCGCTGGCATTGTTGGCGACGATGCCGCCGATTTTGCAGGCATTGATCGAGGCCGGGTCCGGACCGATCTTGCGCCCGAACGGTGCCAGCCAGGCGTTGGCCTGGGCGCCGATCACGCCGGGTTGCAGACGGATTTGCGTGCCTTTGCCACGAATCTCGCGACCGTTCCAGTTATCCCCCAACACGATCAATACTGAATCGCTGATGGCCTGCCCGGAAAGGCTGGTGCCGGCCGCGCGAAACGTCACCGGGACCTGATCACGTTGTGCCAGTTTCAGCAGGGAGACCACTTCGTCTTCGGACTCGACGCGGATCACCAGTTGCGGAATCAGCCGATAGAAACTGGCGTCGGTGCCGAAGGCCAAGGTCGACAGCGGATCGTCGAAGCGCCGGTCTTGTGGAATCAGTTGCTGCGCATCACGCAGGAAAGCCGCCGGTAAGGTCATTGGTCCTCCAGGATCAACACCACCAAGTCTTTCGGACCGTGGGCGCCGTAAGCCAGTACCTGTTCGATGTCGGCCGTCTTCGACGGGCCGGACACCAACAAGGCGTTGGTCGGCATACCTTGGGCCCATTCGAATTCCTGCTGCACTTGATAGAAGTTGTCGCGGATTTCACTGGCCTTGAGCAGGGCGAAATGCACCGGCGGCACCAGGCTCATCAGGCGCGGTTCTTCCCGCGTCGGCCAGAGAATCAGACTACCCGTCGCGGCGATTGCGCCTAGGGTGGTGGTGAGGCTGGCCGGGGTGTCGTTAAACAATTCGGCTTTCCATTCCTCTACCGGGCGGTCGTAGGATTTGAGCGTTGGCAGGCCGGGATTTTTCGACCAGTGCTGCGTGATGCGTTGACCGTGGGGCGTCGTCGGCGCGATCAACAGGCTCGGCAGCTGGCGATCCCTTAAAAGTTGCGCCAACAGTTCGGTCCAATCTTCGCCCGAGGTCAGATGTATTTCGGTGTGCACCGCTTCCATCAGTTTGCGCAGTTGCGGGATGCGTTGCTCAGGCGTGTAGGTGTAGGGCGTGGTCAGCAGTTCGACGTCGAACTCGTCAGGTACCGGTGTAGTGCCGGTCAGACTGTTCCGCAATTTGGCGAGGATATTTTGCTTGGCGCTCATCAACGGTCTCCCTGTTTGGCCAGATGCTCGCGGGCCATGTCATGCAGTGAGCGGGCAGCGGGTTTTGGCGCGCTGTGGTTTTGCGTCCATGGGCCAACATTGCTTGGCGCGAGGGCGCGGAGCCGTGTGGCGAAGAAGCCGAACAAACGATAGAGCGTCGGCGAGCTGTTGAGTTTCGCCCAGGCGTTCCAGATAAAGCGTTCCTTGCGCGAATACTTGCTGCCTTGGCCGCGCATGACTTTATGCGGACTGTCCGGGGCTTTGACGTTTTCTTCCCTCAGGCGTCGCAGCAGTGACGGGATCGGAATTTTTACCGGGCAGACTTCACCGCAGGCGCCGCACAGCGACGAGGCACTCGGATGGTCCGGGACTTTCGCCAGACCGACCATGTGCGGGGTGATGATTTTTCCGATAGGCCCAGGGTAAACCTCCCCATAGGCGTGGCCGCCGATTCGAGTGTAGACCGGGCAATGATTCATACACGCGCCGCAGCGGATGCAGTTCAGGGTCTGGCGAAGTTCGCTGTCGGCAAAGGCTTGGCTGCGACCGTTGTCGAGCAATACCAGGTGCACTTCTTGAGGACCGTCGAGTTCATGCTCTTTGCGCGGCCCGGAGATCATGTTGACGTAAGTGGTGATCGGCTGGCCCAGCGCGGAGCGGGTCAGCAGCGACAGCAACGGGACCACGTCCCGCAGGTTTTCAACGACTTTTTCGATGCCGGTCACCGCGATGTGCACCGGCGGAACCGTGGTGGTCATGCGCCCGTTGCCTTCGTTTTCCACCAGCAGCAGAGTGCCGGTTTCGGCCACGGCGAAGTTGACGCCGGAGACGCCGATGTCCGCTTCGAAGAATTTCTGTCGCAAGACTTTGCGACCGATCTGAATAAGTTGGTCAACGTCCTTGGTGTACTCCACGCCAAGTTTGTCGTGGAACAAGGACGCGACCTGACCGGCATTCTTGTGGATCGCCGGCATAATAATGTGTGAAGGCTTCTCGTGGTCGAGCTGGACGATGTACTCGCCCATGTCCGATTCCAAGCATTCAATGCCCTGATCAGCGAGGAAATGATTCATTTCCATCTCTTCGCTGACCATCGATTTGCCCTTGATCACTTGCCGCCCCTCGTGAGCGCGGATGATCGATAAGACGATGCCATTGGCCTCGTCCACCGTTTCCGCCCAGTGCACTGTCACACCGTTGCGGGTCAGGTTCTGTTCAAGCTGCTCGAGCAGGTCGGGCAACTTGGATAACGCACGGGCGCGGACAGCATTGCCCAGCACACGCAAATGTTCTCTTTCGTGGGCATCGCTGAAAGACGCTGCCCGTTTTGTCATCAGTGAATCCATCGCGCTGCGAAAGTTGTTTCGCAGTTGCGTGTCAGCCAAAGCCTCGTGAGCCCTGGCGCGAAAATCTTCTTCCACGGCAACCGTAGGAATAATCGCGGAAGCGTTCATTGAACACCTCCGGTGCGCTGCCAAAGGAAACTGGCCAGGTGTTGGCCGCGCAACGCTTCCTTCTGTTTCTCCAGCGAGCCATTGATGTTCATCAGGCAGCCGCAATCGGCACTTAGTACCTGGTGCGCGCCGGATTCTTTCAACGAGCGGGTCTTGTCAGCCACCATCGCGCCGGAAATGTCTGGCATACGGACGCTGAAAGTCCCACCAAAGCCACAGCATTCACTTTCGTGGCTGTGCTCGACCCGTTCCACATTGCCCAACTGCGCCAATAACTCGCGGCCATGCAGGTGTGTGTTCATCTCGCGACGTGCCGAGCACGAGGTGTGCAGAGCCACTTTGACCGGTTCGCCGCTGTCCTTGAGCTGCACCTTGCAAACAAACAGCAGGAACTCCGCCAATTCATAAGTCCGGGCGGCGAGCGCTTGAACCTGTTTTAGTGTGTCCGGCTCGTCCTTGAACAAGTCGGCGTAGTGTTCGCGCAACATGCCTGCGCAAGAGCCCGACGGCACCACCACCGGAAAATCCCCGGCAAACAATGCCAGTTGTGAGCGCGCCACGGTCCGGGCCTGCTCGGTGTAACCCGAGGTGTAGGCCGGTTGCCCGCAGCAGCTTTGCCCTTGCGGGTAGTCGACACGAATGCCTTCGCGTTCCAGCAGGTGAATCGCGTCCATCCCGGCTTCGGGGTAGAACAAATCCACCACGCAGGTCCCGAACAAGTAGACCCGTGACGGTTTTTCGCTGGGGTATTGCCGAGGCTTGGGCAGTTGCGGGGCGACGCGGGTCGCGTTCGGCACGGCGTTGTAAAAAAGCTCGCTCATCAGGCGTGTCTCCGGGTTGTCCCGGTTATCCGTCCGTTGAGGCTGCTGAATATAGAGCGGCAAGCTTTCAGCAGCCTTACAGACCGGGTAGTGAATAGCTGACGCCGGAATCGTGGTCCGGCGTCGGTTTTTTCGGTGTTGCGCGTAGTCTTAGTGCACCAGCATCCCGGTAAGCCAATAAGCCTGGACGTAGGTGATCAGGCCAACGATCGTGGCGAAGAACAGGCTGTGCTTGAGGGTGAAGCGGAACAGATCCGATTCCTTACCGACTAGCCCGGTCGCGGCGCAAGCCACGGCGATTGATTGCGGCGAGATCATCTTGCCGGTCACGCCGCCGCTGGTGTTCGCAGCCACCAGCAACACATCGCTGACACCAATCTGGTGCGCGGTGGTCGCTTGTAACGAGCTGAACAACGCGTTCGAGGACGTATCGGAACCGGTCAGGAACACGCCCAGCCAGCCGAGGAATGGTGAGAAGAACGGGAACGCCGCACCCGTCGCGGCCAGCACCAAGGCCATGGTCGAAGACATGCCCGAGTAGTTGGTGACGAAGGCAAACGCCAGCACCATGCCAATGGACAGAATTGGCCAGCGCAGTTCGTAGAAGGTCTCTTTCAATGTGGTAAGACCAATTTTGAAATTGATCTTAAGCACCAGCATCGAGATCAGCGCCGAGAAGAAAATCGCCGTGCCGGTCGCGGAAATCGGATCAAGTTTGAACACCGCTGGAATGGCAGTCGGAACCGTCACGATCGGCGCGACCTTGATCACCATTTGATCAAGGTGCGGGATGGCGAAGTTGAACACCCAGCTGTACATCGAACCGCCAGCGGCAAACATCGCCTTGAACGGTTTCAGGGTCCAGATGGTGACCAGCACGGTGAGGATCAGGAACGGCGACCATGCTTTGAAAATTTCCAAAAGACTGTAGGGCGAAGCCACGGTTGTGCGCTTCTGGCCGAAACCGCCGACACTGGCGGTGACCACGGAAGCCGAGACGGCGCCGGCGATGTGCTGGCCGGCGGCGCGTTTTGGCTGCCAGACTTTCAGGAACAGCGTCAGGGAAATCAGGCTGACCAGTGCTGACGTGATGTCTGGCAGTTCCGGACCGATGAAGTTCGAAGTGAAGTACTGGGTGATGGCAAAGCTCAAACCCGCCACCAGTGCGGCCGGCCAGGTTTCCCGAACGCCGCGCAAACCGTCCATCATGAACACCAGCCAGAACGGCACGAACAGCGACAGCAGCGGCAGTTGCCGACCGGTCATGGCGCCGATCTTGAAGGCGTCGATGCCAGTAACTTGCCCGGCAACAATGATCGGAATCCCCAAGGCACCGAACGCGACGGGCGCGGTGTTGGCTATCAGGCACAGGCCGGCGGCGTACAGCGGGTTGAAGCCAAGTCCTACAAGCAGTGCGGCGGTAATCGCTACCGGCGCACCGAAACCGGCTGCACCTTCCAGGAACGCACCGAAGCAGAAGCCGATCAGCAGCACTTGCAGGCGCTGGTCATCAGTGATCGACAGCACCGAGCTGCGGATTACTTCGAACTGGCCGCTCTTGACCGTCAGTTTGTAGAGGAACACTGCCGCGACGATGATCCAGGCAATCGGCCACAGGCCGTAGGCGAAGCCATACCCGGCTGCTGCGAACGCCATATCCACCGGCATCTGGAAAGCGAAGATTGCTACGGCAATCGACAAGGCGAGGGTAATGCTGCCGGCCACGTGGCCTTTGAGGCGGAACACGGCCAAGGCCAGGAAGAAAAATACGATGGGGATGACGGCCGCGAGTGCGGACACGCCGAGACTGCCGAGCGGGCTGTAGAGCTGTTGCCAGGTTTGCATATGGGGTGGCCCCTAATTGTTGTTGGTCAGGCACTGTCAGCGTTCTTGGTTAATTGGTAATACCAATTTACAATCGCTGTTGGCTAGGGTAAAAGCCTTGTAGGTGGTGTGTCAATTTGCCGCCCTAAAACTTTTGTCGAATAAGCGGTGCAGAACGCATCTGATCTGTTCGATCAAACGTCGTCTGGTAGGTGCTGCCACAGCGCCGATAGGCCAGAATAGAGACCCCGGCGAGCTGCCGGGATCGTGGAGAAATGAGTTATGGGGTTTGATCAGATTCGTCAGCGCCGTTTGTCTGACGATATTGTCGAGCGGCTCGAGGGGATGATTCTCGAGGGCACGCTGAAGTCCGGCGAGCGTTTGCCGGCCGAACGCGCGTTGGCCGAGCAGTTCGGTGTATCACGCCCTTCGTTGCGCGAAGCGATTCAGAAACTGGCGGCCAAGGGCTTGTTGGTCAGTCGCCAGGGCGGCGGAAATTATGTGGTGGATTCCTTGGGCTCGACGTTCAGCGATCCACTGCTGCATCTGCTGGAAAGCAATCCCGAGGCCCAGCGTGATCTGCTGGAGTTTCGCCATACTCTGGAAGCGTCTTGCGCCTATTACGCGGCATTGCGGGCCACCGATGTCGATCGCGAGCGGCTGACGGCGGCGTTCGAAGAGCTGCAGGATTGCTACACGCGTCACGACGAAGTGAGTCGGGCGGAAGAGGGCGCGGCGGACGCGAAATTCCACTTGGCGATTGCCGAGGCCAGTCACAACGCAGTGTTGCTGCACACCATTCGCGGGTTGTTCGATTTGCTCAAGCGCAACGTGGTGACCAACATTGGTGGGATGTACAAGCAGCGCACCGAGACTCGCGACATGCTGATCAGTCAGCACCGGGAGTTGTACCTGGCGATTATCGAAGGGCGGGCGGAGCAGGCGCGTGAAGTCTCCAGCCGACACATTTTGTATGTGCAGGAAGTGCTGGAAGAAGTGCGTCAGGAAGTGCAGCGCATGGCTCGTGCGGAGCGGCGCAAGGGGATGTAGTTGGTTTTCAGTTCATTGTGGCGAGGGAGCTTGCTCCCGCCGGGGCGCGAAGCGGCCTTCGCTTGTCGAGGTCGCCATGAAAATAGATGGCGACTGCTTCGTAGCCGAGCGGGAGCAAGCTCCCTCGCCACAGGAGCCGCGATCAGGCCGAAAGATTAATCTTCCTTGCCCTTGTTCCGCACCGCACGCTGCAACTCACGACCAGCGTCGCGTTCGCGTTCGGTATCACGCTTGTCGTATTCCTTCTTGCCCTTGCCCAGAGCGATCTCGCACTTGACCATGTGCTTGCTCCAGTACCAGGACAGGCACACACAGGCATAGCCTTTTTGCTGCACGGCGGCGGCGAGTTTTTCCAGCTCGCGGCGGTTGAGCAGCAATTTACGGGTGCGGGTCGGGTCTGCAATGACGTGAGTGCTGGCGGTCATCAGCGGCGTAATGTGACTGCCGAGCAGCCAGGCTTCGCCATCCTTGAGCAGCACATAACTGTCAACAAGCTGTAGCTTGCTTGCCCGCAGACTTTTTACTTCCCAGCCGGCCAGGACCAGACCAGCCTCGAACTTATGTTCGATGAAGTAATCGTGTCGCGCCTTTTTATTTTGCGCGATGGTCCCTGTTGGGTGTTTCTTCTGTTTAGCCATAGGGGCGGCATTATAGGGAGTTGCAAGCAAGTCGGCTACGGTATCGCTACGTGCTTGAGCAGGTTGATTGAATCCCGGACAATGCGGCCTCTTTTTTGAACGGTTGGGCGTGATAACGATGTCGACAGACAAGGTTTCTGTCCACGGCAGTTGGGCTAGCCGCTGGGTTTTCATACTCGCCGCGACCGGATCGGCCGTGGGGCTGGGTAGCATCTGGAAATTCCCGTACATGGTCGGCGTTTATGGCGGCGGCGCCTTCGTGTTGATGTTTTTGGTCTGTATCGCGTTGATCGGTGTGCCGGTCATGCTGGCGGAAACCCTGATTGGTCGCCGCGCGCGTCAAAGCCCGGCCAACGCCTTGAAGGTGTTGGCGGTAGAGGCGGGGCATTCCGGGAAGTGGTCCTGGGGCGCATTCGCCGGGATGATCACGGCGTTGCTGATCCTCTCTTTCTATAGTGTGGTCGGCGGTTGGTCGCTGGATTACATCATCGACATGGGGCGGGGCGACTTTCAGGGCGTGACGGCGGATAAGGTCGGTGCTTATTTCGGCAATGTGATCGCCGATCCGTGGCGCCTGACACTTTGGCACACGATTTTTATGCTGTTGTCCGCCGTGGTGATCGCCAAAGGCGTGGTCGCGGGACTTGAGCGCAGCCTGCGAATCATGATGCCGTTGCTGTTCGTGATGATTCTGGTGCTGCTGGGTTACAGCATGACCACCGGGCATTTCATGGAAGGCGTGCATTTCATGTTCGACTTCCACCCGGAAAAAGTCCTCGACGGCTTGCTGCCTGCCATGGGGCACGCGTTTTTCTCCCTCAGCGTCGGCGTGGGTTCGATCATGATCTACGGCGCCTATATGCCGAAGAACTCCTCGATCTCCGGCACCGTGGTTGGCGTGGCGTTGCTGGATACCTTCGTTTCACTGGTGGCCGGCCTGGCATTGTTTCCGATTGTGTTCGCCGCGGGCCTGAACCCGAGCGAAGGCCCTGGCCTGATGTTTGTCAGTCTGCCATTTGCCTTTGGTAACGTAGCGTTCGGCCAGTTGATGGGCGTAGTGTTCTTCGTACTGGTCGCGGTTGCCGCTTGGAGTTCGGCTATTTCTTTGCTCGAGCCGATGGTGGCTTACCTGGTGGAACGCACAAAAATCAGCCGCGCCTGGGTGACGTTCTGGCTGGCATTTACCTGCTGGTTCGTCGGTCTGGGCACGGTGTTTTCCTTCAATATCTGGAAGGAAGCCAAATTTTTCGTGAACGAAGGCGGGATGTTCCATCTCTACCAATGGGGCGCGACCGGCGGCCTGGACTTCTTTGGTGTGATCGACTTCTTCACCTCGCGGATCATGTTGCCACTCGGTGGTTTGTGTTTCGTGGTGTTTGCAGGCTGGATCATGGGGCGTGAAGCGGTTCGTGATGAGTTGTCGATCCGCAGCCCGATGTTGTTCAACCTGTCCCTGTTCTTGATGCGCTATGTGGCGCCCATCGGCATTCTCGTAGTGTTTGCCGCCCAGCTGTGGAAGTGACGCTGACATGACGACACATATTCAACGTTCGGCCTTGCTGCCGTATCCGGCGCAAGCCCTCTATGACCTGGTCAACGACGTGGCGCGTTATCCGGAATTCCTGCCGTGGTGCTCCGCGGCCGAAGTGCTGGAAAGCTCCCCTGAGCATATGCGCGCCAGTGTTGGTGTGGCCAAGGGTGGCCTGAGTCAGCATTTCGTGACGCGCAATACGCTGGTGCCCGGGCATTCGATCGAGATGAACCTCGAAGAAGGCCCGTTCAACCAGTTGCACGGCGTCTGGGTGTTCAAGCCATTGGGCGAGAAGGCCTGCAAGATCAGCCTGGACCTGTCGTTCGATTACGCCGGGCCGATCGTGCGCGCCACGCTGGGGCCATTGTTCAATCAGGCGGCGAACACGCTGGTGGACGCGTTCTGTCAGCGCGCCAAGCAGATGCATGGTTGAGTCGGTGATCGAGATTGAGGTGGTGTATGCCGCCGTTGATCGTCAGGTGCTGCTGACCGTGGCGGTGCCGGCGGGCGTGACGGTTCGGGCAGCGCTGCTCGAATCTGGCGTAGGTGCCGAGTTTCCAGAGCTGGATTTGAGCGGTTGTCCGGTGGGGATCTTCGGCAAGGTGATCGCCGATCCCGACACTCGTGTGGTTCAGGCGGGTGATCGCATCGAAATTTATCGACCGCTACTCGCCGATCCGAAAGAAGTCCGCCGCTTGCGCGCGGCCAAGGCTGCCGAGGCCAAAGCGCGCAATCAGTGATCGGATCAATCGCCAGGCAATAAAAAACCCGGACATGCCGGGTTTTTTATTGCGTCGCAAATTATTGCGGCGTGGTGTCCAGCGGTGCTGGCGTCGGGACTGGAACGGTTTCTACACCGTCGACATCCTTCTGGATCTGGTCCAGCAACGAACCTGGTTTTACCGGTTTTTCCGGTTTTGGCTTCTCGGCGTTTTCTGCTGGAGCGGTCACGGGAGTGCCGGGTTCCTTGCCGAGAATGGCTTCGTCGCGGCTCACGCCAGGCATAAAATCACCCGACAGGCTGACAAGCTGGTCATTAGGGTTGAAGATAACGCTTATGCGTTCCTGTTGGCGTTCACCACCACCCGGTTGCAGGCTATACAGGTAATCCCAGCGATCGGCATGGAACGTGTCGGTCAGCAGAGGGTTACCCATGATAAACCGTACTTGCCGGCGGGTCATTCCCGGGCGTAACTGGTCTATCATGTCCTGCGTGACGACATTGCCCTGCTGGATGTCGATTTTGTAAACCCCGGGGAATGAACAACCGGCGAGTGCGAGCAGTCCCACGAAGGTGAAACTGGTTAGCAAGAGCTTGGTGTTTTGCATCGGTGGGCGACTTCCACTATCTTGGCTGGGACAACGTAAACGCCGATCATACCCGCATTAAGAGAAGCTGCGAAGCAGCATCGCGAGAAAGCTGACCATGGTTGAAAATAGCGAACTACGCAAAGCCGGCCTCAAAGTGACCCTGCCACGGGTCAAAATTCTGCAAATGCTCGATTCCGCCGAGCAACGCCACATGAGTGCCGAGGATGTTTACAAGGCGCTGATGGAGGCTGGTGAGGACGTCGGTCTGGCCACGGTTTACCGTGTACTGACTCAGTTCGAGGCAGCTGGGCTTGTGGTGCGACACAACTTCGACGGCGGTCATGCAGTCTTCGAACTGGACGACGGCAAGCATCACGACCATATGGTCAACGTCGAGACCAGTGAAGTGATCGAGTTCTTCGACGAAGAAATCGAGCGTCTTCAGAAGGCGATCGTCGACAAGTATGGTTTCGAGATGGTGGATCACAATCTCGTGCTGTACGTGCGCAAGAAAAAGTAAGCATGTCGCGCGAACAGGATGTTCGCGAAACGAGCGAAGGCGACCCAAGGGTCGCCTTCGTGCTTTCTGCTTATCTTAAATTTTGGCGGTGATGACCATTTTCTTCGCGTGGGCCAGGGATTCCTTCGTCAGATCGATACCCCCGAGCATGCGCGCGACTTCTTCGACGCGATCATTCTTGCTCAGCTTGGACACGGCCGTATGGGTTGCATCCTCTCCGCGTACCTTGTGAACAAACAGATGCTGGTGACCCTGCGCCGCCACTTGCGGCAGGTGAGTGACTGTCAGCACCTGCCCGCGCTCCCCGAGCCGGCGTAGCAACTGGCCGACGATTTCGGCAGTCGGGCCGCCAATGCCCACGTCCACCTCGTCGAATACCAGGGTCGGCACCCGAGAGGTCTGCGCGGTGATGACCTGGATCGCCAGACTGATCCGCGA
This sequence comes from Pseudomonas sp. 5Vm1k, assembly GCF_056161485.1. Classification (NCBI taxonomy): domain Bacteria; kingdom Pseudomonadati; phylum Pseudomonadota; class Gammaproteobacteria; order Pseudomonadales; family Pseudomonadaceae; genus Pseudomonas; species Pseudomonas sp. 5Vm1k. Next base: position 99,756 of record NZ_JBSPCZ010000016.1, read on the forward strand.
CAGCTCGCCACCCGAAGCCACTTTTGCCAGGGCTTTCATCGGTTGCCCAGGGTTGGCGCTGACCAGCAGTTCTACCTGTTCAAGGCCGTTGGGCAGCAGTTCATTGCTGCTATTGGGGCGCAGTTCGATAGTGAAGCGGCCCCCCGGCATGCCCAGTCGCTGGATTTCCTGTTCCACGGCGCTGGCCAGGCTGCCCGAGGCCTGATGGCGCAAGTCGCTCAGGTCGCGGGCCTTCTCTTGGTAATGACGGGCGTAAGACGCCAGTTCATCGCTCAGGCGCTCGATGGATTCGTCGTTGGCATTCAGGGTTTCGATTTCATCCAGCAACTTTTGCTGCATCTCGGCCACGTCGGTTGGCTGGATGCGGTGTTTGCGCGCCAGTGTGTAAATCGCATCGAGGCGCTCCTCCAAATATTGAAGGCGCGCCGGGTCGGCATCGAAGTTGTCGAGGAAGCGGTTCAGTTCGCCAACGGCTTCTTCAACCTGAATCTGCGCGCTGGTCAGCAGGCTGCTGGCTTCGCCCAAGGCACCGATTGAGTTGTTTACGCTCGACAGGCGGTTGAGGCTGGCGGTCAGGGCGTTCAGCACATTGCCGGAATCACTTTCGCTGCATTGCTCGACCACTTGTCGGCAGATGCCGAGCAAGGTTTCGGCGTTGGTCAGGTTCTTGTGTTCCTGTTCCAATTGCTCCAGCTCGTTTTCGCCGAGGCCGAGGTTTTCCAGCTCTTCGAGTTGATAGCTCAGCAATTGATGGCGGGCGCGCTGCTCATCGCCGGAGTTGGACAGGCGTTCCAGCTCCTGGCGGGTCTGGCGCCAACGCTGGGCGGCCAGTTGCACCTGGCGGGCGAGATCCGTGGCGCCGGCGTACTCGTCGAGCAGGCGGCGGTGGGTGTCGGTCTTGAGCAGGGATTGGTGTTCATGCTGGCTGTGGATATCAATCAGCAACTCGCCCAAGGCCTTGAGATCGCCAAGCGGGCAGGGCGTGCCATTGATATAACCGCGCGAACGGCCTTCAGCGGTAATCACCCGGCGCAGGATGCACGGACCGTCGCTTTCCAGGTCGCGCTCGGCCAGCCAGGCACTGGCTTCCGGGATGTCGACCAGGTCGAAGGTTGCCAGGATGTCGGCCTTGTCGGCGCCGGGGCGAACCACGCCGCTGTCGGCGCGATCACCCAGGGTCAGGCCCAGGGCGTCGAGCATGATCGACTTGCCGGCGCCGGTTTCCCCTGTGATGACGCTCATCCCGCGATCGAGTTCGAGATCGAGATGTTCAACGATGGCGTAGTTATGTACGGACAGGTGCACCAGCATAAAGGCCGCTCCCAGGCTTTAGGTCTGGTTATTTATACAGTGTTTTATTTGCGCCTGACAATGCCCTCGCTTAGCTCGATTTGCTTGGTCCGACGAAATCGTTAGCGCGCGAGGGAATGACAATGCTGCTCTTTTTGTAGGGTTAATCCTCCCGTACCCCTTGAAGCTGAATTTTGCGGCCCCATATAGCTGGGCAGAAGCGCGAGTTGAGCTCGCGGACGATATTGAAAGGAGAAATTCTATGGCTGACGAACAGACAGTGGATACGCAAAATCTCGACGCCGATCAGGCTGCCCAGGTTTCGGGTGATGAGCTGGCGGCTCGTGTACAAGTGCTCGAAGAGCAATTGGCTGGTGCTCATGATCAGGCTTTGCGTGTAGCGGCTGATCTGCAGAACGTCCGCCGTCGCGCCGAGCAGGATGTCGAAAAGGCTCACAAGTTTGCGCTGGAAAAATTCGCCGGCGACCTGCTGCCGATCATCGACAGCCTGGAGCGTGGCCTGGAGTTGTCCAACCCGGATGACGAAAGCATTCGCCCAATGCGCGAAGGCATCGAACTGACCCTGAAAATGTTCCAGGACACCCTGAAGCGTTATCAGCTGGAAGCGATCGATCCGCATGGCGAACCGTTCAACGCCGTTCATCATCAGGCGATGGCCATGCAAGAAAGCGCCGATGTCGAGCCGAACAGCGTGCTCAAGGTGTTCCAGAAGGGTTACCAGCTCAATGGTCGCCTGCTGCGCCCGGCCATGGTCGTGGTCAGCAAGGCCCCTGCGCCGGTTTCGCCTTCTATTGATGAGCAGGCTTGAAATCAGCCGCAAGGCCCCCATTTATAAGTCAAGCGTTTAAGTGCTACCGCAGTTAGCCACCACTGCTGCGGCAACCAAATCCAAAGTTTCGGGAGAGTTAACATGGGCAAAATTATCGGTATCGACCTGGGGACTACCAACTCCTGCGTCTCCGTGCTTGAAAACGGCGTAGCCAAAGTTATTGAAAACGCTGAAGGCGCGCGTACCACGCCGTCGATTATCGCGTATGCCAACGATGGCGAAATCCTCGTTGGCCAGTCGGCCAAGCGTCAGGCTGTGACCAATCCGCACAACACCCTGTACGCGGTGAAGCGTTTGATCGGTCGTAAGTTCGACGAAGAAGTCGTACAGAAAGACATCAAGATGGTCCCGTACAAAATCGCCAAGGCTGATAACGGCGACGCATGGGTTGAAGTGAACGGCCAGAAAATGTCGCCGCCACAGATCTCGGCTGAAATTCTGAAGAAAATGAAGAAGACCGCCGAAGACTACCTCGGCGAGCCAGTGACTGAAGCGGTGATCACCGTTCCGGCCTACTTCAACGACAGCCAGCGCCAGGCGACCAAAGACGCCGGTCGCATCGCGGGCCTGGACGTTAAACGTATCATCAACGAACCAACCGCAGCCGCTCTGGCTTACGGTATGGACAAGGCGAAGGGCGATCACACCGTGATCGTTTACGACTTGGGCGGCGGTACTTTCGACGTTTCCGTGATCGAAATCGCTGAAGTCGATGGCGAGCACCAGTTCGAAGTGTTGGCCACCAACGGTGACACGTTCCTGGGCGGTGAAGACTTTGACATTCGTCTGATCGACTACCTCGTTGACGAATTCAAGAAAGAAAGCGGCATGAACCTTAAAGGTGACCCGCTGGCCATGCAGCGCCTGAAAGAAGCCGCTGAAAAAGCCAAGATCGAACTGTCTTCGAGCAATTCGACCGACGTGAACCTGCCGTACATCACTGCAGACGCTACCGGTCCTAAGCACTTGAACGTGAAAATCTCCCGCGCCAAGCTTGAAGCGCTGGTGGAAGACCTGGTTCAACGCACCATCGAACCTTGCCGCATCGCTCTGAAAGACTCCGGTATCGACGTTGGCGCGATCAACGACGTGATCCTGGTTGGCGGTCAGACCCGTATGCCACTGGTTCAGAAGCTGGTCACCGAGTTCTTCGGTAAAGAAGCTCGTAAAGACGTGAACCCAGACGAAGCTGTTGCCATGGGTGCTGCTATCCAGGGCGCGGTATTGGCCGGCGACGTGAAAGACGTTCTGCTGCTGGACGTTAGCCCGCTGACCCTGGGTATCGAAACCATGGGTGGCGTGATGACCGCGCTGATCGAGAAAAACACCACGATTCCTACCAAGAAATCGCAAGTGTTCTCGACTGCCGACGACAACCAAGGCGCTGTGACCATTCACGTGCTGCAAGGTGAGCGTAAGCAAGCGGCTCAGAACAAGTCCCTGGGCAAGTTCGACCTGGCCGAGATTCCACCAGCACCACGTGGCGTGCCACAAATTGAAGTGACCTTCGACATCGACGCCAACGGCATCCTGCACGTAGGCGCCAAAGACAAGGCTACTGGCAAGACTCAGTCGATCGTGATCAAGGCCAACTCCGGTCTGTCCGAGGAAGAGATTCAGCAGATGATTCGCGATGCTGAAGCCAACGTCGACGCTGACCGTCAGTTCGAAGAGCTGGCCGCTGCCCGTAACCAGGGTGATGCGCTGGTTCACTCGACCCGCAAAATGGTTGCTGACGCTGGGGACAAAGTGACCGCTGAAGAGAAGACTGCAATCGAAGCTGCAGTAGTTGCCCTGGAAGCCGCCGTCAAAGGCGACGACAAGGCTGCTATCGACGCCAAGGTTGAAGAGCTGTCGAAAGTCTCCGCGCCAGTGGCTCAGAAAATGTACGCCGAGCAGGCTCAGCCAGCTGAAGGCGCTGCACCGCACGACGAAAAAGCTGAAAAGGCTGACGACGTTGTCGATGCTGAGTTCGAAGAAGTCAAAGACCACAAGTAAGTTGTTGGTCGGCCAGTTGACTGCCTTTGGGCAGTGACTGGTAGGATGTCGCCGCGCGGGGGCTTGCTCCCGCGTTGGCGTGTCTGGAGTAAGCGAATTTTTACAGCATGCGACAGCGTTCGGATGTTGGTGGTATGGCCGGGAATGCTCCTGCTTTCCGAGCCGCAAGTACTGCAATGAATCAAAGACCAGGATCGTTGAATTGACGTGAGTTGGGTCCGGGCCTGTATTGGGGCTCAACGAGTTTGGCAAAGCTCAGGAGGGGTTTGCCGAACGTCCTTAAGAGTGCAAAGACTTATGGCAAAGCGTGACTATTACGAAGTGTTGGGTGTTGAGCGCGGCTCAAGCGAAGCGGACCTGAAAAAGGCCTACCGGCGCCTGGCGATGAAGCATCACCCGGACCGTAATCCTGACGACAAAGCGTCGGAAGAGATGTTCAAGGAGGCCAACGAGGCCTACGAGGTGCTGTCCGATTCCAGCAAGCGCGCGGCGTACGACCAGTACGGTCATGCCGGTGTCGACCCGAGCATGGGTGGCGGCGGTGCCGGGTTTGGCGGTCAGAACTTCTCCGACATCTTTGGTGATGTCTTCAGTGACTTCTTCGGTGGCGGTCGCGGCGGTTCCCGTGGCGGCGCTCAGCGCGGTAGCGACCTGCGCTACACCCTGGAGCTGAACCTGGAAGAAGCGGTGCGCGGCACGACCGTGAATATCCGTGTTCCGACACTGGTCAACTGCAAGCCGTGCGACGGTTCGGGTGCCAAGAAAGGCTCCTCGCCGATCACTTGCCCAACGTGCGGTGGTATCGGTCAGGTTCGCATGCAGCAAGGCTTCTTCTCGGTGCAGCAAACCTGCCCGCGCTGCCATGGCCAGGGCAAGATCATTTCCGATCCGTGTGATTCGTGCCACGGCGAAGGTCGTGTCGAAGAGTACAAAACCCTATCCGTGAAAGTGCCGGCCGGTGTTGATACCGGTGACCGTATTCGCTTGTCCGGCGAAGGCGAGGCGGGCGCCCAGGGTGGTCCAACTGGCGACTTGTACGTGGTGATCAACGTGCGTGAGCACGCGATCTTCCAGCGCGATGGCAAGCACCTGTTCTGCGAAGTGCCGATCAGCTTTGTCGATGCGGCGCTGGGCGGCGAGCTGGAGATTCCGACCCTTGATGGTCGGGTCAAACTGAAAATTCCGGAAGGGACTCAGACCGGTAAGCAGTTTCGTGTTCGCGGCAAGGGTGTTGCGCCCGTGCGTGGCGGTGGTGCTGGCGACCTGATGTGTCGTGTCGCGGTGGAAACCCCGGTTAATCTGGGGCGTCGTCAGCGCGAATTGCTCGAAGAGTTCCGCAGTTCCCTGGCGGACGACAACAGCCATTCGCCGAAAACCACTGGTTGGTTCGAAGGCGTGAAGCGCTTCTTCGGCGATTTGTAAGGAGTGAACATGCGACGTATTGCGGTGATGGGCGCTGCCGGGCGCATGGGCAAGATCCTGGTTGAGGCGGTGCAGCAACGCGCGCCGCAGACCGGTCTGACAGCGGCCATCGTGCGCCCTGGCAGCACGCTGATTGGCGTGGATGCAGGTGAGCTGGCTTCGCTGGGGCGAATTGGCGTGCCGCTGTCCGGTCATGTGGAAGCGGTGGCTGAAGAGTTCGATGTGTTGATCGACTTCACTCTCCCGGAAGTCATGCTGAAAAACCTGGCGTTCTGTCGTAAGGCAGGCAAGGCCATGGTGATCGGCACTACCGGGTTGGACGCTGCGCAGAAGCAGTTGCTGGCCGAGGCGGGCAAGGATATTCCGATCGTGTTCGCGGCCAATTTCAGTGTGGGTGTGAACCTGTCGCTGAAGCTGCTCGACATGGCTGCTCGGGTGCTGGGCGATGAGGCGGATATCGAAATCATCGAGGCCCATCATCGGCACAAGATCGATGCGCCTTCAGGTACAGCGCTGCGTATGGGCGAAGTGATCGCCGGTGCTTTGGGTCGTGATCTGCAGAAGGTCGCGGTCTACGGTCGTGAAGGCCATACCGGTGTGCGCGAGCGCGAAACCATCGGCTTCGCCACTGTTCGTGGTGGTGATGTGGTGGGCGATCATACGGTGCTGTTCGCCTGCGAGGGTGAGCGCCTGGAGATCACGCACAAGGCATCCAGTCGCATGACCTTCGCCAAGGGCGCGGTACGTGCTGCGTTGTGGCTTGATGGGCGCGAGGCTGGCCTCTACGACATGCAAGACGTGCTCGACCTGCGTTAAGATGCGCCCGAAATCGGGTTCAAACAGCGTGTTTGAGCCCGGTTTTACACCGCCAAGCGACGTCCTGTCGCATTCCATAGCCTTTCAGGCTCATTGGCGGTAGACCAAAAAAGCCTTTTTCTGTAAGCTACAGCTTTAGTGTGTTCACTAAAAGCGCGCAGAATAATTCAGTGAATGAGCGGGGTGACGTGTCCATACGTCACTCCGCTTTTTTACACCTGCGATCGCCCTTTCAGGCTTTATTTACGGGAGGTCTTCTTGACTAAGCCAGCCATACTCGCCCTTGCTGATGGCAGCATTTTTCGCGGCGAAGCAATTGGAGCCGACGGTCAAACCGTTGGTGAGGTGGTGTTCAACACCGCCATGACCGGCTATCAGGAAATCCTTACCGATCCTTCCTACGCCCAACAGATCGTTACCCTGACTTACCCGCACATCGGTAACACCGGTACTACACCGGAAGACGCCGAGTCCGACCGCGTCTGGTCCGCTGGCCTGGTCATCCGCGACCTGCCTCTGGTTGCGAGTAACTGGCGTAACACGATGTCCCTGTCCGACTACCTGAAAGCCAACAACGTTGTGGCGATCGCGGGTATCGACACTCGCCGCCTGACACGCATCCTGCGTGAGAAAGGCGCGCAGAACGGCTGCATCATGGCCGGCGACAACATCTCCGAAGAAGCTGCCATCGCCGCAGCGCAAGGCTTCCCTGGCCTCAAAGGCATGGACTTGGCGAAAGTCGTCAGCACCAAAGAGAAGTACGAGTGGCGCTCGACTGTCTGGGACTTGAAGACCGACAGCCACGCGACCATCGACGCTTCCGAGTTGCCGTACCATGTGGTTGCCTACGACTACGGCGTCAAGCTGAACATCCTGCGCATGCTGGTCGCGCGCGGTTGCCGCGTGACCGTGGTGCCGGCTCAAACGCCAGCCGCCGACGTTCTGGCGCTGAAGCCGGACGGTGTGTTCCTGTCCAACGGCCCGGGTGACCCAGAGCCTTGCGACTATGCGATCCAGGCGATCAAGGACGTACTCGAAACCGAGATTCCGGTATTTGGCATCTGCCTCGGTCACCAACTGCTGGCCCTGGCCTCCGGTGCCAAGACCCTGAAAATGGGGCACGGCCACCACGGTGCCAACCACCCGGTCCAGGATCTGGACACCGGCGTTGTGATGATCACCAGCCAGAACCACGGTTTTGCGGTAGATGATGCGACCCTGCCAGCCAACGTTCGGGCGATCCACAAATCGCTGTTCGACGGCACCCTGCAAGGGATCGAGCGTACCGACAAGAGCGCCTTCAGCTTCCAGGGTCACCCTGAAGCCAGCCCTGGCCCGAACGACGTAGCGCCTCTGTTTGATCGCTTCATCAACGAAATGGCCAAGCGACGCTGATCGCTAGCCCTGATGCAGCAAAGCTTGAGGGTGGTCCCGACACCGGCGGCCCCCTCAAGGCTTCACAGATTGAACAAGACGGCTTGCCGACTGACCTGCGGATTTGAGTGACAAACCCATGCCAAAACGTACAGACATAAAAAGCATCCTGATTCTCGGCGCTGGCCCGATCGTTATCGGCCAGGCCTGCGAATTCGACTACTCCGGCGCCCAGGCCTGCAAAGCCCTGCGCGAGGAGGGTTACCGCGTCATCCTGGTGAACTCCAACCCGGCGACCATCATGACCGACCCGGACATGGCTGACGCCACGTACATCGAGCCGATCAAGTGGCAGACCGTTGCCAAGATCATCGAGAAAGAGCGTCCGGACGCGCTGCTGCCGACGATGGGCGGCCAGACCGCTCTGAACTGTGCACTGGACCTGGAGCGCGAAGGCGTTCTGGAGAAGTTCGGCGTAGAGATGATCGGCGCCAACGCTGACACCATCGACAAGGCTGAAGACCGTTCGCGTTTCGACAAGGCGATGAAATCCATCGGCCTGGACTGCCCGCGTTCGGGTATCGCCCACAGCATGGAAGAGGCCAACGCAGTGCTCGAGAAGCTTGGCTTCCCGTGCATCATCCGTCCGTCCTTCACCATGGGCGGCACTGGCGGCGGTATCGCTTACAACCGTGAAGAGTTCGAAGAAATCTGCGCCCGTGGTCTGGACCTGTCGCCGACTAAAGAGCTGCTGATCGACGAATCCCTGATCGGCTGGAAAGAGTACGAGATGGAGGTTGTCCGCGATAAGAAGGACAACTGCATCATCGTCTGCTCCATCGAAAACTTTGACCCGATGGGTGTGCACACCGGTGACTCGATCACTGTTGCGCCAGCACAGACCCTGACGGACAAGGAATACCAGATCATGCGTAACGCCTCCCTGGCGGTACTGCGTGAGATCGGCGTTGAAACCGGTGGCTCCAACGTCCAGTTCGGCATCTGCCCGGACACTGGCCGTATGGTCGTGATCGAGATGAACCCGCGTGTATCCCGCTCTTCGGCACTGGCCTCGAAAGCCACTGGTTTCCCGATTGCGCGTATCGCTGCCAAGCTGGCGATCGGCTACACCCTGGACGAATTGCAGAACGAAATCACCGGCGGCGCTACTCCTGCGTCCTTCGAGCCGTCCATCGACTACGTCGTGACCAAGCTGCCGCGCTTCGCCTTCGAGAAATTCCCGAAAGCCGACGCACGCCTGACTACTCAAATGAAGTCGGTTGGTGAAGTCATGGCCATCGGCCGGACCTTCCAGGAGTCCCTGCAGAAAGCTTTGCGCGGTCTGGAAGTGGGCGTTTGCGGCCTGGACGAGAAGCTCGACCTGAGCAACCCGGAAAGCATGAGCATCCTCAAGCGCGAACTGACCGTGCCGGGCGCCGAGCGCATCTGGTACGTGGCTGACGCCTTCCGCGCCGGTCTGTCGGTCGAAGACATCTTCGGCATGAACATGATCGACCCGTGGTTCCTGGTGCAGATCGAAGATCTGATCAAGGAAGAAGAGAAGGTCAAGACCCTGGGTCTGGCCAGCATCGACCGCGACCTGATGTTCAAGCTCAAGCGCAAAGGCTTCTCCGACATGCGTCTGGCCAAGCTGCTGGGCGTGACCGAGAAGGCTCTGCGTCGCCATCGCCACAAGCTAGAAGTGTTCCCGGTCTACAAGCGCGTTGACACCTGCGCGGCCGAATTCGCCACTGACACCGCCTACATGTACTCGACCTACGAGGAAGAGTGCGAAGCTGCGCCGTCGGGCCGCGACAAGATCATGATCCTGGGCGGCGGTCCTAACCGTATCGGCCAAGGCATCGAGTTCGACTACTGCTGCGTACACGCGGCACTGGCCCTGCGCGCCGACGGGTACGAGACCATCATGGTCAACTGCAACCCGGAAACCGTGTCCACCGACTACGACACCTCCGATCGCCTGTACTTCGAACCAGTGACCCTGGAAGACGTGCTGGAAATCGTCCGCGTCGAGAAGCCAAAAGGCGTGATCGTCCAGTACGGCGGCCAAACCCCGCTGAAACTGGCTCGCGCCCTGGAAGAAGCCGGCGTGCCGATCATCGGCACCAGCCCTGACGCCATCGACCGTGCGGAAGACCGTGAGCGCTTCCAGCAAATGGTCGAGCGCCTGAACCTGCGTCAGCCGCCAAACGCCACTGTGCGCAGTGAAGACGAAGCGATTCGTGCCGCTGCCAAGATCGGTTACCCGCTGGTGGTTCGTCCGTCCTACGTACTGGGCGGCCGCGCGATGGAAATCGTCTACGAAGAAGAAGAACTGAAACGCTACCTGCGTGACGCGGTGAAAGTGTCCAACGACAGCCCGGTGCTGCTCGACCACTTCCTCAACTGCGCCATCGAAATGGACGTGGACGCAGTTTGCGACGGCACCGACGTGGTTATCGGCGCAATCATGCAGCACATCGAGCAGGCTGGCGTTCACTCCGGTGACTCCGCGTGCTCCCTGCCGCCGTACTCGCTGCCTGGGCATATCCAGGACGAGATGCGCGAACAGGTCAAGAAAATGGCCCTGGAACTGGGCGTTGTCGGCCTGATGAACGTGCAGTTGGCGCTGCAAGGCGAAGACATCTACGTCATTGAGGTCAACCCGCGCGCTTCCCGTACCGTACCGTTCGTGTCCAAGTGCATCGGTGTTTCCCTTGCCATGATCGCGGCTCGCGTGATGGCCGGTAAAACCTTGAAAGAAATTGGCTTCACCAAGGAAATCATTCCGAACTTCTACAGCGTGAAAGAGGCGGTGTTCCCATTCGCCAAATTCCCTGGCGTGGACCCGATCCTGGGCCCAGAGATGAAGTCCACCGGTGAAGTGATGGGCGTGGGTGACACCTTCGGCGAAGCCTTTGCCAAGGCCCAGATGGGTGCCAGCGAAGTGCTGCCGACCGGTGGTACCGCGTTCATCAGCGTGCGTGACGACGATAAACCACTGGTTGCAGGTGTGGCCCGTGATCTGATCAACTTGGGCTTCGAAGTGGTCGCCACTGCCGGCACTGCCAAGCTGATCGAAGCCGCAGGCCTGAAAGTGCGTCGTGTGAACAAGGTGACCGAAGGTCGTCCGCACGTGGTCGACATGATCAAGAATGACGAAGTCACTCTGATCATCAACACCACCGAAGGTCGCCAGTCGATCGCTGATTCCTACTCCATTCGTCGTAATGCCTTGCAGCACAAGATCTACTGCACCACGACCATTGCTGCTGGCGAAGCTATCTGCGAAGCGCTGAAGTTCGGTCCCGAGAAGACCGTGCGCCGCTTGCAGGACCTACACGCAGGATTGAAGGCATGATCAAATACCCAATGACCGTCCAGGGCGCAAAAGCCCTGGAAGAAGAACACGCTCACCTGACCAAGGTCGTCCGTCCGAAGCTCAGCCAGGACATTGGTACGGCCCGCGAGTTGGGTGACCTGAAGGAAAACGCCGAATACCACGCCGCTCGCGAGCAGCAGGGTATGGTCGAGGCGCGGATCCGTGATATCGAAGGCCGCATGCAGAATGCGGTGATCATCGATGTCACGACCATCCCTCACACCGGTAAAGTGATTTTCGGCACCACCGTTGAAATCGCCAACGTCGAAACCGACGAAACTGTCACTTACCACATCGTGGGTGAGGACGAGGCAGACTTCAAACTGGGCAAGATCTCGGTGGGTTCGCCACTGGCTCGCGCCTTGATCGCCAAGGAAGAGGGTGACGTGGTTGCGGTCAAAACGCCTAGCGGCGTTATCGAGTATGAGATTGTCGAAGTCCGCCATATCTGAAAGAAGGCGCCCGCTCCGTGCGGGCGCCATGCTTTGGCAACTGACTCAGATGTTGTGGGTCGGCGGCCTGTGGCTGTTGCATATCGGTCTGCTGCCGGTGCTGGGCAAGATTGGCCTGGCGCCGCTGCTGATCGACGAAATCGAAGGCATGCTGGATGCGCTGATGGTGGGATTCGCCACAGCGTGTGTGATTTTTCAGGCTTTGGTGCTGGTTCAGGCTGAGGGCCTTGCCAGTCTATGGCGCGATATTCGCGGGCAACTGCTGATGATGGCGCTGTATGCTTGCGCGATGTTTTTCATCGTACGCTCTGGCTGGCCGCAGGCAGTGCGCTGGGAAACGTTCAGCTATCTGGTCCTGGGGTTTTCCGGGCTGGTGCTGGTGTTGCAGCCGGTGCCTGGATGGAGTGGCAGGGTGCGCGAAGCACACCCTTGACCCTTGCCATCACTTGAAGCGATGGACGTTCGACAGCTGCTTGTTGACGCTGAAGTTCTTGCGGTAAATCAGTGCCATCTTGCCGATGACCTGAACAAGGTCCGCTTTGCCGACCTTGCACAGTTCTGCAATATTTGCCAGGCGAGACTCGCGATCGAGGATGTTGAGCTTGATTTTAATCAGCTCGTGATCCGCCAAAGCGCGTTCAAGTTCGGCTAACACACCTTCAGTCAAACCGTTGTCAGCCACAGTCAAAACTGGTTTCAGATGGTGGCCAATGGATTTGTACTGTTTCTTCTGCTCTTGAGTGAGCGGCATAATCTGACCCCTGCGTCTGATCTTGTAAAAAGCGGCGGCCAGTTTACCCGAGCGAGTCCGGGACCGCCCAGTTAATCACGACCCGATTTATTTTTGAGGTGGCCCGTGGCCCGTTCCAAGACAAGCCTTAAGTGGCTGCAAAGACATGTCAATGATCCCTATGTGAAGCAGGCGCAGAAGGATGGTTACCGTTCGCGTGCGAGTTACAAGCTTCTGGAGGTCCAGGAGAAATACAAACTGATCCGTCCGGGTATGAGCGTTGTCGACCTGGGAGCGGCGCCCGGCGGCTGGTCGCAGGTCACTAGTCGGCTGATCGGTGGTCAGGGGCGTCTGATCGCCTCGGACATCCTGGAAATGGACAGCATTCCGGACGTGACTTTCATCCAGGGTGACTTCACCCGGGACGACGTGCTCGCTCAGATCCTAGAAGCCGTGGGTAATTCGCAGGTGGACCTTGTGATTTCCGATATGGCCCCCAATATGAGTGGTACGCCTGAGGTGGACATGCCAAAAGCCATGTTTCTATGTGAGCTGGCTCTTGATCTGGCAGCTCGCATACTCAAGCCAGGTGGTAATTTCGTGATCAAGGTGTTTCAAGGCGAAGGGTTTGATGCTTACGTGAAGGACGCTCGTCAGAAATTCGACAAGGTTCAGATGATCAAGCCGGACTCTTCCCGTGGCAGCTCCCGCGAGCAATACATGCTGGCTTGGGGCTACCGCGGCCGTAGTGAGTAAATCGAGGTTTTTCAGCGGGTCGATAGGTTTTTCGTATTTCGCCCCGTGAGCATTAGCGAATATTGTGTAGAAAGTGTTTCACAAAGGGTTACAGACGGCGCCTGCCAGAGCCGTAGGTAATGTAGTAAGTTAGGCCGGTGAATATCATGCGAAGCGCGCGCCAGTAGCGGAGCTTGCTTCAGAGGGTAGTTAATTGAACGATATGGCAAAGAATCTGATCCTGTGGTTGATCATCGCGGCTGTCCTCGTGACGGTGATGAACAACTTCTCCAGCCCTAACGAGCCGCAGACCCTCAACTATTCCGACTTCATCCAGCAGGTCAAGGATGGCAAGGTCGAGCGCGTAGCCGTAGACGGCTATGTGATTACCGGCAAGCGCAACGATGGCGATAGCTTCAAGACCATCCGTCCGGCAATCCAGGACAATGGCCTGATCGGCGACCTGGTGGATAACCACGTCGTAGTCGAAGGCAAGCAGCCTGAACAGCAAAGCATCTGGACTCAACTCCTGGTCGCAAGCTTCCCGATCCTGGTAATCATCGCCGTGTTCATGTTCTTCATGCGGCAGATGCAGGGCGGTGCCGGTGGCAAGGGCGGGCCGATGAGCTTCGGCAAGAGCAAGGCACGTCTGCTCTCCGAAGATCAGGTGAAAACCACCCTGGGTGACGTTGCCGGTTGCGACGAAGCCAAGGAAGAAGTTGGTGAGCTGGTCGAGTTCCTGCGTGACCCGGGCAAGTTCCAGCGCCTGGGTGGCCGCATTCCTCGCGGCGTGCTGATGGTCGGTCCTCCGGGTACCGGTAAAACCTTGCTCGCCAAGGCAATTGCCGGCGAAGCCAAGGTGCCGTTCTTCACCATCTCCGGTTCCGATTTCGTCGAAATGTTCGTCGGTGTCGGTGCCAGCCGTGTTCGCGACATGTTCGAACAAGCCAAGAAGCACGCGCCATGCATCATCTTCATCGATGAAATCGACGCCGTTGGTCGCCATCGTGGCGCCGGCATGGGCGGTGGTCACGATGAGCGCGAGCAGACTCTCAACCAGTTGCTGGTAGAGATGGACGGCTTCGAGATGAATGACGGCATCATCGTCATCGCCGCAACCAACCGTCCTGACGTGCTGGACCCTGCATTGCTACGTCCAGGCCGTTTCGACCGTCAGGTTGTGGTCGGTCTGCCGGACATCCGTGGTCGTGAGCAGATTCTCAAGGTCCACATGCGCAAAGTGCCAATGGGTGACGATGTTGCTCCGGCTGTGATCGCTCGTGGTACGCCTGGGTTCTCCGGTGCTGACCTTGCTAACCTGGTGAACGAAGCGTCGTTGTTCGCTGCCCGTACCGGTAAGCGCATCGTCGAGATGAAAGAATTCGAACTGGCCAAAGACAAGATCATGATGGGCGCCGAGCGCAAATCGATGGTCATGTCCGAGAAAGAAAAACAGAACACTGCTTACCATGAAGCTGGCCACGCTATCGTCGGTCGCGTCGTGCCTGAGCATGATCCGGTCTACAAGGTGTCGATCATTCCGCGCGGTCGTGCGCTGGGTGTGACCATGTTCTTGCCGGAAGAAGATCGCTACAGCCTGTCCAAGCGTGCGTTGATCAGCCAGATCTGCTCGCTGTACGGCGGTCGTATTGCTGAAGAGATGACGTTGGGCTTTGATGGCGTTACCACGGGTGCGTCGAACGACATCATGCGTGCGAGTCAGATTGCGCGGAACATGGTGACCAAGTGGGGCCTGTCGGAAAAACTCGGTCCGTTGATGTATGCCGAAGAAGAGGGTGAAGTGTTCCTCGGTCGTGGCGGTGGCGGTCAGAGTGCAAGCTTCTCCGGTGAGACTGCCAAGCTGATCGATTCCGAGGTGCGCAGCATCATTGACCAGTGCTACGGCACGGCTAAGCAGATCCTCACGGACAACCGTGACAAGCTTGACGCCATGGCTGATGCCTTGATGAAGTACGAGACGATCGATGCTGATCAGATCGATGACATCATGGCAGGCCGTACGCCTCGCGAACCTCGCGACTGGTCGGGCGGTGGTGCTGGTACCTCCGGAACACCTCCGGTGGCGCAGGACCCGCGTCCGGAAACACCGATCGGCGGCCCGGCTGCTGACGTTTAAGGTTTGAAATGACTTCTGTTCAGTCCCTGACCCGGTTGCCTTGCGGCAACCGGGTTCTTGATTTGGCCCAGACGCATGTCATGGGCATTCTCAACGTCACTCCTGATTCCTTTTCTGACGGCGGCCGTTACAGTCAGCTCGATGCGGCATTACGCCACGCCGAAGCGATGGTGGCGGCTGGCGCGACGCTGATTGATGTCGGTGGTGAGTCCACCCGGCCCGGCGCCAGGGCGGTTTCGCCGCTCGAAGAGCTTGAGCGTGTTGCGCCGATCGTCGAGCGAATTAATCAAGAGCTGGATGTCATTATTTCTGTTGATACCTCCACGCCAGCCGTTATGCGTGAAACTGCACGACTGGGCGCGGGGTTGATCAATGATGTGCGCTCATTGCGGCGTGACGGTGCCCTGGATGCAGCTGCGGCCACGGGGTTGCCGGTATGCCTGATGCATATGCTCGGCGAGCCGGGCGACATGCAAGACAACCCGCAGTATCGTGACGTGACGAAAGAAGTTGGCGAGTTCCTTGTCGAGCGCATGGCGCAATGTGCTGCAGTCGGGATCCCGGCTGAGCGGATCATCCTTGATCCGGGTTTCGGTTTCGCGAAAACCCTGCAGCACAATCTAAGCTTGTTTAAACATATGGACGCCTTGCATGCCTTGGGGCGGCCCCTGTTGGTCGGGGTTTCGCGAAAGAGCATGATTGGACAGGCGTTGAATCGTCCGGTTGGAGAGCGCCTTTTTGGTGGTCTGGCACTTGCAGCGCTGGCGTCGGTCAAAGGCGCGCGTATCTTGCGTGTCCATGATGTGGCCGAAACAGTTGACGTGGTGCGGATGATCGCTGCAGTGGAATCAGCCGAATAAGAATGATGGAGCACTTATGAGTAAGAAATATTTTGGTACCGACGGCATTCGTGGTCGGGTCGGCCAATATCCAATCACTCCGGACTTCATGCTGAAGCTTGGCTGGGCGGCCGGTATGGCATTCCGCAAGATGGGTGCCTGCAAGGTGCTGGTCGGCAAGGACACGCGTATCTCCGGGTACATGTTTGAATCGGCGCTGGAGGCCGGGCTTACGTCGGCAGGCGCCGATGTGATGTTGCTGGGGCCGATGCCGACCCCCGCTATCGCCTATCTGACACGGACGTTCCACGCCGAGGCCGGCATCGTGATCAGTGCTTCGCACAATCCTCATGATGACAATGGCATCAAGTTTTTCTCCGGCAAGGGCACAAAGCTTCCGGATGAAGTCGAGCTGATGATTGAAGAATTGCTCGACACCCCGATGACCGTGGTTGAATCGAGCAAGATCGGCAAGGTTTCGCGCATCAATGACGCTTCGGGTCGTTACATTGAATTCTGCAAGAGCAGCGTCCCGACCGGCACCAGCTTCGCGGGCCTGAGGATCGTGATCGATTGCGCCCATGGTGCGGTCTACAAAGTGGCGCCTAGCGTGTTCCGTGAGCTGGGTGCCGATGTTGTCGTGCTGTCGGCTCAGCCGAATGGCCTGAACATCAACGACAATTGCGGTTCGACCCATATGGGCCAGCTGCAAGCCGCCGTATTGGCCGAGCATGCCGATCTCGGTATCGCCTTTGACGGTGATGGTGATCGGGTCCTGATGGTTGATCACACTGGCGCTATCGTCGATGGCGACGAGCTTTTGTTCATTATTGCGCGCGATCTGCATGAGCGTGACAAGTTGCAGGGCGGTGTTGTCGGTACGTTGATGAGCAACCTGGGGCTGGAACTGGCTCTGGCGGATCTGGCGATTCCTTTTGTGCGCGCCAATGTCGGTGACCGTTATGTGATCGCTGATCTGTTGGAGCGCAACTGGATGGTCGGTGGTGAGAACTCCGGGCATATCGTCTGCTTCAACCACACCACAACCGGTGATGCAATTATCGCTGCGTTGCAGGTGCTGATGGCGCTGAAGACTCGCTCCGAAGGGTTGGCTCAGGCCCGCCAGGCGCTGCGCAAATGTCCACAGGTGCTGATCAATGTCCGTTTCGGTGGTGGGGCGAGCCCCCTCGATCATCCGTCGGTCAAAGAGGCCAGTGAGCGCGTCACCCAGGCTATGGCCGGTCGTGGGCGTGTGCTGTTACGCAAGTCTGGGACAGAGCCGCTGGTGCGGGTCATGGTCGAAGGCGAGGACGAAACACTGGTTCGTGGTTACGCTGAAGAGCTGGCAAAACTGGTTACTGAAGTTTCTGCCTGAATTCGGCTTGCCAGCCATGATTGTGTTGGGTAACATCTGCGCCCACTTTGACCGACGAGGTACAGCATGCGTCGCCCTATGGTAGCTGGTAACTGGAAGATGCACGGTACCCGCGCCAGCGTCGCTGAGCTGATCAAAGGCTTGGGTAATCTGGCCTTGCCGAGCGGTGTTGATGTTGCGGTATTCCCGTCTTTCCTGCATATCAATCAAGTGATTGATGGTCTGGAAGGCAAGTCGATCAAGGTCGGCGCGCAGAACGCTGCGGTGGAATCCAAGCAAGGTGCGTTGACCGGTGAAGTTGCACCGAGTCAGCTGGCTGATGAAGGTTGCTCCCTGGTGCTCGTCGGGCATTCCGAGCGGCGCCAGATCATCGGCGAGAGTGATGAAACACTCATTCGCAAGTTTGCAGCGGCACAGGCATGTGGCTTGATTCCGGTGTTGTGTATAGGGGAAACCCTTGAGCAGCGCGAAGCCGGTAAAACGCTTGAGGTTGTCGGGCATCAGCTAGGCAGCGTCATAGAGAAGCTGGGTGTCGAAGTTTTTGCAAAGGCAGTAATTGCTTACGAGCCGGTCTGGGCCATTGGTACCGGGCTGACTGCTTCGCCGCAACAGGCGCAGGATGTGCATGCAGCCATTCGTGCTCAGTTGGCGGCAGAGAATTCTGAGGTCGCACAAGGTGTGCGGCTTCTATACGGCGGCAGCGTGAAGGCGGCCAATGCGGTCGAACTGTTCGGCATGCCGGATATCGATGGGGGGCTCATTGGTGGGGCTTCCCTGAATGCAGATGAGTTCGGTGCGATTTGTCGCGCCGCGGGAAACTGAAAAAATGCTGGAAACAGTCGTAGTCGTTTTTCATCTGCTGGGTGCATTGGGCGTAGTTGCTCTGGTATTGCTGCAGCAGGGTAAAGGTGCGGATGCTGGCGCGTCTTTCGGAGCAGGTGCTTCAAATACTGTGTTCGGAAGCCAAGGTTCCTCTACCTTTCTTAGTAAGTTTACTGCTATACTTGCCGCAGGTTTCTTCATAACCAGCTTAGGGTTAGGTTACTTTGCTAAAGAGAAAGCTCACCAGCTGACTCAAGTAGGTTTACCAAATCCAGCAGTGTTGGAAGTTCCAAAGCAAAAACCGGCTTCTGATGATGTCCCGGTGCTTCAAGAGCAAAAGTCGGCTACTCCAGCGACTGACGTGCCTCCAGCTCAAGAGCAAAAGTAAGAAGGGTTTCAAACGTAGTATTGCCGAGGTGGTGGAATTGGTAGACACGCAACCTTGAGGTGGTTGTGCCCATAGGGTGTAGGGGTTCGAGTCCCCTTCTCGGTACCAATTATCAGGAGAGCCCGCTGTTGCGGGCTTTCTTGTAGGTGGAAGGTTACATTGACCCTGTTAGGGATCGGTCGTATACTTCCGCCCCAGCTTTGTCGCGGGGTGGAGCAGTCTGGTAGCTCGTCGGGCTCATAACCCGAAGGTCGTCGGTTCAAATCCGGCCCCCGCAACCAGTTTAAGGAGCCCCTTTTAAGGGGCTTTTTGTTAGCTGGACACTTTCAACGCCGCTGTTCGACGGCGTTTCAAGGATGGGCGTTTCGCCCATTTTTTTATTTTGCATAGCATGCACATACATGCACGAGGGGGTTCAGGTGTCGAGCAAGCTAGAAGAGTTGCAGGCCTTGCTGGCCCCGGTGGTCGTGGCCCTAGGCTATGAATGCTGGGGTATTGAGTTTTCGGCTCAAGGTCGCCACTCAATGTTGCGCGTTTATATCGATAAAGAAGGCGGCGTGCTGGTGGACGATTGTGCCATCGTCAGCCGCCAGATCAGCGGTGTCCTGGATGTTGAAGATCCGATCGCCGTTGAGTACACCCTTGAAGTTTCCTCGCCTGGCATGGAACGCCCACTGTTCACTATTGAGCAGTTTGCAAAATTTGCCGGTGAACAAGTGAAGATCAAGCTGCGCTCGCCTTTCGAAGGCCGACGCAACTTTCAGGGCCTTCTGCGCGGTGTAGAAGAGCAGGACGTCGTGGTGCAGGTAGAAGACCATGAGTTCCTGTTGCCGATCGATATGATCGACAAGGCCAACATTATTCCCAGTTTTGACTGAGACGCGGATCCCGCGGATCCAATGGCTTGCGAAAGGCGAGGCGTACGATGAGCAAAGAAGTACTGCTGGTTGTTGAGTCGGTATCCAATGAAAAGGGCGTACCGGCAAACGTAATTTTTGAAGCGCTGGAGCTGGCTCTGGCCACTGCTACCAAAAAACGTTTCGAGGACGAAGTCGATCTGCGTGTGGAAATCAATCGCCACACCGGTGCTTACGAGACATTCCGTCGCTGGACGGTCGTCGAAGAAGCAGATCTGGACGATCCGGCCATCGAAACCTGGCCGAGCAAGGTTGCCGAAACGCATCCTGGCGCTCAGGTCGGTGACGTAGTCGAAGAAAAAATCGAATCCATCGAGTTCGGCCGCATTGCTGCACAGACTGCCAAGCAAGTCATCGTGCAGAAAGTTCGCGAAGCCGAGCGCGCGCAAGTTGTTGACGCTTATCGCGAGCGCCTGGGTGAAATCATCTCCGGCACCGTGAAGAAAGTAACCCGCGACAACGTGATCGTCGACCTGGGCAACAACGCTGAAGCGTTGCTGGCTCGTGAAGACATCATCTCTCGCGAAACCTTCCGGGTTGGCGTGCGTCTGCGTGCGCTGCTCAAGGAAATCCGCACCGAGAACCGCGGCCCGCAGCTGATCCTGTCGCGTACCGCGCCGGAAATGCTGATCGAGTTGTTCCGCATCGAAGTGCCGGAAATCGCTGAAGGCCTGATCGAAGTAATGGCTGCGTCCCGTGACCCGGGTTCGCGCGCCAAGATCGCGGTCCGCAGCAAGGACAAACGCATTGATCCGCAAGGCGCTTGCATCGGTATGCGCGGTTCGCGCGTCCAGGCAGTGTCGGGCGAATTGGGCGGCGAGCGTGTGGACATCGTTCTGTGGGACGATAACCCGGCTCAGTTCGTGATCAATGCAATGTCGCCGGCTGAAGTGGCGGCAATTATCGTTGACGAAGATGCCCATGCAATGGACATCGCCGTTGGCGCAGACAATCTGGCTCAGGCCATCGGTCGCGGTGGTCAGAACGTGCGTCTGGCTAGCCAGTTGACTGGCTGGACCCTGAACGTGATGACCGAATCGGACATCCAGGCTAAGCAGCAAGCAGAAACCGGCGACATCCTGCGCAACTTCATCGACGAGCTGGAAGTCGACGAAGACCTGGCACAGGTGCTGGTAGATGAAGGCTTCACCAGCCTGGAAGAGATTGCCTACGTACCGTTGGAAGAAATGCTCAACATCGACGGCTTTGACGAAGAAACCGTCAACGAGCTTCGCGCTCGCGCCAAGGATCGTTTGTTGACCAAAGCCATCGCTACTGAGGAAAAGCTGGCAGACGCCCATCCGGCCGAAGACCTGCTCTCGCTTGAGGGTATGGACAAGGATTTGGCGATGGAACTGGCGGTGCGCGGCGTAATTACCCGCGAAGACCTGGCCGAGCAGTCTATTGACGACCTGCTCGACATCGACGGCATTGACGATGATCGTGCCGGCAAGTTGATCATGGCCGCCCGAGCCCACTGGTTCGAGTAATTAGGCGCGGCCTGAGGAGAGAAGTGCATGACGCAAGTCACGGTGAAACAACTGGCCGATGAGGTCAAAACACCGGTAGAGCGCCTGTTGCAGCAGATGCGTGAGGCAGGTCTGCCGCACACCGCCGCCGAAGAACATGTGACTGACAGTGAGAAGCAATCTTTGCTGACTCACTTGAAAAGCAGCCACAAGGCGAAAGTGGAAGAACCACGCAAGATCACGCTGCAGCGTAAAACCACCAGCACCCTGCGTGTTGCTGGCAGCAAAAGCATCAGCGTTGAAGTCCGTAAAAAGAAAGTTTTCGTACAGCGCAGCCCGGAAGAAATTGAAGCCGAGCGCAAACGCGAACTGGAAGAACGTCGTGCAGTAGAAAATGCTGCCCGTCAGAAGGCTGAAGAAGAAGCCAAGCGTCGCGCCGAAGAAGAAGCACGTCGCCAGCCTGCTACTGCGCAAAACGCTACTAACGATGCTGTCGCAGCGCCTGCTGCGGTTGCCGAGCCAGTTCGCGAAAGCGCACCGGTCGTGGCGGCTGCACCGGCCCCTTCTGCGGACCGCAAGCCGAACGATCAACGTCGTCCGGACAAACCACGTGCAGACGATAACAATCGTCGCAGCGGCGGTGGCGATGGCGAGCGCAAAAACGCTCCGCATCGTGCTTCGGTCAAAGAGAAAGCGCCTGCTCCACGTGTTGCGCCACGTACTACCGACGAAGAAAGCGATGGCTTCCGTCGTGGTGGTCGCGGCAAGGCCAAGCTGAAGAAACGCAACGCTCACGGTTTCCAGAGCCCAACCGGCCCTGTCGTGCGTGATGTGCAGATCGGCGAGACCATCACTGTTGGCGATCTCGCCCAACAGATGTCGGTCAAGGCTGCTGAAATCATCAAGTTCATGTTCAAACTGGGTACTCCAGCGACCATCAACCAGGTACTGGATCAGGAAACTGCCCAACTGGTTGCCGAAGAGCTGGGCCACAAAGTGACCCTGGTCAGCGACACCGCCCTGGAAGATTCCCTGGCCGAGTCCCTGAAGTTTGAAGGTGAGACGTTCTCCCGTGCGCCGGTTGTGACCGTAATGGGCCACGTTGACCACGGTAAGACCTCGCTGCTCGACTACATCCGTCGTGCCAAGGTAGCTGCTGGCGAAGCCGGCGGTATCACCCAGCACATCGGCGCATACCACGTTGAAACTGATCGCGGCATGGTCACGTTCCTCGACACCCCGGGTCACGCTGCGTTTACCGCAATGCGTGCTCGTGGTGCCAAGGCAACTGACATCGTGATCCTGGTCGTTGCAGCGGACGACGGCGTAATGCCGCAGACCATTGAAGCGGTCCAGCACGCCAAGGCTGCCGGTGTTCCTCTGGTCGTTGCAGTGAACAAAATCGACAAGCCGGGCGCTGATCTCGATCGCATCCGTAGCGAACTGTCGGTTCACGGCGTGACCTCGGAAGAGTGGGGCGGCGACACTCCGTTCGTATCGGTTTCGGCGAAAGTCGGTACTGGCGTGGACGAGTTGCTCGAAGCTGTTCTGCTGCAAGCCGAAGTTCTGGAACTGAAGGCAACCCCTTCGGCCCCAGGTCGTGGTGTTGTGGTTGAATCGCGTCTCGACAAAGGTCGTGGCCCGGTTGCTACCGTTCTGGTTCAAGACGGTACCCTGCGCCAAGGCGACATGGTTCTGGTCGGTTCGAACTACGGCCGTGTACGTGCCATGCTCGACGAGAACGGCAAGCCAATCAAAGAAGCCGGTCCTTCCATCCCTGTCGAGATCCTCGGCCTGGACGGTACCCCGGACGCTGGCGACGAGATGAGCGTGCTGTCGGACGAGAAGAAAGCCCGTGAAGTGGCTCTGTTCCGTCAAGGCAAGTTCCGCGAAGTCAAACTGGCCCGTGCTCACGCTGGCAAGCTTGAAAACATCTTCGAAAACATGGGTCAGGCAGAGAAGAAGACGCTCAACATCGTCCTCAAATCCGACGTCCGTGGTTCGCTGGAAGCGTTGAACGGTGCCTTGAACGGCCTGGGTAACGACGAAGTGCAAGTGCGTGTTGTTGGTGGCGGTGTCGGTGGTATCACCGAGTCCGACGCTAACCTGGCGCTGGCCTCCAACGCTGTACTGTTCGGCTTCAACGTGCGTGCCGATGCTGGCGCTCGCAAGATCGTCGAGCAGGAAGGTCTGGATATGCGTTACTACAACGTGATCTACGACATCATCGAAGACGTCAAGAAAGCCCTCACCGGTATGCTGGGCAGCGATGTTCGCGAGAACATCCTGGGTACCGCTGAAGTGCGTGACGTGTTCCGTTCGCCGAAGTTTGGCGCGATCGCCGGTTGCATGGTTATCGAAGGTGTTGTTCACCGTAACCGTCCAATCCGTGTACTGCGTGAAGACATCGTTATCTTCGAAGGCGAGCTGGAATCCCTGCGCCGCTTCAAGGATGACGCTTCCGAAGTACGTGCCGGCATGGAATGCGGTATTGGCGTCAAGAGCTACAACGACGTCAAAGCTGGCGACAAGATCGAAGTTTACGAGAAGGTTCAGGTTGCTCGCAGCCTCTAACTCGCGCACTTCAAGGGCCACGGCGAGCCGTCGCATGCAAGTGCGCGGCACGGCGTCAGGACTCTAAACGCAACGCCCGGTCTGGCTTTTGTCAGGCCGGGCGTTTGCCGCTTTCAGACCCCACGGGTTTCACCGTGAGGCAGTAACAGGTAACAAGACATGGCAAAAGAATACAGCCGTACCCAACGTATCGGCGATCAGATGCAGCGTGAGCTGGCACAGCTGATCCGTCGTGAAGTCAAAGACCCGCGCGTCGGCCTGGTCACCATTACCGCTGTTGAAGTCAGCCGTGACGTCGGTCACGCCAAGATCTTCATCACCGTGATGGGGCAGGACAATGCCGAAGACATCGCGCAAAGCATCAAAGTGCTCAACTCCGCCGCCGGCTTCCTGCGCATGCAGTTGGCTCGTGAAATGAAGTTGCGTAGCGTTCCACAGTTGCACTTCCACTACGACGAAAGCGTCGTGCGCGGCGCGCACCTGTCGGCCCTGATCGAGCGTGCGGTGGCTGAAGACAATCAGCACCCGGTCGCGGTTGAACCCGAAGACGCCAAGGAGTAATCGGTGGCTCAGGTCAAACGTATCCGTCGTAACGTCAGCGGCATCATCCTGCTCGACAAGCCGCTGGGGTTCACCTCCAACGCGGCGTTGCAGAAGGTTCGCTGGTTGCTGAACGCAGAGAAGGCCGGGCACACCGGCAGTCTCGATCCGCTGGCCACCGGCGTGCTGCCGTTGTGCTTCGGTGAGGCCACCAAGTTCTCGCAATACCTGCTCGACTCCGACAAGGCCTATGAAACCCTGGCGCAACTGGGCAAGACCACCACCACGGCGGATGCCGAAGGTGAGGTTTTGCTGGAACGCCCGGTGACCGTTGGTCGCGCCGATGTCGAAGCTGCATTACCCGGTTTTCGTGGGCAAATCAGTCAGATACCGCCGATGTACTCGGCGCTCAAGCGTGATGGCCAGCCGCTGTACAAGCTGGCCCGTGCAGGCGAAGTAGTGGAGCGCGAACCGCGTTCTGTTACTATTGCGCGCTTGGAATTGCTGGCCTTTGAGGGTGATACTGCGCGGCTTGCGGTGGATTGCAGCAAAGGCACCTATATCCGCACCCTGGTGGAGGATATTGGTGAGCAACTCGGTTGTGGCGCTTACGTTGCAGAACTGCGACGTACCCAGGCCGGGCCTTTCACGCTGGCGCAGACTGTCACGCTTGAAGAGTTGGAAGCCGTACACGCCGAAGGCGGCAACGAAGCGGTTGATCGCTTCCTGATGCCATCGGACAGCGGCTTGCTGGATTGGCCGTTGTTGCAATTCTCGGAGCACAGCTCGTTCTACTGGCTTAACGGCCAACCGGTACGAGCCCCGGATGCACCGAAGTTCGGCATGGTACGGGTACAGGATCACAACGGTCGTTTCATCGGTATCGGTGAAGTGAGCGAAGACGGGCGCATCGCGCCGCGTCGACTGATTCGGTCAGAATGACCGAACGAGGGTGGCTGTTAACAGGCACGGTCACTACTCATTTTTAGATACAGGGATTTGTCCCTGGCCTGTTGAAGCTGTTTCTTTGAAACAGTTTCCTGATAAAAGGATTGCCTCATGGCTCTCGACGTTCAAGAAAAAGCTCAAATCGTAGCTGACTACCAGCAAGCTGTTGGTGACACTGGTTCGCCAGAAGTGCAAGTTGCACTGCTGACCCACAACATCAACAAGCTGCAAGGTCACTTCAAGGCCAACGGTAAAGATCACCACTCCCGTCGTGGTCTGATCCGCATGGTAAACCAGCGTCGTAAGCTGCTGGACTACCTGAAAGGCAAGGATCTGGGTCGTTACCAGGCTCTGATCGGTCGCCTGGGTCTGCGTCGCTAATAAGCGATTGCGCTAGAGGTTGGTTGTCTGCCGTGTATCAGTGGGATTCCCGCTGGTGCATGGCAGGCTCCCAGCCTCAAGTTTTATCTGGATACACGTTTTACCCTGGACAGGCGTTGGGCCGATTCCCGACATTGCCCAAGAATTTCGCAAGAAGACAAGTTCCCCAAGAGCCACAAAGAAGGTAGGACACCGTGAACCCGGTAATCAAAAAATTCCAGTTCGGTCAGTCGACCGTTACCCTCGAGACTGGCCGTATCGCCCGTCAGGCCTCCGGCGCAGTATTGGTCACCGTTGACGACGACGTCAGCGTATTGGTGACCGTTGTTGGTGCCAAGCAAGCCGATCCAGGCAAGGGCTTCTTCCCTCTGTCCGTTCACTACCAGGAAAAGACTTACGCTGCCGGTAAGATCCCTGGCGGTTTCTTCAAGCGCGAAGGCCGTCCTTCCGAGAAAGAAACCCTGACTTCCCGACTGATCGACCGTCCGATCCGTCCGCTGTTCCCAGAAGGCTTCATGAACGAAGTGCAGGTAGTCTGCACCGTCGTTTCCACCAGCAAGAAGACCGATCCGGACATCGCTGCGATGATCGGTACCTCGGCTGCCCTGGCTATCTCCGGCATTCCTTTCGATGGCCCTATCGGCTGTGCACGCGTTGCGTTCCACGAAAGCACCGGCTACTTGCTGAACCCGACTTACGAACAACAGAAAGCTTCGAGCCTGGACATGGTCGTTGCCGGTACTTCGGAAGCTGTGTTGATGGTTGAATCGGAAGCCAAAGAGCTGACCGAAGACCAGATGCTGGGCGCAGTACTGTTTGCTCACGACGAGTTCCAGGTTGTGATCAACGCCGTTAAAGAACTGGCTGCCGAAGCGGCCAAGCCAACCTGGACCTGGACTCCACAGCCAGAAGCCACTGCTCTGCTGGGCGCTATCCGTGCCGAGTTCGGCGACGCGATCTCCCAGGCTTACACCATCACCATCAAGGCCGACCGTTACGCTCGCCTGGGTGAGCTGAAAGACCAGGTTGTTGCCAAGCTGTCCGGTGAAGAAGGCCAGCCTTCTTCCAGCGAAGTCAAAGCGGCTTTCGGCGAAATCGAATACCGCACCGTTCGCGAAAACATCGTAAACGGCAAGCCACGTATCGACGGTCGCGACACCAAGACCGTACGTCCTTTGAACATCGAAGTCGGTGTTCTGCCTAAAACCCACGGTTCGGCTCTGTTCACCCGTGGCGAAACCCAGGCTCTGGTCGTTGCAACACTGGGCACCGCCCGTGACGCACAACTGCTGGACACCCTGGAAGGCGAGAAAAAAGACCCGTTCATGCTGCACTACAACTTCCCTCCGTTCTCGGTAGGTGAGTGTGGTCGCATGGGTGGCGCTGGTCGTCGCGAAATCGGTCACGGCCGTCTGGCCCGTCGTTCGATTGCAGCCATGCTGCCTGCTGCCGACGTGTTCCCGTACACCATTCGTGTTGTGTCGGAAATCACCGAGTCCAACGGTTCGAGCTCCATGGCTTCGGTCTGCGGCGCTTCTCTGGCCCTGATGGACGCTGGTGTTCCGATGAAGGCACCGGTTGCCGGTATCGCCATGGGTCTGGTTAAAGAAGGCGAGAAATTCGCCATCCTGACCGACATCCTGGGTGACGAAGATCACCTCGGCGACATGGACTTCAAAGTAGCGGGTACCGCCAAAGGTGTTACCGCGCTGCAGATGGACATCAAGATCAAAGGCATCACCGAAGAAATCATGGAAATCGCTCTGGGCCAAGCCCTGGAAGCGCGGCTGAATATCCTCGGTCAGATGAACCAGATCATTGGTCAATCCCGCACCGAACTGTCGGAAAATGCTCCGACCATGATCGCGATGAAAATCGACACCGACAAAATCCGTGATGTTATCGGTAAAGGCGGCGCGACCATTCGTGCGATCTGTGAAGAGACCAAGGCTTCGATCGACATCGAAGACGACGGTTCGATCAAGATCTTCGGCGAAACCAAAGAAGCTGCTGAAGCTGCACGTCAGCGCGTTCTGGGTATCACCGCAGAAGCTGAAATCGGCAAGATCTACGTCGGTAAGGTTGAGCGCATCGTCGACTTCGGCGCATTCGTCAACATCCTGCCTGGCAAGGACGGTCTGGTTCACATCTCCATGTTGAGCGACGCTCGCGTTGAGAAAGTGACCGACATCCTGAAAGAAGGTCAGGAAGTGGAAGTACTGGTACTGGACGTGGACAACCGCGGCCGTATCAAGCTGTCCATCAAAGACGTAGCAGCAGCCAAGGCGTCGGGCGTTTAATTACCCCGCACCTGAGCGCTTCAACGTTGTAAAAAAGGCCCCGCCGTGAAAACGACGGGGCCTTTTTTTGTCTGCTATAAACCGAGGCGGGGCTGGCGGTTGCGACTCGCGAAAGCTGTGCTAGGTTTAGCTCACCGCCCGTGTAGCTCAGTTGGTAGAGCAGCGCACTCGTAACGCGAAGGTCGCAGGTTCGACTCCTGTCTCGGGCACCACTGCTGTTGTTATTTCACCTTCCGACTCAGGTCTTCGACCGTGCGTTTGAGCTGATCGAGTTGATTGTCCTGATCGCTGACTTCTCGCTTCAGGTTGGACAGGTCGCTGGAGCTAGAGCTGGAACTCGATCCGGCGCTGCGCTTGAGGTCTTCCACCTGACTGGCCAGCTTCTTCAGGTCGTTGTCCTGATCGCTGACCGTGCGCTTGAGGTTGGACACATCGCTCGAGCTGGAACTGGAGCTTGAGCCAGTGTTGCGCTTGAACTCCTCCATCTGCTTGGTAAGCTCCTTCAGGTCTTTATCCTGTTCCTCGACGGTACGCTTGAGGTTGGAAATTTCATTGCTGCTCGAGCCGGAGCTTGTGCCGGTGTTGCGTCTGAGTTCTTCAATGAGGCGCGTTTGTTCGCTGACGGTTTTCTTCAGAGTGTCGATTTCAGCCGTGTTGGTTTTAACGGTGTCCTGTAACTTTTCCAGTTCATTGACACCCAGATTGGTTCTGACCAGTACGGTTTTGCCATACGAGTTGTGGGTGGCACTGAGGGTATCGTTATACGAAGGGCTGTCTGAGCTAAGCTCGATAGCCTGAGCCGCATCGGCCAGCGCCAGGTTGCCGAGCAGCAGGGCAGCCATGCCGGTTGCAAACAGGGTAGACGAACGCTTTGGGAAATTACGCATCACCTGAGTTCCTTGTGAAGTGCCTATATGGCACATCGCTATGACTTCGGTTTTCGAAACATGTTCCTGAGGGCCGTACAAAATGAAGGGCATCCGCTTTTTTGTAGATTTGATGTAAACATGCATATAAATCGTCAGCCAAAGGTCCTATATTCGGTGCTTGCATGAGCACCACCGAGCTGTTTTCAGATGATCCCGAATGGTTCTGAAGGCCAGACAAACCGGGCTTTACGCGGTTTTTTGCGTCAGAGAGATCCTTGATGATCCAGATCCATCTTCCATTCCCCAGATCAGCGAGAACGACATGACTGTTAAAGAATTGACCCAAGAAGCCAGACACGAAGAAGCGCTGAAGAAGTACCTGCTGGAGTCGCCCCAGCTAGCCGATGAGATCAAGGACCTGCCGGCCGACGATCAGAAAGACCAGATCCAGTGGGCGTTCGAGGATGAAGCGGAATCCCAGGGCCTGCAGCCTTGGGAGCTGACGCTCAAGTACACCTCAACTGCGGAAGAGTTTGAGGCGGCGCGCCTGGTTCTGCACAAAGAGGCGGCCGAAGTGTTGGGCGTCGAGTGGGAAGAGTACTGCGAGATGAATAATCTGGTGGTCTGACCCAACAAATGTGAAACACCTGTGGGAGCGGGCTTGCTCGCGAAAGCGGTGTGTCAATCGACATCATTGTCGTCTGGTACACCGCTTTCGCGAGCAAGCCCGCTCCCACATTGTTTAATCAGAGGCTGAGTCGCATCGACAGGTCCACAGCCTTCACATCCTTGGTCATTGCACCAATGGAGATGTAATCCACCCCGGTTTCGGCGATCGGCAGCAACGTGCTTTCGTTGATCCCGCCGCTGGCCTCCAGTTTCGCCTTGCCGCCGTTCAGGCGCACCGCCTCGCGCATGTCATCCAGGCTCAGTTCGTCGAGCATGATGATGTCGGCACCGGCCTCCAGGGCCTCCTTCAGCTCATCCAGGCTTTCGACTTCGATCTCCACCGGCTTGCCCGGGGCAATCTTGTGCGCGGCTTTAATAGCTTCAGGGATGCCGCCGCAGGCTGCGATATGGTTTTCCTTGATCAGGAAGGCGTCATACAGGCCGATGCGGTGGTTGTGGCAGCCACCGCAAGTCACGGCGTACTTTTGCGCCAGACGCAGCCCCGGCAAGGTTTTGCGGGTATCAAGCAGCTTCACCTGAGTCTGGGCGACAAAATCTGCCAGAAACTGCGCACGAGTCGCCACGCCGGACAGCAATTGCAGGAAATTCAGCGCACAGCGCTCACCCGTCAGCAGCGAACGCGCCGGGCCCTCGAGGTGGAACAGCGCCTGATTGGGTTGCACCCGTTCGCCATCGCGCACTTGCCAGTGCACCGCAACGCGCGGGTCCAGTTGCCGAAAAACGGCATCGACCCAAGAGGTGCCGGCAATGACGGCCGCGTCGCGAGTGATGATGGTGGCTTTGGCCAGGCGCTCGGCCGGGATCAGCTGCGCGGTGATGTCGCCGCTGCCGATGTCTTCGAGCAACGCACGGCGCACGTTGGCTTCGATTTCGGCGGTCAAATCGGCGAGACGTAGATTCGGCATAACGGGCTCCACAAACAAAGTGGCCCGATTATAGGGCCATGGCGCGGAGCAACCCAAGGTATCGCAGGTACTCGAATCGCTCTGAACCTGCATTTGGTCGATTCGTGTGAGCATTTGCCGCTAAGCAAGGGTCTGCCCTGTACGTCTATTTCAATGTGAAACGTAGAGTCTGCTGGCACAAGCGGCGTGTTTTGCAGATAATCCGCCTTGCATTTGACGTCATAGCTTTGACGTCCCTTTGGGTCCCCGATTATTGAATGACAGCGGGTGGGCAGTGTTCCCCGTTGAGCGCCGGCCGTGCGGCTTGCGCAGTCGATCTTTCTTACCGAACCGAAGAATCACCGTTTCAGGAGGCTTGGATGCACAACGACGGGAATGTAGTGCCTTTGCACAAGGCAGCTACCGACCAGGCGACTCACTCGCCGCTCGCCCGCCTGCCTGTGATTCTGCTTCAGGTTCGCGACAAGGCTGCGCAACAGCTCAGGCATGGTTTGCAGGAATTGTTCGATAACGCCGACGACACCCTGTTCGAAATGGCTGACCGGGCCCGCAACGACGTCGAACAGAACATCTTTTTCGAGGCCATGCGCGACTTGCGCCTCAAGCGCAAAAGCATTGAGCGCGGGTTTCTGGAGCAATTCTTCGAAGCTTTCGTCAGCCTCACTCAATACGACATCACCCAGTCAGCCTTGCCCCAGGCCTTTGCGTTCGATGCAGGCGCATCGCTGCCCAATGACGATCTGGAGCGCAACGTGGCCGTGGAAGGCATGGTCAGCAAGGTGCTGAACCGTGAAGGTTTCGCCCTTGATCAACTGACCACCCGACTCAGCGCGCTCTTGGGCAAGGAACTGCTCGAACAGCACAACCCGCTGGGCCCGGCGATGCTCTGCGAGTATTTCCTGCAGGCCGGGCGCAATCTGGGCGTGGAGATCAAGGTCAAGCTGATCATCCTCAAACTGTTTGAGCGCTACGTGCTCAGCAGCGCCGATCAGCTCTACGCCGAAGCCAACCAACTGCTGATCGCCACCGGCGTGCTGCCCGAGCTCAAGCCAGCCCCGGCGCGCCGCGCGGCTGATCGTGCGGCGGCCAGTGCCCATGCCGAACCCGTAGAGGCGGCTGCACGGCCCGGCAGTACGCAGATTGATGACAGCGTGCAAGAAGTCTTTGCCGCGTTGCAGGAGCTGCTGTTCCACGTGCGCGGCAGCGTTGCACCGACACTCGAAGCCAGCACCCCGGCCCAGCCGATTTCCACCCGTGACCTGCTGCGCCTGCTGTCGCATTTGCAGCAATACGTCCCGGCCCTGGCGGCTCAGGATGACTTCGACCTGCGCAACCAGCTCGAACAACTGCTGACCCGGGTCAGCGTCAAAAGTGGTAAGTCGCGGGTGGTCGGGGTCGCTGACGAGGACGTGATCAATCTGATTGCGATGCTCTTCGAATGCATCCTCGATGACCGCAACCTGCCGGACTCTCTCAAGGCGTTGATCGGACGCTTGCAGATTCCGATGCTGAAAGTCGCGGTGCTCGATAAGAGCTTCTTCAGCCGCAGCAGTCACCCGGCGCGGCGCCTGCTCAACGAAATCGCCGCTGCGGCCATGGGCTGGGGCGAGTGCGACGATCATGAGCGCGACACGCTGTACCTGCGCATCGAACAAGTGGTGCAGCGGTTGTTGAATGACTTTGTCGACGACCCTGCGATTTTCTCCGAGTTGCTGGCGGACTTCCTGGCGTTCACCAGTGACGAGCGCCGGCGCAGCGAGCTGCTGGAGCAGCGCACCCGCGACGCCGAAGAAGGTCGGGCCAAAACCGAGCTGGCCCGTCAACGGGTCGAACAGGCGTTGAATGAGGCCTTGTTGGGCAAGTTGCTGCCGCAAGGTGTGGTGGCGTTCGTCCAGGACGCCTGGAGCAAGGTGCTGTTGCTGACCTGCCTCAAGCACGGTGATCAGTCCGCGGAATGGCATGCCGATGTGCAAACCATGGCGCAATTGATCTGGAGTGTTCAGCGCCATGACGAAGCCGATGCCAGCCTGCGGCTGCTGTCGCTGGTGCCGGGGTTGCTGAAATCCCTGCGCGATGGCCTGAGCAGCTCGGCGTTCGATCCGTTCGCCACCAGCGAATTCTTCAGTGAGCTGGAAGCCTTGCACGTTCAACTGTTCGAGCGGCCAGCGCTGGCACCGGAGCAGGCTGATGTGCCACTGATGATCGAAGTCCGCGAGGAAATCGTTCTGCGCACTGCTGATGAAGGGCCGGTCGAGACGGCCTCGGTACGTTTGCCTGCGGACGATGTCGGTCTGCTTCAGGTCGATCAATTGCGTCTGGGTTGCTGGGTCGAGTTTCAGGAAGACGAAGAAAATACCCTGCGCTGCAAACTCGCGGCGATCATTGAAGCCACCGGCAAGTACATTTTCGTCAACCGCACCGGGATGAAAGTGCTGGAGCGCAGCCGCACCGGGCTAGCCCTCGAATTTCGCCGTGGTGCGGTGCGTACCCTGGACGATACGTTGCTGTTCGATCGGGCCCTGGAATCGGTGATCGGCAACTTGCGGCGTCTCAATCACGCCAAGTGATCGCGCGCCGAGGGTCTATCGCGGCATACTGGGCGCCAACACGGTCGTCGTTGAAGGAACCTGTATGCAGTTGGACCCCGCGAGCGGTTGGTGCCAGGGCGTAAACATATGCCCCTCGCCCAACTTCAATGCGCGCCCCTCGGATGAAATCTCCCTGCTGGTGATTCACAACATCAGTCTGCCGCCGGCGCAGTTCGCCACCGGTAAGGTGCAGGAATTTTTCCAGAATCGCCTGGATGTCACGGAGCATCCCTACTTTGAAGGGATCGCTGACCTGCGGGTGTCTGCACATTTTCTGATCGAGCGTGACGGCACTGTCACTCAGTTTGTCTCCTGTCTTGAGCGCGCTTGGCATGCCGGCGTCTCGAATTTTGAAGGACGAGAAGTCTGTAATGACTTTTCCGTGGGCATCGAGCTTGAAGGCACGGATGATCTGCCGTTTACCGACGCGCAATATCAGGCGTTGACGGCGCTCACCCGACAGCTGCAAAACACATTCACCGGCATTACCGCGCAGCGCATTTGCGGGCATAGCGACATTGCACCCGGGCGCAAGACCGACCCCGGACCGGCGTTCGATTGGGCACGCTACCGCGCCGCTTTGGCAAAAGAGGAACAACAATGAGTTTTCTGGTGTTGCTGTTGGCCGTCTGGATCGAGAAGTTCTCGGCACTGCGCCATCGGGTTCAACGTGATGGCGGTTGGGTGCGCGAGCTGCACAAGCTTGAAGCCAGCCCACGACTGAAGGATCGTCCATGGCTGGTATTGGTGCTGTTGGTATTGCTGCCGGTGGCGCTGCTCGGTTTGCTGTTGGTGGTGCTGGACCCGCTGGCGTATGGCTTGCTGGCGCTGCCAGTGCACCTGTTGGTGGTGATTTACAGCCTGGGTCGTGGTGATTTGCTGGGCGGTCTCGGACCGTTTCGTGACGCCTGGCGTCGGGAAGACTTGCAAGCCGCCGCCCATGTGGCCAAGCGCGATCTCGACATTTGCGCCGACAGTGGCGAGCAACTGCTGGAACGGGTTCAAGGGCATCTGTTGTGGGAGGCTTACCAGAGCTTTTTCGCAGTAATTTTCTGGTACTTCCTGTTGGGGCCGGTGGCCGCGCTGAGCTATCGCTTGCTCGCATTGGCCGAAGAGCACTCGCAGAACCCGGCAGTGATCGAACGCGCCGCGCAACTGCGTCACGCCTTCGATTGGGTTCCGGTGCGGCTGTTGGCGGCGAGTTTTGCCCTGGTCGGCAACTTTGTCGCGGTCGGTCGGGTGATGCTGCACGAACTGCTGAACTGGAACATCAGCGCTGCCCAGTTGATCGAAAAGGTCGGGCTGGTGGCCGGGGAGATTCCGGCACCGGTGGTCGGGCCGGATGGCATCAACAGCCTGGATCAGATCTGGGAACTGCTGCTGCGTGCGGCGGTGCTTTGGTATGCCGGGTTTGCGTTGTGGACGGTCCTGCCTTAGGCCTCCAAAGATCATTGTGGCGAGGGAGCTTGCTCCCGCTTGGGTGCGAAGCGCCCCCAATATTTTGCGGCTGCTTCGCAACCGAGCGGGAGCAAGCTCCCTCGCCACAGAAGTTCATCAGTCCTGAAGACTGCATTCTGCCGTTAACCTTAAGTTACAAAACCTCCCTTCGATTTGAGCTATACAGAGATAGCGCCCAATAGTGGCTATCTGCTGTATCTGTGCGCCTGCCAATAAAAATAAGAAATCCAAGGGAGACTTCACAGTGAAGAGCTTGCTCTATCCCGCTGTCGCGCTGATGAACCGCCTGAGTTTCGGCATGAAGTTCAGTCTGATCAGCGTGCTGTTCCTGGTGCCGATGCTGGTGACCAACTTCTACCTGGTGCGCGATTCCTATCGTGAATTCCAGGGCACCCGGGTCGAACTGCAAAGCCTCGACCTATTGGGCGGCAGCCTGACCCTGCGAAGGGATCTGGAAACCCTGAATAACTTGGTGCAAATCAATGTCATCCTTGGCCAGTCCGGCAAGGCCGGTGACGTGGAGTCGAAGGTCACGGCGCTGGAACAAAGCATCCTGACCCGTTTACAAGAGTTGGCGGCGATGAGCACCGACCCCGAGCAGATCAAGGTCTTTGATGGCAAACGCGAAGAAATGATCGCCGCGTTCAAGGCCCAGCAGGCAGAAAACTCCCTGCAAAGCAAAAGTGCGCTGATCGGCAAATTGCTCGGCAATGCGCAAATCCTCAGCCAGATCATCGCCAGTCAGGCCGGCCTGAGTCGCGACACTCAGAGCGACATGCGCCAGCTCAGCGAACTCATTACCAATGTCACCCCGCCGGTGACCCAGATTCTCGGCGAAGGCCGGGCCATGGGCTCGTTTTCCCTGGGGCAGGGCTTTCTCAACTCGGCATCGAGCACCCGTTTCGAAGAGTTGCTGGCGCAGATCGAAAAACTTCAGGCCGAATACGGGCTCAAGTTGCACGATGCATTGGGCTCAAGCAAAGCCGCGAATGAAACCCTGGCCGCTCAGGCTGACAGCAGCAAGGCATCCCTGAAAAAGGCTAGCGAGCTGTTCGAAGAGCAAGTGGTGATGGCCGATACGCTCGATGCGCCGTGGCAGGGGTTTTACGATCAGGTCACCGGCCTGATGGACCAGACCTACCAGCTCAATGAAGCAACCCTGAAGTTCCTCGGCAGCCAGTTACAGCAGCGGCTGGAGCAGAACCGCACCCACATGGTCATGCAGGCCGTGGCGTTGTCGGTGGTGTTTGTGTTGATCTTTTACCTTTACGGCGGTTTTTACTACTCGACGCGCACAACCCTCAAGCGCCTGGGCGCGGTGATGGACAAAGTGGCGGCCGGCGACATGACCGTGACCTTCAGCGCCCACAGCCGCGATGAGCTGGGCGAGTTGGGCGAGGTGTTTAACGGCACGGTGAAGAAAATCCACGACTTGATCGAGCGGGTCGGCCACACCGTCGGCGAAGTCGAACGCCAGGCCGGGCAGGTGGAAAGCGTTTCTGCCCAGAGCAACCAGGCCGTGGCCGGGCAGCGCAGTCAGATCGAACAGGTCGCCACCGCCATGAACCAGATGTCGGCCACCTCGCTGGAAGTGGCGCGCAGTGCCGCAGCGGCGGTCAGCAGCGCTCACAGCGTCAACGACGAAACCCTCAGCGGGCGCGGGTTGGTGGAGTCCCAGCAGGGCAGCATAGCGGCACTGGCCGGGGAGATTGATCAGTCGGTGCTGGTGATCAATCAGTTGGCCAGTGACAGCCAATCCATCAGCCGCGTGCTCGATGTGATCAAAAGCATTGCCGAACAGACCAACCTGCTGGCACTGAACGCGGCCATCGAAGCGGCGCGGGCGGGGGAGCAGGGGCGTGGTTTTGCGGTGGTGGCGGATGAGGTTCGTACATTGGCCAAGCGCACCCAGCAATCGACCGAAGAAATCGAGCAGATGATCGCCAAGCTCCACGGCGGTGTTGGCGCGGCAGTCAAAGCCATGGGCGTCAGTCATCAGATGGCCAATGGCACCGTGGGCCAGTCGGAAAAGGTCCAGCAAGCCCTGGAAAATATCCTCGGCGCAGTAGGCATGATCGTCGACCAGAACCAGCAGATTGCCGCCGCCGTGGAGCAGCAAACTGCCGTGGCCCATGACATCGACCAGAACATCGTCGAAATCAACCGTGCCGGCGAGCGCACGGCCGAGGGCGCGCACCAGACCGAAAATGCCAGCCGCGCGTTGTCGGCGCAGGTGGTGGAGTTGAAACAGTTGATCAGCGCGTTCCGGGTCTAATCAGCACCGCAACCCCCCTGTAGGAGCGAAGCTTGCTCGCGAAAGCGGCCGTACATTCAACATTGAAGTTGGCTGACACACCGTCTTCGCGAGCAAGCTTCGCTCCTACATATCTGCGAACAATCTGTAGTACTTATTCCCTTTTGCGGTGCGGTATTTCCTGTTTCCCTGCGGACTCTGGTTTTTGGTCTTCAATGAAGGAAGATCCACCTCTTAGACCTGCCTTGAGGAAGCTCGGTTATGTCTGTCGCCACAATTGGAATCCTGGGCCGTTGCGCCCATTGTCAACGCATGCTGTTACTTGAGCCCTGGCAACTCAACGCCATCGCGATAAGCGAGACGTTTACCTGTTCGCACTGCGAAAAAGCCCTGCAATTGAGCGATCCCCAACAGATCAAGCGCTTCAAGTCGCTCGACTCCCTGGCCTTGTTGCGCGCAAGCACATTGATCATGGTCTGCACCGCGTTGCTGGTGGCGTTGGTGATGGAATGGATCGGACTGCTCAGTGTGATGGAGCAACTGAATTTTTCGCTGCTGGCGATTTTGGTCTACTTCGCCGTCGTCCGGTTTGCCCGGCACCGGCAACACATCACACTGACGCTTGAGGCGGCCAAGGCCCACTTCGACTGACTACCAGTTGAACAACTCGCACGCATTGGCCGTGCTGACGGCTGCCAGTTGTTCGGGGCTGATCGCCATGATGTCGGCCAGTGCCGAGCAGATCGCCGGCAAGTGCGCCGGGCTGTTGCGCTGGCCGGGGAACATGACGGGCGCCATGTCCGGTGAATCGGTTTCCAGCACCACCGCATCCAGTGGCAGCTGCGCAAGCACGCGGTGCATGCGCAACGCCTGAGGCCAGGTCGCGGCACCGCCCAGACCCAGTTTGAAGCCGAGCTTGATGTATTCCCGCGCCTCTTCCTTGCTGCCGGCGAAGGCGTGGATGATGCCTGCGCGTTTCAAGCGAAAGCGCTTGAGCGTGGCAATCACTGCCGCATGGCTGCGGCGCACATGGATCAGCGCCGGCAGATTGAAATCCACCGCCAGTTGCAGCTGCGCCTCGAACAACGCCTGCTGGCGCTCGCGATCAAGGGTTTCGATGAAGTAGTCGAGACCGATCTCGCCCACCGCGCACACCTGCCGATGACCGGCCAGGCGGGTGAGCCAGTCGCCGAGCGCGGTCAGGTCTTCGGGGCGATGCTCGTCCAGATACACCGGATGCAAGCCGAACGCTGCGTGCAGATCCGGATCGCTCTGCACCAAATCCCAGACCCGCTGCCAATTGCCCTGATAAACCCCCAACACCACCATCCGCCGCACCCCGAGGGCGCGGCTTTCGGCCAGCAACGCCATGCGATCGGTGTCGAAGTCCGGAAAATCCAGATGTGTGTGGCTGTCGATCAGCTCCACGGCTCAGTCCTGAAGGATGCGCTGCTTGAAGGTCCGCGCGATGGCCTGCACGCCAGGTTGGTAATCCGATTGTTCGATGGCGGCCAGGGCCAGTTCCAACGCTTTGTCGGCGATCAACTGATGTTGCTGAGCCATGGCGTTGACCGGCAACGGCAGGAAATCCAGCAACTGGGTATCACCGAACGTACCGAGGCGCAGCGGACGAGTCTTGAGCGGGAAGTCGTGCAAGGCATCGAACACGCCCTGAAGCAGCACGTAGGACGTGGTCACCAGCGCATCCGGCAAATGGCCCAGACGCTGGAGCAATTCCTCCATCAACTGCTTGCCGCATTCGCGACTGAACGACTCGCCGTGTTCGATCAGGATTTCGCCTTTGAACCCGGCCAGCGCCTCTTTGAAACCAGCGGCCCGCTCCTGGCTGATGCTCAGTTCCGGGCGAGCGCCGATCAGCGCGATCTGCTTGGGCACCGGTTCGAGCAGGCTGCGGGTCAGTTGCAGGCTGGCCTCGCGGTCGTCACTGATCACCGAGCAGAAATGCTCGGGCTCCATGACCCGGTCGATGGCGATGATCGGGATGCCTTTGGCTTGTAACTGCCGATAACTGTCGTCGTCCGTTGGCAGGCAACTGGCGACGATCAAGGCGTCACAGCGCCGGGCACGGAACAGCTTCAGCAATTGCCGTTCGCTGTCCGGTGCATCATCGGAACTGGCGATCAGCAGCTGATAGCCTCGTGCCCGGGCACCTTGCTCCAGGAGCTTGGCGATCCGCGCGTAACTGGGGTTTTCCAGGTCCGGCAGGATGAATCCCAAGGTACGGGTGTGCCGACTGCGCAGCCCGGCGGCCTGAGGGTTGGGTGTAAAGCCATGTTGCTCGACCACGGCACGCACACGCTCGACAGTGGCGCTGCTGATGCGTTGCTGAGTGGCCTTGCCATTGATGACATAACTGGCGGTGGTAACGGACACACCGGCCAACTGTGCGATATCACTGAGTTTCAACTCGGGATTTCCTTGTTTTTTCGAGCTTGCCCCGACATTTTCGCCAATCCTACCCGATTCAGGCAGACGACTATTGTCGCAACGCATCCGACAAGTTGGACTTCAAGGATGAGACATTATCGAGTAACGTGCCAATCATTCTAGATTAAACGTTTCAGCAGGCGTATTTTCTGCGTTATAGGTTCCTTTGGCCGGTTCTGCCGCGAAACCGCCAAAAGTTATCACCAAGGGCCTAAGCTGAATCATTCAAAACAATACCTGGCGTCCCAAGGCGCCAAAAAGGAGAAAGCATGCTCGAGCTCACCATAGAGCAGATATCCATGGGCCAGTCGGCTGTGGATAAGTCGGCCGCGTTACACCTGCTGGCCCAGCATCTGGTCGCCGATGGTCTGGTAGCAGAAGGTTATCTCGCCGGTTTGCAGGCGCGTGAGGCCCAGGGCTCGACCTTTCTCGGCCAAGGTATTGCCATCCCCCACGGTACCCCGGAAACCCGTGACCAGGTGTTTTCTACCGGCGTGCGGCTGATGCAGTTCCCGGAGGGCGTGGATTGGGGCGATGGCCACATCGTCTACCTGGCGATCGGCATCGCCGCCAAATCTGATGAACACCTTCGTCTGCTGCAACTGCTGACTCGCGCCCTCGGCGAAACCGATCTGGGCCAGGCCCTGCGTCGCGCCAGTTCCGCCGAAGCGTTGCTGAAGCTGCTGCAAGGTGCGCCACAAGAACTGGCGCTGGATGCGCAGATGATCGGCCTCGGCGTGTCTGCCGATGATTTTGAAGAACTGGTCTGGCGCGGCGCCCGTTTGCTGCGTCAGGCCGATTGCGTGAGCAACGGTTTCTCCGCGGTGCTGCAACAAGTCGAAGCGCTGCCCCTGGGTGATGGCCTGTGGTGGTTGCACAGCGAACAAACCGTGAAGCGTCCGGGGCTGGCCTTTGTCACACCGGACAAACCGATGCGTTACCTCGGTCAGCCATTGAGCGGTCTGTTCTGCCTGGCCAGTCTCGGCGAGGCGCATCAAGCCTTGCTCGAACGCCTGTGTGCGTTGCTGATCGAAGGCCGTGGCCACGAATTGGGCCGCGCCACCAGCAGTCGTAAAGTCCTTGAAGTACTGGGCGGTGAAGTGCCCGCCGACTGGCCGAGCGCGCGCATCGCCCTGGCCAATGCCCACGGTTTGCATGCGCGCCCGGCGAAGATCCTCGCGCAGTTGGCGAAAAGTTTTGAAGGCGAGATCCGCGTGCGCATCGTCGATGGCCAGGACAGCGCCGTGTCGGTGAAAAGTTTGAGCAAGCTGCTCAGCCTCGGCGCCCGCCGTGGTCAGGTGCTGGAGTTCATCGCCGAACCGAGCATCGCTGCCGATGCCTTGCCGGCGTTGCTGGCGGCCATCGAAGAAGGCCTCGGCGAAGAAGTCGAGCCGCTGCCGCCAGTCAGCCAGCAACGCGAAGTGATGGCAGACGTGGCCGAAGTACTGCTCGCGCCGGCCTCTGGCAGTCTGGTCCAGGCCATCGCCGCCGCCCCCGGCATTGCCATCGGCCCGGCGCACATTCAAGTGCTGCAAGCCATTGATTACCCGCTGCGCGGTGAGTCCGCCGCCGTTGAGCGCGAACGCCTGAAACAAGCGCTGACCGATGTCCGTCGCGACATCGAAGGCTTGATCGAGCGCAGCAAATCCAAGGCGATTCGCGAGATTTTCATCACCCACCAGGAAATGCTCGACGACCCGGAATTGACCGACGAAGTCGACACGCGCCTCAAGCAAGGCGAGAGCGCCGAAGCGGCGTGGATGGCGGTGATCGAAGCCGCTGCCAAGCAACAGGAATCCCTGCAAGACGCCTTGCTCGCCGAGCGCGCCGCTGACTTGCGGGATATTGGTCGCCGGGTGTTGGCGCAGTTGTGTGGCGTCGAAACCCCAAGCGAACCGGAGCAACCGTACATTCTGGTGATGGACGAGGTCGGTCCGTCCGACGTCGCCCGTCTCGACCCGGCGCGCGTCGCCGGCATCCTTACCGCCCGTGGCGGCGCCACTGCTCACAGCGCCATCGTTGCTCGTGCCCTGGGGATTCCAGCTTTGGTCGGTGCCGGTGCGGCGGTGTTGCTGCTGGCGCCGGGCACACCGTTGCTGATCGATGGTCAACGCGGTCGCCTGCACGTGGACGCCGATGCCGCGACCTTGCAACGCGCCACCGAAGAACGCGACACCCGCGAACTGCGGTTGAAAGCCGCCGCTGAGCAACGCCATCAACCGGCGCTGACCACCGACGGCCACGCCGTGGAAGTGTTCGCCAACATCGGTGAAAGCGCCGGTGTCACCAGCGCGGTGGAGCAGGGTGCCGAAGGCATTGGCTTGCTGCGCACCGAACTGATTTTCATGGCGCACTCGCAAGCGCCGGACGAGGCGACCCAGGAAGTCGAATACCGTCGCGTCCTCGATGGCCTGGCCGGCCGCCCGTTGGTGGTTCGTACTCTTGATGTTGGCGGCGACAAACCGCTGCCGTATTGGCCGATCGCCAAGGAAGAAAACCCGTTCCTCGGTGTGCGCGGTATACGCCTGACTCTGCAACGTCCGCACATCATGGAAGCGCAATTGCGCGCCTTGCTGCGTGCCGCCGACAATCGTCCATTGCGGATCATGTTCCCGATGGTCGGCAGCGTCGATGAGTGGCGCCAGGCCCGGGACATGACCGAGCGTCTGCGCCTGGAAATTCCGGTTGCAGACCTGCAACTGGGGATCATGATTGAAGTGCCGTCGGCGGCGTTGCTCGCTCCGGTGCTGGCCAAGGAAGTCGATTTCTTCAGCGTCGGCACCAACGACCTGACCCAATACACCCTGGCCATCGACCGTGGCCATCCGACGCTGTCGGCCCAGGCTGACGGCTTGCACCCAGCGGTGCTGCAACTGATCGACATCACCGTGCGCGCGGCCCATGCCCATGGCAAATGGGTCGGCGTGTGCGGCGAGCTGGCAGCCGATCCGCTGGCGGTGCCGGTGCTGGTCGGCCTCGGTGTGGATGAGCTCAGCGTGTCCGGCCGCAGCATCGCCGAGGTCAAGGCACGCATCCGCGAACTCAGCCTGGCCCAGACCCAAACTCTCG
The DNA here is from genome assembly GCF_056161485.1 of Pseudomonas sp. 5Vm1k. Classification (NCBI taxonomy): domain Bacteria; kingdom Pseudomonadati; phylum Pseudomonadota; class Gammaproteobacteria; order Pseudomonadales; family Pseudomonadaceae; genus Pseudomonas; species Pseudomonas sp. 5Vm1k. Next base: position 141,776 of record NZ_JBSPCZ010000016.1, read on the forward strand.
CCCAGCAGGCTTTGGCCGTGGGCAGCGCCAATGAAGTGCGCGCATTAGTGGAGGCCCTGTAATGGCCAAGATTCTAACCCTGACCCTTAACCCGGCGCTGGACCTCACCGTCCAGTTGCCAGTGCTTGCCCCCGGTCAGGTCAACCGCAGCGACGAGATGCACACCCACGCTGCCGGCAAAGGCGTGAACGTGGCGCAGGTGCTGGCCGATCTCGGGCATCAACTAACGGTCAGTGGCTTTCTCGGCGAAGACAATCTCCAGGCGTTCGAAACGCTGTTTGCCAAACGTGGTTTTGTCGACGCGTTCATTCGCGTCCCCGGCGAAACCCGCAGCAACATCAAACTGGCGGAAAGCAACGGGCGCATCACCGACATCAACGGCCCGGGCCCGCAGGTCGATGAAGCGGCGCAGCAAGCGTTGCTCGATCGGCTGGACCAGATTGCGCCGGGGCACGACGCGGTCGTGGTCGCGGGCAGTTTGCCCCGTGGCGTCAGCCCGCAATGGCTGCAGGCACTGATCGTGCGCCTGAAAAACCTCGGTTTGAACGTGGCCCTGGACACCAGCGGCGAAGCCTTGCGTGCCGGCATGGCTGCCGGGCCGTGGCTGATCAAACCCAACACCGAAGAACTCGCCGATGCGCTCGATTGCGACGTGGTGTCGGTGGCGGCCCAGGCCGAAGCCGCGAACCGCTTGCATGCTCAAGGCATCGAGCACGTGGTGATTTCCCACGGCGCCGACGGGGTGAACTGGTTCAGTGTTGGCGCGGCGATGCATGCCACGCCGCCCAGGGTCAGTGTGGTCAGCACGGTGGGCGCCGGCGATTCGTTGTTGGCGGGCATGCTCCACGGTTTGCTCAGTGCCGACACGCCTGAACAGACCTTGCGCACCGCCACCGCGATTGCGGCGATGGCGGTCACGCAGATTGGTTTCGGCATCAGTGATGCCACGCAGTTGACGCAGCTCGAACAGGGTGTGCGCGTGCGCCTCCTGACAGAACAATAAGAGGGGTTGTCATGAAGTTAGCCATTGTTACGGCCTGCCCGAACGGCATGGTCACCAGTGTGCTGTGCGCGCGGTTGCTCGATGCCGCAGCGCAGCGTCAGGGCTGGAGCACCTGCGTCGAAGTCAACGATGCAGCGCACCCGGAACGTCAGTTGTCGGCCGCCACCATTGAGTCCGCCGAATGGGTGTTGCTGGTGACCAGCGCCCCTGTGGACATGTCGCGATTTGTCGGCAAACGAGTGTTCCGCAGCACCCCGGCCCAGGCCCTGCAAGATGTAGAAGCGGTGCTGCGTCGTGGTGCGCAAGAGGCTGAAATCTACGTCACCGCCGAAGCCGTCGCCGAGCCTGCCGTCGTCGCTAAAAACGCCCCGCGTCTGGTGGCGATCACCGCGTGTCCGACGGGCGTTGCCCACACCTTCATGGCGGCCGAAGCCTTGCAGCAAGCGGCCAAGCGTCTGGGCTACGACCTGCAAGTGGAAACCCAGGGCTCGGTGGGTGCACGCAATCCATTGAGCGCGGCGGCGATTGCCGACGCTGACGTGGTGCTGCTGGCCTGCGATATCGAAGTCGCCACCGAGCGTTTCGCCGGCAAGAAGATTTACCGTTGCGGCACCGGCATCGCCTTGAAGCAAGCCGAAGCGACGCTCAATAAAGCGTTGGCTGAAGGCAAGCAGGAAACTGCGTCGAGTGGTTCGAAAGTCCCGGCCAAACAAGAGAAGACCGGCGTCTATAAACACTTGTTGACCGGTGTGTCGTTCATGCTGCCGATGGTGGTGGCGGGTGGTTTGATGATCGCCTTGTCGTTCGTGTTCGGCATCACCGCGTTCAAGGAGCCGGGAACGCTCGCCGCCGCATTGATGCAAATTGGCGGAGAGACTGCGTTCAAGCTGATGGTGCCGTTGCTGGCGGGTTACATCGCCTATTCGATTGCCGACCGTCCGGGCCTGGCGCCAGGGATGATCGGTGGTCTGCTCGCGAGTACGTTGGGGGCCGGTTTTATCGGCGGGATTCTCGCCGGTTTTATCGCCGGTTACGCGGCCAAGGCGATCAATCGTTATGCACGTTTGCCGCAGAGTCTTGAAGCGCTGAAACCGATCCTGATCATCCCGTTGTTCGCGAGTCTGTTCACCGGGCTGGTGATGATTTATGTGGTTGGCAAGCCGGTGGCGGGGATGCTTTTAGCGCTCACGCACTTCCTCGACAGCATGGGCACTACCAACGCGATCCTGCTCGGTGTGTTGCTCGGAGGCATGATGTGCGTTGACCTTGGCGGGCCGATCAACAAGGCCGCTTATGCGTTCTCGGTGGGGCTGCTGGCGTCGCAGAGTTACGCACCGATGGCCGCGACCATGGCTGCCGGTATGGTGCCGCCGATTGGCCTGGGTATCGCGACGTTCATTGCTCGTCGCAAGTTTGCCCAGACCGAGCGCGAGGCCGGTAAAGCGGCGTTGGTGCTGGGGTTGTGCTTTATCTCCGAAGGCGCGATTCCGTTTGCTGCCAAGGACCCGTTGCGGGTGATTCCGGCGAGCATTGCCGGCGGTGCGTTGACTGGTGCGTTGTCGATGTATTTCGGCTGCAAACTGATGGCGCCGCATGGTGGGTTGTTCGTGTTGATGATTCCGAATGCGATCAACCATGCGCTGTTGTACCTGCTCGCCATCGTCGCTGGGAGTTTGCTGACTGCGGTGGCGTATGCATTGCTCAAACGGCCGGAAGAGGTGGAGTTGGCGCTGGAGCCCGCCAAGGCCTGACACCCAACCTCATACCCTCTGACACCCAACCCTTGTAGGAGCGAGGCTTGCCCGCGAAGGCGTTTTAACATTCAACAGATGTGCTGACTGTCAGATCGCCTTCGCGGGCAAGCCTCGCTCCTACAAGGGAGCGCGTTTCACACGGGCGTCATGCATACATGCTTAAGTTTCCCTTTTTCAGGGAGAACACCATGAGCGAATTCAACCTCGGCCGCCGTCGTGTCATGCAAGCGGTCGGCGCCGGGCTGTTGTTGCCAGGGCTGGCGCCGACGGTGATCGCTTCGGTCCAGGATCGGCCGCAGCTCACCGACGGCGTGCAGTCCGGCGACCTGCTGGGCGACCGGGCGATGGTCTGGAGCCGCAGCGACCGTCCCGCACGGATGGTGGTGGAATGGGACACCCGCAGTCTGTTCACCAACCCGCGTCGTTTTGTTTCGCCCCTGGCAGATTTGCGCACTGACTTTACCGCTCGTGTCGAACTCACTGGCCTGCCCGCCGACCAGGCGATCTTCTATCGCGTGCACTTCGAAGACGCCCAAAATGGAACCAGCAGCGAACCCTGGTTCGGCCACTTGCGCAGCGTGCCGACGACCCGGCGCGATCTGCGTTTTGTCTGGAGCGGCGACACCGTCGGCCAGGGCTTCGGCATCAACCCGGACATCGGCGGCATGCGCATCTACGAAGCCATGCGCCTGCGCCTGCCGGACTTCTTTATCCACAGCGGCGACACCATCTACGCCGACGGCCCGGTGCCGGCGCAACTCACCACCGAGAGCGGTCGGGTGTGGCGCAACATCACCAGCGAAGCCAAGAGCAAAGTCGCCGAAACCCTCGACGAATATCGCGGCAATTATCGCTACAACCTGATGGACGAAAACATCCGCCGCTTCAACGCCGAAGTGCCGCAGATATGGCAGTGGGACGACCACGAAGTGGTGAACAACTGGTCGCCGGGCAAGCAACTGGACGAGCGCTACAAGAGCAAAGATATCCACAGCCTGGTCGGCCGCGCGCGCCAGGCCTGGCTCGAATACGCGCCGATGCGTTTGCAGAGTGCCGACAACGGCGGGCGGATTTATCGCAAGCTCAGTTATGGGCCGATGCTCGATGTGTTTGTGCTTGATATGCGCAGTTATCGCGGGGCGAATGATGACAACTTGGGCGGTGAAAAACCGTTCCTCGGGCGTGAGCAACTGGACTGGCTCAAGCGCGAATTGAAAGGTTCACAAGCCCAATGGAAAGTCATCGCCGCTGACATGCCCATAGGCCTCGGCGTGCCGGATGGTGAAGTCAGTCCGGGTGTCGCTCGTTGGGAAGCGGTGGCTAACGGCGACCCGGGACCGGCTCAGGGTCGTGAGCTGGAAATCGCTGAACTGCTGGGTTTTCTACGGGCTCAGCAGGTGCGCAATTTCGTGTTCCTGACGGCGGATGTGCATTATTGCGCCGCGCATCACTACCACCCGGATCGCGCGGCGTTTCAGGATTTTGAGCCGTTCTGGGAGTTTGTCGCCGGGCCGCTGAATGCCGGGAGCTTCGGGCCCAATCCGCTGGATAAAACCTTTGGGACTGAGGTGGTGTTCGAGAAAGCACCACCGGCGCAGAACACCTCGCCGTTTGCCGGATTTCAGTTTTTTGGTGAGGTGAACATTGATGGGCAGAGCGGGGAGATGAGTGTTGTGTTGCGGGATCTGGATGGGGTGGGGGTGTTTGAGCAGAAGTTACAGCCGGTTTGATGTGGATGGCTTCAAGATCCACCCCTCACCCCAGCCCTCCCGAAACGTCGGACCGCCCCAAAGGGGAGAGGGGGAAAGGGAGCCGATCTTCATACTGTTCAAATTCTGAGTTCGACTTTAAATCGCTGAGCTGATTTTCGTTGTTTGCAATACCTGAGTTCGACTCGGTTTTTCAGGTCGATGTATAACGCAAGACACCTCGGTCGGCTCCCTCTCCCCTATGGGGAGAGGGCTGGGGTGAGGGGTGGATTCCAGATCAGAATCACGGCATCCGATTCGCAGCAATCCTGATGATCTGCTCCAACACATCGCTCATCCGCTCAATCACCTCCAGATTGCTAAACCTCACAACCTCAATCCCGCGTTGCTGAAGGTAAAGCGTGCGCCGCCGGTCATGAATCTTTCCCGCTATTTCAAAGTGCTGCCCTCCATCAAGTTCTATCGCCAGTTTCAACTCGGCACAGTAGAAATCCAGCACATACGGCGGGCACGGAAACTGTCGGCGGAATTTCAGATTGGCGATTTGTCGAGCGCGTAGTTTCTGCCAGAGCAGGAGTTCGCAGTCGGTTTGATTGGTGCGTAGATGGCGGGCGAACTGACGTTGGTCGAGGGTGGGGCGGGTGGGCATGCTTCACGTCCTTGTGAAGGGGATGGAGGTTTTACTGTAGTCGGGGATTTTGGGGTTGGCTTGAAATCGACCCCTCACCCCAGCCCTCTCCCCAGAGGGGAGAGGGGAAAGGGAGCCGATCTTCATGTTGTTCAAAACCTGAGTTCGACTCTCCGCCAATTAGCTGATCTTTGCTGTTTTCCATACCTGAGTTCGACTCGGCTTTTCAGGTCGATGTATAGCGCAAGACACCTCGGTCGGCTCCCTCTCCCCTTTGGGGCGGTCCGACGTTTCGGGAGGGCTGGGGTGAGGGGTGGCCTTAATAGACATCGCGGCGGTAGCGGCCTTGTTCGATCAGGCGGTCTACTTCTTCGATCCCGAGTATTTCGTTGAGCGTGTGGTCCACGCCTGAGGCCATGCCTTGCAAGCTGCCGCAGATGTAGATGACGGCGCCGTCGGCCAGCCATTTCTTCAGCTCGGCGGCGGACTCGCGCAACCTATCCTGAACGTAGATTTTCTCGGCCTGATCCCGGGAAAATGCCAGGTCCAGTCGCTCCAGGTCGCCCTCAATCAACCAGCCTTCGAGCTCATCGCGACAGAGGAAGTCATGCTTGCGATTGCGCTCGCCAAACAGCAGCCAATGCCGTTGCTGGCCGTCGGCAATCCGCGCCTTGAGCAAACTGCGCAGCCCGGCCAGGCCGGTGCCGTTGCCCAGCAGGATCATCGGCACCGGTTCGCTCGGTAGGTGGAAGCCGCTGTTACGCCGCACCCGCAAGCTGATGCTGCCGCCCACGGGCGCGTGTTCGGTCAACCAGCCGGAGCCGATGCCGAGGCTGTCATCAGGGTGCAGTTCCTGACGCACGATCAGCTCCAGAACGCCGTCGGCAGCAATGGAAGCGATGGAGTATTCGCGCATCGCCAAAGGCACTAATGCTTGCACCAGCGCCTGGGCATGCAGACCCACCAGATGTGCGCGGTTCTCGGGCAGTTGGCGGCTGGCGAGGGCCTGGTCCAGCGGTTGCGACAGGCCGTCGAGTTCGACGCTGGCGCGCCCGTCAATCCCCAGACCATCGAGGAAGTGCTCGATGGCCCACGGGCAATTGCGTGGCATGACTTCCACCAGGTCACCGGCCAGCCAACTGCTGGTGTTTGGCGCGGTGAGGCCGACCAGGTACACCGGTGAGCCGCTGCTGTCCGGGTTCATCAGTTCACGACTGACCAGCGTCCAGTTGTCGTAGCTGGGCGCTTGCCAAGTGTCCACAGGCGCCTGTCCGGTCAACTGGCCAAGTTGCTGCTGCCAGTGGCGCAAGGCGTAAGGGTCGCCGCTGTCGACTTCCACCGGGGCAAACAGGGTCTTGCCGCCGTGTTCGCCGAGCCAGGTGTGCAAGCGTCGGGCGAAACCGCAGAAGTGTTGATACTGGCGATCACCAAGACCGAGCACCGCGTAGTTGAGGCTTTCCAGGCTCGACACCCGGCCCAGCACTTTGCGTTCGAAACCCCGGGCGCTGTCCGGCGCTTCACCGTCGCCAAAGGTGCTGACCACGAACAGTGCATTGCTCGAATCCCGCAAATCCTGCTCGCTGACACTCGCCAGCGGCTGCACCTTCACCGGCAACCCGGCGGCCTGCAATTGCCCGGCGGTCTGCCACGCCAGTTGCTCGGCAAAGCCACTCTGGCTGGCGAAACCAATCAGCCACGCCGGCGCATCGCTGCCCGGTTGCACGAGGCCGTTACGTGCGTCCTTGATCTGGCGTTTCTTGCGCCGACGGTCCAGGTACAGCAACCAACCTGTGACGAAAAACAGCGGCATGGTCAGCGCGGTGATCGTCAGGATGATCCGCCCGACGATGCCGAAATAACTGCCGGTGTGCAGCGCGTAGATGCTGGTCAGCAGTTGCGCCTTGAAGCTCTTGTCGCTGTAGCGGTCGTGGCGTTTGACGATGCCAGTCGCGGGATCGAGGCTGATCTCGTTGAGCGCGCGGTCATGGGGCGAAGTGTTCAGCAGGTAGAACACGGTCGCCGGTTGGCCGGCGAGGGGCGGCATACGGATGTTGTAGGCGGACAGGTTCGGGCCGGCGGCGCTGTAGATGCTGCTCCACATCGCCGCGTAATCGGCGCTCGGCGCAGGACCGCTCGGGGCCGGGCCACGGTTGCGCACCCGCTCGTTTTGCGGTGCATCGGACAACAACTGAGTCAGGCCTTTGTTGTACCACTCGTACGACCAGGACAACCCGGTCAACGCGGCCAACAGGTAAAACACCAGGCACCAGGTGCCCGCCACCGAGTGCAGGTCCCAATTGAAGCTGCGGCCCTTTTTCTTCCAGTCCAGGGTCAGCCAGGCACGCCATTTGTTCCACTGGCGCGGCCAGCGCAGGTAGAGACCGGACAGGCAGAAAAACACCAGGATCAGGGTGCAGGCGCCGGTGATCTGCCGGCCGGTATCGCCCATGGCCAGGAAGCGGTGCAATTGCAGCATCAGGCCGAAGAAGTCCTGACCGGTGGCGTCGCCCAGGAACTCGGCGGTGTACGGATCGAAGTAGCGCATCTCTCCGCGACGTTCGCCCGGTGGCGGGGTGAAGATCACGCGCGCAGCGTTGCCGCTGTCGGTCTCGACCCACAGCATCGAGACTTTCTTGCCGGAGGTGGCTTCGATGCGCTCAACCAGCTCGGCGGGTGGCAGCACGCCGGCGACCTGCTTCTCGACCTGCAACACAGAAGGATTCAGTGTCCGCAGGATTTCATCCTGAAACGACACCGTTGCCCCGGTGATGCCCATCAGGGCCAGGACCAGTCCGGCGCTGATGCCAAAAAACCAGTGCAACTGGAACAGGGTTTTCTTCAACACGTCGCTCGCCTTGTTCGTTCGAAAGTATTCATCACGGCGCGCATTATGCCGTGGGTTGTCGAGAAACATTCTTTATTACGCACAAAAGCCCCGTTCAATTGAATGAACGGGGCCAGGTCCTAATGTCAGTTGCAGTTCCTGTAGGAGCGAAGCTTGCTCGCGAAAGCGGTGTGTCAGGCAGTTTCGATGTCGAATGACACGACGCCTTCGCGAGCAAGCTTCGCTCCTACAGGGGATTGCGGGTGTGGCTGGCAATCAGAAGTGGAAGTTCGCGCTCAGCAGGGCGGTACGGCCCGCTGCCACGTGGGCGTAGTGCGTCTGGAATACCTGGTCGAAATAACGCTTGTCGGTCAGGTTCTGTACGTTGAGTTGCAGGTCGACGTTCTTGGTCAGGGCGTAGCTGGCCATTGCGTCGTAACGCCAGTAGGACGGAATCTCCACCGAGTTGGCGACGTTGCCGAACTGCGAATCGACAAAGGTCGCGCCGCCGCCAACAGTCAACTTTTCCGGGATCAGGTCGTAGGTCGACCACAGGGTGAAGTTGTTCCGTGGCGTACTCGGCATGTGGTTGCCTTTATCGGCCGCGAGGGTGGTCTTGACCACTTCGCTGTCCATGTAGGTGTAGCCGCCGAAGACTTTCCAGTTACGGGTCAGCTTGCCGGTGTAGGTCAGTTCCAGACCGTTGACGGTTTGCTCGCCGTCCAGCACTTGGGTGGTGGCGCCATCCGGATCGTTCATACGTGCGTTGGTTTTTTCGGTGCGGAACAGTGCGGCGGTCAGCGACAGGTCGTCACCGAAGAAGTCCCACTTGGTACCAATCTCGTAGTTGCGGTTTTTTTCCGGGTCCAGATCGCTGTTGTTCGCCGCCAGTTCCAGGCCACCGTTGCCGCTGGTTTCACCGGATGGGTTGCTGGAGGTGGAGTAGGCCGCGTAAACGCTGCCGTTAGGCAATGGGTTGTAGACCACGCCGATCTGGTAGTTGATCAGGTCGCTGGTGTTCTCACGGGAGAAGTCGTTTGCTGGCGCTGTGCTGCTGGCGTTGGCGTGACCGCTGGATTGGACCTGGTAGTTGTCGTAACGCAGGCCCAGGTTCAGGGACCATTGTTCGTTGAACTTCAGGGTGTCGAACACGTAGGCCGCAGCGGTTTTGGTGTCGGTGTCGGTGAAGGCCGCGCTGTCGGTGATGGTGCCCGACCAGTTATCCCCAGGCGTTGGCTTGTACAAATTGGTGCAGTCGCCGGAGTTGAACAGCGCGCGGTTGCAGGAAGTGCCGGCGGCTGTCGAGGTCAGGACGTACGGACGGTTGTGGGTGTCCTGATAGGAAAACTCCAGGCCGGTGACCAGGCTGTGCTCGATAGCGCCGGTGTTGAACTTGGCGTTCAGGTCGGTCTGGTTGACCCAGCCGCTGGACGTCGAGTTACGGCTTTTGGCGCCACGGTAAACGCTGCCTTTGGCCACGTTGCCTTTGCTGTCGTCGGGGTTGGTGACGATGTAGTCCAGTGTCGAACGGGACATGCGGAAGCTGTTGGAAACGGTCAGGTCGTCATTCAGATCGTGTTCGATCTTGATTGTGCCGCTGTCGTTTTCGGTCTGGCGATAGTCGCGACCGGTGAGGCCGTAGAAGTTGTCTTTATTGACGTTGGCCGGTTTGTCTACGTGGTACTTGCTGCGGTTCGGGCTCAAGGTCAACGGCACGCCGTAGTCCGGCATGTCATCGGTTTCGACGTGGTAGTAACCGACGGTCACGCGGGTGTCGGTGCCCAGGCCGAAGGCGAAGGTTGGCGCCACGCCCCAGCGGCTGACATCCACGCCGTCACGCCCGGCGACGTTGGCTTCGTGCTTCATCAGGTTCAGGCGAAAGGCCGAGGTATCGTTGATCTGCTGGTTCAGGTCAAGGGTGGTGCGCTTGGTCTGGTCCGAACCCCAAGTGAAGCCGCCATTGTAAAAGTTGCCCAGTTTGGCGGTCTTGCTCACCAGGTTCAGGCTGCCACCGGTGGAACCGGCGCCGGTGAAGGCCGAGCCCGGGCCTTTGCTGATTTCCACCGATTCAACGTCGAAGATCTCGCGGCTTTGGGAGGCCGGGTCGCGCATGCCGTCGACGAACACATCGCTTTCAGCGTTGAAGCCGCGAATGATCGGACGGTCGCCGGCCGGGTTACCGCCTTCACCGGCACCAAAGGTGATGCCCGGCGTGGTGCGCAACGCATCGACCAGGCTGGTAGCGCCGGTGTCGCGGATCACTTGTTGCGGGATCACGGTGACGCTTTTCGGCGTCTCGCGTAGCGGTGCGGTGTACTTTTTCGAGGCCGAGGTATCGGTCTTGTAGGAGGTGTCTTGTTGCTCGCCAACAACGCTGGTGGCGTCCAGGGAAATCGCATTGCCCGAGGCTTTTTCGTCAGTCTTCTCGGCGGCGAAAACCATGTGGCCTGCAGAGCCGGCAGTGATCGCCATGCCGATGGCAGACGCGAGCAAACGTGGTGAACTGACCGGTAATTGTAGTTGTTGGCGTGACATGTGAATTCCCCTCCCCAAGGATTTGAGGCCGCGGAATATAGGGTAAACAGGTATTTGTATCAATTGCGAAACGTTACTATTCGCGACAAATTTACATTCTTTACAATTTATCCTTACGGTTTTTGCTGTCTCGTTCGTCTGCGGGGTTTTACACAGGCAATAAGAATCAATACCATTGACGCCCTTTTGACCATCAGGTGTCGTCCCATGCTGCTGCACATTCCCGGCGTGTTCGCGAAAGAAGAAGTGCAGCGCATTCGCGAGGCCCTGGAACAGGCGGATTGGGCGGACGGCAAGATCACCGCCGGCTTCCAGTCGGCTAAGGCCAAGCACAATCTGCAACTGCCTGAAGGTCACCCGTTGGCCAAGGAAATCGGGGCAGCGATGCTCGAACGCCTGTGGAAAAATCCGCAGTTCATGTCAGCCGCGTTACCGCACAAAGTCTTCCCGCCATTGCTGAACTGTTACACGGCGGGCGGCAGTTTCGACTTCCACATCGACAACGCCGTGCGCCAGCCCAAGGGCAGCATTGAGCGGGTGCGCACCGACCTGTCGGCGACGCTGTTCTTCAGCGAGCCGGAGGACTACGACGGCGGAGAACTGGAAATCCAAGACACTTTCGGCACCCAGCGGGTCAAGTTGCCCGCCGGCGACATGGTCCTGTACCCCGGTAGCAGCTTGCACAAGGTCAACGCTGTTACCCGCGGCACCCGCTACGCGTCGTTCTTTTGGACCCAAAGCCTGGTCCGCGAGGACAGCCAGCGCGCCTTGCTGTTCGAGATGGACGGCGCCATCCAGCAACTGACCCAGGACATGCCCGATCACCCGTCGCTGATCCGCCTCACTGGCACTTATCACAACCTGCTGCGTCGCTGGGTCGAGGTATGAGTTATCAACTGCGCCGCGAGGAAGTCCTCGACGGTGATCGGCTCAAAGCGATGCTTGAGGAAAGTCCGGCGCGGGCAGCCCAGGCGATTCTGCTCGCTGCTCGCGAAGGCGTGCTCGATGCCCAGGCATTGCTCGGGCAGATTCTGCTGGACGGGCAGGGTATCGAGCAGGATCAGCCGTTGGCCGTGCGCTGGTTCGGGATTGCCGCCAATGGCGGACACCTGATGGCGCGCAACATGCTCGGTCGTTGTCATGAACATGGCTGGGGTTGCACCGCCGATGCTGCAGTGGCTGCGGGGCATTATCGACTGGCGGCTGAAAAGGGCCTGGACTGGGCGATGTACAACTACGCCAATCTGCTGGCCACTGGTCGTGGCGTGGCTGAAGACCAGACGCAGGCGCTGAATCTTTATCGCCGTGCCGCTGAAATGGGCCACGCGAAATCGATGAACCTGCTGGGGCGTTATCTGGAAGAGGGGCGGGTTTGTCCTGTGGACCCGCAGGCCGCGCGCGACTGGTATCGCCGCTCGGCGCTCGGCGGGGATTTTCGTGGGCAGTTCAGTTATGCGGCGGTGTTGGCAGATGAAGGCCATATTGAAGAAGCGCTGGATTGGTTGCGCAAGGCCTTGGTCGGCGGGAATCTGAATTTCCTGCGGGTCGCGAGTAAGGCATTGGCGAGCGCAACGGATTCGAACATTCGAGCGTTGGCGGCGGATTATGCCCACCGCTGCGCCGAACTGGAGTACGACCTCAAACCTTTGTAGGAGCTGGTAGGGGCTGGTAGGGGCTGGTAGGAGCTGGTAGGAGCTGTCGAGTGCAACGAGGCTGCGATCTTTTGATCTTGTTCTTAAAAAATCAAAGTCAAAAGATCGCAGCCTCGTTGCACTCGACAGCTCCTACAGGGGGGGCGGGGGCGGATTTCAGGTACAAAAAAGCCCATGACTCGTCATGGGCTTTTTCAGTTCTACCAGTAGTACTTACACGTAAAACGATTTCAGCGGCGGGAAGCCATTGAATTCAACCGCGCTGTAACTGGTGGTGTAGGCGCCGGTGGACAACCAGTACAAACGATCACCAATTGCCAGGTTCAGCGGCAGACCGTACTTGTAGTTCTCGTACATGATGTCGGCGCTGTCGCAGGTCGGGCCGGCGATGACGACTTCTTCCATCTCGCCTTTCTTCTCGGTCCAGATCGGGAACTTGATGGCTTCGTCCATGGTTTCGATCAGGCCGGAGAACTTGCCCACATCCGTGTACACCCAGCGCTCGACGGCGGTACGGGATTTACGCGCGACCAGTACCACTTCACTGACCAGGATACCGGCGTTGGCGATCAACGAACGGCCCGGTTCCAGAATGATTTCCGGCAGGTCGTCACCGAAATCTTCCTTGAGGAAACGGATGATTTCTTCGGCGTAGGTTTCCAGGCTGTTGGTGCGGGTGATGTAGTTGGCCGGGAAGCCACCGCCCATGTTGATCAGCTTCAGGTGAATGCCGTCTTCTTCTTTCAGGCGTTCGAAGATCACTTTGACCTTGGCGATCGCCGCGTCCCAGACGCTGATGTCGCGTTGCTGCGAGCCGACGTGGAACGAGATGCCGTAAGGCACCAGGCCCAGGTCGCGAGCGAGAATCAGCAGGTCCATGGCCATGTCGGTCTGGCAGCCGAATTTGCGCGACAACGGCCAGTCAGCAGTGGTCGAGCCTTCGGTGAGGATGCGCACGTAGACTTTCGAACCCGGTGCAGCCTTGGCGATGTTGCGCAGGTCGGCTTCGGAGTCGGTGGAGAACAGGCGCACGCCCTTGTCATAGAAGTAGCGGATGTCCTTGGATTTCTTGATGGTGTTGCCGTAGCTGATGCGGTCGGGGCTAACGCCGCGCTCCATCACTTTGTCCAGCTCATAGATCGACGCGATGTCGAAGCTCGAGCCTTTCTCTTTGAGCAGGTCGATGATTTCGACGGCCGGGTTGGCCTTGACCGCGTAATAGACTTTGGCAAATTCGAAACCGGCGCGCAGGTCGTCATAGGCCTGGCTGATCATCGCGGTGTCGATCACCACGAACGGGGTTTCTTGGGTGTCGGCGAAGGCCTTCAATCTCTGGAAGGTTTCGCGCGCGTAATAGTCTTCGACGTTGATCGACATGCTGGGATCTCCTACTGGCAAACTGAAATTAACAATGGGTGCAAATGAACGTCCTCCGTATCCCCACTTTGGTTCGCCTACTTCCCAAGGCATGTCGCCGAAAGCAAAAAGGCCATGGGAAATGGTGCTTCCCTTGGCCTTGCTGTCTCGTCGTCAGTACTTGAGCCGGATGGATCGTTTCCAGCATGGACGTTCGGCGCGAACTTTAGGGCGTGAGGGGCTTGAGATCAACAAAAAATGTCGCGTTTTTGCACGCTTCCGTCGTGCGGTCCCTGACAGCTACTGATGTAACCGACCTGCATGACAGTGTGATGTTCCCCGGATGAGGGGATTTTGGCGGGATTCAGATAAACCGAGTTGGCTCATTCGCGGGCAAGCCTCGCTCCTACAGGGGAGCGGCGTGCCGTGATGTTGCGTACGACACTGCCCCTGTAGGAGCGAGGCTTGCCCGCGAAGGCGTCAGATCAGGCGACAGCAGTCTCGGCCGGCGAAACGATGCTGGTCTTGCCGCCACGGGACTTGCCGGAGCTCAGGTACTCGGCAATCGATTCCTGAGTCACTTCCCCCAAGAACACCCGCTCGGCATCCATTACTGGCAGCCATGAGCGGTTGAACTCGTACATGCGCGACAACAGGATGCGCAAATGCTCATCGAACGCCGCGGTGGCATTGAACTCGCGCAGGTATTGAGCGCAAGTCCCGGTCTGACGGTGCAGGTCGCGACGTCGTACATAACCGAGCGCCTTGTTCTCACCGTCTGTGACCACCACATAACGACGGTCCAGTTCGTCCATCAACTCCAGGGCTTCAGCCACTGGGGTTTCCGGGCTCACCGACGGCGCGTTGTCCGCCGCGTCTTCGGCTTTCACCAGCAACAGACGCTTGAGCGTGCTGTCCTGGCCGACGAAGTTGCTGACAAAATCATCCGCCGGGTGCGCCAGCAGGGTGTCCGGGTGATCGATCTGCAACAGCTTGCCGGCGCGGAAGATTGCAATCTTGTCGCCCAGCTTGATCGCTTCGTCGATGTCGTGGCTGACCATGATCACGGTCTTGTTCAGCGCGCGCTGCATTTCGAAGAACTCGTTCTGGATCATCTCGCGGTTGATCGGGTCGACCGCGCCGAACGGCTCATCCATCAACAACAGCGGCGCATCTGCCGCCAGTGCGCGAATCACGCCGATCCGCTGCTGCTGACCACCGGACAACTCACGCGGGTAGCGATTCAGGTACTGCTTGGGTTCGAGCTTGATCATGCTCATCAACTCGCGGGCGCGGTCGTGGCATTTCTGCTTGTCCCAGCCCAGCAGGCGCGGAACGATGGTGATGTTTTCCTCGATGGTCATGTTCGGGAACAGACCGATCTGCTGGATCACATAACCGATATTGCGACGCAGGGTCACCGCGTCGAGGTCGGTGGTGTCTTCGCCGTTGATCAGGATCTTGCCGGAGGTCGGCTTGATCAGGCGGTTGATCATTTTCAGCGTGGTGCTTTTGCCGCAACCCGATGGCCCGAGGAACACACAGATTTCGCCTTCATTGACGGTCAGGCTTACCGAGTCCACGGCTTTTACATCTTTGCCGTTGCTTTGGAAGGTCTTGCTGAGGTTTTGAAGTTCGATCATTTGAGCAGTCCTTTTGGAGTCAGCGTGCGTTGCAGCCATTGCAGAAGCAGGTCGGCGAAGATGGCCAGGAGACTGACCAGCACGGCGCCGACGATCAGCATCGACATGTCGCTGCGGCTGATTGAAGCGAGAATAAGTACACCGAGGCCACCGGCACCGATGGTCGCGGCGATGGTCATGACACCAATGTTCATGACCACGGCGGTGCGTACACCGGCGAGGATCACCGGCACGGCGATTGGCAGTTCAACCATGCGCAGGCGCTGGCCGAAGGTCATGCCGATGCCGCGAGCGGCTTCGCGAATGCCGGGTTCGACGCCAGTCAGCGCCAGGTAGGTGTTACGCATGATCGGCAGCAGCGAATACAGAAACACTGCGGTGATCGCCGGCATCGGGCCCAGGCCCTGGCCGAATTTGGAGTAGAACGGCAACAGCAGGCCGAACAGCGCAATCGACGGCACGGTCAGCAGCACCGTGGCACTGGCTTGCAAAGGGCCGGCGAGCGTTGGGAAACGCGTCATCAGGACACCCAGCGGCACGCCAACGAGAATCGCCAGCGTCACGGCAATGCCGACCAGGGTGATGTGCTGCAAGGTCAGGTGCAGCACCAGCGGCCAATCGAGATGGGAAAAGGCGTTCAGAAATTCCATGTCTTCTCCTCAGTTCAGTGGATGCTGGCGCAGGAAATCTGCGGCAACGGATGAAGGGCTTTCGTGATCGACATCGACCCGCGCATTGAGCTGGCGCATGGTGGCGTCGTCGAACAGTTCAGCCAGTGGCTTGAGTTCTTCGGCAAGCTTGGGATGGGCGTCGAGGTAGACCTGACGCACTACTGGCGCGGCGGTGTAGTCCGGGAAGTAATGCTTGTCGTCTTCGAGCAGCTTGAGTTTGAAAGCGTTCAAGCGACCGTCGGTGGTGTAGACCAGACCGGCAAACACCTGGCCATTACGCAGGGCGGTGTAGACCAGCCCAGCGTCCATTTGCCGAATGTTCTTACGGGTCAGATTCATCCCGTAGAGATCGACCATGCCGTCCAGACCGTCGGAACGGTTGGCAAACTCGGTGTCCAGCGCGACCAAGTGATTAGTCTTCGCCTCCGCCTGCATCACCGTGTTCAGCTCGCTGATGGTGTTGATCTGCGGATAAGCCTTCGCGGTGGTTTCCGGCAGCGCCAGGGCGTAGGTGTTGCTGAATTTCGACGGCGTGAGCCAGATCAGGCCTTTTTTCGCGTCGAGTTCTTTCACCCGGGCGTAGGACTGAGCGCTGTCGAGCTTGTCGGTGACATGGTTGTAAGCCACCAGCGAGACGCCGGTGTATTCCCACATCAAATCCAGCTGGCCACTTTCGTGGGCGCTGCGGGCCAGGTTGCTGCCCAGACCGCCGGTTACCTGGGTGTCGTAACCCTTGGTGCGCAAGTACTGGGAAGTAATTTCGGCGAGCAGGGTTTGTTCAGTGAACACCCGGGCGCCGATGCGAATCACCGGTTTTTCAGCGGCTTGGGCAAATCCTGCCAACAGCAGGGCGCAGCCCAATATCAAGGTCATGCCTTTTAGGTGTAGAGCTTTCATGATTATTCCTTTGCCGAGGCTTAAGACGGGCGTAGGCCGCGTTCGAGCCAGAGGCGGCTGGCGAGTGTCACCAGACCATCGAGCAGCAAGGCCAGCAGGGCGGTGCACGCCGCGCCGAGCAGCAGTTGCGGCTGATTGTTCAGGGCGATGCCAGGGAAAATCAGGCTGCCCAGGCTGTTGGCGCCGATCAGGAACGCCAGCGGTGCGGTACCGACGTTGATCGCCAGGGCCACGCGTACGCCGCCGATGATGATCGGCACCGCGTTGGGCAGTTCGACCCGCCACAGCACTTGCGTCGGGGTCATGCCGATGCCGACGGCCGCTTCCTTCAGCGAACCCTGGACGTTTTTCAGGCCTTCATAGGTGTTGCGCACGATCGGCAACAGCGAGGCGAGGAACAGGGCGAAGATCGCGGGGCCGCTGCCGATGCCCAGAATCCCCAGGGCGATGGCCAGTACGGCGAGAGGCGGCACGGTGTTGCCGATGTTGAAGATCTGCATGAAGCGTTCAGCGCGGCCCACCATGGTCGGGCGGCTGAGGAAGATACCGGCGGGGATGCCCACAATGAGGGCGGCCAGCATGGAAACAAGGACGAGAATCAAGTGAGCTTGCAGGTAAAACAACAAATCGTCGCGGTAATGTTCGATCGTATTGATGCCAATCCAGTGGACCAGCAGGGCCAGGAGTGCGACGACAACCGCACCTCCAATAAGCCCCTTGCCATAGCGAATAGCCACAGGCGGACTCCTTTTTTTCTTGGTCGGCGAACGCAGTCCCGTGTGGCAATGCCATCACTGGCTGCCGGGATATCAACGTTCGCGAGAAGCAGCTCTTCATGCTGATAGAACCGCATGAGATCGAGCCATAAGCGCAGCCTCGTCAGGCTAACTTGCAGGTTTTTCAAACCCTGCTACGAGAGCTGTAACAGGGGAGTGGACGCCTCCACCTTTTAAAAGGTTCCATAATTAACAGCATTTAGCCACCCTTGATCTCGATTACCCGATGTAGCAGCTGCCGAGCCCGCGAGCCCGCGAGGCTGCGTTCGGCGACGAAGTCGTCGTCAAGTCACCTGTCGCGGTCTGCCTGATACACCGTGCGTCTGGTTTTACGACGACTTTGTCGCCGAACGCAGCCTCGCAGGCTCGGCAGCTGCTACAGGGCGAACGGTGGTCCGGAGGTAACGTTTTGGGCTATACTCGCCGCCCTTTTTTGAATCACCTGCCAGGCGATTTCCCATGACCAAACAGGCCGCCGAAGTCGCGAAACGCCGCACTTTCGCCATTATTTCCCACCCCGATGCCGGTAAAACCACCATCACCGAGAAGCTCTTGCTGATGGGCAAGGCGATTGCGATTGCGGGCACGGTGAAGTCTCGCAAGTCCGACCGCCATGCCACCTCCGACTGGATGGAAATGGAAAAGCAGCGTGGTATCTCGATTACCACGTCGGTCATGCAGTTCCCGTATCGCGATCACATGATCAACCTGCTCGACACCCCGGGCCACGAAGACTTCTCCGAAGATACCTACCGCACCCTGACGGCAGTGGACTCGGCATTGATGGTTCTCGACGGCGGTAAGGGTGTTGAGCCACGGACCATTGCGCTGATGGACGTCTGCCGTTTGCGTGATACGCCGATCGTCAGCTTCATCAACAAACTCGACCGTGACATCCGTGACCCGATCGAACTGCTCGACGAAATCGAAGCCGTCCTGAAGATCAAGGCTGCGCCGATTACCTGGCCGATTGGTTGCTACCGCGATTTCAAAGGCGTTTATCACCTCGCCGACGACTACATCATCGTGTACACCGCCGGCCACGGCCACGAGCGCACCGATGTGAAAATCATCGAGAAGCTCGACTCCGATGAAGCACGCGCGCATTTGGGCGACGAGTACGATCGTTTTGTCGATCAGCTGGAACTGGTGCAGGGCGCCTGTCACGAATTCAATCAACAGGAATTCCTCGACGGCCAACTGACCCCAGTGTTCTTCGGTACAGCCCTGGGCAACTTCGGTGTCGATCACGTGCTCGACGCCGTGGTCAACTGGGCGCCGAAACCCCTGGCTCGCGTTGCCAACGAGCGCACCGTTGAACCGGTCGAAGAGAAATTCGCCGGTTTCGTGTTCAAGATCCAGGCGAACATGGACCCGAAACACCGCGACCGCATCGCCTTCATGCGTATCTGCTCCGGCAAGTACGAAAAAGGCATGAAAATGCGTCACGTGCGCACTGGCAAAGACGTGCGGATCGGCGATGCGCTGACGTTCTTCTCCTCCGAGCGTGAGCAGCTGGAAGAAGCGTTTGCCGGCGACATCATCGGCCTGCACAACCACGGCACCATCCAGATCGGCGACACCTTCACCGAAGGCGAAGTGCTCGGGTTTACCGGTATTCCGCACTTCGCCCCGGAACTGTTCCGTCGCGTGCGTCTGCGTGATCCGCTGAAATCCAAGCAACTGCGCCAGGGCTTGCAGCAACTGGCCGAAGAAGGCGCGACGCAAGTGTTCTTCCCGGAGCGCAGCAACGACATCATCCTCGGCGCCGTCGGTGTGCTGCAGTTCGATGTGGTCGCCAGCCGCTTGAAAGAGGAATACAAGGTCGAATGCTCCTACGAGCCGATCACCGTGTACTCCGCGCGCTGGATCGATTGCGACGATAAGAAGAAGCTCGAAGAGTTCAAGATCAAGGCTGTGGAAAACCTCGCCATCGACGGCGGCGGTCACCTGACTTACCTGGCGCCGACCCGAGTTAACCTGGCGTTGATGGAAGAGCGCTGGCCGGACGTGAAATTCCGTGCAACGCGTGAACATCACTAAGCGCTGATTGGTTACACCAAAAACCCCGTTGCGAAAGCTGCGGGGTTTTTTATTTCCCCGATTTCCCTGACAAAGCAAATCCCCAGTGGGAGCGGGCTTGCTCGCGAAGGCGGTGTATCAGTCGATGCATTGGTAGCTGACACACCGCCTTCGCGAGCAAGCCCGCTCCCACAGGTGATTGGCGTTTTGGGATCTTTCCTACGCTCTGCGTGGGAATGCAACCCGGGACGCTCCGCGTTCCAAGAGCGGACGCAGAGCGCCCATTGAGGCATTCCCACGCAGAGCGTGAGAACGATCAGGGGTGCGAATTCGGCATAACCCTTATTCCAAACCAATCTGCCCATTAACGGCAATTCCCGTCCTTCGTTAGCGTCCTATCTGGTGAACCCGGCCGATCGGAACTAGATTTTATTCAGCGCCACGGCACTCGGGTCATGCGCCGTCAGGCACCCATGCTGCATCTCAGAAAGGATGGAATCGGCTATGAGCATTTTTCAACGCATTGTGCTGTTGCTTAAAGTTTTGGTGATGCTGTCCCTTGGCACGTCGGCGGCATGGGCGGCCAATCCAAGTCATCCCCAAGGCTTTAACGGCGTTCCAGGACATGACAGCAGCGGTCTGATGATCGCCAAGTCGGAATCCGAGGGCGGTGACAAAGATCAGGGCGGCAGCAAGGACGATGACGATTCGACCACCGACGAGCCGGACACCGATGATGACGACGAGGGCGATAGCCAGTCGTAAATCGCAGACAAAAGAAAACCCCTTTTACCAGACTGATGCGCAATCCAGGAAAAGGGGTTTGGTCAACGGGTAAAGCTGTAATCCCTGTGGGAGCGGGCTTGCTCGCGAAGAGGTCGTGTCAGTCGACATCGCAGTCGAATGACACACCGCTTTCGCGAGCAAGCCCGCTCCCACATTTTTATGCCGCGCCGTCGAGGAACTGCTCGGCGTAGTGGCAAGCCACCTGCCGACTGTCGAGCAGGCGCAGGGCCGGCTCTTCGGTGCTGCAGCGTTCGGTGGCGTACGGGCAGCGCTTGTGGAAAGCGCAGCCGGACGGCGGGTTCAACGGGTTAGGCAACTCGCCGACAATTTTGATTTTCGGCTTGTTCGGGTCCGGGTGAATGGTCGGGGTAGCCGACAGCAACGCCTGGGTGTACGGGTGCAGCGGACGCTCATAGATGTCGTTCTTCGGGCCCATTTCCACCGGGCGGCCGAGGTACATCACCATCACGTCATCGGCCACGTGCTGGACGACTGCCAGGTTATGGGAGATGAACACGTAGGCAGTGTTGAACTCTTGCTGCAAATCCATGAACAGGTTCAGCACCTGCGCCTGGATCGACACGTCCAGCGCCGAGGTCGGTTCATCCGCCACCAGCACTTTCGGTTGCAGCATCATCGCGCGAGCCAGGGCGATCCGCTGGCGCTGACCGCCGGAGAACATGTGCGGATAACGCTGGTAGTGCTCAGGACGCAAGCCCACCTGCTTCATCATCGCCTGGACTTTCTCGCGACGTTCGGCAGCGCTCAGGTTGGTGTTGATCAGCAGCGGCTCGCCGAGCTGGTCACCGACTTTCTGCCGTGGGTTCAACGAGGCGTACGGGCTCTGGAACACCATCTGCACGTCTTTGCGCAGTTGTTTACGCTGAGCCTTGTCGGCGCCGGTGACTTCCTGCCCGGCGATTTTCAAGGAGCCGGAGGACGGCTCTTCGATCAGCGTCAGGGCACGGGCCAGGGTGGATTTGCCGCAGCCCGATTCGCCGACGACGGCGAGGGTCTTGCCGGCTTCCAGTTCAAACGACACACCGTTTAGGGCGCGTACGGTCGCATGGCCCTTGAACAGGCCACGGGACACTTCGTAATGACGGGTCAGGTCGCGGGCGGTAAGTACGACGGCCATTACGCCACCTCCTGGTTCAGCGGGTAGAAGCAGCGGGCGAGGCTGTTGCTTTTCGGGTCAAGGCCAGGACGTTGCTGACGGCAGGAATCCTGCACGTACGGGCAGCGCGGCGACAGCAGGCAACCCTGCGGACGGTCGTAACGGCCGGGAACGATGCCCGGCAACGTGGCCAGACGCGTGGCGCCGAGGCTGTGTTCCGGAATCGCCTTGAGCAGCGCTTCGCTGTACGGGTGCGCCGGAATGTCGAACAACTGCGGTACCTGACCCACTTCAACAGCCTGGCCGGCATACATCACGCACACGCGCTGGGCGGTTTCGGCCACGACCGCGAGGTCGTGAGTGATCAGCACCAGGCCCATGTTCTGCTCTTTCTGCAGGGCCAGCAGCAGGTCCATGATCTGGGCCTGAATGGTCACGTCGAGGGCGGTGGTCGGTTCGTCGGCGATCAGCAGTTTCGGTTCACCGGCAATCGCCATGGCGATCGCAACACGCTGGCTCATACCGCCAGACAGTTGATGCGGGTAGGCGTCCATACGGCTGGCGGCACCCGGAATTTCAACTTTTTCCAGCAGTTCAATGGCACGCTTGCGCGCTTGCTTGCCGGACATTTTCAGGTGCAGGCGCAGCACTTCTTCGATCTGGAAGCCGACGGTGTAGCTCGGGTTCAGCGCGGTCATCGGGTCCTGGAAGACCATGGCCAGGTCTTTGCCGACGATCTGCCGGCGCTGACGGTTGCTGAGCTTGAGCATGTTCTTGCCGTCGAAATTCAGGGCGTCGGCGGTGACGATCCCCGGATGCTCGATCAGGCCCATCAGCGCCATCATGGTCACGGATTTACCGGAGCCCGACTCGCCAACGATGGCCAGGACTTCGCCCTTGTCCACGGTGATGTCGAGGCCATCGACCACCGGAACGGCGTTTTTGTCGCCAAAGCGAACGTTGAGATTCTTGATTTCTAACAGTGACATTTGAATCTCCTCAGGCGGCGTTCTTGAGTTTCGGGTCCAGCGCATCGCGCAGACCGTCGCCCATCAAGTTGATTGCCAGCACGCTGAGCAAAATGGTCAAACCAGGCAGACTGACTACCCACCAGGCGCGTTCGATGTAGTCGCGAGCCGAAGCCAGCATGGTGCCCCACTCAGGGGTTGGCGGTTGTACGCCAAGGCCCAGGAAGCCCAGGGCCGCGGCATCGAGAATCGCCGAGGAGAAGCTCAAGGTCGCTTGAACGATCAACGGTGCCATGCAGTTCGGCAGCACGGTAACGAACATCAGGCGTGGCAGGCCGGCACCGGCCAGGCGCGCGGCCGTCACGTAGTCGCGGTTCAGTTCACCCATCACCGCAGCGCGGGTCAGACGAACATAGGACGGCAACGAAACCACGGCGATGGCGATAATGGTGTTGATCAGGCCAGGGCCGAGGATGGCGACAATCGCCACGGCCAGCAGCAGGGACGGCAGGGCCAGCATGATGTCCATCAGGCGCATGATGGTCGGACCGAGCACTTTCGGGAAGAAACCGGCGAACAGACCCAGCAGGATGCCCGGAATCAGCGACATCACCACCGACGACAAACCGATCAGCAGGGACAGGCGCGAACCGTTGATCAGCCGCGATAGCAGGTCGCGACCCAGTTCATCGGTGCCGAGCAGGAACTGGATCTGCCCGCCTTCCAGCCAGGACGGCGGGGTCAGCAGGAAGTCACGGTATTGCTCGCTCGGGTTGTGCGGGGAAACCCACGGCGCGAAGATCGCGCAGAAAATCACCAGCAGCATGAACAGCAGGCCGGCGACGGCCCCTTTGTTCTTGGAGAATGCTTGCCAGAATTCTTTGTACGGAGACGGGTACAGCAGGCTTTGATCGACTGCTACCGATGGAATTGGAGTGGTCATGGTCATGATGATCTCAGCGCTGGTGACGAATGCGTGGGTTGGCAAAGCCGTAGAGGATGTCCACTACGAAGTTGACCAGAATCACCAGGCAGGCGATTAACAGGATGCCGTTTTGCACCACGGGATAATCCCGTGCGCCAATGGCTTCGATCAGCCATTTGCCAATGCCGGGCCAGGAGAAGATGGTTTCGGTCAGGACCGCACCGGCCAGCAATGTGCCGACTTGCAGGCCGACCACGGTCAGTACCGGGATCAACGCGTTGCGCAGGCCGTGCACGAACACCACGCGCGCTGGCGACAGGCCTTTGGCGCGGGCGGTACGGATGTAGTCTTCACGCAGCACTTCGAGCATCGAAGAACGGGTCATCCGCGCAATAACGGCCAGCGGGATGGTGCCGAGCACGATGGCCGGCAGGATCAGGTGATGCAGGGCGTCGAAGAACGCGCCGACGTCATCGGCCAGCAAGGTGTCGATGAGCATGAAACCGGTGCGTGGTTCGATGTCATAAAGCAGATCGATCCGCCCGGACACCGGGGTCCAGCCCAGGGACACCGAGAAGAACATGATCAGGATCAGGCCCCACCAGAAGATCGGCATCGAATATCCCGCCAGGGAGATGCCCATCACCCCATGGTCGAACAGGGATCCTCGCTTGAGTGCCGCAATCACCCCGGCCAGGAGGCCCAGGACGCCGGCGAACAACAACGCGGCCATGGACAATTCCAGGGTCGCAGGGAATAGAGAGCTGAACTCGCTCCAGACACTTTCACGGGTACGCAGCGATTCGCCAAGGTCGCCGTGGGCCAACTTGCCGATGTAATCCAGGTATTGGGCATACAGGGGTTTGTTCAGACCTAGGCGTTCCATTGCCTGGGCGTGCATTTCGGGGTCGACCCGACGTTCGCCCATCATTACTTCCACGGGGTCGCCCGGAATCATGCGAATCAACGCGAAAGTCAGCAGGGTGATGCCGAAAAACGTGGGGATCAACAACCCCAGTCGGCGGGCAATAAAACTAAACATCTTGTGTGCTACCTCATCAGCCGGTTAGGCGTGCCTGGCGTCCCTGGGGTCAGGGACGCCGGGAGTTTTCTTATCTACTTCACCTGGGTGGTGGCGAAGTTATTAGTGGTGAGGGGGCTAATGTGGTAGCCCTCTACGTTGTTGCGCATTGCGGTGAACATACGGGTGTGGGCCATGCTGATCCAGGGTTGGTCCTGGTTAAAGACCTCCTGGGCTTGCTCATAGAGCGCTGCGCGTTCCGCCGGGTTCACTTTAGCTCGGGCTTGATCAATCAGCGTCTGGAATTTCTCGCTGCACCAGCGCGCGTAGTTTTCGCCGTTTTTGGCCGCCTCGCAACTGAGCATAGGCGTCAGGAAGTTATCCGGGTCGCCGTTGTCGCCCGCCCATCCGGCAGAAACCATGTCGTGCTCGCCGTTTTTGGCGCGCTTGAGCATCTCGCCCCACTCCATGACGCGGATGTCGATCTTGATCCCGACCTTGGCCAGGTCAGCCTGCATCATCTGCGCGCCGAGCATCGGGTTAGGGTTGGTCGGGCCGCCGCCGTTACGGGTGAACAGGGTGAACGTGGTGCCTTCCGGTACGCCGGCTTCCTTGAGCAGGGCGCGAGCCTTGTCCAGGTCGCGTGGCGGATTGGTCAGTTTGTGGTTGTAGCCCAGCAGGGTGTCCGGGTACGGGTTGACCGCGACGGTCGCGTTGCCTTTGCCGAACAGCGCATTGACGTAGGCGGCCTTGTCGAAGGCGATGTCGATGGCTTTACGCACCCGCACGTCGCTCATGTACTTGTGGGTGGTGTTCATGGCGATGTACGAAACGGTCATCGCGTTCATTTCATCGACTTTCAGACTGGTGTCTTTTTTGATGCTCGGGATGTCGTCCGGCTTCGGATACAGAGCGATCTGGCACTCGTTGGCCTTGAGCTTTTGCAGGCGCACGTTGTTGTCGGTGGCGATGGCCAGGATCAACGCTTCAGCCGGTGGCTTGCCACGGAAGTATTCCGGGTTGGCCTTGAACCGCACCTGAGCGTCCTTGGCGTAGCGCTGGAAGATGAACGGGCCGGTGCCGATCGGCTTGTTGTTCAGATCGCCGGTCTTGTTGGCCTTGAGCAACTGGTCGGCGTACTCGGCGGAGTAGATCGAGGAGAACGCCATGGCGATGTCGGCCAGGAACGGTGCTTCGCGGCGAGTCAGCGTGAAAGTGACGGTGTTGTCGTCGACTTTCTCGACACTTTTGAGCAGTTCCTTGAAGCCCATGCTTTCAAAGTACGGGAAGCCCACGCTCGACAGTTTGTGCCACGGGTGATTCGGGTCCAGCTGGCGCTGGAAGCTCCAGACCACGTCGTCGGCGTTCATGTCGCGGGTCGGCTTGAAGTAATCGGTGGTGTGGAACTTGACGCCTTTGCGCAGGTGGAACGTGTAGGTCAGACCGTCCTCGCTGATGTCCCAGGAGTCGGCCAGTGCCGGAACCACTTCGGTGGTGCCGGGCTTGAAGTCCGCCAGACGATTGAAGATGGTTTCGGCCACCGCATCGGCTGTGACTGCAGTCGTGTACTG
Source organism: Pseudomonas sp. 5Vm1k (assembly GCF_056161485.1). NCBI lineage: Bacteria > Pseudomonadati > Pseudomonadota > Gammaproteobacteria > Pseudomonadales > Pseudomonadaceae > Pseudomonas > Pseudomonas sp. 5Vm1k. The sequence goes on from NZ_JBSPCZ010000016.1 coordinate 167,634, forward strand.
GACCATATCGAAGCCTTCCGGACTGGCTTCGGTGCAGACCACCAAGGGTTTGGCCGAGACGCCAACAGCGACACTCAGCAACGCGGCAGCGATGGCCGCACGTAGGGGAAGCATTTTCATCAAGAACCCTCTGCAATCGGTTGAACAGGAAAAAACCAAACGGCCGACTCTTCATGAGTCAGCCGTTGGCTGGTGTTTTTACAGAATGTTGAACGGGATGGTGGTCACGAGACGGAACTCGTTGATGCTGCCATCGGCCTGGTTTTCGCTGGCACGGTGGGTGGTGTAGGTCGCACGAACAGTGGTGGCCTTGAGCGGGCCGCTCTGTACGGCGTACGAAGTACCGATGCCGTATTCGTAGTGATGTTCGCCGTCCATGTTCTTCACGTCATACGCAGTGCCGGTGTAGTGAGTACCGTCGATGCCCCAGCCGCGAGCCTGGTAGATGTTGAACTTCAGGCCAGGCACGCCGTATTCAGCCATGTTCAGACCGTAGGCGATCTGGAACGATTTTTCGTTCGGGCCGTTGAAGTCGGAGAGCAGGGAGTTGGCCAGGTAGATGCCGTTGGTTTCATGCAGGTAGTCGAAGTACTCGTTACCGTTAATTTCCTGGTACGAGAAGGTCAGGCTGTGGGCCTGGTGGGTCAGGCCGAACGACAGGGAGTAGGTGTCGTTGTCGATTTCGCCCATCTCTTTTTTGCCGGCATCGACGGTTTTGTAGTAGTTCAGGCCGGTGGTCAGGCTCAGGACGTTGCTGTCACCCAGTTCGTGGGTAGCGCCGAAGTAGTACTGGTTCCAGAAGTCTTCAACCTGGGAAGCGTAGAGGCTGGTCTTCAGGCTTTTCAACGGCTGGTAGTTCAGGCCGACGATGTTGACGCGATCGGTTTCAGCGCCATTGTTGGTGTACTCGGAGCGGAATTTCGACAGGCTCTCTTCAGTACGCGGCGATACGCGATCGAAGGTGCCGGCGTCGAACGACAGGTTGTTCAGCTCTTCGCTGTGCAGGCTCACACCTTCAAAGCTCGACGGCAGCGCACGGTTGCCGATGTTGTCGACGATAGGTGTGCTGAAGTTCTGGCGACCGGCGGTCAGGGTGGTGTTCGACACGCGGAACTTGACGTTGGCCAGGCCCAGTTTGCTCCACTGACCTTCAGCGTCGCCGCCTTCTTTGGTCAGGGTGCGGTTGTTACCGGCGCCTGGACGCGAACCCGGTGCGCCACCGTTGTTGGACGCCAGGTCCTTGCGATCACGGTCCAGTGCGACGGCGTTGTAGACCGCCAATTCAGTGCTGACACCCACGGTGCCCTGAGTGAAACCGGAGCTGAAGTTGACGATGGTGCCCTGAACCCAGTTGATCCGGCGATCAGTAGGTGTTGCTACACCGTCTTTGCGGTAGGTGAAGTTGCCGCCACGTTTCAGTTGCTCGTTGGCGTACCAGTTACGGGTCGTGCCTTTGACCGTGGAGCCTTCGAGGAAGCCGGGTGCATCGGCTTGGGCGCTGGCGGTGTTGACCGTGACCGGGGTGTATTCCTGGCTTTGGGTTTCCGCGTAAGCCGTGGCGGTGATGCTGCTAATGGCCAAGGCCAAAATCGCGGTGCTGCTCAGTTTCATGGGTGAAGCTCCTTTCTTTCTTTTTTTAATGCCGGTCTTTTTTGGTGATCCGGCTATTTGGTTTAGAACTCATTCAAGGTATCGCAAACGTTTGCTGTAGGCCTGATTGGCGAATTACGGCAACACGCTTGCGTGAGGGCGAAATCCGCCCCCTGCGTTTCAGGCTTATCGGTTATTGATCGATGCTGACACCCGAGAACACGTTGCGACCAAAGGGGCTCACCTTGAACCCTTCGATTTTGGCGCTTAACGGTTGGTTGACCGTCGAGTGAGCGACTGGCGTGATCGGCACTTGCTGCTTGAGCAATTGCTGCGCCTGTTGGTAAAGCACGGTGCGCTGGTCGCGGTCGGTGACGACTTTGGCCTGCTTGATCAGCTTGTCGTAAGCCGGATCGCACCACATGGAGTAGTTGTTGCCGCCAATGGCGTCGCAGCTGTAAAGCGTGCCGAGCCAGTTATCCGGGTCCCCGTTATCACCGGTCCAGCCGATCAGGCTGATGTCGTGCTCGCCATTCTTGGTGCGCTTGATGTATTCGCCCCATTCGTAGCTGACGATCTTCACCTTGAGGCCGATTTTCGCCCAGTCAGCCTGGAGCATCTCGGCCATCAACTTGGCGTTGGGGTTGTACGGGCGCTGGACCGGCATGGCCCAGAGGGTAATTTCGGTACCTTCCTTCACGCCGGCAGCCTTGAGCAGTTCCTTGGCTTTTTCCGGGTTGTAGGCGGCATCTTTGATGCTTTCGTCGTAGGACCACTGGGTCGGCGGCATGGCGTTGACCGCCAACTGCCCGGCGCCCTGGTACACAGCGTTGAGAATGCTTTGTTTGTTCACCGCCATGTCCAGCGCCTGACGCACTTCGAGCTGGTCGAACGGTTTGTGCCGCACGTTGTAGGCGATGTAGCCGAGGTTGAAACCAGGCTTCTCGATGAGCTTGAGTTTTGGGTCGTTCTTCAGTGCCGTCACATCGGCAGGGCGCGGATGCAGGGTGATCTGGCATTCGTTGGCCTTGAGCTTCTGCACCCGCACCGAGGCGTCGGTATTGATGGCAAAAATCAGGTTATCGAGCTTGACCCGGCTCGGGTCCCAGTACTGTTTGTTGCCGGTGTAGCGGATGTTGGAATCTTTCTGATAGCTCTTGAACACGAACGGCCCGGTGCCGATCGGCTTCTGGTTGATCTCGCTCGGTTTGCCTTCGGCCAGCAGTTTGTCGGCGTATTCGGCGGACAGGACGGCGGCGAAGCTCATGGCGATGTTCTGGATGAACGCGGCGTCCACGCTGTTGAGCGTCATAACCACGGTCAGCGGCCCGGTCTTCTCGACCTTGGCGATGTTCTTGTTCAGGCTCATCCCGTTGAAATACGGGAACTCGGTTGGATAAGCCTTACGAAAAGGTTGCTGCGGATCGAGCATGCGATTGAACGTGAACAACACGTCATCGGCGTTGAAATCGCGGGTCGGCGTGAAGTAGGGCGTGGTGTGGAATTTCACCCCTTCGCGCAGGTGGAAGGTGTACGTGAGGCCGTCTTCGGAAATATCCCAGCTCGTTGCAAGGCCCGGTACGACGTTGGTCGCGCCCTTTTCAAACTCTGCCAGTCGGTTGTACAGCGGCTCGGCGGCATCGTTATCGGTCGCAGTGGTGTACTGCGCCGTGTCGAAACCGGCGGGGCTGCCTTCAGAGCAGAAGACCAGGCTGTTGTTGGCGGCCTGGCTGATGGAAGTGGCGGCCAACAGGCCGGTGCCCAGCAATGCGGATAAAACCAAGGTATGGCGCATAACGCTCCCTCTTTTTTAGTGTTTAACAATGAGCCGCCGTCCCGTCCAGGGACGTGGAGGCTTCATTGATCTCAAACCAATGCACGCAGCAAACCGAGGGCCCACGCATAAACTGGTCAGAACCCGACGGTAGGGGCCGTGGGTCTGGCAGTAAATGCGGAAAGGCCTGAAAAACTCGTAGGAAAAGCCGACACGTCCTAAACGTCTGCGGTAGTCCGCAGTGGTTTTGGCTGTCAGAGAATTCCTACATTCCCGGCAGATAAAGCAACGGCGACGTTAAATACGCCGCCGTTGCCGAATCTTATTTGCTGACGCTGACGCCGTAGAAGGAGTTCAAGCCGAATGGGCTGATCTTGAAGTCCTGCACGTTGTCGCGCATGGGTTGGAACACCGTCGAGTGAGCGATAGGTGTCATCGGAACAGCGTCTTTGAGGACGTGTTGCGCCTGTTTGTACAGTTCGGTGCGCTTGCCCTGGTCGGTCGTGCGCTTGGCTTCTTTTACGATGCCGTCGAACTTCTTGTCACACCACTTGGAGAAGTTGTTGCCCTGCAGCGAGTCGCAGCCGAACAGCACGTTGAGCCAGTTGTCCGGGTCACCGTTGTCGCCGCTCCAGCCAATCAGCATCGCGCCGTTTTCGCCGCCTTTGGAGCGCTTGATGTACTCGCCCCACTCGTAGGTCACGATCTTGGCCTTGATACCGATCTTGGCCCAGTCGGACTGCAGCATTTCAGCCATCAGCTTGGCGTTCGGGTTGTACGGACGCTGAACCGGCATGGCCCACAGGTTGATCTCGGTACCTTCCTTGATGCCCGCTTCCTTGAGCAGCTCTTTGGCTTTCTCAGGGTTGTACGGCGCATCCTTGATGGTGGTGTCGTAGGACCATTGGGTTGGCGGCATGGCGTTGACGGCCAGTTGACCAGCACCTTGGTAAACGGAGTCGATGATCTGCTGCTTGTTGACGGCCATGTCCAGTGCTTGACGCACTTTCAGTTGGGCCATCGGGTTCGGCTGATCGCTGCCCTTGATCTTGTCCATCACGTTGTAGGCGATGTAACCCAGGTTGAAGCCAGCCTGGTTAGGCACTTTCAGAGTCTTGTCTTCTTGCAGCGCCTTGAGGTCGGCCGGGCGTGGGAACAGAGTGATTTGGCACTCGTTCTTTTTCAGCTTCTGAATACGTACCGACGGGTCGGTGGTGATGGCGAAGATCAGGTTGTCGATCTTGACGTCGTCAGGCTTCCAGTAGTCCTTGTTCCCGGTGTAGCGGATGTTGGAGTCTTTCTGGTAGCTCTTGAACACGAACGGACCAGTGCCGACCGGCTTCTGGTTGATATCGGCGGCTTTGCCTTCCTTGAGCAACTGGGCAGCGTACTCGGCGGACTGCACGGACGCGAAGCTCATGGCCATGTTCTGGATGAACGCGGCATCAACTTCTTTCAGGGTGAACTTGACAGTTTTGTCGTCGACTTTATCGATTTTGGTGATGTTGGTGTCCATCCCCATATCGGTGAAGTACGGGAATTCAGTCGGGTACGCTTTGCGGAACGGATCATCCTTGTTAATCATGCGATTAAAGGTGAACAGCACGTCGTCGGCGTTGAACTCACGAGTTGGCTTGAAGTACGGGGTGGTGTGGAACTTGACGCCTTCACGCAGGTGGAAGGTGTACGTCAGGCCATCCGTGGAGATGTCCCAGCTGGTCGCCAGGCCAGGAACAACGGCGGTGCCGCCGCGCTCGAACTGGGTCAGGCGGTTGAACATGGTTTCTGCAGAGGCGTCGAAGTCGGTTCCGGTGGTGTACTGACCAGGATCAAAACCGGCCGGGCTCCCTTCGGAGCAAAACACCAGGTTAGTCGCCGCTTGGGCGAAAGGTGCGGCAGCTAACAAGCTGGCGCCGACTAAAAACGGAATGACCGCGTGTTTAAGCATGGTGGCCTCATGATTTGTTGTCATTTTTGGAATTAGAGGACGACCTCGTGAGTCGTGCCTGCGGATACTTATGCAGGGGCCATACCCATTGCAAGATCCAGAACGGCCACAAGTCTTAAACAGTGGCACGAACGTACCTTAATGTCGCATATGTATAAATATTGACGCATTTGACCGTTTGCGCACGTTTTTTACGGTGCAAAAGCCGCCCCAAGAAGGGGCGACCGGGGCGTATGGCGCACCCGGTTGGCGCGCGGTGTTACTTATTTATACCCACACCATAGAAGGGTGTGAGGCCAAAAGGACTGATTTTAAAGTCGGTCACTTCCTTGCGCAGTGGCTGAAAAACCGTCGAGTTGGCGATCGGTGTAATAGGCACCTGTTGCTTAAGGATTTTCTGCGCCTGTTGGTAGAGTTTGACCCGCTCGTCACGGTCGGTTGAGACCTTGGCCTGCTGGATCAGTTTGTCGTACGCCGGGTCGCACCACTTAGCGTAGTTGCTACCTTTCACGGCTGCGCAGCTGTAAAGCACACCGAGCCAGTTATCCGGGTCACCGTTGTCGCCGGTCCAGCCGTAGATCATCGCGTCATGTTCGCCGTTCTTGGCGCGCTTGATGTACTCGCCCCACTCGTAGCTGACGATGTTGGCCTTGATCCCGACCTTTTCCCAATCCTGCTGAATCATCTGCGCCGACATCCGCGCATTCGGGTTGGAGGCGCGTTGCACGGTCATGGCCCACAAATTAATGGTGGTGCCCGGTGCAACCCCTGCTTCTTTCAGTAGCGCCTTGGCCTTGGTCGGGTCGTGGGGCGCATCCTTGATGTTCGGATCAAACGACCATTGCGCCGGTGGCAGGGCGTTCTGCGCCAGTTGGCCGGCGCTCTGGTAGACGGCTTTGATGATCGCCGGCTTATCGATGGCCATGTCCAGGGCCTGACGGACCTTGAGCTGATCCAACGGCGGATGAGTGACGTTGTAGGCGAGGAAACCGAGGTTGAAGCCGGCCTGCTTGAGCACGGTCAGGTTCGGGTCCTTCTCCATCACTTCGATGTCCGCCGGGCGCGGGTAGCCGCTGACCTGGCATTCGCCGGTTTTGAGCTTCTGCAAGCGCACCGCCGCGTCCGGAGTAATCGAGAACACCAGGTTGTCGATTTTCACGTCCTCGGGTTTCCAGTAGTCCTTGTTGCCGGTGTAGCGGATTTGCGAGTCCTTCTGATAACGCTTGAACACGAACGGGCCCGTGCCGACGGGTTTCTGGTTGATGTCCGCGGCTTTGCCTTCCTTTAATAACTGCGCGCCGTACTCGGCGGATTGCACCGAGGCGAAGCTCATGGCCAGGTTCTGGATGAAGGCGGCATCGATGTTGTTCAGGCTGAAGCGCACGGTGTGGTCGTCGATCTTGTCGACGCTTTTGATCGTTTTGTTCAGGTCCATGTCGGTGAAGTACGGCGACTCGGCGGGGTAGGCCTTGCGGAACGCATTCTCCGGGTCGAGCAGGCGCTGGAAGGTGAACAGCACGTCGTCGGCGTTGAAGTCCCGGGTCGGGGTGAAATAGTCGGTAGTGTGGAATTTCACGCCGTCGCGCAGGTGGAAGGTGTAGCTCAGGCCGTCCTTATTCACGTCCCAGCTTGTGGCCAGGCCCGGTTCTACTTCGGTGCCGCCGCGTTTGAATTGGGTGAGGCGGTTGAAGACGGTTTCGGCCGAGGCGTCGAAGTCGGTGCCGCTGGTGTATTGGCTGGGGTCGAAACCGGCGGGGCTGGCTTCGGAGCAGTAGACCAATGTTGTGGCGGCTTGGGCGAAGGGGGCTGCGGTGGCTAGAGCGATTGCGAGCAGGAGAGGTTTGACGGTGGTTCTTTCCATGGAGTCCCCGGGGGATTTGGGTAGCGGTATCTCCTGAGAGTAGCGTTGTTGACCGGGTGGGCGGAAATATCGTTTTTTGAGGGGGACCCCTTTGTCTGGGCATAGCAGGGGTGGGTAGTGGCGGCCTTTGGGCCGACCATGCTCTTGGTGATTTGTGTGTATATCCGGTTGTGCGGTTAGGGCGGCTGGCGGTTTCGCCCTTACGGCGAGTCCCTTTTGGCAGACGCCCCAAAAGGAACCAAAAGGTCTCGCCCCGGCGTCCGGCCCCTCGCTTAGGCTCGGCGTTCCTTCGTTCCGGTATTCATCTGGGGGCATCGCCTACGGTCGGCTTCGCTTCGACCTCCTCTCGATGTGTGCGGCTCCGCCGCACGGCGCTACGCGCCCACCCCCCAGATGAACACCTCCACTCAGCCTCCCGAAGGGGCGGGTAGGGCAAGATCAAGGGCAGGCGAGCTAACGCTCGCCCTTGAGTGGTGAGGAGCGGGGCGGTGTATGCCGTTCTGCTTTTGCTTCTGTAGGAGCATGGCTTGCCCGCGAAGGCGTCCTGACAGACGACCTATCTCTCCCGAATGTACCCGGTCAAAAATGTGGGAGCTGGCTTGCCTGCGAAGGCGGCCTGACAGCCGACCCATTTCCCCAGCTGTACTCGGTCAAAACTGTGGGAGCTGGCTTGCCTGCGAAGGCGGCCTGACAGCCGACCTATCTCTCCCGAATGTACCCGGTCAAAAATGTGGGAGCTGGCTTGCCTGCGAAGGCGGCCTGACAGCCGACCCATTTCCCCAGCTGTACTCGGTCAAAACTGTGGGAGCTGGCTTGCCTGCGAAGGCGGCCTGACAGCCGACC
>NZ_JBSPCZ010000017.1:0-153288 GCF_056161485.1 Pseudomonas sp. 5Vm1k
CGGCATGCTCTTCTGGACTGAGGACAATGTTGAGTGCGTTCACCTGCGCTTCTCCGAACGTTGGATGACACCGGAAGTGTAGCCAATATCGGAGAAATGTTAATTTGAGAACAGCACACTAGGGTCAATAGCGGACATCCGATTATGGTTCGTATTGGCCTCAGGCGAGGCCTGATTCAACCATAGCGCGGGCGCCTGTTAACCTGTAACCAAGTTGGTAACCTGATCTACTCAGAACAATGAACCTAGCAAATAATGGGGACTAACAAATGATTCGCAAGGCATCCGAACTACTTGAGCGTTTCATAGAAGCTGAGACGCAAAAGCTAGACGGCTTTGACATGCCTCACATGCCGACGCTAGGAAGTGCATATGAGGAAATTACAAAGCAAGGCATATATCAAGACTTTGCGATCCCCAAACACCTAGATCTAAGAGTGGTATCTGGTTTTATATCTATTGAGGGCCGAATGCTGCCTCAACAAATCGACTGCATGCTGGTACATGGTGAAGGCAAGCAGTTTGGACGGACGCAACAATTCGATTACGACATAGAGAGTGTTCTATGCATCTTCGAAGTTAAAAAAACACTTCGAAAGAGCGACTACGTTGACGCTATTGATCACCTTGCTACTATCAGGAAAAAATTTGCAGAAAATTTCGAAAAAAAATTAATAAACGAAAATTACAAACCCAATATTGCCCCTGCCCGAAGATGGTTCTCGCAAATAACAGGAAAAATCGCCCCAGAAAATTATCTGGACATGCACTCTCTCCCAAAGAGTGAAGGAATACTTTTTTATACCCTTATCCAAGAGTCATTGGCCCCGATGACTATTATCCATGGATACGAAGGATACAAAACAGAACAAGGTCTAAGATCCGCTTTTTTAGACATTATTGAGGAGAAATGGAAGCAAGGCGGCGAAGGTTTAGGGATCCCAAGCATTCCCACACTGGTAACCTCTAATAGGTATTGCCTTGTAAAAGGAAATGGAGTGCCATTTTTGGTTCTAACAGACAAAAACGAGTGGGTATCCGTATTTTCGACTTGCCATAACTCAGCAAAGTTAATACTAGAGCTTATCTGGTCAAAAATCGCAATTTACTTTGATGTAAAGATGCCGTGGGGCGATGGACTTCATATGGATAGCATCGAACCTCTCTTGATTGCTACGGCAGTAGAATCAGATGTCAGTGCCGGCTGGATGTACAATACGCGAGAACTAAAAGAAAAGCATCTTAAACGCGACGATAACAACTGTTGGGAGCCTTCGAAACTAAGTAAGGCAGCAGTCTCCGCAATAGATATTATGGCGATGCGTGGTGGGTACCTACCGACTGATGAAGACATGAACAAATATTTATTGAGCGAGCACGGTACGACTACACAGGAGGTCGCAGAACAGCTCATATTAACTCGCGAATTCATGAGAGATGGAGAGTACATAAGGCCAATACATATGCAAACATACCTAATTACAAACGAGGATGAAACAGGGTTCGTTGCATCAGAGCTTGAGCGGTTTGACTTATGGTGTGCAGAAAATGGAGTAGAACCACATTATATCAATATCTTTTTTTTAGAGGAGTAGATAGTTTGGACTGCCAGCCTTGTTGACGCAGCACTGAAGACTTCTCTCCGAAGGGAGATCCATCTGAACGGCAGCTTTAGGTCCAGGCTGTGTGAGAACGCATGCACTGCGTTGAAGTCTTTTCCTTGCTAAAAACGAGTGCTGCGTCCTTATAACCTGAGTGTTATGAATGACAACAATGGGTCGACACTGTCCTTCGCGAAAGACAGATATCGACTCAAAGCTGCCAGCGACCACGTACAGAAGTCCGCTAAGAGCAGTCATTCGAATATCATAGACATCTCTATAATTTGGCTAATTGACGTCTGCAAGCCGGACTACGAGCTTAGAGGATCAGATATGTATGTAAAACACGTCTCGCTTATAAATTTTGGTCCATTTATCAAGGCAGATTTCGAGTTTTCGGGGGCTGCCATCAACATCGTGGTGGGGGCCAACGCAACCGGGAAGACTCAGCTTTGTGGTGCCATAATTGCTGCGATCGTGGGACGGCCTGCTATCCAGACTCGCGAAGGTGCCACTGGACCGTCAGAGGTATCAGTCACACTGATTGAAGGTTTTTTAACTGAGATGACGACGCTTTATGTCACAGAGAACTCGCCTGGGAGGGTCTCCGTTTCACAGGAGCCATGTCCATTGGCGATTCAAATCTTAGCTACAATGAGTGACCCTTACGGGGCGCGCCTGGTTCTAGCGGAAGGAGGCGAATCGCATGACCTGATAAATGACGATCTGAAAGTAATCGAGAGCGAGTTACCGGAAAGTGTTAAGTATCACGAGCGATGGTTACAGATGCGTAACAACTGGTCATCCAATCAATATATCGGATCACGAGGTGAGAACGACTTAGCTCTCGTTGTGCGAGAGTTAGCTATACGTAAAAAAACAAAATCAAACCTGCCGCTTTTGATAGATGGCCTCGGGATGCATTGGGATCAAGCAACTCGGGTCTTTGCAGTTGAGGTTCTAAACGAAATAGCAAAACTTTCCCAAGTAGTCGTTTTCACAAACCGGGAGGACTTTTTCGTGAATGGCACAACCATCGAAATTTTTCAACCTGAGAGGAGGTCAGATGCGCTGGCGGGTTACAACAACCGTCTCTTCGCACCACAAAGCACTGGGCGCAGACGGAGGCAAATTCCAGCGTGGATAAAAGGGGCTAAATTCCCGAACCAAGAGAACCGCGTTTGCGAACTGAAGGAGATAAAAGGAAATAATCCAATAGGGTCAATAAAATCACTCGTCGATCAATATGCGGTAGCGTTCATGAACGCTGGAGTTTCGCAAAATGGCTCAATATATTGGGGTGTTCGCGACGAAGACTTATCTATTATTGGTGTGTCTTTATCAGAGCGAGAATGTGATGAGCTTCGGCGAGTTGTCACAGAGAAGCTCCATAAAATTGCGCCAGCGATAGCACCGACTGCTTATCAAATAGAATTGCATCCCGTAAGTGACGGTATGAAAATTATTGACAGTCTATATCTCGTCGAGGTGAGAATCCCAGCAGTTCGCCGCACCTTGCTATTCGCAACGGGAAGTCAAGAAGTTTACGTTAAAACTGACGCAGGAAAGCGACGATTGTCCGCAGTAGAAATTCAATGTGAGCTACTGAGACGAGTGGGAGTCGAGCCATCTTTCTAAAATTTTTCTAAATACTATAATATTGAACTTGGTGTCAGCGCAGCGAACTATAGTTGAGCGAAACGAATTCAAAAAAACACTGATAGTTTCAGCTACAAGGAACTAGCCACAACTTCAACTCTTATAGAGTAGCTCGATCGGCACAAAGCCACCCTCGTACTGGATAATTCGGGGACAGACCACAATTCCTGGCTTAAATGAATATACAGACGCTAAATTAATCGTGGTCTGTCCCCGCCCCCCGAAAACCTGCCACCTGGAAAGTTCTTTCGTTTAACGGTTCGACTTCGGACGGGATCTCCTAGAATGAAGCATATACTAAAGTTCTTCTTGATTCTTAGGCGCCCAAGTACATTAACAGACGCCATGTTTCGACTCAGATAAGGTGGCTTGCCCCCCTGACTTCTACTTATGCACTCACTCCTGAGGCGAAACTCTTGGCTGGGCATGCTTTGTCGCTTCAACCGTTTCACTTGCCATAGTCATCACATTTAGCGTCGCGGAATTTTCTATCGCTATAGCCTCCTCCACTCTTTCTACAAATAGCCGAAACGCCTCTTGATCATTCATTCCGAAATATCGACCCACCCTAGACCGATACAAAAACTCTTCATGACCTAATAACTGTTCGGTAGATCGATAATTTTTCCACTGTTCCCTATAGTGGTAAACGCTCTCTAACGACACCGCAATAACAACCAACAAACTAATAACAGTAAGGAGAAGCTGTATTACCGAAACACCTAAAACACTATACGAAAATGACACATTCGCTAAAACAGGTACAACACTTCCTCCAACTACAGAGAAGGCACGCATATACAAATACCGACTTTTCATTCTTACAGCTTTCTTATCATACCAGCCTTTATATTGAGCCACCCTATCAGCAATATAAGACTCAGGAGATATTGGAACCAATGACGACATCTCATCGCTACGCATTTATAGTACTCCAGAAAAACCTAAACAATATGGTCAAGATCAAAACGAAAACGGCCGCAGATTTATTTTTCCTCCACCGCGAGGGGGGGGGTAATCCCAACCTAAAACATTCCTTCAGCAGGTATAGAACATGGGCACAGATTTATTTTCCGTCTAGCAAACCATCTCCAATAGACGATTCAAGCTTAAACTAGAAAACATACCTAATTTTTTCCGAGAGAAAAAACTATAAATACTCTACAGAAACTCGCATACCCGTAGCGCACAATTAAATCATTGGTTATTTTCTGGAGTATACTTCCCGAATACTCAAACAAAATCACTCTATCTTAGAAAGCGAAACAAGCAACCACCGTACCGTTTCATGTCCAGACATCGAACTGACTTGGACCGCCTTCTTCAAAACAGCTTTATACATATCATTTATTTTCGAATGCCTTACACTTGTTACAGCTTCATCCAAAACCTTACCACTATACTCAACATTATCATTAGTACGCAATCTATAGCGATTAGTTCGGGTATCCAATCCAAGCAACTCTGCAATCACTACGTGCTCAGTAGACATATCAACTTCGATCTGCGATACAATTTCATATGCTTTGTCAACTTGCTCCCTTGACAAGGTCACTGACTTACTCAGCTCTTTATTTGGTGATCCCCATTCTATTTTAATCGGGGACCCAAGCATTTTTACCTCTTTCAAGAAAGCCCTATATTTAGAGGTTACACGCGCACGTAACAAGTGAAGCTGATTGCTCAGCTGATCTTCATCATCACCAGCCAACATCAACACCATCATTAACTGCAATGACTCAGCCAATAACGAATTAGAAAAAAGTTCGACATTTAAATTTGATTTAAATTGAATACCAAAAGAACCTTCGAATATTTGACAAGCATTCAATCTGGTTTTATCTAAAACCGCCGCAGGAATTGGACCTTTGACTGTGACGTTCCCCTCAACTGTTTGACCAAGAGCGTCAACCAACTCCTGAGAGGTGATTAACATATTACCCAATGATCTAATTCCGATCTCGGGTAAATTGGTGTCAACAGGATATAAGTGTATATTATAAGTCTCCCTATTTGATGATAATGCTGCTTCCTCTGCATCAATAGCGCCTAATCCGTACTTCTTTCTAGTTGTAGACTTAAGAAATGCATTTTCTGTCGGAAGATCCTCTAGGGGAACCTGTTCTGGAAAAATGAATTCTACTAACCCCACCCCATAGAAATTCGTTTCAACCTTTGCTAGATATCCGTCCTCTGGTAACAAAAAAGCTTGATTTAAATTCATTCTCCGATCGATTAATGTATTAATTCGATCTATAGAAATAGGCAGATAAAGCCATTCAAAGCGCTCACCATCATCATAAGTTGAGACCACTAGAAAAAAAGAACCTGACCGATTTCTACATGTAAAAAGACGTGGAAAATCAAAGAACTCAAAAACCTCAAAGAACGTCAACTCTCCGAGCTGCGTAGATACTGGAAGACTAAGCATTGCTTGACTCCCTAGCAATTACTGTAAATACATCAACAATATTTTGGATATTTTCCGGAAGCCACCAAGTTTTATGCCCCTGGCAATTAGACGAAGGCGTACTGGCCCATACTCCTAACGGGGCACTAAACTTCGCCACCGCGATTTTCTTCTTTTTCATGGCCGGCACAGCCTCCGCCAACTCGTAACAAGCGGAAAGATCTGCATAAACAGAAAGCCCACGCGCATTACATTCCTGAGTTCCCCAATCATGCTCTGGCTTTAGATGATAATAGCTTAAAAAATCTTTAGCAGCTGGGTTGCGACCGTTGATAAATCGATATACGACCCCAGCAGTAGAACTGGCAGAAGAGGGAGGACACTGATTAGGATAATGTGCAGGCCAAGTCATCATATCTTACTTCCATGTTTCTTTATCGTAGAAGAATATCTTAGTCGATCTAATAATTCAACAACCGCCATTAACCCTCCACGCTAATCAGAACGTCTTTAAGGGGAAATAACTTAAGCTTTCGATAGAAGCCAATTATTGAACCGATCTGAAATATCAAAATTAATATTCATCCATTCCCACTTTTATATTCCATTAAAATGGCGTTATAAGGTTTTTCATTTGTTGCCCTTGGAAGGTAGCAAAATGCCACTCGATCGTCCACATCCGACGATGCATCGCTAGGTGGTAAACCTATAGAGTTCGCAAGTCATCGATCATCCCCACCTATGGGTGATACGAAGAGTTCGGCCGACGTGGGGCAATGTAGTCAACTGCTTCAGAAGTCCGATTCGAGTCCATCAAACGCCATAACTAGCTGATTTATTTATAGTTACCAGTTGGGGTACGCCAAATTTTCCACCGACTTCCAGACCCACAAAAAACCTAGCCGCACCGAATGCTACCGTTCGTCTGGTGCCGCACCATACAAAACAAAGCCCTCGTAGAAATACGAGGGCTTTGTTGCTTCTAGGGTTTGGAAACTCCCCCTAGAACCTGCCACATTGCTGCGCGGACACTCGTCAACGTCCGTCAGGGTCGAAAGCTGCTTGCTCTGCTATTGCAGCGGAACATACACATCAGTTTGCCATTGATCCTGCGGTGTCTCGGGATAGGCGCTCAGGTAATGAAAGAACAACGGCTGGTCACGAAGTTCCTCTCCACTGGCCGGAAGCCAATCGCGGTAAATCGGATAGATCGTTTCGCCGATGTGATCCGGTGACCCCGCGTGTCGCACCACGACGCAGCGACCGCCAGGAATGACGATCTCGTGCACACCGAACTCATTCGACGCCACGGCCTCGTGAATCTCGCCGCAGATTGCGAAGCGGAATTCTTGTGGAGGTGTCGTATCGGGGTTGCCATAGGGAATGCCAAAGGTGCGACTCGATGCCACCGGCGACTGTCCGCTCTGCATACGCCACTCGATGAACTTGCATACGCTCTCATTGACGAGCCCGGCGGGTCCGCAGTGCTCAAGCGTTGCTACCCTGACTTCAGGGAATTTCACGATTCGTACTTGCATGATGATAGTCCTGGAAAAGTGAGGGATTGCGAATACCGTACTCCAGACCTGCCAGTTCGGTTCCTTCCCGAACGCACTCGGCGTCATACCGAACGCCCGCCTGAACGCCCTGCAAAATGCCTCTGGACTTTCAAAGCCGGCACCGAGTGCGGCGTCCAGTACCGAGTGATCAGCGAGGGAGGCCAGGCGATGTGCCGCGCGTCGTAGCCGCATCAGTTGCACATAACGCGAGACAGGCACTCCTACGAACGCGGTGAATTGCCGATGGAAGTGAAACGCCGAAAAGTTCGCCACATGGCTCAACGTCTTCACCGACAGGTCACCTTCGAGATTGGCATCAATGTAGGCGAGTACGGCGTTGAAGCGTTTTGTGTAAGCGAAGTTGGTCGGCATGTCAGACACTGGGAAAAGGCTCCGGGAAGTACGATCGGCAATAGAGTCGACTATAACGGCGTGAACGCGCCTAGCCGCGTTTGCTCAAGGTGCGTTTTGCGTTGGCCAATGTGATCTCTTCCAAGGCGATGCAAAGGTCGGGGGCATCCAGGTGTCCACTTCTGACCGTCTGCTGCCTGTCGCCACGGCAGCTTTTGGCGGATTTCTGCCTATTCTCTACGGAGGGGATGATCGACAACGTTCGAATTCAGGAGGATTACCATTCCGTATGCGGCTCTGAATTACTTGCAGACCGACAACGTGCTGACATCTAAAAAATCCCGAGTTCGATTCCACCGAACGCCATAACTAGCTGATTTATTTATAGTTACTAGTTGGGGTACGCCGAACTTTCCAGCGAACTCCAGACGCCCGAAAAACCTGGCCTCCCCGAAACATAACGTTCGTCTGGTACCGAACCATACAAGGTTCCAGAGAAGGCTTTCAAATTCTCCGGAGCCCACAAAAAACCCGCCTTCTGGCGGGTTTTTTCGTTTTGGCTATCTGCCAGAGCTAAGCCCTTAGCGGCTTAATCCAGTCAAGGCTCGCAACGGTCGTACTGGAAGGACGGTATTCACACCCGATCCATCCTGTGTAGCCGCGCTGCTCCAGCGCCGCGAACAAGAGTGCAAAGTCGATAGCGCCCGTTCCCGGTTCGTGACGACCCGGGCAGTCGGCAATCTGCACATGAACGGTTCTGTCGTAGAAGCGAGCCAGAACATCTGCGGCGTCTGCGGTCAGAAGTTGGGCATGGTAAAGATCGAGAATCAGCCCGACGCTCGGGAAGGTCTCCAGCACCTGTTGCGCCTTGCTGAAGTCAGACATGTAATAGCCCGGCATTTCTTGCGAACTGATCACTTCAATCAGTGGCCGCAACCCCTGATCTTCGAAGTACTTGACTGCATACTCCAAGTTGCCCCCGAAAATAAGTGCTGCCTCATCCTGCGTGGTCACTCCCGACATGATGTGGACATCCGAACACGCCAGCGCCTTTGCATAGCGGGCAGCCTGGAGCAGCCCGTTGCGAAACTCTTCTTCCTTGCCCTGCAAGGCCGCGATGCCTTTGGTAACGCCAGCCGGTGCGGCGAACTGAATCAACGGCAGACTGTATTGCGCCAGGTGGTCGGCTAGCAGGCTCGCGTCGAACTCATAGGGCGACGGGAACTCCACCGCCCGGAAACCGGCAGCGGCGGCGGCTTCGATGCGTTGCAGAAAAGGCAGCTCATTGAATTGGAAACCCAGATGAGCATTGAACTTGAGCATTGGCTAAACCTCCATCCTGGGAAGAAACGAATCATCAGCCTGGAGCATTCTTCGCACCTCCAGCACTGCACTATCGGGTGTGGTCAATACGGGCAGACCACAGCGGGCCTGCGCTTGCCCTGCGGCGCTCGTCATCGAAAACTGGGCAAAACAGATCAGATCGCAGTCTCTGACCTGACCGGCCATTTGCGCGATGGCGGCATCATGACGTTCTTTGTTCCCTTCACTCAGTGCCTGCATTGCACCCGGGACAAAATAGGGCACTACCTCCAGCGCCCGACCACTGCGCTCAGCCGCTTGCGTGAACTCGGCCATTATCGAGGTGAGAGTCGGCTCAAATGTCGCCAGCACGGCAACGCGCGATGCTTGTGTCAGTGCCAGGTTAATCATGGCTTCGTTCGGCTTGAGCACTGGAATGGCAATGTCAGCCTTGCATAGGTTGATGGCATCGCCAAAAGCCGAACACGTAAAAAGAATGGCGTCCGCTGCGCTTTGGACGGCGTAGCGCGAAAGCGTCAGAAAGCGCGCCTTCATACTCGCGGTTAATTCACCCTCCGCCACTCGGTCTCGGGACAGCGAGTCTTCGAGCAGATTGATGATCTGTGCTTGCGGCCACTGCCGGGCAAAAGCTGCGGTAACGGGATCAATCGCCAATGCTGTTGCGTGGATCAGAAAAATGCGTGGTGCCTTCATGCTGATGTGCCTCGACAAGGTTTGTTCAACAAGTTCACCAGCGCTCTTTGTGCAGATACCCGCCTACCCTTCGTATGGTATTTTCCAACGCCAGTCCGATGGGGGTAGTTGCCCCAACGGGAACGGACTGAAGCTAACCATTTGAGAGAGAACCTGTGATCAAGAAAGACCTCGCCTTGCAGTTGGCCCCACGCGTCATCGACCTGGTTCGCGCCCGGTCGATGAAAGCCGGGGAGCCGTTGCGCGAGCAGACGTTTGCGCAAGCGCTGGGTGTTTCGCGTTCGCCTATCCGGCGGGTTTTTGCGTTGCTCGCCGAGTGGGATCTCGCCATTCAGGAACCCAATCGTGGCTACTTTCTGAAGCAAGGCGCAGGGCAGATTCAGGAAACAACATTCCCTCTCGTCAGTGATCCTTTCGAAGACTTTTACCTTCGCGTGGTCGACGACATCTTGGGTGGCGAAATACCTGCCCACTTTTTCGAAGCGCAGCTGTTGCGCCGTTACGAAGTGCCCCGCGGGCAATTGCTCAAGGTGTTGAACAGACTGGCCAGTGAAGCCATGGTGGAGCGCAAACCCGGTCAAGGATGGGTGCTCAAAGACTTTGTGCACAATGCCCAGACACACATCCAAAGCTACCGCTTCCGCATGGCGATCGAGCCGGCCGCCCTGCTTGAGCCCGGTTATCAGATCAATCACGCGGCGTTTGCCCGGGCCAGGCAACAACAGCAGGCCATGCTCGATGGGGACATCCACACGCTGTCTCGCGCCCAACTGTTCCAAGTCGGCGCCCAGTTTCACGAACTGATCGTGCAATGTTCCGGAAATATCTTTTTCATCGAAGCCATACGCCAGCAAAACCAACTCCGGCGTTTCATTGGCTACAAAGCTAACGTCGATCGCACTCGTCTTATGGCGCAATGCCGGGAACACATCCATTTGCTCGACCTCATCGAGTCTGATCGGCGTGAAGAAGCCGCTCAATTTCTCTGGAGGCACCTGGACGAAGTGGGCCGTCTCAAGACGCAACAGGACGTCATGCCAGAAGCACACCACGAACACCCCATTCCGGATTGAAGCCTCGTCAGAGCCCCCCCAAAAATTCGCCGATCAGCTTAGCATGATTGTTTCTAATCAAAACAAGATACAAAAACATGGCACGTTCGTACTAGACAGTTAATTTTTTTCGCCAGATATTGTATTTCATTAGAACAATAAGCAATTATGCGCGCCGCTGGACGCGGAGCCATATCGAATGACACAGGGAAGATCGCAGTGAAACAAAGGACGTTGGATAGCGGGCCGGGGATCTCGAACTTTCTGTTCGGGGTCTACACCATCTGTGTTGCCGTGCTTGGAGCGATACTCGCCTATAGAGGTGGAGAGCTTGTGGCTGCTGGAGGATCGCCCTATTACGCCATGATGGGCACCGTCCTGTTGCTATCGGCCATCCTCATCGGCCTGAAAAAGTCGCTCGGCATCTACCTCTTTGGCGCGGCCTCCCTGGCCACCCACGCCTGGGCGATCTGGGAGTCCGGGTACGATGGCTGGGCTTTCATTCCACGCCTGGCCTGGCTGGCTGTTCTCAGCATTCCGTTTCTGGCTTTCTGGCCCTTGGTGCGTCGTGACTTTGCCAACGCCAAAAGAAGTCATTACTTCACCATTATGGGTCTACTGCCGATACTCATGGCGGTCACTATCCTGGTGCCTCTGTTCTTCCCGAACACCGTTCACCTTGCCGATTCGACGCTCGTGACGACGCGTCCTGAGCAACCCTTCAGTCGTAATACGGTGACTTCACCGGACGGTAATATTGCCGCCTCACACGACGAAACCAATTGGACCGCCTATGCAGGCTCCAACTTGGGCAATCACTATTCCGCCGCATCGCAAATTACCCCTTCGAATGTGTCGGGCCTGGTGAAAGCCTGGGAATACCACCACGGCGACGTGAAGCAACCCGGTGAAAAATCCAAATACATGAACGAGGCCACGCCGATCAAGGTGGGCAACTCGCTTTACACCTGCACACCAAAGCAAATCATCATTTCTATAGATGCCACCACCGGGAAGGAGAACTGGCGGTTTGACTCCAAAGTCGACCCCGACTACTTCGCCAATGGCGGCGCCTACTGTCGTGGTGTCTCCTATTTCGAAGTGCCCAATGCCAGTGGCCTGTGCGCCTCGCGCATCATCTGGGGTACCAACGACATTCGCTTGGGAGCGGTAGACGCCTTGACGGGCAAAGCGTGCCCCGGCTTCGGTAACGCAGGTTTTGCGGATTTGAAGGACGGGTTAGGCACCTTCAGAAAAGGCTCGACCGGTATTACTTCCGCCCCCATCGTAATCCGCGGGGTAGTGATCACCGGCGGCCGAGTCCTTGATTCAGATGTGCGCCCTGCGCCTTCGGGAGTGGTACGTGCCTACGACGCGGTGACCGGCCAACAAAAATGGGCTTGGGACTTGGGCCGCCCAGACACCAACGCCCCTGCGGGCAACGACGAGACCTACACGCTCAGCACACCCAACTCATGGGCACCGCTTTCGGCCGACGATGAACTGGGATTGGTGTATGTCACCACCGGCAACGCTGCCGGCGACTTCTATGGCGGTACTCGCACCGAACAAGAAGACAAGTTCAGTTCCTCCCTGGTGGCACTGGATGCCGCTACAGGGAAGGTCAAATGGCATTTCCAGACGGTCCACCACGATCTGTGGGACTACGACCTGAGCCCACAACCCAATCTGATTGACTTCCCCACACCATCGGGCACCCGCGCCGCCGTCATTCAAGCCACCAAATCCGGCCAGTTGTTCGTGCTTGATCGGGCTACCGGCGAGCCGTTGGTGGATATCGTGCAATCCCCCGTCCCACAGGGAACGGCTCCCGGCGACTACACCTCGGCCGCCCAACCGATTTCGCCGAATATGCCGAGCACCATGGGGCGCCCATCGAAAACACCGGAAGTACTCACCGAGGCAAATGCCTGGGGCTTGACGCCATTTGATCAGTTGCAATGCCGCATCGAGTTTCGCCAGGCACGTTACGAAGGGATCTTCACACCGCCAGTCGTTGGCCAACAAAGCCTGATTTTCCCCGGCCACCATGGCGGCTTGAACTGGGGAGGCGTAATGGTCGACCTCAAGCGTGGCCTGCTGATCATCAATAACCAGCGGCTCCCGTACATGCAGGGACTAGTGCCTCGCGAACAACTCGATGCCATCAATGCCAAGTCATTCCAGGAAGCGCCGGGCAACAACCAAGGCTACCGCGTGCAGGCCGGACTGCCTTACGGCGCCATCAAAGATCCTTGGATGTCATCCCTTGATCAACCGTGCATTGCGCCACCGTGGGGCTTCATTAGCGGCATAGACCTGCGCACACGGGATGTCGTCTGGAGTCGCCCGTTCGGTACGGGGTACGACAGCGGGCCTTGGGGAATTGCCTCTCGTACGCGCTTCGAGATTGGTACGCCAAGTGATGCAACGGGCGTGACAACCGCTGGAGGCGTGACGTTTATCGGTGCAGCCATCGATCGTTTCATGCGGGCTTACGACAGTGAAAGTGGCGAACTGCTGTGGGAAGAACGCCTGCCCGCAGGCAATCAGGCTTCACCCCTGACCTACATGAGCCAAGGCCGACAGTACGTCGTGGCCGTGGTTGGCGGTCATGACCGAATTCCAACCAAGTTGGGTGACAGCATCATTGCCTGGGCCTTGCCCGAGAAGTAAATAGCGTTCGGCCTGATAAGGCTCTCCGCAACACTGTCGGACAGGAGGCAACATATATGGACATTCTAATAATGTTGTCTCCCTCTATAAAAACTACAGTGTTGTCGGAGAGCCCAACAATGCCTCACGGCGTTTGGAAGGCATAACCTCATACATAGCGCAATGTCACACATCAGCACTTAACTATAAAAAAGCACAACACCGAGCTGACACTCAGTCATTACCCGCAAGGTGAGTTAGCGCTTGAACGCAGCACACCGTTAGTTCAATCAACAACACTAAAACTCTCACTATTGAAAAGTGATCGGGCGGTTATTTCTCACACTGAATCTCGTACTTACATACTAACCCAACATCACTCATCGCTATTTAAGACCCCTTGAGCAGGGCCGGAAACCTTATCGTCTTTGAAAAAGATACCGTTCAGACAGTGAAGTGTATGGCCTGTGCGTGCTTGATGGCTTTATTGCCTTTGAAATTAATAACGTCGGAGTTTCGCAGGCAACTCATCATTATTTAAGCCCTCTCATTATATAGTGAAAAACAGCAACACGAGCAGTCACAATTTTGAGATGCACGTTGTACCCCCCAAGAGAAATTAACAGGAATTAAAAATGTTTGAAAACTTATCCGGCTTATATGTCTTGGTGGGCGTCAGCTTTATAACGTCATTTATGACTGCGGCCATTGGAGTGGGTGGCGGGATTGGACTGCTTGCAGTGATGCCCCAATTCTTACCTATATCAGCAGTTGTCCCGGTTCACGGTTTGATTCAAATGGTCAGCAATGCCAGTCGATTTGCTTTTGATTACAAGAGTGCAAAAGTAGATATTCTCCCTAAATACATCATCGGCTGCCTGGTGGGCGCATTCATTGGATATTTCTTTATAGGTAAATTCCCTGAGAAATATTTATCACTCGTCTTGGGCTTTTTCATTCTGGCCATCACATGGACCAAGATCGTTTCACACTTGGGCTTTATATTTAAAAATTTTGCGATTGTTGGGTTTGTTCAAACATTCCTTTCGCTCTTTGTGGCAGTCACGGGTTTGATATCACAACCCATCTTGATGAAGATGAATATTAAAAAAGATGAAGTGATTGTCACCCATGCAATGCAAATGAGCGTGCTGCACGGATTGAAAGTCGCCGCGTTTGTAATTGCTGGCTTTGCGTTCATGGACTACGCAGGCCTGATCATAATCATGATCATCGCCTCCACTGTCGGCTCGTACTTTGGTGGGTTTCTTAGAGATCGAATCTCGCAGCCTGTAGGCGCCATGCTTTTGAAAGCCGGCGTCACTTTTTTCGGTTTAAAAATGATCCTGGATCATTTTATTCAGAGCGTTTGAACGTTATATAACCACAACAAGGAGTGTGAAATGACGAAAAGCAAGAAGTTCGATTGTGTCGATGCTAAA
Organism: Pseudomonas sp. 5Vm1k; assembly: GCF_056161485.1. NCBI lineage: Bacteria > Pseudomonadati > Pseudomonadota > Gammaproteobacteria > Pseudomonadales > Pseudomonadaceae > Pseudomonas > Pseudomonas sp. 5Vm1k. The sequence goes on from NZ_JBSPCZ010000017.1 coordinate 14,746, forward strand.
GGAATTTCGGTTTTTCTTAATGAGCATGGTTATTGTGTCATCAAGCCTCAAGACGACTCCGTGGAGGCATTTAGAGATATCGCGGGGAAGTTTGGGTTAATTCAATTCCATACAAAATCTGATAAAAGTGGCGTCGTCGGCGGTGGAGAGCCTATAAACAAAGACTGGCAAGTTTTCAAAGACGATTATCATGGCGAACTATCAAGTGATTTTTTCCCACACACTGATGGGTCTTTTTTGAATGGGATGGCCTACGTAGATGGTGTGGCAAAAAAAATCACGCCGCCCAAATTTGTCATTCTCCAGTGCATATCCAAGCCGGAGATTGGCGGCGACAACTTCTTGGTTGATGGACAGAAAATCTACAATGACTTACGCGCCAATCAAGCACATGTTTTAAAGACATTGATGACCAGCGGCAGCGTTACTTATTGCCGAGATGATCTGTTGTCTATGGACTGCTCTGTGTTCGAAAAAATCAATGATGATACATTAAGAATTCGCTATCGATATGACAGCACTGCGTTTATTCCCGAATGGGCCAGTGCGGCGTTCAATTATATCCAAAATAATTATTCAACCAATGAACACTACATTACCAACATAAGCCTTGAACCGGGGGAGATCCTGGTGATGGACAACCTTAGAGTTCTACACGCACGCCATAAATTTTTCGATGGCAACAAGAAAAGAAAGGTAAGACGGCTTTGGATTGCCGATGATTCAGGGGTTACTTTTAAAAACATATTGAATCAATCACCTGTTCGCAGGGCCATGTCCCCTTTTGAAAAATATAATATCGCTCAACGAGAAAATGCAGAGCATTCATTTATTGAATACACATGCGGCATTCACTATCAACCGAATAAAACCCTATCAAAAGCTCATAACGAACTTGAAATGATCGCCGAGTGATACTAATCACGGACATTACATTGGCAATACCCCTGTATACAGTGGTGTCTAGCTTTTAGATAACTCTAACTGTTTTCAAAGCAACTATCTGATCCCGAATGCCGCATCGTCATGATGCGACACCTGCTGCTGCACCCGACAAACAAAGCCCTCGTAGAAATACGAGGGCTTTGTTGTTTCTGGAGTCAGGAAAGCCAGGTTTTAGTGACCCGCACTCTGGCCACCATCGACATGCAAGATTTCACCCGTGACGAAGTTGGCGTTATCCAGATAAACAACCGCCTGAGCAATATCGCTGATCTCCCCCATCCGACCTACCGGATGCAAACTCCCCAGCGCTTCATGCGTCTCCTCACCATGCATCGGCGTCTTGATGATGCCCGGCGAAACCGCATTCACCCGAATCCCGCGCTTGGCGTACTCAATGGCCAACGACTTGGTCGCCGCATTCAATCCACCTTTGGTCAACGAAGCCAGTACCGACGGCACGCCATCAATCGCATGGTCCACCAAACTGGTGGTGATGTTGACGACGTGACCGCTGCCCTGCTTTTCCATCTCGGTAATCGCAAGTTGGGTGATGTAGAAGAAGCCATTCAGGTTTACCGACAATACGGCGGCGTAGTCTTCCTGGGTGTACGCAGTGAACGGCTTGGCGACAAAGATCCCGGCGTTGTTGACCAGAGTGTCGATGCGGCCGAAGCGTTCGATGGCTTCACGGATGACTTGCTGGGCGACACCCGGTTCACCGATGTCGCCGGCCAAGGTGTGAATGTCCGGGTCGGTGGACGGCTTGATCGAACGCGAAGTCGCGACCACTTTGTAATCCAGATCACGGAACGTTTTAACCATACCTGCGCCGAGACCTTGGGAGGCGCCAGTGATAACGATGACTTTTTTCGAATTGCTCATGATGAACCTCAACTAATAAATGATGATCTGAAAAAGTGATTAATCAGGCTTCAACAGGCGCCTGCGCCATTTGTCTCAACATCTGTTCGCAGTACTCGACCGACTGCGAACCGGACACAAGGTGCCGACCGTTCAGCACCATGGCCGGGACCGAGTTGATGCCGCGTTTGCGGTAAAACTCTTCAAGGTCACGCACTTCTGTGCCGAACGCTCCGGACGCCAACACATCGCGGGCAGCTGCCGCATCCAACCCCACTTCCGCCGCCAGTCGAACCAATGTTTCGCGGTCACTCAGGTTCTGACCGTCGGTGAAGTAAGCGCGCAGCAAGGCTTTCTTCAGTGCGACCTGCCGCCCTTCCTGCAACGCCCACAACAGCAACCGGTGCGCGTCGAAGGTGTTGTAGAAGTGGCTGCGTTTCTCCAGGTCGAACTTGAAACCGATGGCCTCACCGCGAGCAATCTGCATCGCTTTGCCGGCGGCAACGTCTTCGGCGGTGCGTCCATATTTGCGCATCAAGTGCTCGACGGCTTTCTCGCCGACTGCCGGCATGTCCGGGTTCAACTCGAAGGGCTTGTAGGTCAGCTCGACCGAGATTTCACCGGCCACGTTCTCGATCGCCTGCTCCAGCGCCGTCGCACCCAATGCGCACCACGGGCACACCACGTCGGAGATGAAATCGATAGAGACGGACGCGGTCACGATTTGCCCTCCGCGTCAGCCAGTTGCTTGCGGTACTTGGTCGTGGTCATCCCGGCGTAACCCCAGTTATCGGTGTCGACTTCTTCGATCACGATGTGGGTCAGGTGCGGATCCTTCTTGAGGACGCGTTCCAGGGTTTCAGTGATTTCGGCGATCACCTGAGCTTTCTGCTCCGAGGTAACACCGTCGCGGGTGATGCGAACGCTTACGAAAGGCATGAGGAAAATCTCCAGTGACCTGCCCCGTCGGGATGATGGGGAGGCGTTGGAGATAAATGTAGGGGGTTGGGTCAGGGGGATAAAGGTGGGGGCGGGAACATCATTAGTTACGTGGCGTAATAAGTGCCGACTGCGCGTGGAAAGTGGTGCACGCCTCCCGAATACCCTCAGTAGTCGATTAGCAGGGTGCTATTTAGTAGTCATCGTGGACTGTTTGGACAGTAGGACTGTGTCCTTTTAGTCACGCATAAAAAAACCCCGAATCAATCGGGGCGTTTTGCGAAGTCCATTATCTACCCACTGGCTGAGTGGGATGATAGCGATCAACCACGCTGCTATCTATCGGCTCTTCCTCCCGCACGGACTGGGCCACAGCTTCAGTAATGGCGGACCAAATTTCTGGCCTCGTCAGCACCGGCATTTCCTTTGCCAATACATTGCTCAACTTGCCTTCGTTCTGCTCCATGGATCGCAACAACCGATCAGCCTGATGATCCGGCATTTCAACGACCTCCATGATCGCCTGCCGAGCCCGTATGTGACTGCGCAAATACCGCGACTCTTCGCGCATTTGTTCCGTGATGGTGCGACGAATGACGTTGGACATGAAAACGACGTGTGGCCCCAGGTTCGGGTAACGCCACACCGGACGGGCCTGATCCTGGCCGGTGAATTCAATATTTGAGACCACGCCGTCAGGGTATTGCGTACGCGTGCTGGCGAACGTTACCTGGTCACGGATGCCCTGCATGAGCGGTTTTGAAACCTGATCCAAGACGCTGTCGTACAGGCGCCTCTCCGCAGAGTCGTCAGTGATAACGGCTGAGATCGGAAGAATCACCGTGTCTGGAATCGCACCGTCACGACGCAAAATATCGTTGATCAGGAAACGATGTACCCGGCCGTTACCGTCGGCCAGTGGATGGATATAGACGAAAGCGAACGCGGTGACAGCGCTGCGCATGACCGTGGACTGGCCCTTGGTGCGATTCAGAAAGACGCGAATGCCTTCCAGCATTCGCTCCAAGTCTTCCTCTGGAGGCGCGACGTAATGGACGATTTCCTGATAGCGCACTGTCTCGCCGACAAACACGGGGGACTGGCGAATTCCCAGGCGTGTCAGTGTTGTGACGTCTCCCAGGATTTCTTTTTGCATCTCCGCCAGTGTTGCGTCGGTGAGTGGCAGTTCGCCCTGACCGGTGCGTCTTGCCATGACATCGGCGAAACGCTGGATACGAGTCGAACGATTCGCCTCCCCTTCAATGGCGAAGCTGGCTTTGCTTTCCCTGAGTGTCATCCACGCCGCCGCACGGAGCAGCAGCGCTTCGCCAAACTCAGCGGTCAGTTGACCAAAGAGCTGAGGAACATCGAGGTTGGCGGCCGATTTCACGGCCTCTGTCTTGACGATGGTTGGGCAGAAGTAGTTCGTGCCGGGAAGGTTGTCATTCACTCGCCAACGCGGGGCCTTCACCGCTTCTTCAGGTGAAGCGGCCACCATCAAATCGGCGTTGATAACATCTACGTAGTTACCGCCTATTCGATCTGGCACTTTCAACTGCTGACCAGTGAGCCACTCGAACAAGAAAGCTGCCCTGCGCGCGTATTGACCCGTAGGCTCGGCATCCAACCAACCCTGCACCGATGAAGGACCGAGCTTCGTAAACAGTCGGGTCAGAAACTCAAGGTTTAGGACTTCATGCCGCAGGTGAAATTGCAGATGGGAGTCTAGGTCCGGATCGGGGCGCATATTTTCCGGGTAGGTCTCAAGACGAAACCCATCCTCGACCTGAGTGAACCGTCGACTACCGATCTGACTTAACACTGGCAGCCTCGCCATCGGCAAGACTGCGAATGTCGTCGCTAGCCAGGCAGCACCGATAGGGTCTGCGGGAAACTCGCTCACGGTCACACTCCTTTGAAAAGCTCGGCCAAATTAAAAAGCCTTACAAATGGAGAGTAGCGCTCAAAATCAATTTTCTCTGCATAAAAACGATTATTTTTCGGCACAAGTGCATAAAAACGATTATCTAGGGCAGCTTGTATTGAATTTGCTAACGGTTTTTTGAGTTCAAAAAGCTCAGTCGACCACATAAAAACGATTTCAGATGCTCAAAAACGATTAAAAAACCGACATTTTGCATAAAAACGATTAGAGACCGACCAAATCACTCTCAAGTTCTAACCGTTTTTTACCCCCCGCTCAAACCTCACTCACCTCAAACACAAACGAAATCCTCCGGCTACTCGCACTCCAAACATACCGAATGTGCTTCCCCTGCTTCGGAATCGACACCGCCGGCGGTCGAAACGCGGCAACACATTCATGCCCAAGCAAACGAACGCTGTTGTAGAGCAATCCCCACGACAGTGTTTCGCGTAGTTGCTTCGCGAACGCTTGGGACGGACCGTACGCAGTCGGGTCTGGATCATGCAGGTGCGGATAGTTATGGCGAATGTCATGCAGCGGTTTGACGACCTTGTTGACGTAAGTCCGCATGGTCAGCTCAAGATCTGGCTCATTGGTCGCAGCGAGAAATCGTTCCTGGTGATAACTCGTCTCTGCAATGGCAGCAGCCTGGCTGCTCGCCGCGTAATAGACGCCAAACGTGCCATCAGTGAAGCGACTGGTTTTGCCGATGTGCGTAAACGCAGCCATCACGGGTGTAGAGCCGGGGCCTGAAATTCGATCTTCAGGACGGACTCGGCAGAGTACACCCGCCTCTTCCATCAACCGATCGTTGGTCAATGCTTCCAGCGCATAGGCGGTGGGCAAGTCTTCCGGATCGAGCACATCTTCAAACAACGAAATCGGCGGAAAGCAGCTGTTAACGATCCGATAGGCCCGCGGCCATTGCGGATCGACCAGTTCCGGAGTCATCAACCGCGCACTCCGTCGAGGTAGCGGCGCACGTCAGCGATGTCCACCACGCGCCCGACCAGCATGTAATCCAAAGCAGTCTGGCCATTGAACGGCGCAGCGGTGTTTGGGCTGCTGACCCATTTGTAGGCGCGCTCGCGGCTGTTGCTGAAGATGATGCTCAGCGCCTTGTGGATGCCCATCAGGTAGGAAATGCGTTCCAGGGTGTCGTGGGGCAAACGCACATTGGGCGGTAGGTGTTTGTACTTGTAGAACGTGGTGTTGCCGACTTTGCCTAGCAGCGTACGCTGTTGCTCGGCGCTGCAGCCCCAGCGTTCCATGAGGTTGAAGAAGAACTTCAGCGCGACCCGGCCGGCTTCGGGCGAGTCGAGTTGTTGCTGTGGGCTTAAGGCTGGTGATGAGGTAGGCATGGGGTCGCCTCCGCTGTAATGTCTTGGGTTCAGACTAGTACAGATACGGACAGATATGTGAATTTATTCCGCAAACGGACTTACCTGATGCAGGCAAACTGGCACAAGTACCATTCGTTACAGAGAATCGACCAAGAGTACGAATACGCTTGCCTTCAGGTAGCGAAAATCGGCGTTATGAGCCCTGATGATGAGTTGAACAACAGCGTTCGTGGGAATTTTCGAATGAAGAAGCAGCCTTATTGGCTGCTTTTTTAGAGTAAGAACCGCGTAAGTACTACTACACGGGATCTATTTGAATAGCTCGGAGTGACTTCCAAGATCAACAAACGTAATCAAATCGGGCCGTGTGTGCTCATAGACCAGCAAAAAGTCGCCACCAATATGACACTCCCGAAATCCAGCCCAATCGCCGGTCAAAGCGTGATCCAGATACTCAGCCGGCAGTTGCTCACCAAGAAACAGCATGACCATCAATTGGCGGACTTCATTCATGTCACGACGCCCAGCCCGCCTGTATCGTTCCCAAGACTTCTTGAATTCTGAAGTTTGTGCACACTGTTTAGGCAACTCAGCGCGTTTATGCTTTTTTTCCGGTTTCGCCATCAGCGTCCCTCAGCATGTCGTCTATCGAGCCGAACCGCTGGCGAATATCTCGTGCTTCCAGCATGGCGCGTGCAGTCTTCTCAGAAGGGACGCGAACCTCAAACGGGAGCCCTTGAGTCGCTACGACCTGACGGAGAAAAAGACGCATGGCGTCACTGATGCTCAGCCCGCAAGCGCTCAATACTTCTGTAGCACGCATTTTCAGATCCTCATCAATGCGGCAACGCACGTCAGTGGTTTTCAGTAATGCACCCATGGCAATAACCTCACTGTTAGTCTGTAGCTACATTGGCGCTACCTCTGCATTGTGATCGGGGGTCTCATTTTCGGTCAATGCCAAGTTGATAAACGGCCTAACACCAGCTCAACGGACAACGTCTTGGCTATTGGCTGGAAGTTTGTCGACCTATTACAACCGCTCTGGCTAGCTCCAACCATCAGCCCGATCGCAACCTGCCCTGAGACGCGTCCGAGACCATTGCAGGAAGAATCCACTACAGCCGTAATCCCCACCCTCCAAAAAATGCCCAAACCTCCCCGATCCAGACATCTTTTTTGACCCCAATCACCCCCACCCCGCCAAAAACCCCGATCCTGTGTAAGCCTCCAGCCATCGGCTGCGGAATCAATTCGCTACTAAACTCGCGACAACTATGCTCAGGTGCAGGAATATAGCCGGCATAGGCGCCGGATAGGCCGCAAGGTACACAACAATTGCCAGCCCACTTTAGAGGGCATTACCCCATGGATAGCAGAACCTTACGCAACCTGATGCGCATCGTGCAGACCGGCTCGTTGTCGGCGGCGGCGGAGCATTCCTGTTTGACGGTGCAGGCGTTGGCCGCGCAGTTGAACAAGGTTGAAGAGCAGTTTGGTTTTCGCCTGTTTCGACGTTCCAACAAGGGCTTGACCCTGACGGCGCAGGGCACGGAGCTCACGCCTTATATCGACAAGGTCTTGGTTGCCACGCGGCAGATGGAAGAGAAAGTTGCAGCGTTGAAGGTGCCCGGTCAGCGCACGCTGAAGGTGGCGCTGAATACCACGCTGTCGGAGGACTTCAATCGGCGAATGATCGGACGCCTGTTTGAAGTGTTTCCTGATCATCAGCTGGAGTTCTCCTACGCCGAGTCGATGGAAAACCTCAGCAAGCTGAAGAATGAAGACTTCGACCTGGCCATTTTGATCGGCCCGCAAAAGCCCGGTTTGCCGAGCATTGTGCTGCCAGATGTGCACGTTCAGGTAGTCGGTGCGCACTGCGGCCAGGAGAACGATCCGCTGGTGTTGCTGGGCGACAAGCTTCAGGTGCGTCCGGCGGACGATTGTCCGTATTCCCACAGTTTCTTGCGCTTTCTCGACGCGGGCCTGGGTAATTACGAAACCGGCCAACGGACGATTTACTCCTGCAGCGAGACCCTGACCCTGTCGCTGATCCCGCAAATGGACGGCATCGGTATGGTGTCCCGCGAGGCCGCCCAGCGTAACGGCTTGACCATTTTTCCGGATTTCGAGGATTTCCTCGAAGTGCGGCTGGCGGTCAATAACCCAGAGTTGTCGGGCCAGGCGTTGAGCGATGTGGTCGACCTGCGCCTACATGAACGAGCCGAGCGCAATGTACGCAGCCGTCCCAACCGCCACACTGAGAAAGAGGTTTTTGCTGAAATACGCACATAGCAACGTCGGAATCGCTGCGTAGAATTCCGGGCGATCGAGCTGCACATGCTGGTCCTTGATCAACAAGGGCGTGAGGCTGATCGCAGCGACGATCGCCACTGGCAGGTATTCCAGCGCCCTGGCTACGAAGGGCGGCCAATGGTCAGTGTTCACTTGCAGCGGCAACGCGCGCGGCAGGAAGGTCACGGCCATCATCAGCACGACGACCAGGATCAGGAACGTTTGGTCAGGCATACACCCACCCCGCAACCCACGAATGTGGCAATAAACACGTTGAATGGCGAGCTGCCGACCAGGCTCAAGGCGCCCATGCAGGCGACCGCAGCCGCGGCGGCGATCAGCTTATTGCGGGTGTTGCACAGCGACACCAGCACGTAGAGCATCATCGCAGTCAGGGCGTAGTCGAGTTGATACTTGATCAAGTGAGACGCGTACTGCGCACAGATCGCCCCGAGCAAACCGCCGAGCACCCACGAGGTGTGGCAGAACAGGTTGAAGCCGATCAGGTAACGCACATTGACTGGCGCGCCACTGCCCAGTTTCACGCTGTGGAAGGCGAACGATTCATCGGTCAGGCCGCCGGCATAACACCAACGCTCGAAACGACTGAGCCCCAACGCCCGCAATGCCTTGGCCATGTAGACCGACATAAGCATGTGCCGCGCATTGATCAGGAATGTGGTGAGGATAATCGTGGTCAGCGAAGCGCCGCTGGAGATCAGCGCCAACGCGGCGAACTGCGAAGCGCCGGCATACACGAACAGGCACATCGCGACCGGCAACCACACGGGCAACCCGGCGTTGACGGCCATCAAACCAAACACAAACGACACCGTGAAGTAACCGGCCACGACCGGGCTGGCTTCTGCAAAAGTGCGCGAAGGCTGCGGCTCGACCATCAGCGGCTGGCTGCTGGACGTCTCATTCATAGGTCCCTCTCAAAGGTCGTTTCGCCACGCGGCTCGCAAAAACCCTGGGCAGTCCAAAAACGTTTGCCGGCAAGGTTAGCATCGTCGACAAACAGGAACATCCGCAGTACACCCACGCGTTTCATATCCGCCGACGCCGCTTCCACCAAACGTTGGCCCACGCCTTGGGCGCGATACTGCGGGCTCACCGCCAAATGGTTGATGGTGCCACGACTGCCGAGCATACCGCCCAGCACCGCGCCGACCACTTCGCCACTGAGGTCGAGCGCCAGGTACGCGGTGGTGGTCTTCTGCACCAACACGCCGCGCAGGCATTTGGCGTCCTGCCACTCGCAGAACGACACTTCGTCGAACTGCCGAAAAAAGCGCTCCAGGCGCAGCGCATCCTTGGCATTGGCCCGCCACAGCATCACCGATGCCGAGGCGCTGTCCATGAGGTCGAACTGTTCAGCGAACAATGTCGAAAGCGGTCCCGGGCCGCGAGAAGGAAATCGCCAGGATTTGCCGGTACGCCATGTCATGGGAATGGACATTGCGCGCCGGGGTCACGTAGTGACGCATGTCGCGATCAAGGAAGAACGTGGTGTCGAGAATTTCCTGATAGGTCGTCGACGCTAGCTGCTCTTCGTGGGCGCTGTAGAGGCGGCTTTCGGCGCCTTCCACATTGTTGCGACCCCAGAAGTGCACGCCGCTGAACGGATAACCGTCGCAATGAATGCCTTCGGGGGTGATCTCCAATTGTTTGCCCGGCTTGATCTCGATGCGAATCTGATGGATCTGGCATTGCCAGATTTCGTCGTGCAACTCCGGCGGGAGAACGTTTTTGTACACTTCAAAGTCGATGTCGATGAGGCTGCGCATCACCGGTGAATTAATCACTTCATCGGAGAAGTCCTGGAAGTGGCGAATCATTCCGCCGACATAGCTGTTGTTGGCTTTGGACTGAATGTAGGCACGGTGTTCCAGCTGCTTCAACTCGCGGCTCACCGGGTTGTATTCGAAGTCACTGTAGCGACGGAAACGCATGCCGGATTCGGCCTGGCCGTAGTAGCTGTCCGGCTCCATGTTTTCCCAACTTCTGGTCAGTCGGACGAAGTCAGCAAAATGACCGTAGAGATTGAAGTCACCACCCTGGACGTTGACAAATTTGTCGCGTCTTAGCGATTCGCCAACTTCTCTGTTTAAAACGATCATTACTAGTCTCCGCTGCATTGAGCGGCCTAATCTATTAGGTGCAGGATTTCCGTCCATGAGAAAGAATTTCAGGCATATCAAGTGCTGCTTGAAGCGCGGTAAAAAGATGCCTTGAATCGACTTTTTTATGCTCAAAAAAGCGTTTTTAGAACGTTTTTACCAAAATGCAGCAAAAAAAAACCCCGAGCCAGTCGGGGTTTTTTAGTGAGTTTTTTCAACTCAAGCGATCATCAGAAGATGTTGATCGGGTAATCCACGAACACACGGAGTTCGTTACCGCTGACGTTGTACTCGCTGGATTTCTGCGAAACACGCAGGATCGAGCTGCGCAGTTTCACGCTCAGGTCTTTGGCCGGGCCACTTTGCACGACGTATTTGAACTGGTTGAAGATTTCGCGCTCGGTACCGCCTTCGCTGGTGGAAGTGGTGATGTTGTCACCACGCACGTAGGCCACGTTGTAGCTCAGGCCCGGAACGCCGAAAGCGCTGAAGTCCAGACCGTAGCCCACTTGCCAGCTGCGTTCGTCTTCGGCGTTGAAGTCGGACCAGTAGGAGTTAGCCAGGTAGATGGTGTTGCCACCGTCGCCGACACGACCCTGATCTTTCTGATAGCCGCCGTAGGCGTAGCCCAGGTTGCTGTCGCCGGTGCTGCGCTGATGAGCGATGGTGAACGAGTGCGGGCCGGTGGCGAAGGTCGCTGCCAGGCTCCAGATCTTATTGTCGTCGCCGGTAATACCGTTTTCGCGGACGTAGGAATTGTCCAGTTTGGTACGGTAACCGTTGAAGTCCAGGGTCAGGGACTGATCCTTGTCGATCGGGAACACGTAGTTAGCGTTCACGTATTGCTTCTTCAGCACGTCTTCGACGTCGGACGCGTAGACCGCAGCTTTGAATTGCTCGGTGAACTGGTAGCTACCACCCAAGACGTTGATCGACTTCAAGCCACCACTGTCACGACCTTCAGCGCTTTTACGCGATTCGGCGGTGAAGCGACCGGCGTTCAGTTCCAGGCCTTTGATCTCCTTGGAGGTGATCAAGGTGCCGGTGTAGCTTTCTGGCAGCAGACGCGAGTTGTCGTAGTTCAGTACCGGCAAGGCCGGCATCTGGTCGCCGTAGGTCAAGGTGGTGCTGGAAAGGCGGAATTTAACCGCTGCGCCGCCCTTGGACAGGTCGTTGGCCGGGTTGCCGCTGTCACCCTTCTTGAAGAAGTCGATGCCCTGAGCACCGCTGCGGTCTTCACTGCGCTCAAGATTGAGCGCGTACAGACCAAAAGCGTCCACACCCACACCGACAGTACCTTGGGTGAAACCGGACGTGAACGTACCGATGGCCGCTTGGCCCCACTCGGATTTATCCGGGTTGCCGTCTTTGTAATCACGATTGATGTAGGCGTTGCGCAGCAGCACTTTGAGGCTGCTGTCTTCAACAAATCCCTTGGATTGGGCCTGGTCGTTAGCCATGGCTTGTGTAGCGCTCAACATCCCCAGAGCGATCAGGCTGATTCGCTTGTTCAACATTTTATTTTCCTTATTACCGGTTGATACGCACTGTGCCGAACGGCTGAAACGGCGCTATCGCGCTCTTTTTTCACCCCGAAACAAAAAGGTCCGCCCACGAAAAATCGCGGCGGGCCTTTTTATTGTTTTGTGAGTCGTGGCGGTTGGCCACAGGCGTTGGCGTGAATCCTATCCGCGCCCTCAAGCATGTGTCAATTTCATGAATCGTCTGAGAATAGGCAAAAATCGTCTAAGAAATCCCTTGTCCGCGAGCGTTAGTTGCAGGATTTCTTGGGAATTCAGTGGATGCAACCGTCGAGGTCGCAGGCTTGAAACTCGGTCACCGAGGCTTGGGCGGGCAACGATTGACTCAACCAGGCAGCGAAGGCGTCTGGCTTGCCCAACCACTGGCCGATATCGATCAAGGTGAATTGGCCATTCTGTTCCAGGGCGAAAGTCGGGAAGCCTTGGCCGCCAACGTTGGCCAATAAAGCACGGCTTTCCTTGATATGACGCTCAGTGTCGGCGTGTTTGAAAGCGTTCTGGAAAGCCTGGGGGTCCAGACCAATGGCGTTGGCGAGTTCAAACAGGACCGCTTCGTCGGCAATGCGTCGCCCTTCCAGATAATGAGCGCTCTGCAAACGCCCCAACAATTCCAACCCGCGGCCAGCGATTTGCTCAGCGGCCAACACGGCGGCAATCGGCGGTGTGGAATCGAAGACAGCGGTTTCGTCGCGCAACAAACCTTCGAAATACGCCTCACCGAATGGCTGGCCGGTGAATTCGGCGATGCGCCGGTCATGGGGCATCACGTAGTTGCGCAGTTGTGGCGAAACAGTCTGGCGATTGGCGCCACTCATCATGCCGCCGCCATGAGCGATCACTGGGAGCACGGCTTGGGCGGCTTGCACCAGGGGTTTGGCACCGTAGCACCAGCCGCACAACGGGTCGTAAATGTAATGAAGTGTCATGGGAAGAATCCGGCGAAGAGGTAGGAAAAATCGATGCCGGCAGACTAGTCCTCAGACCGTTTCGGAAAAACGCTGGAATAGTTTTCAGTCTGTTTCATGAATCGGTCGAATGACTTCACAGCGTTGCGGCATCAACCTCGACACAAGTTGAAACAATCATTCAAGGGGACTTATCAGGAATAATTAACGCAAGTAAATAGCAAGCATTACCATTTGCGCCCTCGAACTCCTTCACCCTTTCGGATGCGCTTCAGATGCCTGCCCCGTTCCGCTTAACGCCCATTACCCTTGGCTTTTCTGCTTTGTTGTCTGCCGGTTTCGCCGGTGCCGCGACCACCGTTTTACCCGAGACATCCATCAGCGCCGAATCCGAAGCCGACGACCCGCGGGTGAAAGACACCGGCACCGCGACGCGCACTGCGACGCCCGTGCGCTACGTGCCGCAAGCCATCGACTCGATAAAAACCGCCAACGTCGTGGATTACGGCACCAATGACCTGGGCACCGCGTTGAGTGGCATCCCCAACGTCAGCAGCGGCGCGGACACGCGCTTCGACAGCCTGCGCATCCGCGGTTTCGACGCCAGCAACGACTTCTACCTCGACGGCATCCGAGACGACAGCCAATACGTGCGCGACTTGCACAACATCGAGCGCATTGAAGTACTCAAGGGCCCGGCTGCCGTGTTGTATGGCCGTGGCAGCCAGGGCGGGATCGTCAACCGCGTGAGCAAGCTGCCGGAGTTCGGCCGCCGCTCGACCATCGAAGCCCAGGGCGGCAGTGAAGATTTGCGCAGTCTTTATGCCGATCTCAGCACCGACCCGAGCGAGAACATCAGCCTGCGCCTGAACATGGGCAACATGGACGAGAACAGCTTTCGCGATGGCGTCAGCGGCAATCGCCAACTGTTCGCGCCATCCATGAGCTGGCAATTAACGCCGGACCTGAACTGGCTGGTGCAGTACGAATACAGCCGCTACAACCGTACGCCGGATCGCGGTATCCCCGGAGTAAACGGACGCCCAGCGGATGTAGGACGGGATACGACCTACGGTAGCGAGCACGATTTCATCGACGACAAGTCGCAATCCCTACGCTCGAAACTCAGCTATGAACTCAGCGATAACTGGCAGCTGCGTCATACGCTTGGCGTGTTCAAGCTCGACAGTGATTTCGATAACACTTACCTGACGGGTTACACCCCGGCCACCAAAAAAGTCACGCGCCAGCATTGGCAGCAGGACTTGACCACGCGCAACGTGTTCAACAACGTCGAGTTGGAAGGTGGCTTCGACACTTTCGGCCTCGAGCATCGCGTGCTGACGGGTATCGAGATCGGCAGCCAACGTCGCGATCCGACGCTGTACAACGCCGCCACATCCGGGGCTGGCAGCTCTCCCGTGCCCGCGCTGGATCTGTACAACCCGAACCGCGACTTGCGCCATACCGGACGCATGCAGGTGTCCAGCGACAACCACACCGAAGTCGAAAGCCGTGCGGTGTACGTGCAAGACCAACTGCGCCTGAACGATCAATGGCAACTGCTGGCCGGTTTGCGTTACGACACCTTCGACATCGAGTCGACCAACAAGCTGCGGGACATTTCCGAAGATCGCGACAGCCACAGCACCAGCCCCCGTGTAGGAATCGTCTGGACGCCGCTGCAGAATCATTCCTTCTACGCGTCCTGGACCAAGACGTTCTCCCCTGCGGGCGGCGGCCTGATCGGCATCACCCCCGGCGTGACCGGCAACAGCAACGACTTGAGCCCGGAGCTGACCAAGCAAAAGGAAATCGGCGTGAAGAGCGACTGGCTCGACGATCGTCTGAGCACCACCCTCGCGATCTACGAACTGGAACTCTACAACCGCCGCACCAGTGACCCGATCAACCCGACCATTACCGTGCTCACCGGCGAGCAACGTTCCCGTGGTATCGAGTTGACCGGTACCGGCAAACTCGCCGGCAACTGGTACGTGCGCGCAGGTGTGGGCGTGCAGGACGCTACCGTGGTGAAGGACAACAACGGTTTTGAAGGAAAACGCGTCAACAACGTGGCCAAGCACAATGGCAGCCTGTTCCTGACCTGGAAACCGGAAATGGGCTGGTACGCTGAAACCGGCCTGACGCTGGTCGGCGAGCGTTATGCCGACAACCTCAACACCACCGTCCTGCCAGGTTATGGGCGTTGGGATGCACTGGCCGGGTTCCGGCAGAAGGACTGGGACTTGCGCGCGGCGTTGAACAACATCAGCGACAAGACCTATTACTCGTCGGCCACCAGCCAGTATCAGATTCAGCCAGGGGCACCGCGTAGCCTGGTCGTGACCGGGACTTACAGCTTCTAATCGATACCCTGTGGGAGCGGGCTTGCTCGCGAAAGCGGTGTGCCAGTCAGAGAATTGTTTACTGACACTCCGCCTTCGCGAGCAAGCCCGCTCCCACATTTGATCTCCGGTGTTCATAAAACCTTCGCCCATAAAAAAGCGCCGCCCTCCCGGCAGCGCTTTCAGCAATCCTTTGTTGTTCTTCTTATCCTTCCATCACATCCCACAACGCTTCCAGTTCCGCTTCGCTGAATAAACCAGCGGGGTAGCGCTCGATCATCATCCGGCGCGGATCAGGTTCCCTGATCTGACGCGTTCCATTGGATTTCAACCAGTGCGCAAGGATCTGAAGCGATTCGCCATTGACTGCCAGGGGATGCAATGCCCGCTCGCTCACTACGTTCACTTCGGCGTTCATTTCGGCGCTCTCTCCCGGTTTGTGAGCGGCTAACTTATCCAAGGTTTATGACAGAACATCGCAGTTCTCCCCTCCCTGTTTTGCCCCATGACAGATACAAGAGCTGTGCCAATGTTTCCGACCTGTCGATGAGCGGATACAAAAAAGCCCGCGGTCCTGACGGGCTGCGGGCTTTCTGTAAGGCAAAACGGGGAAACGTTTGCGAGAGTGAATAGGCAATCAACTCAAGCTGTTACAACCCCACTCACTCGTTGTGCGGCGCAGGCTGTTGTTGGGTAAGGCAGTGGATGTTACCGCCGCCCAGTAACAGTTCACGGCCTGGCACCATAACCACTTCATGTTGCGGGAACAGGCTCTGCAGAATCTCCTTGGCCGGGCCGTCCAACGGATCATCGAAGCTCGGCGCGATGATGCCACCGTTGACGATCAGGAAGTTCACGTAGGAACCGGCCAGACGAACGGTCGGATTGCGTTCCTGGGTGCCGTCCACCGGATCGACACCGGCGCACTCTTCTTCGGTCGCATACAGCGGCCCCGGGATCGGCATCTTGTGCACCGTGAATGGGCGACCTTTGGCGTCGGTGCTGCTTTCCAGCACTTTCATCGCGGCCTGGCAACGCGGGTAGTTCGGGTCCTGCGGGTCATCGGTCCAGGCCAGCAATACTTCGCCCGGGCGCACGTAGCAGCAGAAGTTATCCACATGCCCGTCGGTTTCGTCGTTGAACAAACCGTCCGGCAGCCAGATGATTTTATCCACAGCCAGATTGGCGCTGAGCACCGCTTCGATGTCCGCCCGGTTCAGGTGCGGATTGCGATTGCGGTTGAGCAGGCATTCTTCGGTGGTGATCAGTGTGCCTTCGCCATCGACGTGAATCGAACCGCCTTCGAGCACGAAGCCTTCGGTGCGGTAGTGTTGGCTGCGTTCGATCTCGAGGATCTTGCCGCCGACCTGCGAATCGCGGTTCCACGGCGAATACAGACCGCCGTCAAAACCACCCCACGAGTTGAAATCCCAGTTCACACCGCGGACTTCACCGCTGTTATTGATCACGAAGGTCGGGCCGGTGTCGCGAACCCAGGCGTCGTCGCTGGACATCTCGACCACGCGAATATTCGGCACATCGAGACGGGCGCGGGCGTTTTCGTATTGACCGGCGGATACCGCCACGGTCACCGGTTCAAAACGGGCGATGGCCTTGGCCACGGCGACGTGCGCGGCTTGCGCGGGTTTGCCGCCCAGGCGCCAGTTGTCCGGACGCTCGGGCCAGATCATCCAGGTTTGGGTTTGTGGCGCCCACTCGGCGGGCATGTAGAAGCCGTCGGCGCGCGGGGTGCTGTTTAAAGTGGTCATGCGGTCAGGACTCCAGGGAACCGTCGAGGGTTTTGAGCGCATTGTATAGGTTCGGGCGGCGATCACGGAACGAGCCCCACGCGCTGCGAATGTGTTCCAGCTCGTCGAGATCGAATTGCTGAACCAACACGCCTTCTTCGGTCTGGTTGAGTTCCTGGACCTTTTCGCCGAACTGGTTGGCGATAAACGACGAGCCGTAGAAGGTAATGTCGTAGCCGTCCTGCTCTTCATTGCCGATGCGGTTGCTGGCGATCAGCGGCATCAGGTTGGCGCCGGCATGGCCCTGTTGCACACGCTGCCAGTGGTCGCGGGACGATATCGTCTTATCGTGCGGCTCGCTGCCGATGGCGGTCGGGTAGAACAGGATTTCCGCGCCGAGCAACGCCATGCTGCGGGCGCATTCCGGGAACCACTGATCCCAGCAAATGCCCACGCCGATTTTCGCGTAACGGGTGTTCCAGACTTTGAAGCCGGTATCGCCCGGGTTGAAGTAATACTTTTCGTGGTAGCCCGGGCCGTCCGGAATGTGGCTTTTCCGATAAATCCCGAGGTTGGAGCCGTCGGCATCGATGATCGCGATGCTGTTGAAACGCGCGCGGCCCGCCAATTCGTAAAAGCTGATTGGCAGCACGACTTGCAGTTCTTTGGCGACTTTCTGGAAATGCTTGATAGCGACGTTGTCTTCAACAGTCGTGGCCAGTTGCAGGTAATCCGGGTTCGGCTTCTGGCAGAAGTACGGGGCCTCGAACAGTTCCTGGATCAGGATGATCTGCGCACCTTTGGCCGCGGCCTCACGGACCAGCTTCTCAGCGGTCTCGATATTCGCTTCGAGATCCCATGAACAAGCCATCTGGGTGGCGGCGACGGTAACGATACGGCTCATGAATCATCTCCTGGGTCATTTTTATAGGTAGGCAATGGCGACTTTATAGCCGATAAATATCGGCTTTAAAAGCTACCAGAATGCCTTTCATCTAAAATTGCCAAGAAAAAGCCGATAACAATCGAACTTAAAACACAGTCCTTGTGGGAGCGGGCTTGCTCGCGAAAGCGGTCTGTCATTCAACATTGATGTCGTCTGATCCGACGCTTTCGCGAGCAAGCCCGCTCCCACAGGGGGTGGTGGTGTTTACAGTTCTTCTGCGAGCACCTTGGAGAGCATATCGACAAAGAAATCCACACTCTGGCGCGAGGTCACCATCGGAGGCTTGATCTTCAGGACGTTCAGATAATCCCCCGTCGGCTGCATGAAAATCCCCAGTTCACGCAGGCGATCACACAACGCCGTGGTTTCTTCGGTGGCCGGCTCCAGAGTTTCGCGGTTGCGGATCAGTTCGACACCCAGATAGAAGCCAGAACCATGCACTGCGCCCACCAGCGGGTGAATATCGATCAGCGCTTCAAGCCGCTGCTTGAAATAGCCACCGACGATCTGCGCGTTTTCCCAGAGTTTTTCCTCTTCCATCACATCCAGCACTGCCATGCCGACCTGGCAACTGACCGGGCTGCCACCCGCCGACGAGAAGAAGTAACCCTCGGCCTCCAGCGCTTCGGCGATTTCCCGGCGCGTGATCACCGCGCCCAATGGCTGACCGTTGCCCATGCCCTTGGCCATGGTGATGATGTCCGGCACCACGCCTTGCTCTTCGAAACCCCAGAAGAAGTGGCCCATGCGTCCGTAACCAACCTGCACTTCATCGGCGATGCACACGCCGCCCTGAGCGCGAACCAGTGCATACACCTGCTGCAAATAGCCCGGCGGCAACGAGATTCCGCCCGCGTTGCCGTACACCGGTTCACAGATGAAACCGGCCAACTGGCGTTTCTGTTCGGCGATTTTCGCCAGGTTGTGCTCGACGCTGCGCACGTAGTCCGGCGCACTGTCCGGGCCACGAAATTCACCGCGATAGGTGTTCGGTGCGGTCACCGGGTGCACCCAATCGGGACGGCTGCTCAAGGCCTTGGGGTTGTCGGCAATCGACGTCGATACCGCGTCCGCGCCCACCGTCCAGCCGTGATACGCCTCAAGTACGCTGAGCATGTCGCGCCCGCCGCTGTAGGCCCACGCCAGGCGAATCGCCAGGTCGTTGGCCTCGCTGCCGCTGTTGACCAAAAACACGCGGTCCATGGAATCCGGCGCCAGCTTCAACAAGCGCTCGGAGAACTCGGCCACCGCCGCGTAGTTGAATCGTGAGTTGGTATTGAGCAGCGACCACTGACGGCTGGCGACAGCGGCCATGCGCGGGTGACCGTGGCCGAGCACCGCGACGTTGTTGAGCATGTCGAGGTAGGAGCGGCCCTGCATGTCGATCAGGTGATTGCGCCAACCGCGCTCAATGCGTGGCGGGTCGACGTAATAATGTTTTTGGGTCCGGGCGAAACTGGCATCGCGACGCGCGAGCAAGGTCTGCGAATCGAGTTCTTTTTCAGCATCACAGGCCAGCCCGAGCAACGACGCCGGTGACGGACACAACGCCTGCCAGGCCAGTGCTCGCGACGGCGTGCAAAACAGCGGCGCACTGAAGGAAGCACCTCGGCACAACTGCACAATCAGTGGCCCGTTGACCGAACCCAGCACCTGGCCTTTGACCAGCGCCGCACCGGTGTGCAGCGACGGGGTCACGCCCCACAGGCGCACGCTCAGTTGCGGACCATCCAGTTGCAACACGCCTGCCGCAGGTTGGTGAACAACACCGGCAAACGGCGATTCGACGGCGGTGCCGTGGGGCACTCGCAACTCGACATGCAGTGGGCAGGTGTCCGGTTCCGTGGCGCTGTCCGGCCGGGTTCGGGACAAACGATATTGGCCGTAACGACTGGCCGCCAACCCATGGGCCGCAGCGGCTTCCGTCAGCAGGCGCTGATCGATGCCTTCTTGTTCCCAGTTACCGGCCTCGAAATGCGGGCTGAGAACACCCAGGTCGATCAAGGCAAATTCACGGCCTACCAGGCTCGGCAGTAACGGCGCAAAACCTCCGCTGCCGATGCTCGGCAGGGTCTGACCGACGGCGGTCAGGATGGCTGCTTCCATCAGTTCCAGCGGCACCGAGGTGGCGACGCGAAAGATTTCCCACTCGTGGGTCAGGTTGTCGCGACTGTATTCATTACCCGGATCAATGCTGACCTGCTGCTCGCCACTGAGCACCAGCACCGCCGCACGGGCCACAATCAGCGGCCAGAGCGCCTGTAGCTCTTCATGCTGCAACGGGTTGATCCCGTGGTAAGCCCGAATTGCCGGCAATATGTAGAACGGATCGCCATCGGCGTGGTGCAGCAATGCCGCGCAGGTCACCGACAGATCGGTAATGCGCCAGGTGCGGACCAGGTCGCCGAAATCAATCACACCCTGCAACTGCCACTGGCGTTGCGAATCCCGCTGCCAGACCACGTTGTCGTCGGTGATGTCCATGTGAATCGCCTGCACCGGCAGCTTCGCCACCAACGGCAGCAAGCGGCGCTCAGCGTGTGCGGCGGCGTCGGCAATCAACCCGCGTTGCTGATCATTCTCGATGATCGGCAGCAGGTGGGTGATCAAGGCGTTGGCGTGGCGAGCGTCCCATTGCAACGTGCGCTCCAGCCCGGCGTGGTCGAAACCGGCCAGGGCCAGATCCATTTCACCGCAGAGCCGACCGAAACCGGCGACCACTGCCCCCGGCAAGTGATCGAGGTGAGTCAGCGACTGACCGTCGATGTAATCCAGTAGCCGTACATGCACAGCCTGCCCACCGACTTCCACCGACAGCAGGTCTTCACCATTAAGCGCAGGAATCACTTTCGGTACCGGCACGCCCGAATGATCGGCCAAATGCTTGAGCCCCGCGTGCTGGGCCTGCAACTCCAGCGCAGAGTAATCACCCCGGCAGATTTTCAGCACGAAACGGCCGCGCTCAGCGTCGACGCGAAAGTTGAGGTCCTGCTGGCTACCCAAGGCCTGCAATGTCCCGCTCAACCCGTAATGTGCCTGCAACAGCTCTAACGCTTGCTCCGCAGACACTTGCGGGCTGGGCAAACTGGCGCGGTGAATCAACGTGGCGAGCGGCATACAACGACCCCTGAAATTTTATTAGGCGCTTATATCGCCACCGCTTGCAGCGATACGCAACCCCCCAACCTGCGACCGCAAACATCAAAAGACAATCGCGGCCCTCGCGCCAGATGACACTTTGCGCAAGAATGTCACCCATCAATGCCTATCGCTGGAGAAACCCCATGAATGTAGTCACCACCGACCTGCCCGGTGTTCTGATCATCGAGCCCAAGGTATTTGGTGACGAGCGCGGCTTCTTTTATGAAAGCTTCAACGCCAAGGCTTTCGAAGAAGCGACTGGCCTGAACACGCAGTTCGTTCAGGACAACCATTCTCGCTCGCAAAAAGGCGTGCTGCGCGGCCTGCATTACCAACTGGAAAACACCCAGGGCAAGCTGGTTCGCGTCACCGCCGGTGAAGTGCTCGACGTGGCGGTGGACATTCGCCGCAGCTCGCCGCACTTTGGCAAATGGGTGGCGGTACGCCTGTCCGCCGAAAACCATCGTCAACTGTGGGTTCCGGAAGGTTTCGCCCACGGCTTCGTGGTGCTGAGCGAGTTCGCCGAATTCCTCTACAAAACCACCGATTACTACACCCCATCGGCCGAGCGCGCCATTCGCTGGGACGATCCCGACCTGGGTATCGACTGGCAACTGGATGAGGCGCCAAAACTGTCGGGCAAGGATGCGGCGGCTGCGTTCTTCAAGGACGCTGACGTCTTTTCCTGAAACGCTGTCTGAATATTCATTTCGACAGCACGCCGGCTCCGGGTGCGCAGACTGCGCCCGCAACCCTAGGCATAATGCGCCTGTACCCCCAGGCGCTCGATGCTCATGACTCCGACCCTCCCCCGCAGACCCCGCTGGCGCAGCCTGGCCCTGCTTGCGCTGTGCCTGGCGCCGCTGCTGTGGCCGTTGCAGCATCTGGCCGAGCGCTACTACCGCAGCGAACTGGCCGGGCAGAATCGTCAGACCCTCGACCTCTACGTCGCCAACCTGCTGGGCACCCTGCACCGCTATGAAGTGTTGCCACAGATCCTCGGTGACCTGCCCGCCCTGCGCGCCGTGCTGGGTGCGCCCGACGATGGTGTCACCCAGGGCAACGCCAATCGCTTGCTGAAAAACATCAGCGCCCAGACCGGCGCCGAGGTCATGTACCTGATGGACACCAGCGGCAAGACCCTGGCGGCGTCCAACTGGGACAAAC
This sequence comes from Pseudomonas sp. 5Vm1k, assembly GCF_056161485.1. Classification (NCBI taxonomy): domain Bacteria; kingdom Pseudomonadati; phylum Pseudomonadota; class Gammaproteobacteria; order Pseudomonadales; family Pseudomonadaceae; genus Pseudomonas; species Pseudomonas sp. 5Vm1k. The sequence continues at coordinate 36,975 of NZ_JBSPCZ010000017.1, forward strand.
ATGACAGTTTCGTCGGGCGTAATTTTTCCTTCCGGCCGTACTTCAGCGAAGCCATGGCCGGGCGGCTCGGACGCTTTTTCGGGTTAGGCACCACGTCGGCCAAACGCGGTTACTTCTTCGCCGCCGCTGTGCGTGAGGGTGAAAAAGTCGTCGGCGTGCTGGTGGTCAAGGTCGATCTCGACCACACCGAAAGCCTCTGGGGCAAAACCCCGGAACAACTGCTGCTGACCGATCACAATGGCGTGGTCATTCTCACCTCGCGGCCCGAGTGGCGTTTTCGCTCGACCCGCAACTTGAGTGACGACGAGAACAAAGCGATCAGTGCGATCCAGCCCTACCCAACCCGCGATCCCAAGCCGTTAAAGCTCAACGCCAACGCCTGGCTGACCCAAACCCAGCAAATAGCGGAAACCGGTTGGAGCGTGAGCATCCTGGCGCCACGCACCCTGATTGACCGTCCGGTGCGCACGGTCGTGGCCATCGGCGGCGCGACGCTGCTGGTGTTGATGCTGCTGCTCGGTCTGATGATGCAGCGTCGTCGCCATTATCTGGAGCGGATCGCCTTCGAAGCCAAGGCCCGCCGCGAACTGGAAGGCCGGGTGGCCGAACGCACCAGCGACCTCGAAGGCCTCAACCGACGGCTGAAACAGGAAGTGCTGGAACGCGAACACGCCCAGCAAGAACTGGTGCGCGCCCAGGACGATCTGGTGCAGGCCGGCAAACTGTCGGCACTGGGGACGATGTCGGCAAGCATCAGCCACGAACTCAATCAGCCACTGGCGGCGATCCGCAGCTACGCGGAAAACGCCGAAGTGCTGCTCGATCATCAGCGCACCGACGATGCCCGCGGCAACCTCAAGCTGATCAGCGAATTGACCGGCCGTATGGCGTCGATCATCGCCCACTTGCGCGCCTTCGCCCGCCGCGATCGCCACGCCCCGGAAAGCGTTGCCCTGCAACCAGCGCTGGACGATGCCCTGGCCTTGCTGGCCAAACGTCGGCGGAGCATGGAAGTCGAGCTGATCCGTGACCTGCCAGCCGCCACGTTGTGGGTCGAGGCCGGGGAAACCCGACTACGCCAAGTGCTCGGTAACCTGTTGGCGAACGCCCTCGACGCCCTGACCGAAAAAGGCCCACCGCGCAAACTCTGGCTAAGTGCTCAATCCACCCCAGACGGCGTCACTCTGTACATTCGCGACAACGGCCCAGGCTTTTGCATGGAAGCCCTTGGCCGCGCCAGCGAGCCGTTCTACACCACCAAGACCCGCACTCAGGGGCTTGGGCTGGGGCTGGCGATTTGCGAAACACTGATGCGCGCCTTCGGCGGTGAATTGTCGTTCGCCAACCACAAGGAGGGCGGCGCCCTGATTACCCTGAAGCTGCGCGCTGGCGCACCGGGTGTGAGCCTGCAACCGTCCGAGGACCGAAGTGCATGACCATCGATAACCGCATCCAGGTCGTATTGATCGACGATGATCCCCATTTGCGCCAGGCCCTGAGCCAGACACTGGATCTGGCCGGCCTGAAAATCCTGCCGCTGGCCGAAGCCAAGGGCCTGGCCGGGCAACTGGAACGCGACTGGCCGGGCGTGGTGGTCAGCGATATTCGTATGCCGGGCATGGACGGCCTCGAACTGTTGACCGAGCTCCACGCCCAGGACCCGGAACTGCCGGTGCTACTGATCACCGGCCACGGCGATGTGCCGCTGGCGGTACAGGCTATGCGTGCCGGGGCCTATGACTTTCTCGAAAAACCCTTCGCCAGCGATGCCCTGCTCGACAGCGTGCGCCGCGCCCTCGCCTTGCGCCGGCTGGTGCTGGACAACCGCAGCCTGCGTCTGGCGCTGAGCGATCGCAATGAATTGAGCGCCCGACTGGTCGGGCAGTCGGCGCCGATGCTGCGTTTGCGCGAACAGATTGGTGCATTGGCGGCGACCAAGGCCGACGTGCTGATCCTCGGCGAAACCGGTGCCGGTAAAGAGGTGGTGGCGCGGGCGCTGCACGATCTATCGAGCCGTCGCAATGGCCCGTTCGTGGCGATCAACGCCGGGGCCCTGGCCGAATCGGTGGTGGAAAGCGAGTTGTTCGGTCACGAGCCCGGCGCGTTTACCGGCGCGCAAAAGCGCCGCATCGGCAAGTTCGAATTCGCCAACGGCGGTACGCTGTTCCTCGATGAAATCGAAAGCATGAGCCTGGATGTGCAAGTCAAATTGCTGCGCATGTTGCAGGAGCGTGTGGTCGAGCGCCTTGGCGGTAATCAGCTGATCCCACTGGACATCCGCGTCATTGCCGCCACCAAGGAAGACTTGCGCCAGGCTGCCGATCAGGGCCGTTTCCGCGCCGACTTGTATTACCGGCTGAACGTCGCACCGTTGCGGATTCCACCGCTGCGTGAACGCGGCGAAGATGCGTTGATGCTGTTCCAGCATTTCGCCGATGAAGCCAGCACCCGCCATGGTTTGCCGCCTCATGAACTGCAACCGGGGCAACGGGCCGTGCTACTGCGTCACTCCTGGCCGGGCAACGTGCGCGAACTGCAAAACGCTGCCGAACGCTTTGCCCTCGGCCTCGAACTGGCGCTGGACAACAGCGCCCCGGACGGCGGCGTCAGCACCACTGTGGAAGTGGTCAGCGGTGGCCTGAGCGAGCAGGTGGAAAACTTCGAGAAAACCTTGATCGCCGCTGAACTTGCACGCTCTCACAGCTCGGTGCGCAGCCTCGCCGAGGCCTTGGGCATTCCGCGCAAGACCTTGCACGACAAGCTGCGCAAGCATGGGCTGAACTTCGCCGACAGCGGCGCCCACAGCCACACTGACGAGCTCGATTGAGCTACCGTCAAATCATCATCTTCAAACAAGAGGCCGTGAATGAGCCGCGACAGTCGTCACCTGGAATCAGTTCTCCATCACGACATTCCCCTCACCCGGGACATGGGCCTCAAGGTGCTCGACTGGCACGACCAGCAACTGCGCCTGCACTTGCCGCTGGATGCCAACGTCAATCACAAGAGCACCATGTTCGGCGGCAGCCTGTACTGCGGCGCGGTGCTGGCGGGTTGGGGCTGGCTGCATTTGCGCTTGCGTGAAGAGGGAATTGAAGACGGGCACATCGTGATTCAAGAAGGGCAGATCAGCTATCCACTGCCGGTGACCACCGACGCCATTGCGATTTGCCAGGCACCGAGTGCGGTGGTCTGGAAGAAATTCCTGGCGATGTATAAGCGCTATGGCCGGGCGCGGCTAGCGCTGCATTCGCGGATTGTGAATGTGGGGACTGAAGAGGATGCGGTGACGTTTACGGGGCAGTACGTTTTGCACCGATAAACCGCGACACCACAAAAACCTGTGGGAGCGGGCTTGCTCGCGAAGGGGTCGTCAGCCTCAACATCAATGTTGACTGACACACCGCTTTCGCGAGCAAGCCCGCTCCCACATGGGTTTCGCGTAACGGTCTTACCCGCGTGCAAGCTCCAACAACTTCTCACGCCACGCCGCCTTCGCCGGCAACGCCAAAAAGAACTCATTCAGCAGCGATTCCCGCGCTGGATAACAAAACGGCGCACCGCTCAAATCCAGCACCTCACCGCCCGCGCCTTCCAGCACACCTTGCGCTGCCGCCGTGTCCCACTGGGAGGTCGGCGCCAGGCGCGGATAACAATCCGCCGCCCCTTCCGCCAACATACAAAATTTCAGCGAACTGCCGAAATTCGCCAATTGCAGCTCACCCAAACTGGCACTCAACCCGGCCAGCAAACGCTCCTGCTCAGGGCTGGAATGCCGACGACTGGCGACCACGGTAAACGCCTCGCCCGCCGCCGGCACTTCGCGCACCTGAATCGGCAGCGGCGTCGCGCCTTGATCACCACGCCACGCGCCCAACCCGGCGCCACCGACGTAGAAGCGGCCATTAGTCGGCATCGACACCACGCCAAACACCACACGGCCCTGCTCGATCAACGCGATGTTGACGGTAAATTCTTCGCTGCCGGAGATGAATTCCTTGGTCCCGTCCAACGGGTCCACCAACCACCAGCGCTGCCACCCGGCGCGCACGCTCTGGGGGATATTGGCATCTTCTTCGGACAACACCGGGATGCTCGGGTCAAGCGCCTTCAGCCCGTCCACGATCACATGGTGTGCCGCCATATCAGCCGCTGTCACTGGCGAATCATCAGACTTCGCGGTCACGGCCACGCCGGCACGCCAGAACGGCAGGATTGCTTCGCCCGCCTTCAATGCCAGTTCAACCACCGGCGCCATCAACGGATGGGGAAAATTCAAACTCATGGCAAAAACACCCCACGTTGGGTCAACAAGTCACGGGCCAGATACAACGCCGCCAAGGCACGGCCCTCAGTGAATTGCGGGTTCTGCGCCAGGGCCGACAGCTCGCGCAGGTTGACCTTGTCCACCCGCATCGGCTCAGGCTCATCACCCTCAAGGCTTTCTTCGTACAAGTCAGTGGCCAATACCACCTGAATCTTCTGGCTCATATAACCGGGCGACAACGACAACTCAGTCAGATGCTCCAACTGCCGCGCGCCATACCCGGCCTCTTCCTTGAGCTCGCGCTCGGCCGCCGCCAACACGTCTTCGCCCGGCTCGATCAAACCTTTGGGCAAGGACAGCTCATAAGCATCGGTGCCGCCGCAATATTCTTCGACCAGTACCGCGTGGTCTGCATCGAGCATCGCCACGATCATCACCGCGCCATACCCGGCGCCTTTGCCGACCAAACGCTCGTAAGTGCGCTCCACTCCATTGGAAAAGCGCAGCTTTAGCTCCTCGACGCAGAATAAACGGCTGGTGGCGACGATCTCGCGGGCGAGTACGGTGGGTTTCTGGCGCATATAAGGCTCCTTGGCGATAGCGGGTTACTATACAGGCTGTTTGAAAGCTGCTGCGCTCGGGATTGCTGCGTCAAAAACAGGCTCGGACGGGTCATTTACAACTCGTAAACTCCCCGTCCTCGCCTGTTTTTTCCTTGCACTCCCTTCGCTCGCGACGCTTTCAAACTAGCCTGTCCCCGGCCTATCCTGATTGTTTACCTCGGATATCTTTTTTACCGCTGGAGAAGTTTTTTATGTCCCTGCTGCCCTGGCGCGACATCGACACCGTTCTGCTGGACATGGACGGCACGCTGCTGGACCTGCACTACGACAACCATTTCTGGATGGAGCACCTGCCCCAGCGTTATGCCGAGTTGCACGGGGTGAGCCGGGCCATGGCGGAAATGGAATTGCAGCCGCTGTTCGAACGTAACGCCGGCCAGTTGCAGTGGTACTGCCTGGACTTCTGGAGTGCTGAACTGAAGATCCCGGTGCGCGAACTGAAACTGGAAACCGCGCACCTGATCGCCCTGCGCCCGGATGCGGATACGTTTCTGGCGGCGATCAAACAGGCGGGCAAGCGCGTGGTGATGATCACCAATGCCCATCGTGATTCGCTGTCATTGAAGCTGGAACGGATTGAACTGGCGCCGTATTTCGAGCGGTTGATCAGCTCCCACGATTATGGTTTTGCCAAGGAAAATCCGCAGTTCTGGGATGCGCTACAGGCGGATATCGGTTTCGATCCGGCGCGCAGCCTGTTCATCGATGACACCTTGCCGATCCTGCGCAGTGCGCGCAATTTTGGCGTGGCGCATCTGCTCGCGGTGAGCGAGCCGGACAGTCGCAAAGGGCCGAAGGACACGGCGGAGTTTGCGGCGGTGGGGGATTATCGAGAGTTGATCGAAGGGCTTTAGACCGCGTCGCCTGCTTCGCGGGCAAGCTTCGCTCCTACAGGTTTTGTGTCGCACGCACATTACGATACCGACACAAAACCTGTAGGAGCGAGGCTTGCCCGCGAAGGCCATCACACCGTCTTAAGCCTTATTCGGGAATCCGCAACGACTGCCCCGGATAGATCTTGTTCACATCCTTGAGCATCGGCTTGTTGGCCTCGAAGATTTTTTGATACTTGTTGGCATCGCCATACACGCGCAAGGAAATAGCGCTGAGGGTGTCGCCCTTCACGACGGTGACAAACTTTGCGGCCACTACCACTGGCCCGGTCACGGTAATCTGATCGTCCACGCTGCCAACACCGGCGATATTGCCCACAGCCAGCAGAATCTTTTCCTTCTCTTCCTGACTGCCGACTTCACCGGTGACAGTGACTTTGTCGCCGTCCACCGTAGCCTGCACATTCGGGTTACCCAGGCCGACCTTGCTGATGTGTTCCTTCAACTGCTCACTGGCATTGGCGTTGCCCGGTGTCAGTAGATCGATAAGTTTTTCGCCTGCTTCTTTCACAAAGCTAAAAATACTCATGGTGCACTCTCCTTGGGTTTAGGGTTCCAGACGCAAAAGACTAGACCAAGGCTGCAAGACACGGTTCCAACCCGACCAATGACGTCGGTCCGCCGCAAGCGATAGAATCCCCGCCTCACCGCGCCCTGGAGCGAAGATGGACATCAAGCAGCTCAAATTCCTCATCGCTCTCGACGAAACCCGACACTTCGGCCAAGCCGCCGCGCGCTGTCACATTACCCAGCCGACCCTGTCCATGCGCCTGCGCAGCCTTGAAGAAGAACTCGAGTTGCCGCTGGTCAATCGCGGCCAGCGCTTCGAAGGCTTCACCGCGCCGGGCGAGCGAGTGCTGGCCTGGGCGCGCACGGTGCTGGCGGCTTATGACGGTTTGCAGGCTGAAGCCGCTGCCTGCCGCGGCAATCTGGTCGGTACGTTGCGCCTGGGCGTAGTGCCGCTGTCGAGCTTCGATCCGCTGCCATTAATGCAACGCCTGCACGCCGAACACCCGAACCTGCGCTTCGAACTCTCGGCCCTGAGTTCCGAGCAGATCCTCGAACAACTGGCGAACAATCGCCTGGACCTCGGCGTCTCCTACCTGGAACGTCTCGACGGCGAGCGCTTCGACTCCCTGGCCTTCAGTGAAACCCGCATGGGCCTGCTCTACGATCAGCGTTTTCACAGCTTCGACGAGGCGCCGCTGAGTTGGGAATCGCTGATCGAACTGCCCTTGGGCATGCTCACCAGCGGCATGCACTTTCGTCAGTCCATCGACCACAATTTCCACAGTCGCGGGCTGACCCCACAACCGTTGCTGCAAACCGACGCGGTGCACCAATTGTTACAAGCGGTGCACGGCGGATTCTGCTGCGCCGTGATGCCGTTGGACGGCGGCCTGGAAAACCTCACCGACCATCTGCGCTTGCACCCCATCGAAAACGCACAAACCCTCAGCCGGCTTGGGCTGATCATGCGTCGCAGCGCTCCGCGCTCTGCGTTGGCAGAAGCCTGTTTTGCGATCTATCAGCAATCGCAAGCAAAGTCTTGATCGACGGCATCTATCGGTAGATCAGTATTAGCGATTAGACGCGACAAGTTGACGCGCTTACGCTTAGAGCTGATTAAACCGTCGGTGAAGTCATGAACGCCAAGCGCCCTACCAGCGCGGCGCCCGCACTCGAAACGCCCGCGCCCGCCGCCAGCCAGACCTACAGTTACAGCGACCTTCAATACACCGAATCGGCCAGCACCGCGCTCGCCGAGGAAGTGGCGTTGGCGATCGCCTACAACGGCATCAGCCAAGCTGTGATGTTGGTGACGCCGACGGATCTTGAAGACTTCATCGTCGGTTTCAGCCTCGGCAGCGGCATCATCGAAGACGCTACCGACATCTATGACCTGCAATTGACCGGAGAGGGTTCGGCGCAATACGCGCAAGTGACCATCGCCAATCGCGCCTTCTGGAACCTCAAACAGCAACGTCGGCAACTGGCCGGCACCAGCGGTTGTGGACTCTGTGGCGTGGAAGCAGTCGAGCAGGCATTGCCCGACCTTAAAGTGCTGCCCGGTGCACCGCTGCCGCCCGCTGAATGGCTCGACGGTTTGCGCCAGCGCATCGGCGCGTTCCAGCCGCTGGGCCAGCATTGCGGCGCGGTGCATGCGGCGGTGTTCATGAACGGCCAGGGCGAGTTGCTGCTGGGCCGCGAAGACATCGGCCGGCACAACGCCCTCGACAAGCTGATCGGCGGCTTGATCCGCCAGAACATCCCGACTACCGGCGGCCTGGCGATTGTCACCAGCCGTTGCAGCCTCGAATTGATCCAGAAAGTCTTGCGCGCAGGCATCCAGACCCTCGTCAGCCTGTCGTCGCCCACGGGCCTTGCCGTGCAATGGGCCCGTCGTCACAACCTCAACCTCATCCACCTGCCGCAAAAAAGTGCGCCGCGGGTCTACAGCCCTGCGTTGGAGAATCAAGCGTGAGTCAACACAATCAAGCCGACCAGAAACCCGTTCCGCGTTACAAGCCTTACAAAGGTCCGGCCGGTGGTTGGGGCGCGCTAGCCAGCGTCGCCCGGGCCTGGTTGACCAGCGACAACGCGCTGAAAAACCTGCGCATGATGCTCAAGACCAACAAGAACGGCGGGTTCGACTGCCCCGGTTGCGCTTGGGGCGATTCCAATGAAGCCGGCATGGTGGCGTTCTGCGAGAACGGCGCCAAAGCAGTGAACTGGGAAGCGACCAAACGGCGTGTCGACGGTGCATTCTTTGCCAAGCACAGTGTCACGGCGTTGCTGGAGCAAAGTGATTACTGGCTCGAGTACCAGGGCCGTTTGACCGAGCCATTGAGCTACGACGCTGAAACCGATCGCTACAAGCCAATCAGCTGGGAAGCCGCGTTCGCCTTGATCGCCAAACATTTGCAGGGCCTGTCGAGCCCCAATCAAGCCGAGTTTTACACTTCGGGCCGCGCCAGCAACGAAGCCGCGTACCTCTATCAATTGTTTGTGCGCGCCTTTGGCACCAACAACTTCCCCGACTGTTCGAACATGTGCCACGAGGCCAGCGGTGTGGCATTGGCGCAAAGTGTCGGCGTCGGCAAAGGCACCGTGACCTTCGACGACTTCGAACATGCAGATGCTATTTTCGTCTGGGGCCAGAACCCTGGCACCAATCACCCGCGGATGCTCGAACCCCTGCGCGAAGCGGTGAAACGCGGTGCGCAAGTGGTCTGCATCAACCCGCTGAAAGAGCGCGGCCTGGAGCGTTTCCAGCACCCGCAACACCCGATCGAAATGCTCACCAACGGCGACAAGCCGACCAACACCGCGTACTTCCGTCCGGCATTGGGCGGCGACATGGCGATCATGCGTGGCATGGCGAAATTCCTGCTGCAATGGGAGCGCGATGCGCAGAAGGCCGGTGAGCCTGCGGTGTTCGACCACGACTTCCTCAATGAACACAGTGCCAACGTGCTGGAATACCTCGGCATCGTCGACGACACCTCGTGGGAGCAGATCGTCGAGCAATCCGGCCTGCCGCTGGTGGAAATCGAGCGAGCGGCGCGGATGTACGTCAAAGGCAAGAACGTGATCATGTGCTGGGCGATGGGCATCACCCAGCATCGCCATTCGGTGGCGACCATCCAGGAAATCGCCAACCTGATGCTGCTGCGCGGCAACATTGGCCGGCCGGGCGCCGGTCTGTGCCCGGTGCGTGGCCACAGTAACGTGCAGGGCGACCGCACGATGGGCATCAACGAGCGTCCGCCGGTGGCGTTCCTCGACTCACTGGAGCGCCGCTTCCAGTTCAAGGTGCCGCGTGAAAACGGCCATAACGTGGTCGAGGCAATTCACGCCATGGCCGATGGTCGCGCCAAAGTCTTTATCGGCCTGGGCGGCAACTTCGCCCAAGCCACCCCGGACAGCCCGCGCACCTTCCAGGCCCTGAGCAATTGCGACCTGACCGTGCAAATCAGCACCAAGCTCAACCGTAGCCATCTGGCCCACGGTAAAGAAGCGCTGATCCTGCCGTGCCTGGGCCGTACCGACATCGATATCCAGACCGAAGGCCCGCAAGCGGTGACGGTCGAAGACTCGTTCAGCATGGTTCACGCCTCCAACGGCCAGTTGCAGGCACTGTCGACCCAGATGCGTTCGGAGCCGGCAATCATCGCCGGCATCGCCGCCGCGACTTTGGGCAGCAAACCGGTGGACTGGAACTGGCTGGTGGCCGATTACGACCGCATCCGCGACCTGATCGCCGACACCATTCCGGGCTTTCGCGATTTCAATGAGCGGGTCAAGAATCCGGGTGGTTTCTACCTCGGCAACAGCGCCGGCGCGCGCAAGTGGAATACACCGTCGGGCCGGGCCAATTTCCGTCCGAATGTGCTGCCCGAAGACTTGGTGCATGAACGCACGCGCGCCACGGGTGTGCTGCCGGACCTGATCATGCAATCGTTGCGCTCCCACGATCAGTACAACACCACGATTTATGGTCTTGATGACCGTTATCGCGGGGTGAAGGGTCAACGGGATGTGTTGTTCGTGAACGAGGCGGACATCATTCGCCTGGGGTTCAAACCGGGGCAGAAGGCGGACATCGTTTCGATCTGGGACGATGGCCGTGAGCGTCGGGTGAAGGGCTTTACGCTGCTGGCGTTTGATATTCCTGCGGGGCAGGCTGCTGCTTACTATCCCGAAGTGAATCCATTGGTGCCGCTGGAAAGCACCGGGGATGGCAGCCATACGCCGACGTCGAAGTTTGTGGCGATCCGCTTGGAAATGGCCAGTGAGACCGGGTTGATTTTGGCCAAGTCGGCTTAAGGCGGCAGCAGGTCCGGCCTCTTCGCGAGCACGCCCGCTCCCAAATTGGATTGCATTTCACTGTGGGAGCGGGCTTGCACGCGAAAGCGGTGGATCATGCGATGAATCTCTCGAAGCTAATACTTTCCAATCGCCCACAAAAAAGGCCGTTTCTGTATAGAAACGGCCTTTCCGAAGTAGTTAAAGACCAGTGAAAAACCCTTAAGTTCCGCCCAAAAAACAGTAACTTATAGAATTGTGTACAAGTCGTGTTACTCGTCGGATTTCGATTGTCACAATCAGGACACAGCCTCAGGATCGCGCCGTCATCCCCTTGAGGTTCCTCTATGAAGTTCTCCTCGATTCTCTTGTTGTCCCTTAGCCTGGCCAGTGGTTTCGCTTCTGCCGGAGGCACCACCGAAGCAGGTGTGGGCGGCGCATTGGGCGGGGTTTTGGGCTCGGTCGTCGGTCAGTCACTAGGCGGCAATACAGGTTCCACCATCGGCGCGGCCCTGGGCGGCGCGGGTGGTAGCGCAGTCGGCGCCGACAAACACAGCCGTGGCCAAGCGGCCATTGGCGGTGCGTTGGGCGCGGCAGGCGGTAACGTGGTCGGTCGCAGCCTGGGCGGCAGCACCGGCAGCCTGATCGGCTCCGCAGCCGGCGGCGGCGCGGGTGGCGCATTGGGTAACTACATGGGCAACTCGAGTAACGACGATGATCGTCGTTCCTATCGTGGCGGCCATGATGATCGTCGCTACTACCGCGATGATCGCCGTCATCGCGGCCATGCCTATGGGCATCGCAAGCATCATGACTACTACCGTCATCGCTGATTGCTGATTACTCGGCAGGCAGATCAAAAGATCGCAGCCTTCGGCAGCTCCTACGGGTGTACACACATCCCTGTAGGCGCTGTCGGAGGCTGCGATCTTTTCGTTTCAGACCACCAACCGCTCCAGCGCCCCGCGTAATCCGGCAGGAATCGCCACCGGCTGATTCGACGCCCGATCCACAAACACATGCACGAAGCGCCCGGCCGCACAGGCTTCGTCTTCGCCTTGCTTGAACACCGCCAGTTCGTATTGCACCGAACTGTTGCCCAACTTGCCCACCCGCAGACCAATCTCGATACGATCCGGGAAAGCGATGGACGCAAAATAATCGCAAGCCGAACTCACAACAAAACCCACAACTTCACCGTCATGGATATCCAGCCCGCCGACTTCGATCAGGTAGGTGTTCACCGCCGTGTCGAAAAAGCTGTAGTAGGTGACGTTATTGACGTGACCGTAGGCGTCGTTGTCGTGCCAGCGAGTGGTGATGGGCTGGAAGTGCGGGTAGTCGGTGCGTTGGGGCATCGGGTTGGACATTAGTGTTGGTTCCTGGGTTTGGGTGGCCAGTCTAAGGCGAAAACCGCGTTATCGTTCTTCGCGAGCAGGCTCGCTCCCACAGGGAATCGCATTCCTCCTGTGGGAGCGAGCCTGCTCGCGAAGGCGCCCTCACAGACGCCAAATCCATCACCTGTCAGCAAACCCCTTCCCTACCGCCGCCAACTCCCCGATCAACCTTGCCGGCTTCCACTGATCACCTTGCCGAGTCTCCAGCGCCAGTAACCGCTGATGAATATCCGCCAACCCCTGCTGATCCGCCCAGGCCATCGGCCCGCCCTTGTCTGCCGGGAAGCCATAGCCATTGAGGTAAACCAGATCAATGTCATGGGCCGAACTGGCAATGCCTTCCTGAAGGATCTTCGCCCCTTCGTTGACCAGTGCCAGCAAGCAGCGCTCCAGAATCTCCTCAGGGCTGATCTCACGACGCTGGAAGCCCAAACCCTCGCTGACCTCCAGCACCAGCGCATCGACCTCCACATCGTGCTCAGCCTGGCGACTGCCCGGCTCATAGTGGTAGTACCCGTCGCCACTCTTCTGACCGAAGCGCCCGAGTTCGCACAGCCGATTGTCGACCTGAACTTGCGGTGCATCCTGACCTTTGCCAGCCAGTTCGCGGGCACGCCATTCCAGATCAATGCCGACCACGTCATACATGCGGAACGGGCCCATGGCGAAACCGAACCCTTGCAGCACCGCATCCACCTGATAGGGAAACGCCCCTTCAAGCAACATCTTGCGAGCCTCAAGCACGTAGGTATGCAGCATGCGATTGCCGATAAAACCATGGCAGTTGCCCGACACCACGCTGACCTTGCCCATACGTTTGCCCAGATCCAGCGCGGCATCGAGCACCGCCGGAGCAGTTTGCGCACCGCGAACGATTTCCAGCAGTTTCATGATGTGTGCAGGGCTGAAGAAATGCAGGCCCAGCACCTGTTGCGGGCGGCGAGTGGCGGCGGCAATCGCGTCGATATCCAGCGCCGAGGTATTACTGGCCAGAATCGCTTCGGGTTTGAGCAGACCATCGAGCTCGCGGAAGATTTTTTGTTTCAGTTCGAGGTTTTCGTAGACCGCCTCGATCACCAGATCAACATCGCGGATCGCCGCGTAATCGGCTGCGCTGGTCACTCGCGCCAGGCGAGCGTCTGCCTCGGCCTGATTGATCCGGCCCTGGCGCACGTTGTGGGCGTAAGTTTCGGCGACTGCGGCCAATGCCTGTTCAAGCATCTGCGGGTTGTTATCGACCCATTGCACCGGCACCCCGGCGTTGGCCAGGCACATGACAATCCCACGACCCATGGTGCCCGCCCCGATTACGGCGGCGCGCTGAATATTGAACGGCGTCTGGCTCATTGTTGTTCTCTTGTTGGCGATCCAAAGACAGCCTTCACCATAGTCAGCCGCCACAGGTTTTTGAAATTTATTCCTGTGATGGGGGACATTCAGGGGATGGATGCAGCCCGCAAGATCACCGCAAATCCCCTTGTGGGAGCAGGCTTGCTCGCGAAGGCGGCGTGTCAGTCGACATCATCGTTGACTGACACGCCGCCTTCGCGAGCAAGCCCGCTCCCACAGGGGTAGGTGTTTCAACCGGACAAATGCGCCTGAGCCCACTCCCGCACTTGGGCATACGGATAATCTTCCAGCGCACCCGACCCCGGAATCGTCCGCGCCTTGAGCTTGGTAAACAACGGAACGCTGATCCCGCACAGGAACCGTGTCACCCGTTCCGCCGACGGGAAATGCCCGGTGTGCTGCTCATGCCTGTGGATAAAATCAGCGCACAACGCTTCGAAGTTTTTATCCACAAGCGCTGGCAACTCCGGCGGCGCAGGCAGTCGCGCAACATCCCCATGACACACCGAACAATGCCCGCACTGCCGGGGCGCGTTTTCATCGCCGAAGTACTCGGCCAGGCGATACCCCAGGCAATGATCAGTGGCGAACAGATCGAGCATGGCGTGAATCCGCGCGATCTCGGTTTGTTCATGGCGAGTGAAGTAAGCGTGCAATTCTTCGCTTAGCGTTTGGGCATCAAACCCGGTTTGCAGCAAGCTGTAGACCTCGGTCATCTGCTTGCTTTCAAGTTCGACCCAGCCCTTCTCCTGGAAGTAATCCAGCGCCTTGACCACCCGATTACGCTCGGCCGAATGCTGCTCGTACAGTGCATCGAAATTCACCGTCGCCCAGGTGCGTGCGCGGCTGGAGGTCTGGATGATCGCCGCGACGAAGTCCTTGCGCTCACCCTCGAAACGGGCGAGCAAAGCCTCCGGCTCCTGCAAGTATTTGAAGCGGTATTCCGCGTAATAGGCGTAACGCGGCGCGATGATGCCGCGCAGCTCCAACTGCACCAGCAAGGTCTTGAGCGGTAACTGGCGAATGTTGCTCTGGTCCGCCAACGGCCCCAGCAGAAACTCCCACTGTCCTTCGGGTGCGGCGGCTTGCAGTTCGTCGAGCACGCAGCGGATACCGTCCAGTTCCGGCGTGTCGCCGTAGACGAAATTCTCCAGCACGTTGAGGCTGTCGCGGTTGGCCAATACCAGGCAATCGGAAGGCTGCCCGTCACGCCCGGCGCGGCCGATTTCCTGGCTGTAGTTTTCGATGGATTTGGGCAGGTCGAAATGCACAACGTTGCGGATGTCGCTTTTATCGATGCCCATGCCGAAAGCGATGGTCGCGACGATGCAATTGGACTGGCCGCCCATGAAGCGCTTCTGAATGGCTTCCCGTTGCTCGTGAGGCAAACCGGCGTGATAAGCCTCGGCCTGAATACCGTTGCGGCCCAAATGTTCGGCAATGTGCTCGGCGGTTTTCTGCAGAGTGACGTAGACGATGCTCGGCTGGTTCGGGCGCTGGCTCATCCACTCGACAAGGCGTCGGCGTTTGTCCTGGCCGCGCACCGGCTCCACCAGCAGATTGAGGTTCGGCCGATAGAAACCGGTGGTCACCACGTCTTCGGGAGCGATGGCGAATTTCGCTTCCATGTCCGCGATCACTTTCGGCGTCGCGGTGGCGGTCAGCAACAAGGCTTGGGGGATGTTGAACTGACGCTGGTAGTCCGGGAGCTTGAGGTAATCGGGGCGGAAGTTATGGCCCCACTCCGAGATGCAGTGCGCCTCGTCCACCACCAACAGCGAGATCGGCACTTGCTGCAAAAAATTGCGGAAGCGCTCGTTCTTCAGGCGCTCCACGGAAATCATCAAGATCTTCAATTCGCCAGACTTGGCACGGGCCATCACGTCACTCGCGTCATCGCGACTTTGCGCCGAATCGATACTGCCCGCCGAGATGCCGTGGCGTTGCAGGAACGCCAACTGATCCTGCATCAGCGCCAGCAGCGGCGATACCACCAACGTCAGGTGCGGTAGCAACAGTGCCGGCAATTGATAACACAGGGACTTGCCCGAACCGGTGGGGAAAATCGCCGCCGCCGAGCGCCCGGCCAACACCGCGCTGACCGCCGCTTCCTGGCCGGGCCGAAACTGTGGATAACCGAAAACCTGTTCCAGGGTGTTGTGCATAAGCTGTCACTCCGTTGACCGCTGCGATGCCAAAAGCCTAGCCGGCGATTGCAGCGAGTCGAGAAAAGGTCGGGACCAAAACGATACGGGATGATACAGCCTTGCCGCTCTGCTTCTTTGCCACAGGATGAAACAAACGAAACACTTTCTTGCTCACAGGGCCGCTCGGTCAGGAGGTAAGGTTCACCTCCTCAAAACCACTATTCGCGTATTTCACATCACGGCAGGACGCCTGATGGGCGCGGATTTTTCACGAAGGAACGACCATGCCCCACACTTCGATTTTCGCCCTAGTACTTGCATCGCTGCTGCTGAGCGGATGCGGCAAATTCCCTGACGAGCCGCCGCTGCTTGCCGCGCATTCCACTGCTCAGCCTGACATCGCCAGCTGACTACGGCACCAGCACCGCCACTCGCAGTTGCTCATTCAATGCCTGCTCATGAAACACCCGGCTCTTGCTGGCCCACGCGGCATAAGCCGGGCTGATCTCGCCCGTGAACGCTGCTGCCAACTGACGCAAATCAGCGACGCTGCGTACACGCGGGCAGAAGGGTTGGCTATCGCAGTTCTGACTGGCATTGCGGTAGGTGGTCAGTAACCGATCCCACAACCCGTCACGCACCTGCCGCACAGATTTGAGCTTTACGGATTGCACACCCAGGCGTTGTTTCAGTCCGGGTTCGTCCAGTGCTTCGCTGTCCAGCAGCGCCTTGCCGACCATCAGCACTTCGGCGCGGGACGCTGTATCGACTTCAGCTTGACTGGTGAGGGCATCGGGCCAACCGGTGCGGTCCATATTGGCCTGAACCATCGAACCGGCCGCGTCAGTGGCGCCCGCCAAACGACCAATACCGGCCCACAACAACAAAATCGAGGCCATACGTAGCCATTGCATACCTAATTCCCTTTAAGCGTTGGTCAGACGTTTGGAAACGCCCTACAGATTCTGGCGCGCACCATACAGAGGTTTGCGGCGTAATGCCTGACAAACCCGTAGGAAATTTGACCGGTAAGGGTTTCACCGCAAAAATCCTCGGGAAACACGTAGGCCAGGTCCGAAAACCCGGGTAAAACCCCTACGAACTCTGTCCATCGAAGCCATATTGCCGCGCCACATGAGGCCCTTCTATAGTCTGCGGCGCGGCTGAAACGGTGTCTCGGCCTGCCGTGATCTCACACAGGAGAAACCTCGATGAACACACCTTGCACGCTGACAAATCGCTTTCACCCGCTCAAGTCTAGTTATAGCGACACCCCCGTACTGGTCATCGACACCGAAGCCGATCCATACGAAATCCTCGACGCCGCGCGCCAACGCATCCGCGCCGCCAGCGATCTGCTTGAAACGCTTTATTGTCAGAGTTTCAAAGAGGCCGACCCGAGCGACATTCCCAACATCGTCAACGCCTTGCACCTGCTCACCCGGGACGGCCACGAACTCCTGGAAATTGCCCGGAAGCACTTGCCGAAGAACACCACAGAATCCGGCCCCGTGTAGGAGCGAGGCTTGCCCGCGAAGAACGAAAACCCGGTGTACCTGATGAAATCAAAAATGCCCGAAACTCAACAATAGCTCGATAAAGAAGCCTACGACGCATGGTTCAGAGCACAAGTACAAGCCAGCATCGACGACCCGCGACCTGGCATTCCAGATGAAGAAGCCAGACGCATATTCGCAATCAAACGGGAGAAATTGCGACAGGGGAAAAAGCTGTAGGCAATGCCTTGCCGAAGCTTCATCCCGTTCCTACAACCTAAGACACCTTGTCTTCTATCGCTGCCCAAGACTCAAATCTATAGTCGGATTGTCGCTGCCAAATCAGCGATTCGGGCTTGGTCACTCGAAAGAGAGAGGCGCAATTTTCCCTTTTAGATAGAGGTGTCCGTCAGTGACCACACTAAATCCGCTTGTCGATCGCTACCGCCCACTACAAACCAACCTCACCGATTCCCCACCCCTGATCATCGACACAGAAGCCAACCCCCAGGACATCCTCGAAGCCGCCCTCCAGCGCATCCGAGCCTCCAGCGACCTCCTCAAAACCCTGCACTGCGTCTGCTTCAAAAACGGCGACGTCGAAGACATCCCCCATATCACCCACGCGCTCTACCTCCTGAACCAAGACGGCTGCGACCTATTGAAAGTCGCCCAACAACGCATGATGGGCTGGAAAGCACCCGCCTGACACCGAACGAAGATCGTTCCCACGCTCCGCGTGGGAATGCCTCAACGGACGCTCCGCGTTCGACTCTTGGGACGCAGAGCGTCCCGGGCTGCATTCCAACGCGGAGCGTAGGAACGATCAAAACCTGAGGATAACCATGAGCCGGTTTTTTGATGAGCTAATGGAAAGCGCGCAACAGATGAACGAAATCCTGCGCGGTGCGCGCCAGCCTTCCCGCGAATATCAACATCCAAAGCGCCGCAAAATCAGGCCTAATCCGTCTCATCGAAATGCCCCTAACGGAACACGCACCATGAACCTCGCCCCCAACTTCCCCGACGACCACGCCATGCACCTGCTCATGCAGTTGCTGCACGAAGAACTCGGCCTGCCCGAACGCAAAACCATCAGCCTCACCACCTCGATCAATTTCGACCTCGGCTGCGACGGCGCTGACGCGCAACACTTGATGGAAGCGCTGGAAGAACAGTTTGGGATCGACTTCATCGACTACGACGCCTACCGCTATTTCCAACCGCAAGGGTTCGATGTGCATCTCAAGCGCAGGGCAAAGGGTCGAGGTGACAAAGTCCCGCTGACCATCGGCATGCTTTACCAAGCAGTCAAGGTGCAACAGTGGGATACACAAGCTCTGGAATCTCTCCAGCGGAATACATAAATGGCATTATTCTGGCTGTTTAATAGAAATCTGGCTGGAATAATGGCAGTTATAAAAATTAATTCAGGCCTCGACCGTTTGCAGCGGTGCCGAAGACAGTGCCTTGCAACACCCTGCAAATCACTACATAAGTGCTATTATTCTGGCAGTTAAAGCCAAATAGTGAAGGAATAATGGCATATGGCTAAGAAAACAGCGCCTCTCATGCCATCCGCATCCAGACTGCTCGCGGAGTTCGGTGAACGCCTGAAACTCGCTCGACTGCGTCGCAGGCTGACCGCAAAGCAAGTCGCTGAAAGGGCTGGCATGTCGCTGACAACGCTTCGCTCTCTGGAGTCCGGCGCTTCAGGCGTGACGATGGGCGCCTATATGTCTGTGATGCAGGTTCTGGGCTTGGAGAAAGACTTGAGTAAGCTCGCAGCAACCGATGAGTTGGGACGCCAGCTGCAAGACGCGCGCTTAACTCCACAAGCAAACGCAGCAGCCAGTAAACGCCAGCGAGTACGCAAAGCGAACGCCGCGAAGGCGTCGTCACCGATTCGAGACAGGACGGAGGAAGCATCGGAAAGCCCCATTTCCGATTCGGATATTGAGGTTGATTTCCCGTTGAACACTCACTCGTTTTCCAAGTTGTTCACCACGAAGAAAACCAAACCCGGGACGGATTGAAAATGACACTGATCGCGGTGTATGCCGATTGGGAAACCCTGAACGGACCAAGGCGACTTGGGTTTCTCCATGCCCGAAAAGCTCGCTCCAACAACGTGTTCGAATTTGAATACGACCCTACCGCTTTGGCCGATCCCGAATTGAACTTCACGACGCTGGATCCCCGCATCGGACTCTTCGAAGGACGGCAATTCCCTGGCCAGCACCAGACTCGCTTCGGCGCTTTTGCCGACTCAAGCCCGGATCGCTGGGGCCAGTTGCTAATGAAACGCCGCTTGGAACGGGACATCCGCGAAGGACTTGTCCCGAAGGGCACAAAGCTCTACGAGTCGGATTACCTTCTAGGCGTTCACGACCTCTATCGAGTCGGTGCTATCCGCTACAAGTTGAATGATGAAGGTAGTTTTCTGGACGATCGAGATGGGTTGGCAGCGCCGCCCTTTATCAAGTTACGGGAGCTGGAACAGGCAAGTCGCGCGCTGGAAAACGATCCAGACAACACATCACTCGATGGGCGCGAGTGGTTAAGAATGTTGATTGCACCCGGTGGCTCACTGGGCGGCGCCAGACCCAAGGCCAGCGTTGCTGACAAGAACGGTCATCTGTGGATCGCCAAGTTCCCGAGCACTCGCGACGACTATGACGTCGGCGGATGGGAATTCGTGGTGAACGCCATGGCGAAGCAATGTGGTCTGCGCGTGGCTACGGGGATGGCGCAGCGCTATGCGAGTGACCATTACTGCTTCATGGTCAAACGCTTCGACCGCACTGCAACGGGAGGGCGACTGCATTTCGCCTCAGCCATGACCATGACCGACCGCGTAGACGGTGATGATGCGTCAGTAGGCGCCAGCTACCTTGAGTTGGCAGAAGTACTCGTGCAGCACGGTTCAGAGCCCGACGAAGATCTCCGCGAATTGTGGTCACGGATTGTGTTCAACATCTTGGTTTCAAATACCGACGATCACATGCGCAACCATGGCTTTCTTCTTGATCCGGGTCGTGGGTGGCGCCTGTCTGATGCCTACGACATGAATCCGGTCGCACATGCCGATGGATTGAAGCTCAACATTACCGATGCCGACAATGCGCTGGATCTCGAACTCGCTCGCGAAGTCGCCGAAATCTTCCGAGTCGGCCGTGATGATGCACAGGAGATTATTGAGCGTTTCCGAGAAGTGGTGAGCCAGTGGCCAAAAGTGGCCAGTGCTGCGGGGCTGTCGAAACGGGAGCAAGACAATATGGCTTCAGCGTTTCGGCTATCAGGAAAATAGCTGAGAGCCCTCCTCTTATCATCGAACAAGATACCTATCGCTACTTCCAACGCGAAGGCTACGATGTGTTCCTCAAACGCAGGGCCAAGGGTCGCGGCGACAAAGTCCCGCTGACTATCGGCATGCTCTACCAGGCCATCAAGGCCCAACGCTGGGACACTCAGGAGCTGGAAAGCCTCTAAACGTGCGCAGCGAACACCTATAAGGACATAGCGTGGACGTACTGATGGGTTTACTCGCCGCCCTGCTCTGGGGTGGTACAGATTTTCTCGTGGGCCTGAATGCCCGCGCAGTCGGCGTCAAACGGGCTGTTTATTTTGGCCAGGCGTTGGGCTTTACGATCATGAGCCTGTTGCTGATCGCCGTTCCCAGCTTCATCTTCAAATCCATGGCGGCACCACTCAACGTCTGGCTGATCGGCATCGCCGCCGCCATCCTGACCGTGTCTGGCGCCCTGGCGCTGTCCAAAGCCTTCGCCCTCGGAAAAGCCTCCATTGTCGCGCCGCTGGTGACGTCCTACGGTGTGGTCACGACATTGCTCTCGTGGGCTGGCGGTGAGCAGATCAGCTTGATTCAACTGCTATGCATTGGCCTGTGCGTGCTCGGGGTCATTCTTTCCAGCATTCACTCTGACCCGAAGATTCCACACACCACACAAGCCAGCAGTTCGATTGCCTACGCATTGTTGGCGGCAGTGTTCTACGGCACCAGTTTTTGGTTGCAAGGACACTTCGTCCTTCCTGTTCTTGGGCCGGTGACGATGCTCTGGCTCGCTTATCTTGTTGGGCTGATCGTGCTGGTGCTCATCGTGATCAAAATAAAGGATGGCTTGAAAATCCCTCCCCTGAAAAACTGCATGACGCTGACGGGTGCAAGCCTAATGAACCTGGGTGGCTTTTCGTCATTCGCCTGGGGCGCGGTGGCCGGATCAGTTTCGGTTGTGACCGTGATCAGCACATTGTCGGGCGGGATTGCGGCGATTTTGGGCTATGTTTTTTTCAAGGAGCGATTGGCCAAGGTACAAGTGCTGGGCGTTGTTTTGGTCTTGGTTGGCGCATTAGTTCTGCACCTGAAAACCTGAAACGCACGCCAGTTCCTGTGGGAGCGGGCTTGCTCGCGAAAGCGGTGGAGCCGTCAGCATCAATGTTGAATGAATAACCGCTTTCGCGAGCAAGCCCGCTCCCACAAGGGATCTTCATAACTTTCAAGACCAAACAGCTCCCACAAAAAAGCCGCCCCTGAGGGCGGCTCTTTCATTGCGTCAGACCAAATCTTACAACTTAGGCCCAGCAGCCTTGATCGCGTCGCTCACTTCAAACTTCTTGAAGTTCTCAACAAACAACCCAGCCAACGCCTTGGCTGCTTCATCGTAAGCAGCTTTATCAGCCCAGGTATTACGCGGGTTCAACAGGCCAGTCTCAACACCAGGAACAGCCAACGGCACGTCCAGGTTGATGGTGTCCAGGTGCTCGGTTTCAACACCGATCAACGCACCGCTCTGGATCGCTGCAATCACGCCACGGGTGGTCGGGATGTTGAAGCGCTTGCCGACGCCGTAGCCGCCGCCAGTCCAACCGGTGTTAACCAGGTAAACCTTGGAGCCGAAGCCGCGGATGCGCTTGATCAGCAGTTCTGCGTATTCGCCAGCCGGACGCGGGAAGAACGGTGCGCCGAAGCAGGTGGAGAAGGTGGATTTGATGCCGCTGCCGGAACCCATTTCGGTCGAGCCCACCAGTGCGGTGTAGCCGGACAGGAAGTGGTAGGCCGCTTGTTCTTCGCTGAGGATGGACACTGGCGGCAGGACGCCGGTCAGGTCGCAGGTCAGGAAGATCACCGCGTTTGGCTCGCCACCGAGGTTGTGCTCGGAGCGCTTGGCAACGTGCTCCAGCGGGTAGGCGGCGCGGCTGTTCTGGGTCAGGCTGACATCGGCATAGTCGGCGTGCTTGGCGTCGTCGATGACGACGTTTTCCAGTACAGCGCCGTGCTTGATGGCTTTCCAGATGACCGGCTCGTTCTTCTCGGACAGGTCGATGCACTTGGCGTAGCAGCCGCCTTCGATGTTGAAGACAACGCCTTCGCCCCAGCCGTGTTCGTCGTCACCGATCAGGTAACGGCTTTCGTCGGCGGACAGGGTGGTTTTGCCGGTGCCGGACAGACCGAAGAACAGGGTCACGTCGCCTGCTTCGCCGATGTTGGCGGCGCAGTGCATCGGCAGCACGTCAGCGGCCGGCAGCAGGAAGTTTTGCACGGAGAACATGGCTTTCTTCATTTCACCGGCGTAACGCATGCCGGCGATCAGCACTTTCTTCTGTGCGAAGTTGAGGATCACGCAACCGTCGGAGTTGGTGCCGTCACGCTCAGGCACGCATTCGAAGTTGGCTACGTTGAGCACTTGCCACTCATCACGGCCAGCCGGGTTGTACTTTTCCGGGTTGATGAACAGGCAACGACCGAACAGATTCTGCCAGGCAGTCTGGGTGGTCATCTTCACGGCCAGGTAGTGGTCTTCAGCTGCGCCTACATGCACGTGGGAAACGAAATGCTCTTGCGCGTTGTTGAATGCTTCTACGCGGCTCCACAGGGCATCGAACTTGTCGGCCGGGAACTTGCGGTTGATCGGGCCCCAGGCGATGGAAGCCGAAGTGGATGGCTCGTCAACGATGAAACGATCGACTGGCGAGCGGCCGGTGCGGTGACCGGTGCGAACAACCAGCGCGCCGGTATCGGCAAGCTCGCCTTCACCGCGACTCAAGGCTTCTTTTACCAGATCATCAACACTCAGATCGGTGTACACGGCGTTATTGGCTTGCGTCATGAGATTCCCCGTCGGCCAGTGGCCGAGTGTGCTCCAAACGTTTTGTAGTAGAAAGTCGTGCACTACTACCGCGACAAAAAGTGGGCCGGATTATGCCAGAAACGCCCAAAAAGAGTAGGGCCCTCCCGTCGTAACGGCGTTATTCCGGCGCAAACCAGTGAATTTACCTGCGCTGAACCGTTTTAGTGCCGGGTATCTGACGGGGTATCCACACCCGCTCCAGCGAACAATTGAGTGATATCCGCGGCATCAAACAGGTAGCGCTGGTTACAGAACTGGCAGTCGATCTCGATATTTCCGCCATGCTCAATCACCAGCGACTGGGCATCTTCCAGACCCAAGCTGACCAGCGCATTGGCAGAACGTTCGCGCGAGCAGCTGCAACGGAAGCGCAGTTTCTGCACATCGAACAGGCGCACTTGCTCTTCGTGGTAGAGGCGATGGAGCACGGTTTCGTTATCCAGGCTCAGCAATTCATCGGCGGTCAGGGTGCTGCCCAGCGCGGTGATGTGCTGCCAGCTGGCGGCGCGTTCTTCTTCGTCTTTCAGACGGTCGGCGGGCAATTGCTGGAGCAACAGGCCACGGGCGCGACGGCCATCGGCGTACAGCCAGAAGCGGGTACCGACCTGCTGGGACATGACGAAATAGTTGGTGAAGCACTCGGACAGGGTTTCGCCGTCGAGGTCGACGATGCCCTGGTAACGCTGGCCCTGGGTCGGGTCGACGGTCAGCGCCAGCACGCCGTTGGGCATGAGGTCGGCGAGGGTCGCGTCGGGGGCAATCCGGTCGGCCTCGTAACGGGCCAGGCCACGGATTTCGCGCTCGCTGGAGCACTCGATCATCAGCAGCGGGATCGGGCCATCGGAACGCGCTTGCAGGATCAGCAGTCCATCGAACTTAAGGGTGCCGACCAGCAACGAGGCGGCCGCCATCAGTTCGCCCAGCAGTTGCGCGACCGGCTCTGGGTAGGGGTGTTTGGCCAGCACTTCGGCATAGCTACGTTCCAACGCCACCAGCTCGCCGCGGGTGTCGCTGTCATCGAAGATGAAGCGTTGGGTGAAGTCGGAATCCGGTAGATCGGTCATAGGTCTGGGTATCTGAAGTGATGACAATTTAGTTGCTAGTAGTGACAATTACGTCTTTGCAGCACCATTTTGGTGCGCAATGTTCAGCCATTGGAGGCATTTTATGAACAATCCGGGTTTGTTCCAAGCAAGGTGGAACCTGCGCCGGCTGGTTTTGTGCAATTTTGTGCCTTTGGTGCTGTTGGCATTCTGGTTATGGCCTACGGGTCAGATGTTGTGCGTGATTTTCGACGAGTGGCTGTTTCACCTGCTCAATGCTCCATTGGCCAGCAACCCGATATGGCTCCACATCTGGGCAATTGCAAGTCTGCGTCCATTTGACGCGGTGGTCGGAGTGATTCTGCTGACGCTGCTGATCAAGGGCGATTGGGTGTTCGATGCCATCGATGTACGCCGGGCGTTTTTTGGCTTCCTGGCGATTCTGTTGCTGCTGCTGTTTATTCGCATGCTGTTCACAAAACTTGCCGATCACATGGACTGGCAGCACAGCAGTCCGTCGATGATGATCAAAAACGCCATTCGCATGAGCAACTACTTCCCCGAGCTTGAGAAGACGTGGGAATTGAAGGACCGCTCGACCCAAAGCTTCCCTGGCGACCATGCTTCGGTGTTGCTGATCTGGGCCATGTTCATGACGGTGTTCAGCCGCAGCACCTGGCAGACGCTGACGATCTGGGGCCTGGCGCTGCTGTTCATGATGCCGCGGCTGGTGGCGGGCGCGCATTGGGGCCAGGACGATTACATCGGTGGCGTGTTGCTGGCGGTGTGGGCGTTGGGCTGGGGTTACTACACGCCGTTTGCGTATCACGTTTCGGAGTTTTTCCTGAAAGTGACGGCGCCGCTGTTTGAGCTGCTGGGGAAATTGCCGGTGGTTTCGCGGATGAGTGTGGTGCGTAGCGCCTGATAAGACTAAGGCGCCTGGCCGAGTGCTGCGCACTCGTTCGCGGGCAAGCCACGCTCCCACATTGGAATGCGCTTCCCCTGTGGGAGCGGGCTTGCTCGCGAAAGCGTCAGCCCAGACAACACATAACCAACTGATTCACTCGTCGTTGCTACTGCCGCGAAACTTGAACAAATCCCGCCGCTGCTTTTTGCTCGGCTTGCCATCAGTGCTCACGCCCAGCGACCCGGCCTTGCGCATCGCCGCTGCCGCTTCGCGCTTGGCGACGCTCGCTTCGGTCTCCGCATACAGCGTCTGCGCCTCTGGCGCGCCACGGCGCACGATCGACAGTGCCTGGACCACGACCGTTTTTTCCTCGAACCCAATGCGGATCTGAAACTCATCGCCGATGCGCGGTTCCTTGCCCGGTTTGCAACGTTCGCCCCGACAGTGCACCTTGCCACTCTCGATTGCCGATTTGGCCAGGGCACGTGTTTTGAAAAAACGCGCGGCCCACAACCATTTATCTAGACGGACCTTGTCGTCCTCTTCCTGTTTTTGTGCCATATGAATTCCTCTTTCCGCCAGTAGTCGGAACTGTACTACCGTTTCTGTCGGGCGCAAGAACTCGGCCCTCCCGATAGACTGTGATCGTGGCCGGCTCACCGGCATGGAGTGATCGAGTGACTATATTCCCCTCTTCTTTGACCTCACCCAAAGTCGGTTGCCAGGGCTGCCAGCAAAGCGAGCCGCTGGGCTTCGATTTTGCCTTTGCCTACCAACCGATCGTCGACCTGCGGGACCAATCGATTTTTGCCCACGAAGCACTGGTCCGTGGGGTGGCCGGTGAAGGCGCATTATCCGTGTTAGATCAGGTTACAGAAGAGAACCGCTACCGCTTCGACCAGCTCTGCCGGACCCGCGCCATCGAAGGCGCGGCGAATCTAAATATGCAGACACACTTGTCGATCAACTTCATGCCCAACGCCGTCTATCGTCCAGAGCTATGCATTCGCAGCACCCTGGAGGCGGCGAAAAAACACAATTTCCCGATCAACCGGCTGATTTTCGAGACACTGGAAAGCGAGCACGTAGATAACTATCGCCATTTGACCAATATTCTGCGTGAATACCGCGAATTCGGCTTCAAGACCGCCATCGATGATTTCGGTGCCGGTTATTCGGGGCTCAATCTGCTGGCAGATTTCCAACCGGACCTGATCAAACTCGACATGGCGCTGATCCGCGATGTCGACCGCGACCGTGTTCGTCAGGCTATCGTTCGGGGGATTGTCACAATCTGTGCGGAGTTGAACGTTACAGTCATTGCCGAAGGCATTGAGAGCGCTGGCGAACGGGATTTCCTGGCGGACTGTGGAATATTTCTGATGCAGGGTTTCTGGTTCGCCAAACCTGCATTCAAAGCGTTGGCTCAGGTAACGCCTGAAGCCTGGACGCGTTAATCGCCGGTTTTTTCCTATTGAAGACATTTGACCATTTGACCGTTGTCGGTCTGCGCGAGTGGGTGGCGCTCCCGGATTTGGGAGTCGCGGGCCTTCGGGCAAAAATCGACACCGGGGCCAGCACCTCCAGCCTGCACGCCACCGATATCGAGACATTCGAGCGCGACGGGCAGGAATGGGTGCGCTTCACCGCGCACCTGGGCACGGTGGTGCAATTGCGCCACCGACGCTGCGAGGCGCCGCTGGTGACGATGAAAACCATTAAAAGCTCCAACGGCCACGCGCAAATGCGTTACGTGGTCAGCACCACCCTGGCCCTCGGTGATCGGGTCTGGCGGGTCGAGTTCACCCTCGCCTGCCGCAAGTCCATGCGTTATCGCCTGCTACTCGGCTCCAAAGCCCTGATCGACGGCCAGTTGGTGGTCAATCCGGGCATTAAATATGTACAAGACAAGCCGGTGTTCCCGGTATCTACCTCTTCCACAGGTGTTGCATGAAGATCGCTGTGCTGTCGCGGAACCCGCGTCTGTATTCCACCCGTCGTCTGGTCGAAGCCGGTATCGAGCGTGGCCATGAAATGGTGGTGATCGACACCTTGCGCGCCTACATGAACATTGCCAGCCACAAGCCGCAGATCCACTACCGCGGCAAGCCGCTGGAAGGTTTCGATGCGGTGATCCCGCGGATCGGTGCGTCGGTGACGTTTTATGGCTGCGCGGTGTTGCGCCAGTTTGAAATGATGGGGGTGTTCCCGCTCAACGAGTCGGTGGCCATTGCCCGCTCGCGGGACAAGCTGCGTTCGTTGCAATTGCTGTCGCGCCGGGGAATCGGTTTGCCGGTCACCGGGTTTGCCCACTCGCCAGATGACATTCCCGACCTGATCGACATGGTCAACGGCGCACCGCTGGTGATCAAGGTGCTGGAAGGCACCCAGGGCATCGGCGTGGTGCTGTGTGAAACAGCGACGGCGGCCGAGTCGGTGATCGAAGCGTTCATGGGCCTGAAGCAGAACATCATGGTTCAGGAATACATCAAGGAAGCCGGCGGCGCGGACATTCGCTGCTTCGTGGTCGGCGACAAGGTGATCGCGGCGATGAAGCGCCAGGCCAAGCCAGGGGAGTTCCGCTCCAACCTGCATCGCGGCGGCAGCGCCAGCCTGATCAAGATCACCCCGGAAGAACGCATGACTGCGTTGCGTGCGGCGAAGGTGATGGGTTTGGCGGTGGCAGGTGTGGATATCCTGCGCTCCAATCACGGGCCGTTGGTGATGGAAGTGAACTCGTCGCCGGGGCTGGAAGGGATTGAGACCACCACCGGCAAGAACGTGGCGGGGATCATCATTGAGCATCTGGAGAAGAATGGTGGGCCGAATATGACGCGCACCAAAGGTAAGGGTTGAGGTTTCGGAACTAAGGGGTGTCAGTTAGGGACACCCCTCACCCTAACCCTCTCCCCAAAGGGGCGAGGGGACTGACCGAGTTGTTCTTAGAGCTACATCGACCTGAAAAATCGAGGTGAACTCAGGATTTGAATAGCATGCGGTCTGCTCCCTTTCCCCTCTCCCCTCTCCCCTCTCCCCTCTCCCCTCTGGGGAGAGGGCTGGGGTGAGGGGTGGCTTTAGATTCCCACCAAAACCTAATGTCCTTAAACCGCATCCCGCGGCAACATCAACCCCAACGGCAACCGCACCCGCGCTTCCAGCCCGCCACCCGACCGATTACGCAGCTCAACATTCCCGCCATGCATCGAAGCAATCCGCTTCACGATCGCCAGGCCCAACCCGGTGCCCTTACCGCCCCGAGCCCGGTCACCACGGGTAAACGGATTGAAGATCGCCTCCAGCTCCGACGGATCAATCCCCGCCCCGCGGTCCATCACGCTCAGCACCACATACGGAGCACTGGTGTCGCCGGACACATACGCCGCGACCTCAACCCCACTGCCCGCATGGTGCAAGGCGTTGCCGATCAGGTTGTTCAGCAAGCGTTTCATCGACACCCGACGCAGCGGGAACGGCTGGATCGGCTCCAGACGCAAGCGCACTTTCTCTTCGTTCTGGTTGTACGGCGCGGCAACTTCGCGCACCAGATCGCTCAGGTCCACCTCTTCCACCGACTCGTCACGACCGTCGCGAATGAACGCCAGGAACTGGTCGAGAATCGCGTCCATGTCTTCGATGTCGCGCACCATGTCGTCCGACAGATCGCTGTGGTCACCCATCAATTCCAGGGACAAGCGCAACCGGGTCAATGGCGTTCGCAGGTCGTGGGACACCCCGGCCAGCATCAACTCACGCTCGCGACCCGCCTGCTCGACGTCTTCGGCCATCTGGTTGAACGCGCGGTAAACCTCGGCCATTTCACTCGGTGTGTCGCTGATCGGCAGGCGCACACTGCGGCCCTGGCCGAGTTGCCGTGCGGCGTAGACCAGGCGTTTCAACGGTTGATTGAGCTGGCTGACGAAGATCCACGCCGAGGCGGTGGACAGCAAGCCGATGGCGAGGAACCAGCCGAGTACGTTCCAGATTTTCTGGCCACGCAGCGGATGCGGATACAGCGGCACTTTCAGCCAGCCATCGCCCAGGCTGGGCGCCCGGACCCACAGCGCCGGCGGGGAGTGCATGCGTAATCGAACTTCGGTGTCGGCACCCAGCTCCGCCTGCATCTGCCGCTGGTAAATCTCGCTGTATGGCCAGTGTTGCTCACCTTCCGGCACACCGGCGCCCACTACCCGGATCAGGGTCGCGGCATCAGCGATTTTCGCGCGGTTTTCTTCATCGGCGGCCCAATAGGCACGCAGCGTCAGGGCGACGCCGTGACTGTATTGGCGGTCCACCAGCACGTCTTCGTTCATCAACAGATAAACCAGGGTCAGCGCCTTGGAGAACAGGACGACGATCAGCACCAGCCACAGGGTGCGAGAGAAGAAACTCTGGGGGAACCAAACGGGGGTTTTCATGGATAACCGCTACACACTTGCAGGAGCGAGCGATGCTCGCACATTGCGGATCGCGAGTCTGCGGGCAAGGTCGTTTGACCCGTTGCCCGCACACCCGCTCCTACAAATCGCCGATCACTTGGTGGCGGCGCCGTCCGGAACGAACACGTAACCCACGCCCCAGACTGTCTGGATGTAGCGCGGCTTGGATGGATCGGGCTCGATCATCCGGCGCAGACGGGAGATCTGCACGTCGATGGAACGTTCCAGGGCATCCCACTCGCGGCCACGGGCCAGGTTCATCAACTTGTCGCGAGTCAACGGCTGACGGGCGTTCATGACCAGGGCCTTGAGCACCGCGAACTCACCAGTGGTGAGCATGTGCACTTCATCGCCGCGTTTGAGTTCGCGGGTGGCCAGGGACAGTTCGTAGTCACCGAAGGTCACGCTTTCGTCTTCGCTGCCCGGTGCACCCGGCACTGGCGCAGCCTGACGACGCAGGACCGCTTTGACCCGCGCCATCAGCTCGTCCGGATTGAACGGCTTGGCCAGGTAATCGTCGGCGCCCAGCTCCAGGCCCTTGATGCGGCTCAGCTCATCGCCCTTGGCGGTCAGCATGATGATCGGAATCTGATTGTTCGCGCCGCGCAGACGGCGGCAGGCAGTCAAACCGTCTTCGCCGGGCAGCATCAGGTCGAGGACGACCAGGTTGAACACTTCACGCGCCAGCAGACGGTCCATCTGCTCTGTGTTCGGTACGGCACGGGCACGGTAGCCCTTGCTGACGAAAAAGCGTTCCAGCAGGCTGCTTAGCCCTGGATCGTCATCAACAATAAGAATTTTTTCGCCTTCAGCATTGTTTGCAGTGCTGCTCATTAGATGCTCCTTTTAGCTCGGCGCGCATTATGGCGTAGCTGCCGTTATACGCACCGTGTGCATTGTTAGCAGATTTTTCCTTCACTGCCAGAAAACCGGTATTTCTGCCTACAGGGTGCAATGCCCCCGAATGACAGAACGCTGGTTATAATGCGCGGCGTTTTGTGTCAGGCAACGTCTGATCGTTACTGTAGAAGGCCGCTTTTTATTTTCATGGCCTGCGCAGTAATTGTTCGATTTCACGGGTCAACGGGATGCCTGTTGACCCAGGTAGCGGCGCAGGCCAGGCCGCTCAACCAGTCTCGCCGAGCCTTTATCCCTGCGCCTGCGAGCCTGCTTTCACAATTTGTCAGGTGGTTTTATGGACAGCATCAACAGCCGCATCGCCGAGGAACTCGGTGTACGCCCACAACAGGTCGAAGCGGCCGTCGCGCTACTCGATGAGGGCTCTACCGTTCCCTTCATCGCCCGCTACCGGAAAGAAGTGACCGGCAGCCTCGATGACATCCAGTTGCGGCATCTGGAAGAGCGTCTGCGCTACCTGCGAGAACTCGACGAACGGCGCATCAGCATCCTTGCCAGCATCCAGGAGCAAGGCAAGCTGACCCCTCAACTCGAACGCGACATCAAACTCGCCGACACCAAGACCCGCCTCGAAGACTTGTACCTGCCGTACAAGCAGAAGCGCCGCACCAAGGGCCAGATCGCCCTGGAAGCCGGCCTCGGCGACCTGGCCGACGGCCTGTTCAACGACCCGAGCCTGACGCCGGACGCCGAAGCCGCGCGCTTTGTCGACGCCGAAAAAGGCGTGGCGGATGTGAAGGCCGCCCTCGAAGGCGCCAAATACATCCTGATGGAACGCTTCGCCGAAGACGCCGGCCTGCTGGACAAGCTGCGCAGCTACCTCAAGCAGGAAGCCACCCTCAGTGCCCGCGTGATTGCCGGCAAGGAAGAGGAAGGCGCCAAGTTCCGCGACTATTTCGAACACGATGAACCGCTGAAAAGCATGCCGTCGCACCGCGCGCTGGCGATTTTCCGTGGCCGCAACGAAGGCATTCTCAGCTCCGCGCTGAAAGTCGGCGATGAACTGCCGGGCACCATGCACCCGTGCGAAGGCATGATCGGCCAGCAATTCGGCATCCAGAACCAGAACCGAGCAGCCGACAAATGGCTGGGCGAAGTGGTGCGCTGGACCTGGAAGGTCAAGCTCTACACCCACCTGGAAACCGACCTGCTGGGCGAACTGCGTGACGGCGCGGAAACCGAAGCAATCAACGTCTTCGCGCACAACCTGCACGACTTGCTGCTGTCGGCCCCGGCCGGTCCGCGCGCCACCCTGGGCCTCGACCCGGGCCTGCGCACCGGTTGCAAAGTTGCAGTGGTCGACTCCACCGGCAAGCTGCTGGATCACGCCACGGTTTATCCGCACGTGCCGCACAACAAGTGGGACCAGACCATCGCGATTCTGGCTGCCCTGTGCGCCAAGCACGCGGTAGACCTGATCGCTATCGGCAACGGCACCGCCAGCCGCGAAACCGACAAACTGGCCGCTGAACTGATCAAAAAATACCCAGCCATGAAGATGACCAAAGTCATGGTCTCCGAGGCCGGTGCATCGGTTTACTCGGCGTCGGAACTGGCTTCCAAGGAATTCCCGGATCTGGACGTGTCGATCCGTGGCGCGGTGTCCATTGCTCGTCGTCTGCAAGACCCGTTGGCCGAACTGGTGAAGATCGATCCGAAATCCATCGGCGTCGGCCAATACCAGCACGACGTGTCGCAGTTGAAACTGGCCCGCGGCCTGGACGCTGTGGTCGAGGATTGCGTAAACGCCGTTGGCGTGGACGTGAACACCGCTTCCGTGGCGCTGCTGGCCCGCATCTCCGGCCTCAACGCGACCCTGGCGCAGAACATCGTCAGCCACCGCGACGAACACGGCGCGTTCAAAACCCGTGCGGCGTTGAAGAAAGTCGCGCGTCTGGGCGAAAAAACCTTCGAACAGGCCGCTGGTTTCCTGCGCGTCATGAACGGCGACAACCCGCTGGATTCGTCGGCGGTTCACCCGGAAGCCTATCCGCTGGTACAGCGCATTGCCGCTGAAACCGACCGTGATATCCGTTCGCTGATCGGCGACGCGAGTTTCCTCAAGCGCCTCGATCCGAAAAAGTACACCGACGAAACCTTCGGTTTGCCAACGGTCACCGACATCCTGCAAGAGCTGGAAAAACCCGGTCGCGACCCGCGTCCCGAGTTCAAGACCGCCGAGTTCCAGGAAGGCGTCGAAGACCTCAAGGACCTGCAACTGGGCATGATCCTCGAAGGCGTGGTGACCAACGTGACCAACTTCGGCGCGTTCGTCGACATCGGCGTGCATCAGGACGGTTTGGTGCACATCTCCGCGCTTTCGGAGAAGTTCATCAAGGATCCGCGCGAAGCGGTGAAGGCCGGTGACGTGGTGAAAGTGAAGGTCATGGAAGTCGACATCCCGCGCAAACGCGTAGGCCTGTCGATGCGCATGAGCGACACGCCGGGCGAGAAAATCGACGGTGCTCGTGGTGCACGTCCGGGTTCGGCACCGCGCCAATCCCAGAACTCTGCACCGCGTAAGGAAACCACGGCGCCGGCCCCGGCCAACAACGCCATGGCTTCGCTGTTCGCCAACGCCAAGCAGTTGAAGAAACGCTGATGGATATCCCTGCCGGGCTGACCGAAAGCGCTTTTTTCAAGCTGCTGGGGTGTCGCTTGCACAGCCTGGAAACCGGGGTGGCGCAAGTCGCCCTAGCGCTTGAGCCAGAGCTGCGCAATCGCGGCGGCAAGCTGCACGGCGGGGCTTTGTTCAGTCTGGTGGACATTGCCATGGGGCTGGCCTGTTCCAGCACCCACGGCTTTGACCAGCAGAGCGCGACCATCGAATGCAAGATCAACTACATTCGCGCGGTTTCCGACGGCGAAGTGATGTGCACGGCACGGGTGATCCATCCGGGCCGGCGCACGTTGGTAGTTGAAGCCGACGTGATGCAAGGCGACAAACTGGTCGCAAAAGCACAAGGCACCTTCGCTGTCCTATAGCTCCCCACCCTCGATTTGAGTTAATTTCGGCGCTACGACTGCGGCGTCGAACTTTTCCGCGTTCGCGACAGCCAGATTCATGGAGTGAAGTTGGCAATTAACTGTGAGCTGTGCGGCTGATGCCCGCCAGTTAAGACGCGCAACCTGTGGGAGCGGGCTTGCTCGCGAAAGCGGTGTGTCAGGCGACGTTAATGTTGACTGACACGCCCTCTTCGCGAGCAAGCCCGCTCCCACAGGGGGCTGCGGTGATCAATCCTTAACTGGCAGGCATCAGGTCTGTGCGACTCAAGAACCAGGCGAAAACGCCAGTTTTAACTTCACCCTTGTAGACCGTCTTGCCCACCCCCATATTGGGGCGACTGACGCGTGAAGGAATCCAACTTGAGCGAACTTCTCAACCGCCGCCTGGCTCTGCTTGGCGAGCGCGCTAACCTCTCTCTGCTCGAACAGTGCCTTCACGGCATCGAACGTGAATGCCTGCGCGTGACCGACGAAGGTCGCCTGGCGCAAACGCCGCACCCGGAAGAATTGGGTTCCGCGCTGACCAACGAACAGATCACCACCGATTATTCCGAATCGCTGCTGGAGTTCATCACGCCCGCCCTGCCCGACCCGGCAGACACGCTGGCGAGCCTGGACAGCATTCACCGTTTTGCCTACAGCAAGCTCGGCAACGAGTTTCTGTGGAGTCCATCGATGCCGTGCCCGCTGCCGGCCGAGGAAGACATCCCGATTGCCTATTACGGCACCTCCAACATTGGTCAGCTCAAGTACGTCTACCGCAAGGGCCTGGCCCTGCGTTACGGCAAGACCATGCAGTGCATCGCCGGGATTCACTACAACTTTTCCCTGCCGGAAAAGCTCTGGCCGCTGCTCAAAGAGGCCGAAGGCTTTGTCGGCACCGACCGTGACTATCAGTCATCGGCCTACATCGCGCTGATCCGCAACTTCCGTCGCTACAGCTGGCTGCTGATGTACCTGTTCGGTGCCTCCCCTGCCCTGGACGCCGGTTTCCTGCGCGGTCGTTCGCACCAGTTGGAACAACTGGACCCGGACACCTTGTACCTGCCGTATGCCACCAGCCTGCGCATGAGCGACCTCGGTTACCAGAGCAACGCCCAGGCCGGCCTGACGCCGTGCTACAACGATTTGGCGAGCTACACCGACAGCCTGCGCAAAGCGGTGGCCACGCCTTACGCGCCGTACGTCGAAGTCGGCACGCACAAGGACGGTGAGTGGGTTCAGCTCAACACCAACATCCTGCAGATCGAAAACGAGTACTACTCCAACATCCGCCCGAAACGCGTGACCTACACCGGCGAACGGCCGATCCAGGCGCTGGTGGCTCGCGGCATTCAGTACGTCGAAGTGCGTTGCCTGGACATCAACCCGTTCCTGCCGATGGGCATCGACCTGACGGAATCGCGCTTCCTCGACGCATTCCTGCTGTACTGCGCGCTGAACGACAGCCCGTTGCTCTCCAACAACACCTGCGGCAATGCGACCTCGAACTTCCTCAGCGTGGTCAAGGAAGGTCGTCGCCCTGGCCTGCAATTGCAGCGTGACGGTCAGCCGGTGGACATGAAGGAATGGGCCACCGAACTGCTGGAGAACATTGCGCCACTGGCGGCGTTGCTCGATCAGAGCCATGGCGGCGATGCGTACAGCAAGGCGCTGGACGTGCAACTGGAGAAGGTCAAGGATTCGTCGCGAACCCCATCGGCCCAAGTGCTGGCGGCCATGGCCGAGCACAAGGAAAGCTTCGCTCAATTCTCCCTGCGTCAGAGCCGGGTGCATGCGGAGTACTTCCGCAGTGAGCCGCTGAGCGTTGAAGACCAGGCGAAGTTTGAAGAGCGGGCGCGTTCGTCGCTGGCTGAGCAGGCGGAGCTGGAGCAGAACGAAGTTGGCGATTTCGATGTGTTTGTCGGGTCGTATCAGGCGAGTATTCTGGCGATCAGTAACTAACCTCGAGACTCACCCCTCACCCTGACCACTACACCCCAACCCTCTCCCCAGAGGGTAGAGGGGGCTGACCGAGTTGTTCTTAGAGCTACATCGACCTGAAAAACCGAGTCGAACTCAAGTTTTGAACATCACGAAGATCGGCTCCCTTTCCCCCTCTCCCCTGTGGGTAGAGGGGGCTGACCGGGTTGTTCTTAGAGCTACATCGACCTGAAAAACCGAGTCGAACTCAAGTTCTGAACATCACGAAGATCGGCTCCCTTTCCCTCTCCCCTGTGGGGAGAGGGCTGGGGTGAGGGGTCGATCCACCTGACTGCACACAATGGCAAATTCTCCACTACCCTCCCACCCATCCCTTAGAATTTTCCGCTCATAAGCTCATTCGAAAAAGTTATTTATTTTCTGATTCTTATATCATTTAGTCTCCTTTTCACGCCGATCCTCGGTCGCCTGACAAGGAGCTTCCCAATGAAACTGAATTTCCCTCTTCGCCTCCTGGCGGCCGCGTCCCTGGCTGCGGCGAGTTTCTTTGCCCAGGCGGCTGACGTCACCGTCGCCTACCAGACCACCGTGGACCCGGCCAAAGTCGCCCAGGCCGACGGCGCGTACGAAAAAGCCACCAACGCCAAAATCGACTGGCGCAAATTCGATAACGGGGCCGACATCATCGCCGCCATCGCTTCCGGCGACGTGCAGATCGGCTACCTCGGTTCCAGCCCGCTGACGGCGGCGATCACCCGCAAAGTCCCGGTTGAAACCTTCCTCATCGCCACCCAGATCGGCGCCGCCGAAGCACTGGTTGCCCGCGACGGTTCCGGGATCAAAACCCCGCAAGACCTGATCGGCAAGAAAATC
The DNA here is from genome assembly GCF_056161485.1 of Pseudomonas sp. 5Vm1k. Classification (NCBI taxonomy): domain Bacteria; kingdom Pseudomonadati; phylum Pseudomonadota; class Gammaproteobacteria; order Pseudomonadales; family Pseudomonadaceae; genus Pseudomonas; species Pseudomonas sp. 5Vm1k. The sequence continues at coordinate 73,209 of NZ_JBSPCZ010000017.1, forward strand.
GCCGTACCGTTCGTTTCCACCGGCCACTACAGCCTATTGGCCGCGCTCAAGCACTGGAACATCGACCCGTCGAAAGTCACCATCCTCAACCTCGCGCCACCGGCCATCGTTGCTGCGTGGAAACGCGGTGACATCGACGCCACTTACGTCTGGGACCCAGCCCTCGGCGTGGCCAAGGAAAACGGCAAAGTGCTGATCACCTCCGGCGAACTGGCCAAGTTTGGCGCGCCGACTTTCGATGCCTGGATCGTGCGTAAAGACTTCGCCGAGAAGCACCCGGAAATCGTCACCGCGTTCGCCAAAGTGACCCTCGACGCCTACGCCGACTACCGCAAAGACCCGAAAGCCTGGCTCGCCAACCAGAGCAACGTCGACAAACTGGTGAAGCTCTCCGGCGCCAAGGCCACTGACATTCCATTGCTGCTGCAAGGCAACGTCTACCCGCTGGCGGCTGATCAAGTGATCACCCTCGGCGCACCAACCACCAAGGCCATCACCGACACCGCCGCGTTCCTGAAAGAACAAGGCAAGGTCGAGGCCGTGCTGCCGGACTACGCCCCGTATGTCAGCGCTAAATACATCACCAACTGATCGGAGTTAACCGCGATGGCTTTGCTACAGCTGGAGCGCATCAGCGCACAGTACCCCGGCAGTCCGGAACCGGTACTGACGGATATTTCCTTGAGCCTTGGGCCCCAGCAATTGCTGGTGGCCCTCGGCCCGTCCGGCAGTGGCAAGACTTCGCTGTTGAACCTGATTGCCGGTTTCGTCGAGCCCAGCGCCGGGCGCATCACCCTTGACGGCGTGCCGGTCAAAGGCCCGAGCGCCGAGCGCGGCGTGGTGTTTCAGGACGACGCCCTGCTGCCTTGGCAAGACGTGTTGGCCAACGTGGGCTTCGGTCTGGAACTGGCCGGCATTGCCAAAGACAAACGGGAAATCCGCGCCCGGGAAATGCTCGCGCTGGTGGACCTTTCCGGTTTTGAAAACCGCCGGATCTGGCAGCTCTCGGGCGGCCAGAAGCAACGCGTTGGCTTGGCCCGCGCCCTCGCCGCCGACCCGCGTGTGTTGCTGATGGACGAACCCTTCGGCGCCCTTGATGCCTTCACTCGCGAACAGATGCAGGAGCTGTTGCTGCAAGTCTGGCAGCGCACCGCCAAACCGGTATTCCTGATTACCCACGACATCGAAGAAGCGGTGTTCCTCGCCACGGATCTGATTCTGCTGGCGCCGAATCCCGGGCAAATCGTCGAGCGTTTAAGCCTGGATTTCGGTCAGCGTTACGCCGCTGGCGAGTCGGCACGGGCGATCAAATCCGACCCGCGCTTTATCGAGACTCGTGAACACGTGCTCGCCAAAGTGTTCTCCCAACGCAGCGCCGCCACGCGGCAGGAGCGCGCATGAGCAGCTATGAAATTCCGGCCGTATCGGTGAAACCGGGTTCAACGGTGATTCCGGTGCGCCGCAGTCTCAATACTCGTTGGATCAGCGTGCTGACGCTGTTCGCTTTGGTGTTCATCTGGTGGGCCGTGACGGCCACTGGAATGATCGAACCACTGTTCCTGCCACCGCCGTCTGCCGTGCTGCAAAAAGGCTGGCTGCTGGCGACTACGGGCTATATGGATTCAACCTTGTGGCAGCACTTGGGCGCGAGCCTGAGCCGCATTGGCCTGGGCCTCGGCTTCGCGGTGCTGACCGCCGTGCCGGTCGGGATTGCCATCGGCCACAACCGCATCGCGCGCGGGATTCTCGATCCACTGATCGAGTTCTACCGTCCAATTCCACCGCTGGCCTATCTGCCGCTGATTGTGATCTGGTGCGGTATCGGCGAGTTGTCGAAAGTTTTGCTGATCTACCTGGCGATCTTCGCCCCGATTGCCATCGCCACCGCGACTGGCGTGCGCACGGTTGATCCGGCCAAGTTGCGCGCCGCGCAGTCCTTGGGCGCAACCCGGGCGCAGTTGATTCGGCATGTGATTCTGCCGAGTGCGCTGCCGGACATCTTGACCGGCGTGCGCATTGGTTTGGGTGTGGGTTGGTCGACGCTGGTTGCTGCCGAGCTGATCGCCGCCACCAGCGGCCTCGGCTTCATGGTGCAGTCGGCTGCGCAGTTCCTGGTCACCGATGTGGTGGTGCTGGGGATTCTGGTGATCGCGCTGATCGCCTTCGCCATGGAAATGGGCCTGCGCGCACTGCAACGCAAACTGGTGCCGTGGCACGGCCAGGCGCACTAAAACGTTTGAATGTGGGGATCAACTGTCTTGATCCCCACTTTTTTGGATCAACCCTGTAGGAGCTGCCGAGTGAAACGAGGCTGCGATCTTTTGATCTTGCTCTCTAAAAACAACATCAAAAGATCGCAGCCTCGTTTCACTCGACAGCTCCTACGGGTGCGGTGTCGTTCACAACATTCATGTACGACACCCAGAATTGAAGAGAACCGCCATGAGCAACTTGACCATCGTCCCTCTGAGCTCGGCCCTCGGCGCGCAAATCAGTGGCATCGACATCAGCCAGCCGCTGGACCAGGAACAGCGCGACGCCATCGAACAGGCGCTGCTCAAGCACCAAGTGCTGTTCTTTCGCGACCAACCGATCACGCCGCAGCAGCAAGCGCGTTTCGCCGCCAATTTCGGTGACCTGCACATTCACCCGATCTACCCGAACGTACCGGAACAACCGGAAGTGTTGATCCTCGACACCGCCGTCACCGACGTGCGCGACAACGCGATCTGGCACACCGACGTGACCTTCCTGCCGACCCCGGCCATGGGCGCGGTACTCAGCGCCAAGTTGCTGCCGGAGTTTGGAGGCGACACGTTGTGGGCCAGTGGGATTGCGGCGTATGAGGCGTTGTCGGCGCCGATGAAAACGTTGCTCGAAGGGCTGACCGCGACTCACGATTTCACTCGCTCATTTCCGCTTGAACGCTATGGCAACACGCCTGAGGCATTGGCGCAGTGGGAAGAGGCACGTCGCAAGAATCCGCCACTGTCGCACCCGGTGATCCGCACGCACCCGGTGAGCGGGCGCCGTTCGTTGTTCGTCAATGAAGGGTTCACGTCGAAGATCAATGAATTGTCGGAGACCGAAAGCGAGGCGATTCTGAAGCTGCTGTTCGCCCACGCGACCCGGCCGGAATTCACCATTCGCTGGCGCTGGCAGAAGGATGACGTGGCGTTCTGGGATAACCGCGTGACCCAGCATTACGCGGTAGATGACTACCGCCCGGCGCGGCGGGTGATGCAGCGGGCTACGGTGTTGGGGGATGTGCCGTTTTTTCGGTGAGCATTGATTTCTTCATTGCCCGATCTGGCCCCTTCGCGAGCAAGCCCGCTCCCACAGTTGGAATGCGTTCCAATGTGGGAGCGGGCTTGCTCGCGAAGGCGATAAGACAGGCGCCGAAAGATCCGGCACCGAACACTTATTCAGCCGTCGAAGGCTTCTCCCACAAATTGATCCCGCCCTCCTGGGCAAACCGATCGATCTCCGCCAACTCTTCCGCGCTAAAGCTCAGGTTCTTCAACGCCCCGACGTTCTCGATGATCTGCTCTGGCCGGCTCGCGCCGATCAGGGCCGAGGTCACGCGCGGGTCGCGCAGGGTCCAGGCCAACGCCAATTGCGCCAGGCTCTGGCCGCGACGCTTGGCGATTTCGTTGAGCCCGCGAACATGGGCGATGTTGGCTTCGGACAGGTGCGATTCCTGCAACGAACCACCGCCCGGACGGTTGACCCGCGCATCCTTCGGAATGCCGTTGAGGTATTTGTCGGTCAACAATCCCTGGGCCAACGGAGTAAAGGCAATCACGCCGGCACCGAGTTCATCGGTGACGTCCAGCAGATCCTTTTCCACCCAGCGATTGAGCAGGTTGTAGGCCGGCTGGTGAATCAGCAGCGGCACTTTCCACTCTTGCAACAGCGCAGCGATTTCGCGGGTTTTTACCCCGGAATACGACGAGATGCCGATGTACAACGCTTTGCCTTGCTGCACAGCAGTGGCCAATGCGCTGGCGGTTTCTTCCAGCGGGGTGTCCGGATCGAAGCGGTGGGAATAGAAGATATCCACGTAGTCGAGGCCCAGGCGTTGCAGGCTCTGATCGAGACTGGCCAGCACGTATTTGCGCGAACCGCCGCCCTGGCCGTACGGGCCTGGCCACATGTCCCAACCGGCCTTGCTGGAGATGATCAGTTCGTCGCGGTACTGCTTGAAATCTTCGCGCAGCAGGCGACCGAAGTTGATTTCGGCGCTGCCGTACGGCGGGCCGTAGTTGTTGGCCAGGTCGAAGTGGTTGATGCCCAGGTCGAACGCGGTACGCAACAGTGAGCGCTGGGTGTCGATCGGCGTGCTGTCGCCGAAGTTGTGCCACAGGCCCAGGGACAGTGCCGGCAGCACCAGCCCGCTGCGGCCTACGCGGCGGTAAGGGATAGAGTCATAGCGGTTTTCGGCAGCGGTGTAAGTCATCGAATCCTCTCTTGTCTGTTTTGTCTGGAGTCTGTGGGAGCCAAGCTTGCTGGCGAAGGCGTACTCAAGATCGCCTTCGCGGGCAAGCCTCGCTCCTACAGGGTGTTACGTAAATCTGTTGCCGGGCCTGGCGAGCCCAAGGTTCTGGCGCAAGGTCCGGCCTTCGTACTCTGTTCTGAACAACCCACGCCGTTGCAGTTCCGGAACCACGCCGTTGGCAAAGTCTTGCAACCCGCCCGGCAGATGCGGCACCAACACGTTGAAGCCATCCGCCGCGCCTTGTTCGAACCATTCCTGCAAGCGGTCGGCAATCTGTACCGGCGTGCCCACCAGGCTGTAATGCCCGCGACTGCCGGCAATCTTGCGGCCCAGTTCGGCGAGGCTGAGGTTTTCCCGGCCTGCCAATTCGGTCAGCAGTTTCTGACGGCTTTGCTGGCCGCTTTCGGTCAACGGTAATTCCGGCAGCGGTCCGTCCAACGGGTACTTCGACAAGTCGAAGTTGCCCAGCATACGCCCAAGTAATGCGACGCCAACCTCAGGTTCGACTAATTGCTGAAACGTTTCATATTTCTCCCGGGCTTCGCTTTCGGTCTGCCCGACGACCACAAAAACACCCGGCATGATTTTCAGCGAGTCGGCACTGCGACCGTAGCGACTCAAGCGTCCCTTGAGGTCGGCATAAAACGCCTGGGCATTGGCCAGGGACGTCTGCGCAGTGAACACCACCTCAGCGGTTTGCGCTGCCAATTCACGACCGAGTTCGGAAGAACCCGCCTGCACAATCACCGGTTGACCCTGGGGTGAGCGCGCCACATTCAGCGGACCTTTAACACGGAAGTGTTCCCCGACATGATCCAGCACGTGTACTTTTTCCGGGCGGTAGTACGTACCGCTGGCTTTGTCCCGTACAAAGGCGTCATCTTCCCAACTGTCCCACAACCCGGTGACCACTTGATAAAACTCCCGAGCCCGGCTGTAGCGGTCTGCGTGACCTATATGCTCGTCACGACCAAAATTCTGCGCTTCGGCGGCATTGTCGGAAGTCACCAGATTCCACCCCGAGCGCCCCCCGGAAAGGTGGTCCAGGGAGGCGAACTTTCGTGCTACATGGTACGGCTCGTTATAGCTGGTTGTGGCCGTGGCAATCAGCCCGATACGCGCTGTCACAGCGCTCAATGCAGCGAGCAAAGTCAGGGGTTCAAAGTGGTCTGAGCGAGCCATGCGGCTGGCAATCGCTCCGGTCGGCGCCGCCAGGCTGTCGGCGATGAACAACGCATCGAACTTCGCCGCCTCGGCAATCTGCGCCAAGTGCTTGTAGTGGGCGAAGTCGAGTCCGGCGTCGGCCGGTACGTCGGGGTGACGCCAGGCAGCGACGTGGTGCCCGGTGGCCATCAGGAACGCGCCAAGCTTGAGCTGTCGAGCCATGGTCAGAAGTCCTTGCGCAGTTGCACGCCGAAGTAGCGCTCGTCGTCCCGTGGCACGGCGCGGTAGATGTAGTTGCCGCCGCTGGCCAGTAGTGGGGAGTAGGACTTGTCAGCGAGGTTTTTGCCCAGCAACGCCACGCGCCAGCCGTTGCTGTAATCCGCCAGGGCCACGCTCGCGTTCCACAAGCCGTAGGCGCCTTGCTTGGTGTCGACGTTCTGGCTGATGTCGTACTGCACTTCGCTCTGCCAGCTATAGTCGGTGCCGAGTTCGATATCCAGGCCGTTATCCAGCGGGATGCTGTAGTCGGCGCGCACGTAGCTTTTCCAGTCAGGACTGAACGGCAGCGGCTTGCCATTGACGTTGCACGACGCCGCCGCACCGGCCGGGCAGGCGAATTCGTCGATGCGCGCGCGGGTGTAGGCCAGGGCGCCGGAGAACTTCAGTTGCTGGGTGGCCTGCAAGGCGTAATCGAGCTCGACGCCTTCAGTGCTGACGCTGCCGGCGCTGATCAAACGCGTCACCACTTGCCCGGCGACGGTGTCGAAGAAGTTAGCCTGATAGTTGTCGTAATCGCTGTGGAACACCGCCAGGTTGGTGGTCAGGCGATTGTTCCAGGAAGTGGCTTTGATCCCGGCCTCCCAAGTGTTGGACGTCTCCGGTTTCAGCGCCTCGGTGTCCCGTGGCTGCATGTTGAAGAACACGTTGTAGGCCGGACCTTTGTAGCCGCGCGAATAGGTCAGGTACGTGGTGACCGTATCGCTCAAGTCGTACTGCACGCCGAGCCGCCCGGACCAGCCGTCTTCGTCCACCGAACCCGAACTGCTGGTGCCCGGCTGAATGCCACTGACGGTGGTGGCCGACGTGGAGACTCGGCGGTGATCGTATTCCAAATCGTCGTGGGTCCAGCGCAGGCCGGCGATGCTGCGGAAGTTCGAAGTGAAGTTGAGGGTGCTTTCGCCGAACACCGCGTAGCTGTCACTGGTGGTGCTGTAGTCGGCGACACCACGGTTGACACTGGTCGGCGTAGTCAGCGTGCGCTGATAGGTTTCCTCGTCCTTGCCGTGCATGTAGAACAAGCCGCCGACGTACTCCAGGAACTCGCCTTTCGGTGAAGCCAGACGCAGTTCTTGGGAGTACTGATCGAACGCCAGATCGCCCTTGTCAGCCGTGCCCGGGAACGCAGCAGTCACCGTACCGAGGCGATCGCCGTCCTGATATTGCGTGTTGTCCCAGCCACGCCACGCGGTGATCGAGGTCAGGGTGTAATCGCCGAGGTTCCAGTCGAGCTGGCCGGACAGGCCCTTGTTGATGTCATCGACGTGGGTGCGGGTGTCGGTGTTGATGTCACGGTTGTCGCTGGACGCCCGCACCGGGTTCAAGGCATTGGCGAACGCCGGGGTCAGGGACTTGCTGACCACGCCGTTGGGCGCGTCGTCGTGGGACTGCATGTAGTCGGCAATCAGGGTGAATTTGAGGTCGTCATTCGGGGTGAATTCCAGTTTGCCGCGCACGCCTTTGTGGTTGTAGCCGTTGACCTCCTGACCGTTGTGCTCGTTGTCGACATTGCCGTCGTAACTGCCGAACAGCGTGGTGATCGAGCCTTTCAGCGTATCCGGAATCAGGCTGCCGCCAATACCGAAACGGGTGCGGCTTTCGTTGCCGCTGTAGTACGACTGATCGATGAAACCGTGGGTCTCGGCGGTCGGCGCTTTGCTGGTGATATTGAGCACCCCGGCCGAGGCGTTCTTGCCGAACAGTGTGCCTTGAGGGCCGCGCAGGACTTCGATGCGCTCCAGGTCCAGCAGGTCGAGGGTCGCCTGCCCCGGGCGGGCGTAGACCACGCCGTCGATCACCGTGGCCACGGTCGGCTCGACGCCCGGCGAGGTGGAAATCGTGCCGACACCACGGACAAACAGCGAGGTGTCCTTGTTCGACGCGCCGGTGCGGAAATTCAACGACGGCACTTGCTGGACGATGCTGGCCACGCCATTGCGGTTGTCGCGCTCAAGTTGCTCGCCATCCAGCACCGACACCGCCACCGGGACTTTTTGCAGCGACTCTTCGCGGCGGGTGGCGGTGACTGTCACAGACTTGAGGGTTGGCTCCTGGTCTGCGCTGTCTGCGGCGAAAGCACCAGACACAGGCATCGCGGTCAACCCGGCGAGCAGCCAGCCCAGATACGGTCGGCGTGGTGTGGCGGCGCGAATCGATCGCGCCAGTTTATGTGATTCCCCAGGAATGCTGTGCATGGTCTGCCCGCTCGAAAAATTGCCCTGAACCGCTGCCCTTCTGCGAAGACAGCGCGTGTGAATGTGTCTTGGGCATTCGCTCGAGCGAGTAGCAGACAGAACGCTTTGTTAGCGCTAACATCGCCAGTATCGGCAAGCCGGACATAGACCGTCCAATACTGAAAAATTACTTTTATATGCGTTTTGGTTTTGAGAGGGATCACCCGTTGAGTGAAGACAAGCCCCGCAAACGCCGTGGCGCCGGCCGCGTCACGCTCAATACCGTGGCGCGGCAGGCCGGGGTTTCGGCGATCACCGTGTCGCGTTATTTCAATCAGCCGGAACAGGTGTCGCCGGAACGACGCGAGCGCATCGCGGCGGTGGTCGCCGAGTTGGGTTACGTGCCGAACCTGGTGGCCGGCGGGTTGGCGTCGGCGCGCGGCAAGATTGTCGGCATGGTGATCCCGAACATCTCCGGGCCGATCTTCGCCAACACGATCCAGGGCTTCAGCGACACCCTCAGCCGCCACGGTTACCAACTGTTGTTAGCGTCGAGTTACTTCAGCGCCGAACAGGAAGAAAGCGCCGTGCGAGCGTTTCTCGGCTGGTCGCCGGCGGCGTTGGTGCTGACCAGTCACTTTCATAGCGTCGGCACCGAAAAGATGATTGCCGAGGCGGATATTCCGGTGATCGAAACCTGGGACTATCAGCCCGAACGCGAGCCGCTACAGATTGGTTTTTCACATTTTGAAGTCGGCGTAACAGCCGCGCGTTATCTGCATGGCAAGGGCTATCGGCGGATTGCCTTTGTGCAGAACAGCGCACCGGGGGACCTCAGTGCACTGGAGCGACGGGATGGCTACGCGGCGACCGTTATCGAGCTGGGGCTGGAACCGTGGGTGTTCGCCCCGGATGCGGATCGCGCGCCGTTCGAGGCCGGCAAGCAGGCGATGGAAGCTTTGATGAACGCCTCACCCCGCCCCGACGCAATCATCTTCGCCAACGACAACCTCGCCGCTGGCGGCTTGCTGGCCGGGCAACGGGCGGGGCTGAAAATCCCTGAAGACTGTGCAGTCCTCGGGTTCGGCGATTACCCGTTCGCCGAAATGCTACTGCCGAGTTTGAGTACCATCAAGCCACCGGCACTGGAGATCGGCGTACTGGCCGCGACACGAGTGCTGGAGAGCCTGGGGGTGCTGCCGGTGGGGGATGAAGTGCAGCGGTTGAACCTGCTGGAGTGCCATGTGATCGAGCGCGAAAGCGCCTGACGGAACTCCACAATACCTGTGGGAGCGGGCTTGCTCGCGAAGGCGGCGTATCAGACGACATCAATGTTGAATGCCAGGACGCCTTCGCGAGCAAGCCCGCTCCCACAGGTTTATTTGCCAGGCTTGATAGTCGTGGCTACCGCGCCCCCAGCAAACACTTCCCCCAACCAATCTACAAACACCCGGACCCGTGGCGACATGTGTCGATTGTGCGGATACAGCACTGAAACCGGCATCGCTGGTGGCGGTGTGTCGGTGAGGATTTCCTGCACCAGACCTTGGGCTATCTGCGTTTCCATCCGGTAGTGCGGGCACTGGATGATGCCGAGTCCGGCAATCGCCGAGGCGGCGTAGATCTCGGCGCCGAACACCGACAATGCGCCATCGATGGACACTTCCTGCAGTTCGCCATCGACCATGAATTCAAGCGGAAACTGCTTGGCGGTGGTGCGCGACACGTAGTTCACCGCGCGGTGATTGCTCAGGTCTTCGAGGCTTTTCGGTTCGCCGTATTTGCGCAGGTACGCGGGGCTGGCGCAGGTGATCTGGCGCAAGTTGGCCACGCGCCTACCGATCAATGCCGAGTCACTCAGCGTGCCGGCGCGCAGCACACAATCGACGCCTTCAGCGATCAGGTCGACAAAACGGTCGGCCTCGCTGATCGACAGCTCGATGTCCGGATAACGGGCCATGAATTGCGGCAGCGCCGGGATCACAAAGTGCTTGGCCAAGGTGCCATGCAAATCCACGCGCAGCCGCCCTTTCGGCGCCACGCCGCGAAACGCCAGTTCGGCTTCTTCCAGCTCCGCCAGCAACTGCACACAACGTTGGTAATACGCCTCGCCATCCAGGGTCGGGCGCACTTTGCGTGTGCTGCGCTCCAACAATCGCGTGCCGAGCCAGGCTTCGAACTGGTTCAGCGTATGGGTCAATGTGGCCCGTGGCAGGTTCAGGTCATCGGCGGCCAGGGTGAAGCTGCTGCGCTCGTAGATCCGCACGAAAACCTTCATCGCTTTGACTTGATCCACGTTCGACTCCTGGCCTTCGATTGTTGGCGATTATTGAACAGTCAAGGCAACTCTCGTGCATTTATCGCCCTGAGTAAACATGTGAAATTGGCTCCACCCCAAGCCAACCACTTCACAGGAACCACCGCCATGACCACTCAAACTTCGAAAGTAGCCATCGTCACCGGCGCCTCCCGCGGCATCGGCGCGGTGATCGCCAAGCAACTGGCCAACGAAGGTTTTGCCGTCGCCATCAACTACGCCAGCAGCGCCACCGAAGCCTCGAAACTGGTGGTTGAATTGCGTCAGGCCGGCCACCAGGCCATAGCAATCAAGGCCGACGTTTCCAGTGCCGACGACGTTCGCCGTTTGTTCGACGAGACCGAAACGCAACTGGGCAAGGTCGATGTGCTGATCAACAACGCCGGCATCCTCAAGGTGCTGCCACTGGCCCAGCACAGCGACGAACTGTTCGACCAGAACTTCAATATCCACACCCGCGGCACGTTCAATGCCCTGCGTGAAGCCGCCACGCGCCTGAACAGCGGCGGGCGGATCATCAACTTTTCCAGCAGCACCGTCGGCCTGAATCTGCCGGGCTACGCGGTGTACATCGCCAGCAAAGCGGCCGTGGAATCCCTGACCCAGGTGTTCGCCAAGGAAATGCGCGGTCGCAACATCACGGTCAACGCGGTCGCACCAGGCCCGGTCGCCACTGACCTGTTCCTGCACGGCAAGAGCGAAGAACAGATTCAGACCTTCGCCAAGATGGCGCCGCTGGAACGCCTGGCGCAGCCAGAAGATATCTCCCGCGTGGTGTCTTTCCTGGTCGGCCCTGATTCGGGCTGGGTCAACGGGCAAATCCTGCGGGTTAACGGTGGTCTGGTTTAAGCCAGCCGACTCAAGGAGAACCTTATGAAAAACGTCATCCTAATCACGGGCGCCGGCACCGGCATCGGCAAAGTCGCCGCCCAATCCCTCGCCCGGGCCGGGCACATCGTTTACGCCAGCATGCGTGACGTGAACGGGCGCAACGCCACTCGGGCCGACGCTATTCGCCGGTGGGCGAAGGAGCAAAATGTTGAATTGCATCCACTGGAACTGGACGTGTTGTCCCAGGATTCGGCGGACGCTGCGGTCGCCTCCATCATCAAGGAGCAAGGTCGCCTCGATGTGGTGATCCAGAACGCCGGGCACCTGGTGATCGGCCCGAGCGAAGCCTACACCGCCGAAGAAATCATGAAGGTCTTCGACACCAACTTCTACGGCGCCCACCGGGTCAGCCGCGCGGTGTTGCCACAGATGCGCGCTCAGGCTTCGGGCTTGGTGTTGTGGATCAGCAGCTCCACGACCAAGGGCGGCTTCCCACCGTTCCTGGGGCCTTATGCCGCCGCGAAAGCGGCGATGGATTCCCTGGCGGTGAGCATGTCCTATGAGCTGACCCGCTTCGGCATCGAAACCTCGATCGTGGTGCCCGGCGCGTTCACCCGTGGCACCGATCATTTCCCCAGCGCCGGCAAACCGGCCGACGTCGCGCGCAACGCCGCCTATGCTCGATATGACGGGGTGATGGATAAAGTCGGCGAACGATTGAGCGCATTGACCCCGGACGATGCCGACCCGCAAGCGGTGGCCGATGACATCGTGCGCATTGTCGGACTGCCGCAAGGCTCACGGCCGGCGCGGTCGGTGATCGATTTTGTCGGGGATGGCGCGGCTGAGGTATTGGAAGTTTCGGAGCGGGTGCGGATCGACTTTGCCAAGCGGATTGGAATAGATGATTTGCTTCGCGTGAGTCAGTAAGGACGCCTTCGCGGGCAAGCCTCGCTCCTACAAGGGTTCGCGCGTTCCGTAGGAGCGAGGCTTGCCCGCGAAAGCGGCCTATCAGGCACCAAACATCTAAAGGACGGACCACACCATGCACACCACCATCATCATCTTCTTCGGCCTGGTCCTGCTGGCGCTGATGCTCTACATCGGCGAGCGGGTCGGCTTCAGCCGTCAGACGCTGACCTACAGTTTCGTCGTCCTGTGGCTAGCCTTGACGGTGATCAACGGCGCGGTGGGCGTGGTCACGGCCGGGCAGCCGGTGAGTTCGGAACTGGTGGTCGGCACGGTGGTGTTCGGCGTGCCGGTGGCGGCGCTGGTTCTGTTCATGGTGCTGAGCAAAACCTAGACGCCACCGGCTCCCGATCAACGAACCAGGTGCAAGAACTGCATGTGCCGTTCGTACTGGTCGAGGATGTCGTTGATGATCTGCTCCTTGGTGTAACCCACCAGATCGTAGTCCTGACTGCCCTCGCTCAAATGCACTTCGGCCCGGTAGTAGCGACGGTTGTTGAGTTGCTTGGAACCCATGCCGCCACGGGCGAAGGACGGCGTGAAGTAGCCGCGCATCTGCACTTGGTAAATGAACGGATGCTGCTCGCCATGCCCGATTTTCAGGCTGACGCTGTCATTCGCCGGGTCCGGCTGAGCGACCACGTTCAGACCCTTCTCGACAAACACCGCCGTCACTTCTTCAATCGCCGGACGCACCGTCGTTTCGAGGAAGCGATAGACCTCATCCCGCGACGGGAAATGCACCGCCTGACTCAAGCGCTGACGCCAGCCGCCACGCTTGGAACCGGAGACCGGTGCCAGGGAATGCATCTGCGCGATCTGCTTCTGGGATTCCAGGTAGAACGCCTTGTGCAGCCCCCACATCATCAGCAACAGGATCATCGAGAACGGCAACGAGGTCAGCACCACCGCAGATTTCAGCGCATCGATGCTGCCCGAGAACAGCAGCGCACTGGTCACCAACGCCGTCATCGCCCCCCAGAACACCCGCAGCCATTTCGGCCCGTCTTCATCCGGGTTGCCGCCCTTCGCAGAGAGCGTCGACAACACCACGGTGCCCGAGTCGGCGGACGTGACGAAGAACACGAAGCTAATAAACACCGTCACCGCGATCACGGTCTTGCTCCACGGATAGGTTTCCAGCAGCAGGTACAAGGTCATCGACGGATTATCGATGGCCGACATACCCAGCGCCGTCATGCCGTGGTTGAGGACTTGATCGATGGCGCTGTTGCCGAAGATCGACATCCACGCCAGGGTGAAACCGAGCGGAATCAGCAGCACGCCGAAGACGAATTCACGGATGGTCCGGCCACGGGAAATCCGTGCGATGAACAGGCCCACGAACGGCGACCATGCAATCCACCAGGCCCAATAGAACACTGTCCAACCGCCCAGCCAGTCGCTGGGTTTGTCGTAGGCGTAGAGGTCGAAACTCTTCATCGGCAATGCGCCGAGGTAGTCGCCGATGTTCTGGATCAAGGTGTTGAGCAGGTGCTGCGTCGGGCCGGCAAACAACACGAACAGCAGCAACGCGCAGGCCAGCAGCATGTTGATATCGGACATTACCCGCACGCCTTTATCGACGCCGGACACCGCCACGATGATCGCCGCGCCCATCATCAAGGTGATCAAACCGACCTGAATCCAGTGGGTGTGGGCGATGCCGAACAGGTAGTCCAGGCCCGAGTTCAGGTGCAACACCCCGAAGCCCATGTCCGCGCCGAGACCGAACACCGTGGCGATGATGCCGAAGCCGTCCACTGCGTAGCCGATCGGGCCGTTGATGCGTTTGCCAATCAGCGGGTACAGCGCCGAGCGCAGGGCCAGCGGCAGGTTATGTCGATAGGCAAAGTAGGCCAGGGCCATGCCGACGAAGGCGAACACGCCCCAGCCATGCAGGCCCCAGTGCAGAAACAGAATCTGCATCGCCTGCCGCGCCGCTTCCGGCGTACCGGCGGTGCCTTGGGGTGGCTGCGCCAGGTGCGTCAGTGGTTCGGACACGCAAAAGAAAAACAGCGTGATGCTGATCCCGGCGGCGAACAGCATGCCGGCCCAGGACAGGTAACTGAATTCGGGTTCGTCGTGGTCGGCACCGAGCTTGATCTTGCCGTAGCCAGACAACGCGGTGACCACCACGAAGACCAGATACAGGGTCATCGCGAGCATGTAATACCAGCCGACCGTGTTGGCCGCCCAGTTTTGCGCTTCCAGTAACCAGGCACCGGCCTGTTTGGGCATGGCCATGACGACAATGCCGAACAGCAGAATGAAACCCGCAGCAAAGTAGAACACCGGCGGATTCATGCGGACTTGGCCGCTTGGAGGGGTGGACGGTGCACTCATGAACAGTGCGCCTCAAGGGGGTGAAACAGGGCAATCAGTAACGGACTCGGCAAGGGCAAGCCTCCTGTTGTGAGCGGGCAGCAAACCGGCGGTTTAACTTGAATGAGCGTTCAAGTTAAACATGAATAGCGTGCTAAGGACTAATCGCAGGGCTCGGCGGTCGCTTTCCTACGCTAGCTCAGGGAAGGGTATGACGCGGGGTTTGGAGGATTCGTTCATTGAGAAAGGAGCTAATTGCCAGTATCTCGATCAACCTTGAGAACCACCCCTCACCCTAACCCTCTCCCCAAGGGGTAGAGGGGACTGACCGAGGTGTTCAGTTGAGCTACATCGACCTGAACTATCGAGCCGAGCTCAGGATTTGAAAGCAACAAAGATCGGCTCCCTTCCCCTCTCCCCCCTGGGGAGAGGGTTGGGGTGAGGGGTGGCTCTCAAATCAAACAACGATCTAACTGATGCTTACTTCTGCGTCCCATCATCATGCTGCAAATTCGCCTGCGTCAGGTTGCACCCCGCCGGCACGCTGCGGGTCAGCCACACGTTGCCGCCAATGGTCGAACCCTGGCCGATGGTGATCCGCCCGAGAATCGTCGCCCCGGCGTAAATCACCACATCATCTTCAACGATCGGATGCCGCGGATGCCCCTTCTGCAACTGCCCGTCCTCATCCGAAGGGAAGCGCTTGGCACCTAGGGTCACGGCCTGATAAATCCGCACCCGCTCGCCAATGATCGCCGTCTCGCCGATCACCACACCCGTCCCGTGATCGATAAAGAAGCTGCGGCCGATCTGCGCCCCCGGATGAATGTCGATGCCGGTGGCGGAGTGGGCGATTTCCGCGCTGATCCGCGCCAGCAACGGCAACCCGGCGCGGTACAAATGGTGGGCGAGGCGATGGTGAATAACCGCCAGAATCCCCGGATAGCACAGCAACACTTCATCGACACTGCGGGCCGCCGGGTCACCGTGATAAGCAGCCAGCACGTCGGTGTCCAACAGACTGCGCAGCCCCGGCAATGCGAGGGCAAAGTCCTGGATGATCTGGATGGTCTTGGCTTCGACTTCAGTGTCAGCCTGGGCACTGTGGCGAGCGGCGTAACGCAGTTCAAGCCGCGCTTGGGCCAGCAACGCATTCAGCGCGACATCGAGGGTGTGGCCGACGTAGAAATCTTCACTCTCTTCACGCAAATCCACCGGCCCCAGGCGCATCGGGAACAGCGCACCACACAACGCTTCAAGAATCTCCGCCATTGCCGCCCGGGACGGCAACTCGCGACCGCCCTGCTCGCCGCTGGCGCGGCCGTTTTGTGCACGCCATTGATCACGCGCCGTGCGCAGCTGGCTGACGATGGTCTGCAATTGCCAATGGCTGGAACGCTCGCTCACGGTAAAAACTCCTCACGGGCGGCCGGACTGTCTGGCCGCACTGACGGCGATTACTTTACGGCAAGGGCTTGAAGCCGAATTAAGAACCAATTGTGCTGTGATCAATACATTCGGATATAAGCGATTGGCGGTTGCCCGTACAAATGGGCGTGCCTATAGTCCTGACATCCTCCACCGCCAGTACGGACCCATGATCAAACAATCGCTTGCCCGCTTTAACCGCCTCGACCTGCTCGGCCACCCCACCGCCCTGGAAAAACTTGAACGACTGTCGACCTGGTTGGGCCGGGATGTGTACGTCAAGCGCGATGACCTGACGCCGCTGGCCATGGGCGGCAACAAGCTGCGCAAACTCGAATACCTGGCTGCCGATGCGCTGGCCCAGGGCGCCGACACCTTGATCACCGCTGGCGCGCTGCAATCCAACCACGTACGCCAGACCGCTGCCATTGCCGCCAAACTGGGCCTGAGTTGTGTGGCGCTGCTGGAAAACCCGCTGGGCACCGATGACGCCAACTATGTTGGTAACGGCAATCGGCTGCTGCTGGACCTGTTCGATGCCAAGGTCGAGCTGGTGGAGAACCTCGATAACGCCGACGACCAACTGCAAGCCTTGGCTGATCGCCTGCGCAACAACGGCAAAAAGCCCTATCTGGTGCCGATTGGTGGTTCCAATGCCTTGGGCGCTTTGGGTTATGTGCGTGCGGGGCTGGAATTGGCGGAACAGATAAAGGACACCGGCCTGCAATTCGCCGCCGTGGTCCTGGCGTCGGGCAGTGCCGGTACCCACAGTGGTCTGGCGCTGGCCTTGAGTGAAGCACTCCCGGATTTGCCAGTGATTGGCGTGACGGTTTCCCGCAGCGAAGAGGATCAACGACCGAAAGTCCAGGGCCTAGCCGAGCGCACAGCCGAGTTGCTGGGTGTGAGCCTGCCGAAGAGCTTCAAGGTTGAATTGTGGGACGAATACTTTGGCCCGCGCTATGGCGAGCCGAATGCCGGGACGCTGTCGGCGGTGAAGTTGCTGGCGAGTCAGGAAGGTTTGTTGCTGGACCCGGTGTACACGGGCAAGGCCATGGCCGGGTTGTTGGATGGCATCGGGCGCGGGCGCTTTGATGAAGGCCCGATCATCTTCCTGCACACCGGCGGGGCACCGGCGTTGTTTGCCTATAAAGATTTTCTGTAACTGGATTCAGCCTTTTTGTGGCGAGGGAGCTTGCTCCCGCTCGGCTGCGCAGCAGCCGCAATATCTGCGACCGTGTAAAGCCTGACACTACGCTTCGCTGTTTTTGGGATTCCTTCGGCCTCCAGCGGGGGCAAGCCCCCTCGCCACAGGGAATCGCATCAGCCGTATATTCTTTTAAAGAATAACAAACTGAATATTTAGTATTTTCCTATCTAACGACATCATCATATAGTCGCGCCGCAGGCGAATTTGGCGCGAGACGCATAAGCTGCTTTAGGGCAGGATATCGCAATCGTTCAAATCCCGATTTTGCCAACATTCCTAAAAGCGTCTTCATAAGAAAACACAGGGGCTTGTCATGAATTTTTCCGCACTACGTCGCAACCTGCTGGTAGGTTCGCTGGGCCTGGCATTGAGCGCTGGCCTGTTGGGGCAAGCGGTTGCCGGTGAGCAACTGCAAAAAATCAAGGACGCAGGCGTGATCAACGTCGGCCTGGAAGGCACTTACCCACCGTTCAGTTTCGTTGACGCCGACGGCAAACTGGCCGGCTTCGAAGTCGAGTTCTCCGAAGCCCTGGCCAAAGAGCTGGGCGTGAAGGTCAAACTGCAACCGACCAAATGGGACGGCATCCTCGCGGCGCTGGAATCCAAGCGTCTGGACGCGGTGATCAACCAGGTGACCATCTCGGACGAGCGCAAGAAGAAGTATGACTTCTCCGAGCCGTACACCGTTTCCGGGATTCAGGCGCTGGTGCTGACCAAGAAGGCTGCGGAGCTGAACATCAAGACTGCCGCCGACCTGGGTGGCAAGAAAGTCGGCGTAGGCCTGGGCACCAACTACGAGCAATGGGTGAAAGCCAACGTGCCGACCGCTGACGTGCGCACCTATGAAGATGATCCGAGCAAGTTCGCCGACCTGCGTAACGGCCGCACCGACGCCATTCTGATCGACCGCCTCGCCGCCCTCGAATACGCCAAGAAGGCCAAGGACACCTCCGCCGCCGGCGAAGCGTTCTCCCGTCAGGAAGCCGGTGTAACCCTGCGCAAAGGCGAGCCTGAGCTGCTGGCTGCGGTGAACAAGGCCATCGACAAGCTGCGCGCCGACGGCACGCTGAAAAAGCTTTCGGAAAAATACTTCAGCGCTGACGTCACTCAATAATGGAAGAAGCTTTCCAACTTGCGCTGGACTCCGCGCCCTTCCTGCTGAAGGGCGCGTATTACACGGTCATCCTGAGCCTGGGCGGAATGTTCTTCGGCCTGGTGATGGGCTTCGGCCTGGCGTTGATGCGCCTGTCGCGTTTCAAATCGGTCAGCTGGCTGGCCCGCATCTACGTGTCGTTCTTTCGCGGCACGCCGTTGCTGGTGCAGTTGTTCGTGATCTATTACGGCTTGCCGCAATTGGGCATCGAACTCGATCCGCTGCCAGCCGCCCTGATCGGCTTCTCGCTGAACATGGCCGCCTACGCCTGTGAAATCCTGCGTGCTGCGATCAGTTCCATCGAGCGTGGCCAGTGGGAAGCCGCTGCGAGTATCGGCATGACCCGCGCGCAGACCCTGCGCCGGGCCATCCTGCCGCAAGCGATGCGCACGGCCCTGCCGCCGCTGGGCAACAGCTTCATTTCACTGGTCAAGGACACGGCGCTGGCCGCCACCATCCAGGTGCCGGAGCTGTTCCGCCAGGCGCAACTGATCACCGCGCGCACCTTTGAAATTTTCACCATGTATCTGGCCGCCGCCCTGATCTACTGGATTCTTGCCACGGTGCTCTCGCACCTGCAGAACAAGTTGGAAGAGCGGGTCAATCGGCACGACCAGGAGTCCTGACCCAATGATTGTCGTGGAAAAACTGACAAAGCAGTTCAAGGGTCAAGTGGTGCTCAACGGCATCGATCTGGAAGTGAAGGAAGGCGAGGTGGTGGCGATTATCGGGCCGAGCGGCTCGGGCAAGACCACGTTCCTGCGTTGCCTGAACTTCCTCGAAGAACCCACCAGCGGCCGGATCAAGGTTGGCGACATCGAGATCGATGGCAGCCGCCCGTTGAACCAGCAGCAAGGCCTGGTGCGACGTCTGCGCCAGCATGTGGGCTTCGTGTTCCAGAACTTCAATTTGTTCCCGCATCGCACGGCGTTGGAAAACGTGATCGAAGGCCCGATCATCGTGAAGAAGATCCCCCACGCCGAAGCCGTTGCCTTGGGTAAAAAGCTGTTGGCCAGGGTTGGCCTGGCGGGCAAGGAAGATGCTTACCCGCGACGCCTGTCCGGTGGTCAGCAACAGCGTGTGGCGATTGCCCGGGCGCTGGCGATGGAACCGGAAGTCATTCTGTTCGATGAACCCACCTCTGCACTCGACCCGGAGCTGGTCGGTGAAGTGCTGGCGACCATCCGCAGCCTGGCAGAAGAGAATCGCACCATGGTGATCGTCACCCACGAAATGGGCTTTGCCCGGGACGTGGCGAACCGCGTGGTGTTTTTCGACAAGGGTGTGATCGTCGAACAAGGCGAAGCCAAGGCGTTGTTTGCCAACCCGAAAGAAGAACGGACCAAACAGTTCCTCAGCAAGTTTCTGAATAACGCGCACCACTGAAATATTGATTTAAAACTTGTCAGCTTCCATGGAAGGAAGTTGCACTTGTATCCAATCAAAAAATTACACGCCCTTCTCCCCCGCTAAACCACCTCGTACTCACGTACATATAACTTCCCCCTCTCTTCATGCGGTACATATATATATGTCCTGCAACAGAATCCTGCCGCCTGAAATCAAGCCAAAACCTAATCATCAAGCTCCACCGCTCACCGTACACAGAGCGTAAAACCAAGAGAAAAACACGGAAAAGTTCGACAGCGCGATGCCGCTTATTAACTTTCACCTGTAGGAAATTTCTGAATAACACCGATTCCAACATCCAACTAACAAACTCTATTGACACCTATTCAAGCGCGTTCTTATCTAGTCACCAACAGGCGCCAGCCATCCAACTCAATCGTTTTTAACTCTCACACATAATTAACAGTTTTGTTGCTCGGCAATTCACGCCTTTGACTTCCAGAAACGGACTTCGCTGCAGGCTTCAAGGAGAGAACCCATGACAAGCACCTCGAACAAACCCGAACTTGCGGCACCGACCCTGGCGCAATCCCACAGGAGCGGTATCAACATCACCTCGGCCGCCCACTTGCTGATTGCGGTAGCGCCCTACCCCGGCATGGACGAAGGCGATCTGATCGAACTCTACTGGGACGACTGCTACGTGGCTTCAAAGGCCCTGATCGTCGACGACGTCAATCAACCCGTGCAACTGCGAGTGCCCGAGAGCTTTGTCATCAATGGCACCTCACACGTCCACTACCGCGTCATGCAGGTAGGGCACGACCCGGCGCTGTCGCCGACCACGCGGGTGCAGATCAAGCTCGATTGCCCGGGCGGTCAGGCGCCAGCCCTATCCGGCGACGAAAACCAGAGCCTGGCTCCGGTGAACATTCCCGAAACCATTCGCCGCCAGGGGGTCAACCCGAACCAGATCAAACGCGGCGTACCGCTGACCATCGAGCCTTACCTGAACATGGCCATCGACGACGAAATCACTCTGCAGTGGGGCGATGTACGCATGGACCTGCCCAAGCTCAAGGCTGGTGACATTGGCGAGCCAATTCAGGTCTGGGTGCCGCCAGCGATCATTCTTGAGGCTGGCGAAGACCTTCGTCTGGAAGTGACCTACTGCATCCTCGACCGAGTGGGCAACAACTCCCGCTGGGCGCCGCCGCGAATGCTGAAGATCGGCTGCGCCAATCCCTATCTGAAAGCGCCGTTGAAGGAAGAACTGAAGGCAGCAGAACCCCGCAAAAAGTAAAAACACCACTGTGCCTGGAGGGCTTTTGTGGCGAGGGGGCTTGCCCCCGTTGGGGCGCGAAGCGCCCCCAAATCTGCAACTGTGATTTCTCTGTTGAATCGCGGAGAACGCAATGGCGACTGCTGCGCAGTCGACGGGGGCAAGCCCCCTCGCCACAGCAAGCCCGCTCCCACAGGAGACCCTGCCGCCCCAGCCCAAACGCCGACTGTTGCTCCACAAACAACTGTTGCCCTGCGGACAGACGCCCTTCTATGCATATTCCCAAAAGTTAGTTTATTAATTATTTATACACGCTTAGGGTATATGCACCGGACCACCGGACATTCTTGATATTCATTCGCCGCCACCATCGCGGCGTTTCCATGAGATGTGAGGTAGGTATGGTCCACAACACAATCACCCCAGTGCAGATCGCCAGGGCATTGCGTGCAGCCAAGGAGCGGCACTGATGTCCAGTCTGGCAGAAGCCACCATCCAGAGTGATCTGGATATCGCCCCCCTGTTGTTGCCCGCGCAGGTTTTGCGCAACGACGCACAAGCCATCAAAGCTGCCCATGAGCTGGCGCAAACCGCCCGCTTGCAAGCGGCCAAACGTGACCAGCAGCGCAAGCTGCCGTGGTCGGAAATCGAACAGTTCACCCGCAGCGGCCTGGGCAGTATTGCCATCCCGCGCGAGTACGGTGGCCCGCAGGTTTCCTTTGTGACCATCGCGGATGTTTTCGCGATCATTTCCGCGGCGGACCCGGCACTCGGGCAGATCCCGCAGAATCAGTTCGGCATCCTGAATCTGGTGCTCGGCAGCGCCACGGAATCGCAGAAAAAGCAGCTGTTCAAAAGCGTGCTCGAAGGCTGGCGCATCGGCAATGCCGGGCCAGAACGCGGCACCAAGAACACCCTCGAACTCAAGGCGCGGATCACTGCCGACGGCGACGGTTTCGTCGTTAGCGGTCAGAAGTTCTATTCCACCGGCGCGCTGTTCGCTCACTGGGTGGCGGTCAAGGCGTTGAACGACGACGGCAAGCAAGTGCTGGCCTTCGTCCGCCGTGGCACGCCGGGTTTGCGCATCGTTGATGACTGGTCCGGTTTCGGCCAGCGCACCACCGCCAGCGGCACCATTTTGCTCAATAACGTGCGGGTCGACGCCGAGCTGGTGGTGGATAACTGGAAGATCAACGACAGCCCGAACATCCAGGGCGCCGTGTCGCAATTGATTCAAGCCGCCATCGACGCCGGCATCGCTCGCGGTGCCATCGACGACGCCATCGAGTTCGTCAAAACCCGCGCCCGCCCATGGATCGACGCCAAGGTCGAACGCGCCAGCGATGACCTGTACGTGATCGCCGACATCGGCAAACTGAAAATCGAACTGCACGCCGCCGAAGCGCTGTTGCGCAAGGCCGGGCAAGTGCTCGATCAGGTTAACGCCGCGCCGCTCACCGCCGAGTCCGCTGCCCGCGCTTCGATTGCGGTGGCCGAAGCCAAAGTGCTGACCACCGAGATCTCGCTGCTGGCCAGCGAAAAACTCTTCGAACTGGCCGGCAGCCGCGCCACCCTCGCCGAATTCAACCTCGACCGCCACTGGCGCAACGCTCGCGTGCACACCCTGCACGACCCTGTGCGCTGGAAGTATTACGCCGTCGGCACTTACCACTTGAACGGTACTTTGCCCGCTCGCCATTCCTGGATTTGACCAGACCTCTGGAGAAACACATGACTCTTTCTCACCACGTCGCGGTCATAACCAGCGATGAGCAAGCCCTGATCGTCGCCAGTGACCTGGCCGAAGATTTCAAACGCGACAGCGCCCTGCGCGACCGCGAACGCCGTTTGCCGCACCCGGAACTGGAAGTGTTTTCCCGTTCGGGTCTCTGGGGCATCAGCGTGCCAAAAGAATACGGCGGCGCTGGCGTGTCCAACGTCACCCTGGCCAAAGTCATTGCCCTGATCGCCCAGGCCGATGGGTCCCTCGGGCAAATCCCGCAGAACCATTTCTACGCCCTCGAAGTGCTGCGTGTGAACGGCAGCGACGCGCAGAAGAAACGCCTGTACGCCGAAGTCTTGGCCGGTCAGCGCTTCGGCAATGCCCTCGCCGAACTCGGCACCAAGACTGCCCATGACCGCGTCACCAGCCTCAAGCGCGACGGTGACGGCTATCGCATCAACGGTCGCAAGTTCTACGCCACGGGCGCGATCTACGCCCAGCGCATTCCGACGTCAGTCGTGGATGAAAACGGCGTGCAGCAACTGGCCTTCGTACCTCGCGACAGCCAAGGCCTGACGGTGATCGACGACTGGAGCGGCTTCGGCCAGCGCACCACCGGCAGCGGTTCGGTGGTGTTCGAAGACGTCTACGTTGCCGCCGAAGACGTGATTCCATTTCAAAGCGCCTTCGAACGCCCAACCACCGTTGGCCCGCTGGCGCAGATTCTTCACGCCGCCATCGACACCGGCATCGCCCGCGCAGCCTACGAAGATGCCCTGCATTTCGTGCGCACTAAAACCCGGCCATGGATCGACGCCACCCATGAAAAAGCCGTCGAAGACCCGCTGACCATCAAGAGCTTCGGCCACCTGGCGATTCGCTTGCACGCCACCGAAGCGCTGCTGGAACGCTCCGGCGAATTCCTCGACAAAGCCCAGGCCAACATGAACGCCGAGACGGTGGCAGCCGCCTCGATTGCCGTTGCCGAAGCCCGGGCCATCAGCACCGAAATCTCCCTCGCCGCCGGCACCACGCTGTTCGAACTGGCCGGCAGCCAGGCGACCCTGATCGAACACGGTCTGGATCGCCACTGGCGCAACGCCCGGGTACACACGCTGCACGACCCGGTGCGCTGGAAGTATCACGCGGTGGGCAATTACTACCTCAACGATGAAAACCCGCCGCTGCGGGGGACCATCTGATGGCTGATGCGAAAAAGAAGATCCTGCTCAACGCGTTCAACATGAACTGCATCGGGCACATCAACCATGGCTTGTGGACCCATCCACGGGACACCTCCACCCAATACAAAACCATCGAATACTGGACCGAACTGGCGCAACTGCTGGAGCGCGGTCTGTTCGACGGCTTGTTCATCGCTGACATCGTCGGCGTGTACGACGTCTACCAGAACTCGGTGGACGTGCCGCTGAAAGAGTCAATCCAGCTGCCGGTCAACGACCCGCTGCTGCTAGTCTCGGCCATGGCTGCGGTGACGAAAAATCTTGGCTTTGGCCTGACCGCCAACCTGACTTACGAGCCGCCGTATCTGTTCGCCCGCCGCATGTCGACCCTCGACCATTTGAGTCGCGGCCGCGTGGGCTGGAACATCGTCACCGGCTACCTCGACAGCGCCGCCAAGGCCATGGGCCTCAGCGAACAGGTCGAACATGACCGCCGCTACGACCAGGCCGATGAGTACCTGCAAGTGCTCTACAAACTCTGGGAAGGCAGCTGGGAAAACGGCGCGGTGCTCAACGATCCCAAGCAGCGGATCTACGCCCAACCCGAGAAAGTGCACAAGGTCGAGCACAAGGGCGAGTTCTATCAGGTCGAGGGTTATCACCTTTGCGAGCCGTCGCCGCAGCGCACGCCGGTGCTGTTCCAGGCCGGCAGTTCGGATCGCGGCTTGCTGTTCGCCGGGCGCCATGCCGAGTGCGTGTTTATCAGCGGCCAGAACAAACCATCGACCAAGGTGCAAGTGGACAAAGTCCGGGCCAGCGCCGTTGAAGCCGGGCGCAACCCTGAGGACATCAAGGTGTTCATGGGGCTGAACGTGATCGTCGGCGCCACCGAAGAACTGGCCTGGGCCAAGCACGCCGAGTACCTGAGCTACGCCAGTGCCGAGGCCGGCGTGGCGCATTTCTCGGCGTCCACCGCGATCGATTTTTCCCAGTACGAGATCGACGAACCGATCCAGTACGTGAAGAGCAACGCGATCCAGTCGGCGACCAAGAACCTGCAAAACAACGACTGGACCCGGCGCAAATTGCTCGAACAACACGCCCTCGGTGGCCGCTACATCACCGTGGTTGGTTCGCCCGAACAAGTGGCCGATGAGCTGGAATCGTGGATCGCCGAAACCGGCCTCGACGGCTTCAACCTGACACGCATCGTCACGCCGGAAAGCTACGTGGATTTCATCGATCTGGTGATTCCGGAGTTGCAGCGTCGCGGGTCTTACAAAACGGCTTATGACAGCGGCAGCCTGCGCGAGAAGCTGTTTCACGGCGAGGCGCATTTGCCTGAGCAACACACGGGCGCAGCGTTTCGCCGTTAAAAGCTTCGCGAGCAAGCCCGCTCCCACATTTGGAATGCGCTCCCCTGTGGGAGCGGGCTTGCCCGCGAAGAGGCCCGCCCAAACACCCAAAATTTAATGCACTGACTGGAATAACCATCATGACCAAGCACTACCTCTCCCACCCAGTCAAAGCACTGGCCCTGGCCCTCGGCCTCTTCAGCTCCATCACCTTCGCCGCCGACGCGCCGCTGAAAGTCGGCACCACCGCCGCGTTCGCCATCCCGCTGGAAGCCGCCGTCGAAGAGGCCTCCAAACAAGGCCTGAAAGTCGAACTCGTGGAGTTCACCGACTGGATCGCCCCGAACGTCAGCCTCGCCGCCGGCGACATCGACGTGAACTACTTCCAGCACGTGCCGTTCCTGGAAAACGCCAAGGCTGCCGCCGGTTTTGACCTGGTGCCGTTTGCGCCTGGGATCATCAACAACGTCGGCCTCTACTCGAAGAAATACAAAAGCTTCGACGAACTGCCAGAAGGCGCCAGCGTCGCCATCGCCAACGACCCGATCAACAGCGGTCGCGGCCTGCAACTGCTGGCCAAGGCCGGGCTGATCACCCTCAAACCGGGGGTTGGCTACAAGGCCACCGAAGAAGACATCATCGCCAACCCGAAGAAGATCAAAATCCTCCAGGTCGAAGCCGTGCAACTGGTGCGCGCCTATGACGACGCCGATCTGGTCCAGGGCTACCCGGCCTACATCCGCCTGGCGAAGACCTTCGATGCCGGCTCGGCGCTGCTGTTCGACGGCCTCGATCACAAGGAATACGTGATCCAGTTCGTGATCCAGCCAAAAAGCAAAACCGATCCGCGCCTGATCAAATTCGTCGACATCTATCAGCACTCGCCAGTCGTTCGCGCGGCGCTGGATAAGGCCCACGGCAAGCTGTATCAAGCCGGTTGGGAAAGCTGAGAATGACGGCCGCGATCCAACGGCGACTGGATATTCCAGAGCCTCAGAAAGCCGAACAGACTGAACTGCGTCCCGACCTGAATCGTGCTCACGTGCGCTTCATCGGCTTGGGTAAAACCTACAACGGTCAGCAAGGTCCGGTGGCGGCGTTACACGGCATCGACCTGGCGATCCAGCGCGGTGAAGTGTTTGGCATTATCGGCCGCAGCGGCGCTGGCAAATCATCGCTGATCCGCACCATCAATCGCCTGGAGCAGCCGAGCACCGGGCGCGTATTGATCGATCAGGTCGACATCGGCGAGTTCGACGAAGACCGTTTGGTCGCGCTGCGCCGGCGGATCGGCATGATCTTCCAGCACTTCAATCTGATGTCGGCCAAGACGGTTTGGCAGAACGTTGAGTTGCCGTTGAAAGTCGCCGGTGTGCCCAAGGACAAACGCGAGCAGAAAGTCCGCGAATTGCTGGAGCTGGTGGGCCTGCAAGAGAAGCACAAGGCTTACCCGGCGCAGCTTTCCGGCGGGCAGAAGCAGCGTGTCGGGATCGCCCGCGCATTGGTGCATGACCCGGAAATTCTGCTGTGCGACGAGGCAACTTCGGCGCTTGATCCCGAGACGACGCAATCGATCCTCGGCCTGTTGCGCGAGATCAATCAGCGCCTCGGTTTGACCATCGTGCTCATCACCCACGAGATGGCGGTGATCCGCGATATCTGCGACCGCGTTGTGGTGCTTGAGCACGGACGTGTCGTCGAGCAAGGGCCGGTGTGGGAAGTCTTCGGCAACCCGCAGCACGAGGTCAGCAAGACCTTGCTCGCGCCGCTGCAACACGCGTTGCCGGAAGAATTGCAGAGTCGGCTACAAGCCCAACCTCAATCTTCGGACGCCGCCGTGGTGCTGCGTTTGCAATTCACCGGGAGCGCCACGGACGAACCGGATCTGGCAGCGCTGTTCAGCGCCCTCGGTGGCCGCGTGCGCCTGCTTCAGGGCGGCGTGGAGCGGATTCAGGGGCATGCGCTGGGGCAATTGCTGTTAGCGGTGGCGGGATCGTCCCTGGGCGCCGAGGAATTGCGTCAGCGCGCCGGTAACTGGGCGCAACAGGTGGAGGTGTTGGGTTATGTGGTTTGATCGCTTGCTTCAGGGCTTTATCGACACCTTTCTGATGGTCGGCGTGTCATCGCTGATCGCGCTGCTGGTGGGGATTCCGATGGCGGTGATTCTGGTCACCAGCGACAAGGGTGGCATCTACCAGGCACCCGTTTTGAATCGCGTGTTGGGCGCGTTCGTGAACCTGTTTCGCTCGATTCCGTTTTTGATTCTGATGGTGGCGCTGATTCCGTTTACCCGGTTGATCGTCGGCACCACCTATGGTGTTTGGGCTGCCGTCGTTCCGCTGACCATTGCGGCTACACCGTTCTTTGCGCGGATTGCCGAAGTGAGCTTGCGCGAAGTCGATCACGGCTTGATCGAAGCGGCGCAGGCGATGGGTTGCCGGCGCTGGCATATCGTCTGGCATGTGCTGTTGCCTGAGGCATTGCCGGGGATTGTTGGCGGTTTCACCATCACGCTGGTGACGATGATCAACTCTTCCGCCATGGCCGGGGCGATTGGTGCTGGCGGGTTGGGGGACATTGCCTATCGGTATGGGTATCAGCGCTTTGACAGCCAGATCATGTTGACGGTGATTGTGTTGCTGGTGGTGTTGGTGGCGATTATTCAACTCGGCGGGGATCGGTTGGCTCGAGGGTTGAACAAGCGTTGAATGCAGTGCGATTGAAGCGCTTTTGTGGCGAGGGAGCTTGCTCCCGCTCGATTGCGCAGCAATCGCAAAACCTGCTGACCTGTTTTGCCTTACACACCTCATTGAATGGCTTGGGGGCTGCTTCGCAACCCAGCGGGAGCAAGCTCCCTCGCCACAGGGGTGCATACACACAGACGTCATGCGTCGTCAGTGACATCGCCTTCGCGGGCAAGCCGCGCTCCCACAGTTGACCGCATTTCCCTGTAGGAGCGAGGCTTGCCCGCGAATGGCTACGAAGCAGCCCCAAGGTTGATGGCGTATATTCGGCAAATCCCCATTGCCTGCGCAGCCCCCCATGAAACAAACCCCCGACGACCTCCAGAAAATCACCGCCACCACCCTGGGCCATTACAACTCGGTGGCCGAGGGTTTTCGCGAGGGCACGCGCGATCACGATGTCAGCCAAAATATCGATGCGTTGCTGCGGCACATCCAGGGTGAGGCGCCGTTCAACATTCTCGACTTTGGCTGCGGGCCGGGGCGGGATTTGCAGACGTTTACGCGCATGGGCCACATCGCCGTCGGCCTTGATGGCTCGGAGAAGTTTGCGCAGATGGCCCGGGAGGACAGCGGTTGTGAAGTCTTGCAGCAGGATTTCCTGAAGCTGGATCTGCCGGCTGAACGCTTCGACGGGATTTTTGCCAATGCGGTGCTGTTTCATATCCCGCGTCAGGAATTGCCTCGGGTGTTGAAGGAATTGCGCGGGGCGTTGAAACCGGGCGGTGTGTTGTTCAGTTCCAACCCGCGTGGGGAGAATCAGGAAGGCTGGAACGGGCCGCGATATGGGGCGTATCACGATTTGCAGACGTGGCAGAAATTGCTGACCGAAGCCGGTTTTGTCGAGTTGGAGCATTACTTCCGGCCAGCGGGGTTGCCTCGGGAGCAACAGCCTTGGTTGGCGAGTGTTTGGCGTCGCGCCGACTAGCGCGAAGATCAAAAGATCGCAGCCTTCGGCAGCTCCTACAGGGGTCGCGTCCATCTGGACAACTCGGTCAACTGTGGGAGCGGGCTTGCTCGCGAAGGGGCCGTTTCAGTCAATGGAGAGGTCGACTGATAAACCGCTTTCGCGAGCAAACCCGCTCCCACAGGGTTCGTGCTTTACCGTGCGTCTTTCTTCGGCTCGCGAATTTTGTACCAGGCGACATAAAGCGCCGGCAAAAACAGCAGCGTCAGCAACGTCGCAATGATAATCCCGCCAATCATCGCGTAGGCCATCGGCCCCCAGAACACTTCCCTCGCAATCGGGATCATCCCCAGGCTCGCGGCCGCCGCCGTCAGCAGGATCGGCCGGCGACGATGCTCCGTCGCCTGCGCCACCGCATCCCACGGTGCCAGGCCTTCCTTCTCCAGCGCATCGATCTGCGTCACCAGGATCACCGAGTTGCGGATGATGATGCCGATCAACGCCAGAATCCCGAGGATCGCCACGAAGCCCATGGGCGTGCCGGTCGGGATCAGCGCCAGCACCACGCCGATCAAGCCGAGCGGCGCGACGCTGGCCACCAGGAACAGCTTCTGCACGCTGTGCAGCTGGATCATCAGGAACGTCGCCATCAAGAACAGCATCAGCGGCACAACCTTGGCAATCGGCCCCTGGGCCTTGCCGCTTTCTTCGACGGTGCCGCCGGTGGCGACCTTGTAACCCACCGGCAACCCGGCAGCGAATTTGTCGATGGTCGGTTGCAGCTGTTTCACCAGGTCAGTCGGCTGAATCTCGTCGCGCACCGCAGCCTTGATGGTGATGGTCGGTTTGCGGTCGCGGCGCCAGACCAGCGGTTGCTCCAGTTCATAACGCACCGTGGCGAAGGCCAGCAACGGAATCGAGGTGCCGCCCGGCGTAACGATCTGCAGGTTCTGCAAGGTTTCCGGCGTACCCCGCTCGGCATCCTCGGCGCGACCAACGACGTTGATCAGGTAAATATCATCGTCCACCTGAGTGATCGGCGAGCCGACGACGATGCTGTTCATCAAGTTGGCCACGTCTTCCGACGACAGCCCCAGTTGCCGCGCCTTGTCCTGGGCGATGTCGATGCGCAGGACTTTGCCCGGTTCGTTCCAGTCGTAAATGATTTCGCCGATGTGCGAGTTCTTGTCGAGTTCGGTGGCCAGTTCGATCGTGTGTTTGCGCACTTGATCGATGTCCTTGCCGCTGACCCGGTACTGAATCGGCCGCCCGACCGGAGGCCCCATTTCCAGGGCCTGGACGTAACTGCCAATGCCGACAAAGTCTTTGCGCAGCCGCTCACGCAAGCGCTGGCTGAGTGCGGTGCGCGATTCCAGGCCTTTGCTGACGATCACCAATTGCGCGTAGTACGGGTTCTGCAATTGCTGGTCGAGAGGCAGGTAGAAACGGATCGCGCCCTCGCCGATGTAGGTGCTCCAACGCACGACGTCCGGGTCGTCCTTGAGCGTCGCTTCGAGCTTGTCCACGGCCTTGCGGGTTTCGTCGATCGAGGCGTTTTGCGGCAGGTTGAGGTCGACGAGGATTTCCGGGCGGTCCGAGGACGGGAAAAACTGGTTCTGCACAAACTGCATGGAAAACACCGACGCCACGAACAACGCGATGGTGATGCCGATGGCCCACCAGCGATTGCGCATGGCCCAGAACATGCCGCCATTGAACGCCCGACCAATGCGACCCGGCTCAGCGGAATGCGGTTTCACATCGGTGCTGAGGATGTGCACGGCGATCACCGGAGCGAACAACACCGCGACAACCCATGACACCAGCATCGCCACGGCGATCACCGCAAACAGCGTGAAGGTGTACTCACCGGCGGAGCTGGCGTTCAAGCCAATCGGCACAAAACCAGCCACGGTCACCAGCGTACCGGTGAGCATCGGGAACGCCGTCGATGTGTAGGCGAACGTTGCCGCCTGCTCCTTGGTTTCGCCCATCTCCAGGCGCGTGACCATCATCTCGACGGTGATCATCGCGTCGTCCACCAGCAGGCCGAGGGCGATGATCAGCGCGCCGAGGGAAATTCGCTGCATGGTGATGCCGCTGTATTCCATGAAGACGAAGACCATCGCCAGCACCAGCGGAATCGAGCAGGCCACCACCAACCCGGCGCGCACGCCGAGGCTGATGAAGCTGACGATCAGCACGATCACCACCGCTTCGAACAGCGCACTGGTGAAGCCGCCAACGGCTTTTTCCACCACGTCAGCCTGGTCAGAGACGTTGTGCACGCCGACGCCCACCGGCAGGTCGGCGGTCAGGTCGGTCATGCGCTGGTGCAGGGCCTTGCCGAATTCCTGGATGTTGCCGCCCTTCTTCATCGCAATTGCCAGGCCGATGGCCGGGTGACCGTTGAAGCGGAATTCCGGGTTGGCCGGATCGACGTAACCACGGCTGATTTCAGCGATGTCGGCCAAGCGATAGAAGCGGTCGTTGAGCCGCAGGTTGACGTTGGCCAGGTCTTTCTCGGAGGCAAACTGCCCGGAAGTGCGCACGGAAATCCGCTCCGGCCCGGCCTCGATCACACCCGCCGGGGTCACGGCGTTCTGCGATTGCAGGCTCTGCACCACCTGACGCTGATCGATGCCCAGCGCGGCGAGTTTGCGCGTGGAGAAGTTCAGATAGAGGACTTCGTCCTGCTCACCGACCATCTCGACCTTGCCCAGCCCCGGCACATCGCGAATCGCCGCCCGCACTTGCTCGACGTAATCGCGCAACTGACGCATCGACAAGCCGTCGGCGGTGAAGGCGTAGACCGAACCGAACACATCACCGAATTCGTCGTTGAACCCCGGCCCTTGCAGGCCTTTGGGGAAGTCGCCGCGAATGTCGTTGATCTTCTTGCGCACCTGGTACCAGATTTCCGGGATGTCCTTGGCGCTGGTTGTGTCGCGCAGGTAGACGAACACCGTGGATTCGCCGGGCCGGGTGTAGCTTTTCACATAGTCGAGGGAGTCGAGCTCTTCGAGTTTTTTCTCGATACGGTCAGTGACCTGCTTGAGGGTTTCTTCCTGGGTCGCACCGGGCCAGCGGGTCTGGATGACCATGGTTTTGATGGTGAACGAGGGGTCTTCCTCGCGGCCCAGGTTCATGTACGAGAACACGCCCATCAGCAGCGCGACGAACATCAAATACCAGACGAACGACTGATGTTTGAGGGCCCATTCGGATAAGTTGAAACTCCCTTTCATCGCGGGCTTTCCTCGTCGATTTTGACTTTTTGCCCGGGTTTCAGGCTGTTCACACCGGCGCTGACCACGCGCTCACCGGACCTCACGCCGTCGGCCAGCACCACCGTCGAATCGGTACGGCTGATCAGGCTGACATCCCGTGGGGAAACGGTCTGGTTTTGCGGGTCGATCACCCAGATTCGGGTTTTGCCATCGACTTCTTGCAGAGCGCCGACCGGCAATTCCAGACGCGGTTTGATCGCCGAGCTGAGGGTCACGCTGATCGCCGTGCCCAGGCGAAAGCCCGGTGGCGTGTCGTTCAGGGTCAGGCGGGCGCGGCGGGTACGGGTCGCACTTTGAGCCTGGGGTTCGATTTCACGGATGATCGCGGTGCTGGTGATGCTTGGGTCCAGTTGCGAGGCGACCTGGAACACCACATCGGTTGGCAGTTGATCGACCAGGGTGTCCGGCAGGTCGATCACCGCTTCCTTGATGTCCGGTTGCGCCAGGGTCACCACTTGCTGGCCGGCGGTGACGACTTGCCCGGCCTCCGCGTTCCACGCGGTGACGATGGCTTTGTGATCGGTGCGCAACTGCACGTAATTGAGTTGGTCCTTGGACTGATCGACCGCAGCCTTGGCTTGATCAAGGGACGCCTGGGTGGTTTTCAAGTCGGTCTGGGCGATGTCCAGTTGCGCCTGGGCGCCGACCCCGCGATCAAACAAGGCTTGCTGACGGCGTGCGTTGGCCTGGGCGTTGATGAACTGCGCCTGGATGCGCGCCAGATCGCCCTCAGCCGAACGCAACTGGTTCTGCTGGTCGGTAGGGTCGAGGGTCGCGAGCAAGGCGCCCTTCTCGACTTCGGCGCCGACATCGACATTACGGCTGGCGATTCGGCCCGGCACACGGAAGCCGATGTTGCTTTCGTATCGGGCCTGGATGCTGCCGGCGAAACGCCCGAGGTCTTCCTGACTCAGGGATTTGACCTCGATAGACAACACCGGGCGCACTGGCTCCGGCGGTGGTTCTTTTTTTGAGCAGGCGACCAGCAACAGGCCGGCGGACAACAGCATCAGGCGCTTCATTGATCGGCTCCCGGTGCCAAATCCTTGTAGGTGTTTTCGGCGATTTCCACTTTCATTCCCGGGTGCAATAACTGGCCGCCGGCGATGATGACTTTTTCGCCACCGTCCAGACCGCCGCTGATGATGACTTTGCCGGTCAGGTAACGGCCGACGGTGACGGTGTGCAATTGCGCCTTGCCGTCAGCGTCCACCAGCCACACGGCCGGGTCGCTGAGGTTTTTGGTCAGGGCTGACCAGGGCAATTCCACCGCGGATTTGCCCGGCGTCTTCGCCGTCGCGCTGACTACCGAGCCGAGCTGCATGCCGTCGGGCAGGCCATGCAGGGTGACTTTGACCTGCACGGTGCCGGTCTGCGCGGACACCGCCGGGGTGATTTCCCTGACAGTGCCGGTGGTTTTGATTGCAGGGTTATCGAGCAGGCTGACCACCAACGATTTGTCCGAGGGCGGCTCGGCCAGCAGTGATTCGTAGACGTTGAACACTGCATCGCGCTCCCCGTCCCGGGCCAGGCTAAAGATCGGCACCGTGGCTTGCACCACCTGGCCGACTTCGGCCTGGCGCGCGGTGATCACGCCGGGGGCTTCGGAGATCAGTGAGGTGTAGCTCAGTTGTTCGCGGGCATTGGCCAGTTGTGCCTGGGCAGCGGTCAGGGCGCTCTGGCTGCTGCGCAACGCAGCCTGGGCGGCATCGTATTCGCTTTGGCTGGTGTAGCCTTTGGGCAGGAGTTTTTGCTGGCGCACGAACGCGGCGGCGGTCTGTTTGACGCGCGCCTGTTCGGCGACGACCTGGGCCTGGGCCGAATCGACGTTAGTCTGCAGGTCTTTCGGATCGAGTTTGGCGAGCACCTGTTTGGCGGACACCCGGTCACCGACATCGACCATGCGCTGGATGATCTTGCCGCCGACGCGGAACGACAACTCGGTCTGCACTCGGGCCTGGACATCGCCGGTGAGGGTCACCGAAGCCGCGTAATCCGCGGGTTTGACCGCTTGCACGAAGACCCGCGGCAGGTCTTTTTCGACCGGTTTCTTATCGCCGCAAGCGGTCAGCAGCGCGAACACGCCCAGCCCCACCAAAATTTTAAATCCGGGACCCGTCATGCAGACTCCTTTGCGTTGTACGAACGTGCCAGTGACGATACGACTGTGAGCTTAGAACAGGGTTCCACGCACGCACGGGTTTGCTGCAAACCCTGTGGGAGCGGGCTTGCTCGCGAAGGGGCCGTGTCAGTCAATGACTGATGCGACTGACAGACCGCTTTCGCGAGCAAGCCCGCTCCCACAAGGGATCTCCATGTGGCCGACAATAAGGCAAACTGGCCGCCTATGCAGCAGGAAGCGCTTATGCTCAAAACCCTCGCGGTGGCCAATTACCGCTCGATCAACAAATTGGTGATCCCGCTGGGTCGGTTGAACCTGATCACCGGCCCCAATGGCAGCGGCAAGTCCAACCTCTATCGCGCCTTGCGCCTGTTGGCGGAAACCGCCCAGGGCGGCGTGGTCAATGCGCTGGCCCGTGAAGGCGGGCTGGATTCGACGTTTTGGGCCGGACCGGAATCCATCACCCGGCGCATGCGCAACGGTGAAGTGCCGATCGAAGCCACCGTGCGCCACGGCGTCAAACGCCTGCGTCTGGGATTTGCCGGGGAAGACTTCAGCTATTCGATTGCCCTGGGGTTGCCTGCGCCGACACAGTCCTACTTCTCCCTCGACCCGGAAATCAAGAAGGAATGCATCTGGGCCGGACCGCTCTATCGCCCGGCCAGCCTGCTGGTGGATCGCGAAGGCCCGATGATCCGCGCCCGTGAAGGGCGCAACTGGGACGTACTGGTCCAGCACACGCCGAATTTCGACAGCCTGTTCGATCAGGTCGGCAGTTTCCGCACCTCGCCGGAAGTCATGCACCTACGCGAATTCATCCGCCGATGGCGCTTCTACGATCACTTTCGCAGCGACGCCGACGCCCCGGTGCGTCAACCGCAACTGGGTACGCGCACGCCGGTGCTGCACCACGACGGTCGGGACCTGGCGGCGGCGTTGCAGACGATCAGTGAAATCGGCGATCCGGAGGCTTTGCAGGCGGCGATCAGCGATGCGTTCCCCGGCGCACGACTGAACATCGCGCCGTTGCAGGGTGGACGGTTTGCCATCGAGTTTTATCAGGAAGGATTGCTGCGGCCGTTGTCGGCGGCGGAGTTGTCGGACGGGACGCTGCGTTATCTGCTGCTGGTCGCCGCGCTGCTGACGCCGCGACCACCGTCGTTGATGGTGCTGAACGAGCCGGAAACCAGCCTGCACCCGGACCTGCTGCCGGCGTTGGCGCGGTTGATTATCCGTGTGTCCGGGCAGTGTCAGGTGTGGGTGGTGTCCCACGCCCGACGGTTGATCTCGGCCTTGCAGGAAGACCCGGAATGCAATTGCATTGTGTTGGAGAAGACGTTGGGTCAGACCGGGATCGTCGGGCAGCGGATGCTGGATGAGCCGGCGTGGAATTGGCCGGATTGAGCGGCACCTGATACACCGCTTTCGCGAGCAAGCCCGCTCCCACAGTTGACCGAGTTGTCCCGGCGGATGCGGTCTAATGTGGGAGCGGGCTTGCTCGCGAAGGCGATCGAAAGATCACCGCATAGGTCTGGTCATCACCCCTGCCACTTCCCACCGTTGACCGAGTTGTCCCGGCGGACGCGGTCTAATGTGGGAGCGGGCTTGCTCGCGAAGGCGATCGAAAGTTCACCGCATAGGTCTGGTCATCACCCCTGCCACTTCCCACAGTTGACCGAGTTGTCCCGGCGGATGCGGTCTAATGTGGGAGCGGGCTTGCTCGCGAAGGCGATCGAAAGATCACCGCGTAGGTCTGGTCATCACCCCTGCCACTTCCCACCCTCGACAATCACGCTCTCAGGCTTGGTGTCATCGCTCAGTTCTTTACGCACATATTGGTCATACAGCTTGAGCAGATACTTCTCTTCACCCAACTTCGCCAACTCGGTATTCACCCAGTCACGCAGTTCGATGTTGCCTTTCTTCACCGCCGGCGCAATTGGCGCTTCGGCACCCAGGGTCTGTGCAAGTACGCGGTAGCCCGGGTTCTGCTTGGCCCAGCTGAACAGCACCAGGTTGTCTTGCGCATAGGCATCGCCACGGCCATTGGCGAGGGCTTGCAGGGACTCGGTGTTTTTCTCGAACTTCAGCAGTTTCCAGTCCGGGTGATTCTTGGTCAGCCAGATATCAGCCGTGGTGCCGGTAGTAACGATGGTGGTGCGGCTCGCCAGGTCATCAAGGTTTTTCACCGAGCTGCCCTGTGGGACTAGCGCTTGCACCGCGACCTTGAGGTTCGGGTTGGTGAAATCCACCGCTTCCTTGCGCTCCGGGGTCACGGTCATGTTGGCCAGGATCAAGTCAACCTTGTCGCTTTGCAGGAACGGAATCCGGCTCGCCGGCTCCACCGCGACGAACTCGACTTTGTTTTCATCGCCGAGCAAGTCCTTGGCGAATTGACGGCCGATGTCGGTATCAAAACCGACGTAACGCCCGGCCTCATCGACGAAGCCGAATGGCGGTTTATCGGTGAAGATCCCGACAATCAGCTTGTCCCGGGCCTTGATTTTTTCCAGGTAGCTGGCCGGCGCCGCACTTTCGCTGGCGACCTTCGGCTTTGGCGTTTCTTCGGATTTGTTGCAGCCGGCCAGCAAAGCGAGGCCGAGCAATGGGAGTAGCAAGAGTGAAGACTTGGCAGTTTTCATAGCAGTTCCAGTTCCTTTGTTTGAGTCTTTTTGGGCAGGGCTTCGACGTAGGAGAATTTCTCCAGGAACTGCTGCGCTCGTGCGGTTTGCGGGTTCGTAAAGAAAAGCTCGGGAGGGTTTTGTTCGAGGATGCGCCCGGCATCCATGAACACGATACGGTCGGCCACGGCGCGGGCGAAGGCCATTTCGTGGGTGACGATCAACAGGGTCATGCCTTCGCGGGCCAGGCCCTGAATCACTTCCAGCACTTCCTTGACCATTTCCGGATCGAGGGCGGCGGTGACCTCATCGAAGAGCATGACTTTAGGGTTCATGCACAGCGAACGGACGATGGCGATGCGTTGCTGCTGACCACCGGAGAGTTGGCGCGGGAAGGCGTCGCGCTTGTCCGAAAGGCCCACGCGCGCCAGCAAGGCTTCGGCTTGGTCACGGGCCTCGCGGCGATCACGCTTTTGCACTTTGACCGGGCCGAGCAGCAAGTTATCGAGCACGTTCATGTGCGGAAACAGGTGATAACTCTGGAACACCATGCCGATTTGCTGGCGCACGTCGCGCCAGTCGGTGCCCTTGTCCAGCAGCTCGCGACCGTTGAATTTCAAGCTGCCGCTGTGGGCGACTTCGAGGCCGTTGAGGCAACGCAGCAAAGTGCTTTTGCCACAGCCGCTGGGGCCGAGAATGACGATCACTTCACCTGATTTCACACTCAGGTCGATCTCTTTGAGCACCTGTTGCTCGCCGAAAAACTTGTTGAAACCCTTGAACTCGATCAATGCGCTCATGCTTGCGTCCAGCGCCGCTCCAGCACGCGCGAGGCGGCCGAGAGTGGGTAGCAGATGAAAAAGAAAAACAGGAAAAGAGCGCCGTAGATCAGCACTGATTCGTAGGTGCGCTCGATGATCTGCTGGCCGACCTTGATCACGTCCACCACACCGATCAACACCGCCAGGGAGCTGGTCTTGATGATTCGCGTGTAGACGTTAATGGTCGGCGGCGTCATGCGTTTCAGCGCCTGGGGCAGCAGCACGTAACCGAACAATTGCGGGCCGTTCAGGCCAATCGACAACCCCGCCTCACGCTGGCCGCGCGGCAACGACAGCAACGCGCCGCGCACCACTTCGCCAACCTCGCTCGCGCCCCACAGCGACAGCACCAGCACAGCGCACCAGAAGCTCGGGATGCTCAGGCCAAAAAAGATCGGCAAACCGAAAAACAACAGATACAGCCAGACCAGCACCGGAATCGCCCGGAACAGCTCCAGATAGACCCGCAGGATTGCGTTCAGCCATTTCGAACTCAGCGTGCGTAACACGCCGTAGAGCACACCGCCGACGGTGCTGATGGCGATGCTCAGAAAAGAAATCGACAACGTTTGCGCGGCGCCCTTGCCCAGTTGCGACAACGACACCCACAGCAACTCAAGACCCGAACTGGCCATGCTGGAGCCTCCTTTCCAGACGGCTGAGCAGCAGCGACAGCGGCAAGAACAACAGCACGCAAATCAGCGTCAGCACGGCGAGCATTTCGTAGGTTTTGTAGTAGAGCGCGATGTAGCTTTTGGTGGTGTAGATAATCTCCGCCACCGCCACCGCCGAGACCACGGTGGTTTCCTTGATCAGGAAAATGAAATTGGCAAACAGTGACGGCAAGCTGAGTATTCCGGCCTGCGGCAGAATCACGTAGCGCAGCAATTGTCCGTGGGACAGGCCGATGGAGCGACCGGATTCGAGTTGCGCCTGGGGCACCGCATCCACGCCGGCACGCAGCACTTCGGTGAGGTAGGCGCCGCCGAGAAAAGTCATGGTGATGATCGCCGCCGCAAAACCTGAAACGCTGATGCCCAGCGCCGGCAAGGCGAAGTAGACGAAAAACAGTTGGATCAACAACGGCGTGTTGCGCGCCAGCTCCACGTACAGCCCGACCAGACGCTGCAGGTAAGGCGTGCGGAACACCAGAATCGTCGCGTTGATCAGCGCCACCAGCAACGATGTGCCGATGGCAATGAAGCCGACCTGCAACGTCACGCCCACGGCTTTGAGAAACGCCGGCAGCGTGCTGAGGATAAAAGCGTAATCGAAGGTCATTGAACATCCTGGACGTCGCTCGGTAAGCGACGGTGGTGCAGTCCATGGGCGGTGGATAACCACCCGGCAGGCACCGACTTTAAAGGTATAAAAAGAAGAATTTAAATACCGTTAAGGCATATTGATATCACGCAAAAAACTATCCCGTGGATTTGCGGGGCTGAGGGAAGACGACTATTTTTCTTTGCGCTGTAGGAAGGATCTTTTTTTCAAAAAGCCCCTCCAAGGACCCACAGCTTTTGGCCAGACTCCCCGGCCAAACCATCACAAGGAAGAAAAAAATGGCTGACGTAAAAGTGCCGCAACGGCTGGACCCGCAAGACATCGTGAAGTTGTTGGTTGCGTTGCGCAGGGCGTTGAAGGCCGGGATGGCCTGAGGGCGATGATCGTTCCCACGCTCCGCGTGGGAATGCAGCCCGTGACGCTCCGCGTCGCATCCAACGCCGAACGCGGAGCGTCCGTTGAGGCATTCCCACGCGGAGCGTGGGAACGATCAAGATCGCAGCCTCGTTTCACTCGACAGCTCCTACATTGAATGCGTATCCCTGTAGGAGCTGTCGAGTGAAACGAGGCTGCGATCTTTTGATCTTCTGGCGCAATAAAAAACGCCGACGCTATATCAGCCGTCGGCGTTCGAAACCTTGAAGGGGTTTGATGTTGCGTCGAATCAGAACGCCGGCAATACCGCGCCGCTGTATTTCTTCTCGATGAACGCTTTCACTTCCGGGCTGGTCAAGGCTTTGGCCAGTTTCTGGATAGCGTCGCTGTTCTTGTTGTCCGGACGAGCGACCAGGAAGTTCACGTAAGGCGAATCTGCACCTTCGATCACCAGCGCGTCTTTAGCCGGGTTCAGGCCTGCTTCCAGCGCGTAGTTGGTGTTGATCAAGTCCAGGTCGACTTCCTTCAGAACGCGCGGCAGCATGGCCGATTCCAGTTCTTTGAACTTGAAGTTGTGCGGGTTCTTGGCGATGTCTTTCGGCGTAGCCAGAGCATTTTTCGGATCTTTGAGTTCGATCAAGCCAGCCTTCTGCAGCAGGATCAGGGCACGGCCGCTGTTGCTGCCTTCGTTCGGCAGAGCGATGGTCGCGCCGTTTGGCAGGTCAGCCAGGGATTTGTATTTGCTCGAGTAGCCACCGAACGGTTCAACGTGGACGCCGATAACGGTTTCCAGGTTGGTGCCTTTACCTTTGTTGAAGCTGTCCAGGTACGGCTTGGTCTGGAAGTAGTTGGCATCCAGGCGCTTTTCGGCAACCTGTACGTTCGGCTGAACGTAGTCGGTGAAGACTTTGATTTCCAGATCCACGCCTTCTTTGGCGAGGGTCGGTTTGATCAGTTCCAGAATCTCGGCGTGTGGAATCGGGGTCGCCGCAACCACCAGTTTCTCGCCAGCCTGGGCCAGGCCCGCAGTCAGGGCAGCCGCCAATGCGGTGAACAACAGAACCTTTTTCATGCAGTGTCCTTATCGAAAATCACGGTCGCCAATGACGACGGCTATTAGTACGAGTGCCAGTGAAGTGCTATCGCTGGCGTGAAGCGGACAATACCGGGATTTTTTATTCCCGAACAATATCTTTTATTCACTTTGATATTCCATTTTGTTCATACAGCTCTAACTCGCGCATCCCAATGTGGGAGCGGGCTTGCTCGCGAATGCGGTGTGTCAGCCAACATTGATTTCGACTGATACACCGCATTCGCGAGCAAGCCCGCTCCCACAAGGGTTACAGCGTTTGGCTCAAGCTTTCGAGCAAGTCTTTGAGGGCCGAGCGCTCGGCGGCCGTGCCGTTTTTCACGAGCTGAGCCGCTTGCCGCTCAATCTGCGCCAACGACGGCAATGCCTCCGGCAGATTCAAATGCTCGGGCAAGATCTCATCCCCGGTGCTGACCAGCAGCGCAAAGTGAATGACGTTCTCCAGCTCCCGGGTGTTGCCTGGCCAACTGTGTGCCTCCAGCACATGTTGCGCCGCTTCGCTGATCAGCGGCACCGGCAAGTCCAGGCGCTGGCTGTAGATGCCCAGAAAGTATTCCGCGAGGGAAAGGATGTCGCCCACCCGTTCACGTAGCGCCGGCAATTCGAGCTGGCCTTCGCTGAGGTAGTGATAAAGCCGTTCATGGAATTTGCCGGCGGCCACGGCCTGGGCCAGGTCGATGCTGGTGGCGGCAACCAGGCGAACGTCCACCGGGCTCGGCTGGTGCGCGCCGACGCGGGTGACTTCGTGGTTTTCCAAGGCCGAGAGCAACTTGATCTGGATCGGCAGCGGCAAGTCGCCGATCTCATCCAGGTACAGCGTCCCGCCATTGGCCGAACCGAACCAACCGGCACGACTGCTGGCTGAGCCGGTGTAGCTGCCGGCGGCATAACCAAACAATTCTGCATCGGCGTAGGTCGGGCTGATCGCACCGCAATTGACCGAGACGAACAAGCCGCCGCGATCACTGGCACGGTGGATGTGCCGGGCGAGCAATTCCTTGCCGCTGCCGGTTTCACCGCGAATCAATACTGAAATGGAGCGCGGAGCCAGTTGCTCCAGCTCCTGGCGCAACTGCCGCGAACGCGGATCGACAAACACCAACGCTTTGGCGCGGATGCTCAGGGGACTTTTTTCTGCGTCGGGGAAGGTCAGCAGTGGCTGACCGAAGGCTTCAAAACTCATGGCAGACTCCCGCCCAAAACCGTCGGGAGACGGGGGCGTTAAAAAAAAGATTTAAGCGCGGCGCAGGGCGTGATGCTCCATGCGATTTTGCAGGCGATAGAGATAGGCAAAACCCTGCTCCCAACGCTGGTGTCCGGACTTGACGTTGATATGTCCGGCACCCGCCAGAA
This sequence comes from Pseudomonas sp. 5Vm1k, assembly GCF_056161485.1. Classification (NCBI taxonomy): domain Bacteria; kingdom Pseudomonadati; phylum Pseudomonadota; class Gammaproteobacteria; order Pseudomonadales; family Pseudomonadaceae; genus Pseudomonas; species Pseudomonas sp. 5Vm1k. The sequence continues at coordinate 115,055 of NZ_JBSPCZ010000017.1, forward strand.
TCCCCGCCTCGGCGCCCCAGTTGCGGGCCAGCTCCATCGCACGGGTTGCACTGACGGCGCTGTCGTTATCGGAGCTGACAACCTGGCTCGGGAACGGCAGCAACGTGGTCGGGATCGGCGCAAAGTTACGCAGGGCCGGTGCACAGGCCGGACGTTCAACATCCGCTGGCGCGACCAGCAAGGCACCACGCACCTGACGCAGAAAATTCAGTGGGGCAGTGGCGGCCCAATGGGCAACGGTGATGCACCCCAGGCTATGGGCGATCAGGATCACCGGCGTGCTGTCGGCGGCAATCGCCTCGGCCAGCGCCGCGACCCAGTCTTCACGGCGCGGTGTCAGCCAGTCGGCCTGCTCTACCCGCGCACTGTTCGGCAGACTGTTCTGCCAATGGCTTTGCCAATGATCTTCTGGCGATCCTTGCCAGCCCGGCACAATCAGGTAGCGAATTGATTCGTTGCGCATGGGGAGCTCTCCTGCTGCTTGTCTGTTCCTGATCGAGTATAGGGATGAGAGTTATATTCGTTAAGGAATAAGAAGCTATTTATTAAGACCTTAATTGCATATGCGAGGTGGATTGGATATTTGTGCCTGGCTTTAGAACCACCCCTCTCCCTAACCCTCTCCCCAAGGGGGCGAGGGGACTGACCGAGTTGTTCATTCGAGCTGCATCGACCTGAACGTCCGAGGCGAACTCCGGTTTGAACAGCATGAAGATCGGCCCCCTTTCCCCCTCTCCCCTTTGGGGCGGTCCGACGTTTCGGGAGGGTTGGGGTGAGGGGTGGATCCCAAGTCCTACGCAAAAAAAAAGGGCCGCACCCTGCCAAGGAGACGGCCCCGGAAAACTTGAAATCTGTCAGCGCGCGGTAATCACCGACAACTTGGTAATCCCCGCCCGCTCAATGGACGCCATCGCCCGTGCCACTTCGCCATAATTCACTCCGTCGTCGGCTTGCAATTGCACGCGCACTTCGGGGTCCTTGGCCTTCGCCGACTTGAGGTTGAATTCCAGCAAGTCCGGCTGAATCTCGTCCTTGTTGATAAACAACTTGCCGGCGCCATCGATGCTCACCACCAGCGGGTCTTTCTGCTCCACCGGGGCCACGGCCTCGGTCTTGGGCAGGTTGATCGGTATCGCGTTGGTCAGCAGCGGCGCGGTGACGATAAACACCACCAGCAGCACCAGCATCACGTCTACCAGCGGTGTCACGTTGATCTCGCTCAGCACCTCGTCACTGTCTTGCGTGGAGAAGGCCATATCAGGACGCCTCCTTCACTTTCTGCGCGCCGCCCTGGGCTACCACTTTGTGCGAAGTCGGGTGAATCAACAGCCGGAACGAACTCTTCTGCGCCAGGCTGTAGAAGTCATGGGCGAAGTCATCCAGGTCCGCCGCCGTCAGTTTCAGGCGCCGCAAAAAGTAGTTGTAAACCAGCACCGCCGGCACCGCGACGGCGATCCCCACACCCGTGGCGACCAGTGCCGCACCAATCGGTCCGGCCACCGTTTCCAGGCTCGCCGAACCCGCCGCGCTGATGCCTTTCAACGCTTCCATGATTCCCCACACCGTGCCGAACAAACCAATGAACGGCGAGGTGCTACCAATACTCGCGACCACCGCCAGCCCGGTTTCCAGCGAGCGACGCTCGCGGACGATCTGCTGACGCAAGGCGCGCTCCAGACGATCCTGATGATTGATCGCCTGGCTCAGGTCATTCGCCGGCGGCGCTTCACCCACCTGAATCGCCGCATAACCGGCCTGGGCCACACGGGCCGCAGCACCCGGTTGGGTCTCGCTTAGCTCGGCCGCTGAGTCGAGACTCGAAGCGGCCCAAAACTGTTTATGAAATTTTTTATCCTGGGCTTTCAGGCGGCCAAACTGCACGCCCTTGAGCAACGCCAGACCCCAAGTGGCAACGGAAAAAACCACCAGCAGCCAGATCACCGCGCCTTCGATGGATTCAAGTGGAGATGCCAGTAACGTCATGATGTATTCCCTCGTGTAAACGTTTCGCGCGAAATTGGTTTCGGTTTAATGAATCTTGAAATCGATGGGCACGCTGACCCAGCCATCCTGGGCTACATCACCTTGCTTGGCCGGGACGAAGCTCCAACGCTTCACCGCGTTCAACGCGGCCTCGTCGAGCTGATCGCGACCACTGCTTTTCTGAATCTGGATTTCGCCGGGCTTGCCGTTTGCCAGCACATGCACCCGCAATAACACCGTGCCTTCCCAACCCCGACGCTGAGCCAGGGACGGGTATTCCGGCGCCGGGTTTTTCAGGTACGCAGCGTTGGCCGAAGCGGGAGTAACCGGTGCCGGCGCTGGTGGCGCGGGTGGTGCTGGAGCCGCGACAGGCGCAGCGGGTTGTGGCGGCGCCGGTGGTTGCTCGACGGCTTTGGGTGCCGGTTTCGGCACAGGCTTAACCACAGGTTTCGGCTTGGGAATCGGTTTCGGTGGCGGCGGCTTCACGGCCAACTCGTCTTGCACCGGCGGCGGTGGCTCGACCACTGGTTGAGGCGGCGGAGGAGGCGGTGGCGGCGGCGGCTCGACCACGGGCGGTGCCGGGCGCGAAAACTCGATGGTCATCGGCGGAATTTCTGGCGGCACGATAGGCAATACTTTGGTCGGTTGTTGATTGACCCAATAGATCACCGCGCCATGTACCAGCAACGCCAGCACGCCAAGCAGGATCGCTTCGCGTCGGCTCAAAATACCCTTGGGCGCCCGCTGCAAACGCAACTGGCCCAACGGCACGCGATGCACCCGGCCGAGGTCGACCAACTCGCCACTCGGCGCCTGGCGCCAGAGCACCTCATGTGCGCCGGCGGCGGTCTGGACATTGCCCATTGATTAACTCCCTGCGGTCTCTTTGCGAATAACCCCATACACCCGCTTATCCATCCCCCGCGCGGCGTATCGAGGGGCCAATCATTGGGCCAGACGCTTATCTCTTAAAGTAATCTTTAAAGTTATGGATAGATCCAGATCGAATATGCAAAACAGTCAAATTCGCCAAAGCCACGTCGTACAAGGCTTGTAGCGAAGCACCGCAAAAACGATGCTTTCCAAGCATTGAAAGTATTCGTGGAAGGCATCGAATTATGGGAAAAGTAGTAGGCGCTACAACTAACTACAGCGTAAATCGCCCACAAACGAAAACAGGCTGATGCATGTTAAATGCATCAGCCTGTTGTTTATTACAGCGATGTTTATTGCTTGATGAACTCTCCAGCCAGACCAACTACTTCGCCATCAAAGTTAGTACGGGAACCCACCGCACGAACTTTTTTGTAATTGTGGTCAGGTGAAAACAACGACCATGCTTGAAAACCACTGCTGCCATTCAGCCCGGTGAACGTGATAGTGGTAGGTTGTCCGGTGCTGTTCTGGAAATGATAATGCCCATAGCTGACATCGTAGTTCACGCCGCCCTGGCTGAACGTACCGCTGAAGGTGCCGTTGGAATCGTTGCCATCGGTAATCACCAGTTTGGCGCCAGCGTTGTCGTTTACGTAAGTACCATTAATGCTCGACATGGTTCGACTTCCTTTATCTGTTAAATAAGTGTCTTCCGATGAGAGCAAGTTTCCTCCTGGAAACTCACGAAACAGAGCATGGTTCGACAATCGTTTATTGTCCACGCGGAAACAGACTTATTGTTCGACAAAAATGCGATAGCCACTATGCAAAGTCTTCATAAATTATTCCAAAACAATCAGACATTACTTCCACCAGTACTAAGCCGATTCAGAAGTCGTAGCGACCGGTGACGCCCAAGGTCCGTGGCGTGCCGAGCAAGCCTTCATACCCACCGTTCCCACCCGTCCACAGGGTCGTGTAATAGGTTTTATCGAAGGCGTTTTTCAGCCATAGCGAGACATCCCACTGCCCTTGGTTGAAGTCACCGCGCAGGCCTGTGGATAAGTTGACCACGGCGTAACTCGGGATCTGCCCAAAGTCGGAATCCTCCACCGTGCCCACGGCTTTGGAGCGGAACGCGTAGCTGGCGGTGACGTACTCTTCGAAGCCGTTGCTCAGGTTCCATTTGTATTCGCCGTTGGCGTTGCCGATCCATTTCGAGGCACCGACCACCTGATGGCCGCTGAGGTCGCAGGAGGCCGGTGCACCTGGTCGCAGACTGACTTCTGGCGGGCACGGGGCATCTTTATAGGAGAGGTAGCTGACGTCGTTGAACGAGCCGTTGAGGTTCAGGGTCAGGCCGCGCAACGGGATGATTGTGCTTTCGACTTCCACCCCGCGCGAGCGCACGGAGCCGGCGTTGGTCAGGTATTGCACGCGATTGACGTCGTCGTAGGCGTTGGTCTGGTACGCGTTGACCTGGGTCCAGAACACGTTGGCGTTGAGTTGCAGGCGACGGTCCCACAGGGTGCTTTTGAATCCGAGTTCGGCGTTGTTGGCGCGCTCGGTGCCGATCAACAACGAGTCGGCGCCAGCGGTGGGCGCGGAACCCACGGCGAGGTTCACGCCGCCGGACTTCTCACCGTGGGACAGGGTCGCGTAGCCGAGCAAATCGTCGGTGAAGCGATAACTGAGGTTCAACAGGCCGGAAGGGCTTGAGCTGTACTGATTCAAATCACCGGAGTCGTAGGCCCCGGCACGACCGCGTCTAGCGGTCGCTGCCGCGCCAGTTACTGCCGCGCCACCGACCGGCGCATTGCGAGTCACCCAGGCGTTTTTCTCTTCATAAGTGCCACGAACGCCGGCGGTAAAGTCCAGACGCGGGGTGAGGTGCCAGGTGCCTTGGGCGAACAGCGCAAAGCTGTTGGTTTCGATATGGCCGTTGCCGACGCTGTCGACATTGGCCAGTGCGCCCCGTGGCGTGCCGTTCCAGATGTCCGCTTGCGGGCCGTAAAAGGAGAAGGATTTGTTGTCCAGGTTCGAACCGAAGTAATAGGCGCCGAGTACGTAGTCGAAGAATTCGCCTTTGGGCGACGCCAGGCGGAATTCCTGGGAATACTGCTTATCTTCAACCGAAACCCCGGCGTTGTAGCTCGCCGGTACGTTCAAACCGTCGTCGTTGCGTGGGGTGAAATTCCACCAGCGATAGGAACTGATCGAAGTCAGGGTGAAGTCGTTCGGCAAGGTCCAGTTGGCCTCCAACGACGTGCCGCCCTGATGCACCGTGACGTGCTGATCGTTGTCCAGATTGACCTTGCGATGAGAGCCGTTCACCAACGTGGCGCCAGCCGCAGCGGCCCGCGCCGAGTAGAGGTTGACGCCATTGATGGTCGGCCCGGTGTTGTACAGCACGCGGGTGCCGGCGCTGGAATCCTCTTCGTTGTAATCACCGATCCAGCGCAGGTTGAACGACTCGTTGGGCTTGTAGAGCAACTGGCCACGGAAGCCGTCGCGCGAACCACCGTTCAACTCATGGCCGTTGAATTCATTCTTGATGTCGCCGTCGCTGCGGGTGCGGTAAGCGGAAAAACGTCCGGCGAGCTCGTCATTCAACGGCCCGGAAATCGTGCCCTTGGTCTGGAAGTAACCGTCCTCGCCCACCGAGGTTTCGATGCTGCGCTCCGGGGTAAATGTCGGTGCGCGGGTGCTGATGTTGATCACCCCGGCGGTGGTGTTCTTGCCGAACAGCGTGCCTTGCGGACCGCGCAGCACTTCGAGCTGCTCGATGTCCATCAAGTCGAACACCGCCATGCCCGGCCGCCCGAGGTAAACGTTGTCGATATAGAGCCCGACGCTGCCCTCCAGGCCATCGCTGGCCGGGTTGTTGCCGAGGCCGCGAATCGACACGCTGGACTGACGCGCATGCATGTAGGCGACGTTGACGCTGGGCACCAGTTGTTGCAGATCCTGGATGCGATAGACCCGCTGGGTTTCCAGGGCCTGGCCGCTGACCACACTCATCGGCGTCGGCACATCTTGCGAACTTTCTTCACGACGGCGGGTGGTGACGGTCACGGTTTCCAGCTGCGAACTATCGGCCGTGGTTTTGCCGGCGGGAGCCGCTTGCGGGGATGTGGTGTCAGCCGGGTAAGCCTGGGCACTTCCCGCCAGCAACAGGGCCAGGGGCAGGCGTTTGAGCCGTCGGGGCGATAGGGGTGACGCAAGGTTCAACGGACTCATGGGGCGGCTCCTGGTCAAAAAACACGCAACGACTTTTCGCACTGCATATTCTTTAAAGTTATTTATTTATGTTTTTACAAAGATTTACTGCATAAGAGATTGCCTTTATAAGGAGTCGACCTAATGCATATCCAATGCATTTGCCCGATATTTTTTATGTGAAAAATGCATATCGATTTGCGCCAACTCCGACACTTCATCGCCCTCGCCGACCAGCGCAGTTTCGTCGCGGGTGCGCTGGCGGTGAACCTCTCGCAATCGGCGTTCAGCCGCAGCATTCAGGCGCTGGAACACAGCGTCGGTTGTCAGTTGGTGGATCGCGGACGCAAGGACCTGGCGCCGACCAAACAAGGCCAGGTGTTGCTCGAACATGCGCGGCGGTTGGTCAGCGGCGCGCAGCAGATGGCCAACGAGATCAGCCAGTTCAATGGCCTGGAGGCCGGCGAGTTGCGCTTCGGTTGCGGCCCGGCGCCAGCGGCAGGGTTGATCCCTCGGGCGATTGGCGCCTTCATCGGGCGCTATCCGAAAGCGCGGGTGCAGTTTCAGGTGGATGATTGGCAGAGCTTGAGTAAGCGATTGCTGAGTGAGGAGTTTGAATTCTTCGTCGCCGACACCCGCTATTTCGAAGCGGACCCGGATTACCAGACTCAACGCCTGCGCCCACGCAAATGGCATTTCTGCTGCCGCGCCGGGCATCCACTGGCGGGGCGCGAAAGCGTCAGCGCGGCGGAGTTGATGAGCTATCCGATGGCGGTGAGCATCCGCCCGCCGAACCTGCGCAAAGTCATCGTCGACCTGAGCGGCCGGCCCGATTTCACGCCGAATGTGGAGTGCGAAAACAGCTACAGCCTGTTGAGCGTGGTGATGCGTTCGGATGCGATCGGGATTGTCGGCGCTTATTCAGATGCGCTGCATCTCGCCAAGGGTGAGCTGGTGTGTTTGAAGATCGACGGGTTGGCGGATGATCTGGAGGAGCTGTACACGCGGTACGGGATTGTCAGCCGCGCCGGGTATCGCTTGTCGCCGTTGGCCGAGGCGATGATTGCGCAGATCAAGGCGATTGATCAGCAGGATGAAGAGGTGTGTTCGCTGGAGAATCTGGCCGTCTGATAGGCTGCCTTCGCGAGCAAGCCCGCTCCCACAGGGAATTTGTGAACGACGCAATACCAATGTGGGAGCGGGCTTGCTCGCGAAGAGGCCAGACCAGGCGCCAATGCACCCACTGCATAAAACCCATTCCCCAAATGCACTTGCCTCAACCCCGCCCCACCAGCGAAAACCCTCGCCTGTCTTCCGATTGGTGAACCCCATGCCCAACACCCCAAAACCCGTGCGCAACGTGCTGTACATCATGTGCGATCAACTGCGCCGCGATTACCTGTCGTGCTACGGCCACCCGCACTTGCACACCCCGAACATCGATCGCCTCGCCGCCGCCGGCGTGCGTTTCAGCCGCGCCTACACCCAAGGCACGATCTGCGGACCGTCGCGGATGTCGGCCTACACCGGGCGCTATGTCAGCAGCCATCAAGTGGCATGGAACGCGGTGCCGTTGCCCCTGGAAGAACTGACCATCGGCGACTATCTGCGCCCCCACGGCATCCGCACCGCGCTGGTGGGCAAGACCCACGCCACGCCTAATCTGGATGCGCTGCAACGCCTTGCCATCGACCCGCTTAGTCAGCAGGCAGAGGTGTTGAACGAGGTCGGCTTCGAACCCTTTTTCCGCCACGACGGGATCTTCCCCGACGACCCTTTGTTTGACGATAAACGCGAGTCCGCGCCCTACACCCGTTACCTGCGCGACCACGGTTTCGAAGGCCGCAACCCGTGGCACGACTGGGCCAACGCGGCCGAAGGCGAACGGGGAGAAATCCTCAGCGGCTGGAAAATGCGCAACGCTCATTTGCCGGCGCGCGTCCCCGAACAGCATTCGGAAACCGTCTACACCACCGACCGCGCCATCGACTTTATCGGCGAGCAAGGCGAGCAGCCGTGGTGCCTGCACCTGTCGTACATCAAGCCGCACTGGCCCTACATCGCCCCGGCGCCGTATCACGCGTTGTACGGCGCCGATCAGGTGATTGATCCGGTGCGTGCAGCGGCTGGCGAGGCAAGCGATCACCCGGTGTACAACGCGTTTCGCCAGCATGAAGAAAGCCTGAATTTCTCCCGCGACGAAGTGCGCTTAAACGTGGTGCCGACCTACATGGGTTTGATCAAACAGGTCGATGATCAGCTCGGGCGGTTGTTCGACTTTCTGCAGAGCAATGGCCGCTGGGATGACACGCTGATTGTGTTCACCAGCGATCACGGCGACTTCCTGGGCGACCATTATCTGGGGGAGAAAGAGTTTTTGTTGGAGCCGGCGGTGGGGATTCCACTGATCGTGCGCGACCCGCGTGTGGCGGCGGATGTAACCCGGGGTTCGGTGGATGATCGGCTGGTGGAAACCATCGATGCGTTGTCGACTTTCCTTGAAGCACTTGGGTTGCCAAGCGCCGATCACCGACTCGAAGGGCGCTCGCTGATCCCGCTATTGCACGGCGTGGAAACTGACTGGCGCCGCTATGCGATCAGCGAATACGACTACGCCTTCCAGGCCCCGGCGCGTGAGCGTCTGGAACAGCCGATTGACCGTTGCCGCATGACCATGGTGCGCAGTGAGCGCTGGAAATACCTGGCGTATGACGGCTTTCGGCCGCAGCTGTTTGATCTGCTGAATGATCCGCAGGAGTTGAAGGATTTGGGCGCGGATCCGGCGTATGCGGCGGTGCGCGAAGAGCATGCGGGGTATTTGTTCGAGTGGGTGCGCGGGTTGAAGCGGCGCACGACCATTAGCCATCAGGAGATTGATTTGCGCGGTCAGCGGTTTCGTTATGGCGAGCCCGAAACCGAAAAGTTGGTCCAGATCGGCGTGTGGTAACCCAATCAAATTGTGGGAGCGGGCTTGCTCGCGAAAGCGGTGTGTCAGTCAACACTTGATCGACTGACACTCCCTCTTCGCGAGCAAGCCCGCTCCCACAGAAGCCCGCTCCCACAGGGTCCGTGTTTCAAGCGCCTTTAATGGTCTGACTCCGCTGCCCCGCCACCCCAACCGGCACTTCACCCTTCAACGTCACCCGGCGAACAATCCGATCCTGGGTCCCATAGTCATCCACCGCGTAATGCTGCGTGGAACGGTTATCCCAGATCGCCACATCGCCGGCCTTCCAGCGCCAGCGCACGGTGTTTTCCAAACGGGTGACATGGCTTTGCAGCAGCCCAAACAGATGCGCCGAATCCGCCTGGGAATAGCCCTTGATACGCTTCACGAAATGCCCCAGCAGCAAGCTCTTCTCGCCGCTGATCGGGTGCACGCGCACCACCGGGTGCTCAGTCTCGTAAACCGTGGAGGTGAAGATCTTGCGGTAGCGCTCCAGCTTCTCAGCCGACACGTCGGGCTTGGCGCCGGCGTAGTCGTATTCGTTGCTGTGCACCGCCGTGAGTTTGTCTGCCAGTTCGCGCAGTTCCGGCGCCAGTTCGTTGTAGGCCGTGGCGGTGTTGGCCCAGAAGGTGTCGCCGCCGAACGCCGGGGCCACCACCGAGCGCAGGATTGAGGCTTTCGGGTAAGCGTCGACAAAGGTCACGTCGGTGTGCCAGGAGTTGGCGCGCTGGCCTTCAGCGCCATCGAGTTCCAGCAGGTAACGGGTGCCGTCGCGTACCGGCACAGTCGGATGCGCCACCGGTTCGCCGAGCAAGTGCGCGAAGGCTTCCTGGCTCTGGTCGTCGAGCTGCGTCTGCTCGCGGAAGAACACGACTTTGTATTGGACCAGCGCCTGCTGGATCGCTTCGACGGTGCCGGCATCCAGCTCGCCGGAGAGTTGCACGCCGCGGATCTCGGCGCCGATCCGACCGGCCACCGGATGGATTTCAAGCGCGTGAACAGCGGGTTTTACAGCTAAAGCGGCATTGCTCATGGGTAGACCCTCGATCGGACTGCTGACGGTTGAGCGGCAGCGAAGCATTGCTCTATCTATATTCAATTTAGGTCTAATAGATATTCACATGCTTCGTTGACGGAATAAGAGCTTGCATTTAAAACCTCAAGCAACCTTCGTCGCAAATGCCTTCGAGCTATTTTTAGGATGCCGCAAAAGCATATGGATCTTCGCCAGTTGCGCTACTTCATCGCCCTCAACGAACACCGCAGTTTTGTCCGCGCGGCCGACGCCATGGGCATCACTCAACCGGCGTTCAGCCGCAGTATCCAGGGGCTGGAGCAAGAGTTCGGCTGTGTGCTGGTGGACCGTGGCAACAAGGATTTGCGCCCGACACCGGAAGGCCAGGTAGTGCTGCAACACGCCCTGACCCTGGTGCAAGGCGCGGCGTTGCTCAATGCTGAAGTGACGCAGATGACCAAGCTCGACGCCGGCGAACTGCGCTTCGGTTGCGGCCCGGCGCCAGCGGTGAAACTGGTGCCGGATGCGGTGGCACAATTCATCAATGCGCACCCGAAAGTGCGCACCTGTTTCCAGGTGGATAACTGGGAAAAACTCAGCCGCGCCCTAAGCCGGGAAGAGATCGAATTCTTCATCGCCGACATCCGCCATTTCGAAGCCGACCCTAACTTCCAGACCCAGGCCCTGACGCCCAAGCGCGGCGTGTTTTTCTGCCGGCCGGGGCATCCGCTGTTGGCCAAGGACAGCCTGTCGACCAACGATATGTTCGACTACCCGCTGGCGACCACTCTGATCCCGCCGGGCATCCGCAAACTGCTGGCAAACCTCAGTGGGCGGATGGATTTTTCGCCGACCATCGAAACCGAGCACTTTCCGGCGCTGGTGAAGATCGTGCTGCAATCGAACGCCATCGGCATCGGCACGGAAGAGGCGTTTATCGAGGACATTGCCAAGGGTTCACTGGTGCTGCTGCACTGGCGCAACTTGCCGCAGAACATTGACAGCATGAATGCGCGGTGCGGGATTGTGAGCCGCACGGGGTTCAGGTTGTCGCCGGCGGCGCGGGCGATGATTGAGACGTTGGTGGCGGTGGATAAGCAGCAGATTAGCGTAGCGGTTTAGGGCCTCTTCGCGAGCAAGCCCGCTCCCACAGTGGATCTCTGTCGGACACAACATCTGTGTACGCCGAAAATCTACTGTGGGAGCGGGCTTGCTCGCGAAGGCGCCTGCACAGGCGCTAAAGATTCAGAGCTTGGCAGCAGCCAACTCAGGCACCACCCAATCCGTCACTTTGAACGGCTTGCGAATCAACTTCTGCTGCGAAGCCAAATCCACCGCATCCTGCAATTTCCCGAGGAATATCGGGTCCAGGGTCGACGGGAACACTTCGCTCAACTTCTGATCCTTCAAATCCTGCTGAAGAATCACCGCCGGATAACTCGCCAGCCCCGACACCAACTGAATGTACGCGTCCTTGTTACTGTCCTGAGTCAGCCACTCCACCGCTTGCTGCTGCGCCTTCAGCAATTTCGCGACGACGTCAGGATGTTCGTCGACAAATTTGCCAGTGCCGACCAACACCGCCTGCACACTGCCAGCGCCACCCAGATCCTTGGTGTTCAACGGCAACTCGGCCAGCCCTTTGGCTTGCAACGCCGTCAGCCCGGAGCTACCCCAGGACGCATCGATCTGCTTGGCCGCCAATGCCGCAACCGCACCGTTGAAGTCCAGGTTAATCACCTTCACGTCCTTCTCGCTCAACCCTTGGCTGGCCAGCGCCGCATCGAAGGACAGCTGCGTGGCGGTGCCACGGAAGATCGCCACGCGTTTGCCTTTGAGGTCTTGCAGGGTTTTGATCCCCGAGCCCGGCACCACGCCCAGATACTGTTTCACGCCCCGCGCGGAGGCGCTGAGCAGCCGCGTATCGAGGCCATTCGACTTACCGATGATCGCTGCCAAATCCCCCAGGTAAGCCAGGTCCACCTGACCGTTGGCGAACGCTTCGTTGATCACAGGACCGGCGCCCTTGAAGAAACTCCACTGAATCTTGATGCCCTGATCGGCGAAGGCTTTTTCGTAGATCTGCTGGTCGCGCAAGACATCCGCTATGCCGCCGCCACTGTGTTGGGTGCCGGCGCTGAGATCGGGCACGGCGATCCTGATTTCCTTGAGTTCGTCGGCGTGGGCAGTGAACGCCAACAACCCCGCCAGCGCCGGTATGGCGAACAGACTGATGACACGTTTGAAGGGACGATTCATGGGTGCGGCTCCTGGTGGCGACGGCGTTGAGGAGCAGAACGTAGGCTGAATCGGAGCCAGCACTTAAATACTATAAATTCACATTTTTATATCTTTTAGATCTATGTCAGTTAAAGCGCGGCTCTTGGGCGCGTATGCATAAACAGCATCGAAAATATTCTTCGAATGCATTGGATGCGTGTGGGCTGTAGGCCTTAAATGGCTTGGCTTATCTCTCAATAGTATTGATTTGAATTTTTATAGATCAAATTTGCATACACCGCCCCCTGTAGGAGCGAGGCTTGCCCGCGAAGACGGAGTGTCAGTCGCCAACAATGTTGGATGGACAGACGCCTTCGCGGGCAAGCCTCGCTCCTACAAGGTCAAAAACGGAGGTCATCCATGGCCCGTGTTTCCCTTCTCAGCCTGCCGCTGCTCGCGCCGCCGCTCAATGGCCAGCGTCTTTGGCCAAGCCTGAGCCAACGACTGCTGCCTTGGTTGCTACCCGTCAGCCTGTTCACACTCTGGTGGCTGGCCAGCCGAAATCACTGGATGAGCGAGCAAATCCTGCCGGCGCCCTCGCTGGTGTGGAGCAGCGCCGTCGAACTGTCCCAGGGCGAGTTGTGGAGTCATCTGTGGATCAGCCTGCAACGCCTGTTCTGGGGTTTGCTGGCCGGGGTCAGTGTCGGTGCCGTATTAGGCGCGTCACTGGGTTTCAGTCGGCGTCTGGAGCGTCTGGTGTTCCCGACCTTCGCCGGGTTGGCGCAAGTCCCGACCCTGGCCTGGATTCCGTTGTTCATGGTGTTTTTCGGCATCGGCGAAGTGTTGAAACTGGTGGTGCTGGTGAAGGCCATCGTGGTGCCGGTGACGTTGCACACCTTGGTCGGCGTGCGCGACGCGCAACCCAAACTGCGGGAAGCCGCCGCCGTGCTGCGGCTGCCAACCCGGTTGTTGATTCGTCGTCTGATCTTGCCCGCCGCGTTGCCGGCGTTCATGGCCGGCGTGCGGCTGGCGCTGGCGGCCGGTTGGACGTCGTTGCTGGCCGTGGAACTGTTGGCCTCCAGCGAAGGCATCGGTTACCTGATGGTCTGGGCGCGGCAGTTGTTCATGCTCGACATCGTCTTCGTGGTGATCGTGGTGATTGGTTTTATCGGCGTGGCGATGGATCGTGGCATCGGTCTGCTCGACAAAAAACTGGTGCACTGGCCGCACCCGGCCACCGCAGAGATTCGCCGAGGCCCGCGTTATGAAGGCTGGCAACGCCTGCAACCCTGGCTGCTGCCCTTGGCACTGCTGGCGCTGTGGCAAGTGACTACGGATCAGCAATGGATCGACGCAAATATTCTGGTAAGCCCACTGACGGTTTTGCAAACCACCTGGCACGGCTTGCTCGACGGCACCTTGATCGGCGGCATGGCCCTGAGCCTGGGCCGCACCCTCGGCGGTCTGTTGCTGGGAGGCAGTCTCGGATTTGCGCTGGGCTTGCTGCTGGGTTTGTCGCGCACCAGTGAACGAGTGCTCGGCCCGACCCTTGCTGCCATCCGACAGATCGCGATTTTCGCCTGGGTACCGCTGCTCACCGCGTGGTTCGGCCTGGGGGAATTGGCCAAATGGGTATTCGTCGCCCTCGCCGCATTTTTCCCGCTGTTCATCGCCACCCAACGCAGCGTCGCCAACCTCTCGCCGCAACTCAACGAAGCCGCGCAAGTGCTGCGCCTGAACCTCGGCCAGCGCCTGCGCCGTTTGGTTCTGCCGGGCGCCGCGCCGGGGATTTTCGCCGGCCTGCGCCTGAGCCTGATCTACGCCTGGCTCGGCACCATCGGCGCCGAATACTTCATGCCGTCCAATGGCGGCATCGGCAGTCAGATGATCGGCGCGCAACAACTGCTGCGCATGGACCTGATCATGGCCGGCATGCTCCTGGTGGGCCTGACCGGCGCTCTGCTTAACCTTATTGGCCAACGCCTGGAAATCCGCGCGACCCGCTGGAGACACGCATGAACGCACCAATTGTCAGCTTCAACCACGTGGGCAAATCCTTCGACGTCGACGGCTTTGAACTGGAGGCGATTCGCGAATTCAACCTGGAGATTGCCGAGGGCGAATTCGTCGCCATTGTCGGCTCCAGCGGCTGTGGGAAATCCACGTTGCTGCGGCTGCTGGTTGGCCTCGATACCCAGTTTCGCGGGCAGATTACCGTGGACGGCAAAGCGGTTACCGGCATCGGTGGCGAGCGCGGAATTGTCTTCCAGGAACACCGTTTGTTCCCGTGGCTGACGGTGGCCGACAACATTGGCCTGGGCTTGGTCAACGAAGCGCTGAGCGCCGAACAAAAGCAAAAACGCGTCGATGATTTCATCGAACTGGTCGGGCTCAGCGATTTCACCCGCGCCTACCCGCACCAACTCTCCGGCGGCATGGCGCAGCGGGTGGCGATCGCTCGCGGCCTGGTCGCCAGCCCTCGGATTCTGCTGCTGGACGAACCCTTCGGGGCCCTCGATGCCCTGACTCGTCAGCAGATGCAGGACGAACTGTTGGCGATTCGTAGTCGGGCCAAGATCACCACGATCCTGGTCACCCACGACGTGGAAGAGGCGATCTTCCTCGCCGACCGCGTGGTGGTGATGGAGCCGCGTCCCGGACGGATCAAGCAAGTGGTCGATATCGCCCTGCCCCATCCGCGCCAGCGCAGCAGTTTCGACTTCCACCAATTGCGCGAAGAGCTGCTGCACGAATTGACCAGCGAAGACCACTACCAACCCGCCGTGCCGGTGCAGATCCGCGACCTGCCACTGTCCTTCATTGCCTGCTGAACAGGAGACTTTTGATGCCGCAACGTCCCAACTTTCTGGTGATCCTGGCCGATGACCTGGGCTTTTCCGATATCGGCGCATTCGGCGGCGAAATCGCCACGCCGAATCTGGATGCCCTGGCCAACAATGGCTTGCGCCTGACCGATTTCCACACCGCACCGACCTGCTCGCCGACCCGTTCGATGCTGCTTACTGGCACCGACCACCACATCGCCGGCATCGGCACCATGGCCGAAGCGCTGACCCCGGAGCTGATTGGCAAACCGGGTTACGAGGGGCATCTCAACGACCGCGTGGTGGCGTTGCCGGAATTGCTGCGCGAGGCCGGTTACCAGACGTTGATGAGCGGCAAATGGCACCTGGGCCTGACCGCCGAACTGGCGCCCCACGCACGGGGTTTCGAGCGCTCGTTCTCGCTGCTGCCAGGGGCCGCCAACCATTACGGTTATGAGCCGACTTACGATGAACAAACGCCGGGGCTGTTGAAATCCACTCCGGCGCTGTACATCGAAGACGACACTTTCGTTGATGAGCTGCCGAAGGATTTCTATTCCTCCGATGCTTTTGGCGACAAGTTGCTGCAGTACCTCAAGGAGCGCGACCAGACCCGGCCGTTCTTTGCGTATCTGCCGTTTTCCGCGCCCCACTGGCCGTTGCAGGCGCCGGCCGATGTGGTCGAAAGATATCGCGGACGCTATGACGCCGGCCCCGAAGTGCTTCGGCTTGAACGCCTGGAAAAACTCAAATCCCTTGGCTTGATCGATGCGGATGTCGAACCTCATCCGCTGATTCAACTCAACGCGCAATGGGATGCCTTGAGCGAAGAACAGCGACAGGTCTCCGCGCGAGCTATGGAGGTTTACGCGGCGATGGTCGAGCGCATGGACTGGAACATCGGGCGTGTCGTTGATTACCTGCGCAAGCAGGGGCAATTGGACAATACGTTCATCCTGTTTATGTCCGATAACGGCGCTGAAGGGGCGCTGCTGGAAGCCTTCCCGAAATTCGGCCCGGAGTTGCTGACCTATCTGAACCAGCATTACGACAACAGCCTGGACAACATCGGCCGCGCCAACTCCTACGTCTGGTACGGACCGAGCTGGGCCCAGGTCGCGACCGCGCCGTCACGGCTGTTCAAGGCGTTCACCACCGAAGGCGGGATTCGTGTGCCGGCGCTGGTGCATTACCCGCAGTTGTCGCTTAAAGGGCAGATCAGCCATGGGTTTGGCACGGTGATGGACATCACGCCGACCATTCTCGACCTGGCCGGCGTGCGGCATCCGGGCAAGCGTTGGAGGGGCAAGGACGTGGCGGAGTTGCGCGGCAAATCGTGGCTGGGGTTTCTGTCCGGCGAAACGGCGCAGGTGCACGACGAACACACGGTGACCGGGTGGGAGTTGTTTGGACGGCGGGCGATTCGGCAGGGGCAGTGGAAAGCGGTTTACATCCCGGGGCCGGTAGGGCCGGCGACCTGGCAGCTTTATGATCTGGGGAGTGATCCTGGGGAGATTCATGATTTGGCGCTTTTGCAGCCGGACAAACTGACTGCGTTGATCGAGCATTGGCAGCGGTATGTGGATGAGACCGGGGTGATATTGAGTGAGTCGCCGTTTCAGCCGGATTGAGGGTGACTGAACGACCGCTTTCGCGAGCAAGCCCGCTCCCACATTTGATCTTCAGTGAACACAAAATTTGTGAACACCCGAGATCTCCTGTGGGAGCGGGCTTGCTCGCGAAGGGGCCATCAGACGCGCGCACCTTCTACTGGCTGCACCTGAACTTCCTCTTTGCGCACAAACCGATTCGCCCGCCCAAACGTCCCGAAATCATTAAACCGAACCCCCATCTCGCGCATGACTTTATGCGCCACGGGCACGGTCATCTGGCGGATGTAGAACGGTTCCTTCACCACAAAATGATGAATCCCGTGGCTGCTGCCGAAGTTGAAGCAGAACGCCTGCATCGGCCACATCCACCATGGGTTCAGCACTTGGGTTTGCTGGATCACATTGCCCAGTTCGACGTCACCGTAGTAGTGCATGTTCGAGCTGACAAAGTGCAGGCAAAACGTGCGCAACACGTTCGGCCCGATAATCACCACCGCCGCGATGTCGATCACTTGCATCACCGACAACGTGGTCGCTGACCACTCAATCGGCGCGCCCAACAAAGCCGCGATGCCATTGGCCGCGTGAAAACCGAGAAACACATACCACGCGCCCCAATGCACCAGTGCCAGCGGCGCATACACCTTCAACGTACGCTTGATGATGCTGAATTTGTGCGCCCAGGTTTTCGCCCGGAGCATGCGGATAAACGCCGACATCACGTTGTCGCCGACCATCAGCAACCGCGCGATACCCCAAGGCTCGCCGTTGGTGATCGCCCGTTCTTCCATGTCGGTTTCGGTGCCGGAGACCTTGTGGTGGTTGAGGTGCAGATGGCGGCGTATCCACGGGTTGATGGTGCTCGGCCGCGCCAGCCAGACAAGGCCCATCATCAGGTTGTGCGGCAGCCGCTGTTTGCGGAAATACATGCTGTGGATCAGGTCGTGTTCCAGCTCGTGGGTCAACGAGGCGAAAAAGGCGTTAAGCAACAGGCACAACCACCAGGCCATGTGGCCGGTGATGTAGAGCGCCGCCGAGCCGATCATCCCGGCCAGCGCGAAGGCCAGAATGCCCGCGCCCAAGGCGTCTTGATGGTTGAGAATCGGGTAGCGTTTGCGCAGCTCGACGCCTCTGGCCAGCACCACTTCGCGAATATGTGCTGATCGTTGGGCTGCATTCAGTCGCTGGGGACTTGCAGAAGTACCGTCCATGCTTCCATCCTCTGGTTATTGATGGTCACATCCTGCCTTGTGATGCATTCCAGGGTAGTAGCCGTGAACGCCAACCTGTTGACCGGAAGCGCCAATCAGCATGACTGAACCGACCTCCCTCGCCAGCTGGACCCGCGCCCTGCGCAAGCAACTTGATGCGTTGGGTCTCGACAGCACCGCCCTGTGCCAACAGGCGGGGCTTGACCCGCAGTTGATGGACGACCCTAACGCCCGTTATCCGTTGTCCAGCACCACGCGCCTGTGGGAAATCGCCGTGCAAGTCAGCGGCGACCCGGCGATTGGCTTGCGGGTGTCGCGTTTTGTCAGCCCGACCACGTTTCACGCGCTCGGTTATGCGCTGGTGGCCAGCGGCAGCCTGCGGGAAGTCTTCGAGCGGATCGTGCGTTATCACCAAGTGGTCAGCGATGCCCTGGAACTGGAATTGACCCGCACCGAGGATCGCTACCGTTTTCGCCTGAAAGTCCCCCCCGGCAACCCGGCCCCGGCTTTCGAAGCCATCGACGCCTTTGCCGCAATTTACGTGCGCACCTGCCGCAATCGCCTGGGCCGCGACTACGCCCCGCTGGCGGTGTACCTGCGCCGGCCGGAACCGGCGGACCCGCACCAATGGCACAAAGTCTTCCGCTCACCGGTGTATTTCGCTGCCGACGAAGACCGACTGGAATTCGCCTTGGTGGATTTCGACAGCCACCTGGACGACGCCAACCCGGAACTGGCCGAACACAACGAAACCGTGCTCAAACGCACCCTGGCCCAGCTCAAACCGCTGACCTGGGAACGCAAAGTGCGTGACGCGATTGAAGAACAACTACCGGAAGGCG
The DNA here is from genome assembly GCF_056161485.1 of Pseudomonas sp. 5Vm1k. Lineage (NCBI taxonomy): Bacteria > Pseudomonadati > Pseudomonadota > Gammaproteobacteria > Pseudomonadales > Pseudomonadaceae > Pseudomonas > Pseudomonas sp. 5Vm1k. The sequence goes on from NZ_JBSPCZ010000017.1 coordinate 133,806, forward strand.
AACCCAGCGCCGAACGCATCGCCCAAGCCCTGCACCTGAGCTTGCGCAGCCTGCAACGACATCTGGCGGACGAGGGTTGTCGATTCGATACGCTGCTCAACGAAAGCCGCGAGAACCTGGCACTGCTGCACCTGCGTGATCCGCTGTGCTCGCTGAGTGAGATCAGCTATCTGCTGGGGTTTGCCGATACCAGCAGCTTCAGCCGCGCGTTCAAACGCTGGACGGGGATGACGCCGGGGCAGTTTCGGGATGGGTTGCGCTGACGAACCCGGGAAATGGGTTGCCTGGGCCGGCCTCTTCGCGAGCAAGCCCGCTCCCACATTGGATCTTCAGTAGGCACAAAATTTGTGAACACCCGAGATCCAATGTGGGAGCGAGCTTGCTCGCGATGGCGTCCGTCAACCCAACACAAAACCATCAACCTTTAATCAGGCTGCGGGCTACACCTGATTTCCACTGATCCATCATCGCTCCGCCAACCTCGGCGAAGCCGCTATTGGCCTTGATGTAATCAGCCATCTCGCCCATCGCCACGTCTATCCCATGGACGACTTGTTGCAGCAGTTCATTGCAGCGGCCTTCCGTCAGGTTGCAGGCCGAACGACCAAAGCGCATCAGCATTTTGTATTTTGGCCAAGCCTTCGAACCGCCCAACAGCAATGCCATGCTATCTGTCTTGATGTAGACCGACGTCGTGACGATGTCATAGGCCGGGGCAAGGCTGATCTGTGCATCGTCGCCACAGTGTTCATACAACACACCGAAGTTTTTCAGGTGCGCGTCACCGTTTTTCAGACCGGATGACAACGCAACGATTTTGAAAAATGACTCCAGTGCCTGGTTGAGCAGCAATGGAGAAACGAATCCCTTTATTTGCTTCGCGGCGCCTTCGTATGAACCGTCGTATTTGGCCTTGGAAGGCCAGGCATTGAGCACACAGAAATCCTCAAAGCCCAGATAGCCTTTGTCATTCAGATCGAAGCGTTTAACCACCAAAAATTTACCGTGCTCGCTCAGTTCGAATTCCGGTACCTCCAGCCCGGAATGCAACGCGGCCCGCATACAGAAGTATTCGTTGGCCGCAAGCTCGGGATATTCCTCCGGGCGAAATGCTTTAACCAGGTGCGTCGCTCCGCGATGGGTAAGCCGGTCAGCTGTGGTTGCACTGTCACGCACAAGCACCTTTGGCTGGACGCCGGAGACACCCGAGTATTGACCGTAGGTGTGCAACAAGTCCTCGAACAAACCTTGCGCACCGTCATGCACAAGAAGGTCTGCGAGGCTGGTTTCAGGCTGTCGGTTGTTTGCTTCTTGCGAGCTTGCAATCCCCACTCGCCCGAGCTGATGCGGGCCGACGATTGCCAGCATCGAGAAGTCGTCAAACCCGCGAACCGCTTTGCTGAAGCGACGAATCAGCTCTTCGCGCAGGGCACCTTCCGGCAGGTTCATTTCAAAAATCGGCGGGACACCTCGTTCCCATTGATAGCTTTCGAGGCGAGCCGGCATCGTCAGCGATACGGCGTTTTTTTCAAGCACGTCGTCGGCGTAGGTGAAAACTGAATCACCGCGAGAATAATTGCGGCCCAAGGTCCCTACGCTGGTGTCGGCAACGCTGATGTGGAGCCTGTCGTTATCCCACGAATCAACCATGGAAGTTCACCTTCTTCAGGGTGTCCAGAGTCGGACGCGTGGATTGTCTAGGCACGGCTGTGAGTTCGTACCCGAAACCATTGAGAATGGCCTCAACCTTGCGAATACCAATTTCAGAGAGGGTGTTGTTTTCGATACCCGAGATCGTCGCACGGCTCATTCCGTATTGTTGCGCCAGCGCCTGCTGAGAGAGTTTTCTCTCTTTGCGCAATGTTCGGATCAGTTCACCAAGGCTTTCCATTCATTAAACCTGCATCGTATACAGTGCAAATTTCCACAAATCGTGGATATGCATTGTATTTAGTGCAGTTTTTAAATGAAGTCCAGCTCGTTTTTTGATCAGTCTCTAGAAATCACCGCCCCCGGTCCCGCCGCAACAACTTGCGCACCCGCGCCACCAGTTCGCTCACGGCAAACGGTTTGAGCAGGTAGTCATCCTCATGCAGCTCCAAGCCGCGCAGGCGATCTTCGATGCCGTCCTTGGTGGTGAGGAACAGCACTGGGGTTTCGCCGAGCTTGCGGATTTGTTGCTGCAGCTGCCAGCCGTTGAGGCCCGGGAGCATGACGTCGAGGATGATCAAGTCGTATTCGCCGGACTCGATGAAGCGGCGGCCGTCCATGCCGTTAAGCGCCACATCCACCGAATAGCTCGCTTCGTTCAGGCCGTTGGCCAAGTGTTTGGCGATTTCGGGTTCGTCTTCCACTAACAGGACACGCATGGCACACCTCGATTATTCAGGGGTACAGGCTAGGCGCGTTTGGGCACAAAGCCCATCACTAACCGCCAGGTTTTAAAAGATCGCAGCCTTCGGCAGCTCCTATAGGTGTAAGCCATTCCAATGTAGGAGCTGTCGAAGGCTGCGATCTTTTGCTTCAAACCACCGCTAATGCTCGCAACCGCTCGGCATCCAAAATTTCGATTTCGCCGTAGCCCAACCCGATAATCCCCTGCCCTTGCAACTCCTTGAGCATCTGGTTGGTGGTCTGCCGCGACAGCGACAGCATCGACGCCAGTTGCTCCTGGGGCAGTTGCAGCACTCGACGCGGCGGGTCGATTTCGCCGTAGCCTTCGGCAATCATTAGCAGACGATGGGCCAGACGTGCCGGGGCCGGCATCAGGCTCAGTTGTTCGAGGTTGATGAAGGTCAGGCGCAGTTTGTGGCTCATCAGTAGCGCGAGTTGCCGCCAGTACACCGGTTGTTCATCGAGCAGTTTCAGCAGCGCCGACTGCGGGATATGCAACAGGGTGCATGGACCGGCGCCAAACGCGTCGTGGGTGCGCGGCTGGCCATCGAACAGGCAGATTTCGCCGAACCAGTGTGGCGGTTCGACCAGGCTCAGCAAGGCCTCTTTGCCCTGCTCGCTCACTGCGCCGATGCGCACGGTGCCCTCAAGCACCGCGTACAAGCCGCAGGGCGGATCGCCGCGTTTGAATAGGCGTTGCCCCGCCGTCAACCGTCGCACCCGGGCCACCGCCAGCAGACTATCCTGTAGGGAAACGGGTAAATGACTGAACCACTGCCCACTCATCAGGCGTGGACGCCAAACCTGCATGTCCATGAAGTCTCCTAGAGATTGTCGCCTGGCTGACAGAGCGAACACGGTACCCGGGGCATGATCAGTCACCCTACAGGAGGAATAACAATGAAAAACCTCGTTGACCATCTCAGTCAATACGCCGCTTACCACCGTGACCCACGCAATATCGCCAGCCACTTTATCGGCATTCCGCTGATTGTGGTGGCGGTGGCGGTTTTGCTGTCGCGGCCGCAATGGGCCGGCGGCTGGGTTTCGCCGGCAGTGCTGCTGGCGTTGGCGTCGGCGTGGTTTTACCTGCGCCTGGAGCTGCGCCTCGGGGTGCTGATGACGGTATTGCTGGGCTTGTGCATTTGGGCAGGTCAGATTCTCGCACAGCAAAGCACGATGGTCTGGCTGAGCAGTGGTGTGGCGATGTTTGTGATTGGCTGGGCGATTCAGTTTGTCGGCCATCACTATGAAGGACGCAAACCGGCGTTTGTCGATGATGTGACGGGGTTGATTGTGGGGCCGTTGTTTGTGGTGGCGGAGTTGGCGTTTTTGCTGGGGTTGCGGCGGGACCTCAAGGAGCAAATTGAGGCGCGGGTTGGCGGGGTGAGAATTAATCCGAATCGCGCTGCGGCGTAGGACGACTTCGCGAGCAAGCCCGCTCCCACAGGGGATTTATGTACGCCATAGATCCAATGTGGGAGCGGGCTTGCTCGCGAAGCTTTTGCTTTAGATGTTGGCGACTTTCTGCCAAACCTTGGGCTTGAAGAACAACGTCTCACCCTTGGCCAAGCCAACTAGGCTGTCGTGATCCTTCACCACTTCGGCCTCGATCAATTCACTCTGCCCTTCAACCTTCAACGTCACCCGCGTGGTGGCGCCCAACGGCCGGATATCGCGCACTTCAGCCGCGTGGTGATCCTCCAGCTCATGCCGCGACAGCGACACTTCGTGCGGACGGAACAGCACGTGATTGTCGTCGCCCAAATGCAGACGGTTCGAATCGCCGAGGAAGTGATAAACGAAATCGCTGGCCGGGTTTTCGTAGACGTCGCCCGGTGAGCCGATCTGCTCGATCACACCTTTGTTCATCACCACGATGCGGTCCGCGACTTCCATCGCCTCTTCCTGGTCGTGGGTCACGAACACGGAAGTCAGGTTGATGTCTTCGTGCAGCCGCGCCAACCAGCGACGCAGTTCCTTACGAACCTTGGCATCCAGTGCGCCGAAGGGTTCGTCCAGCAGCAAAACCTTTGGCTCCACTGCCAACGCGCGGGCCAAAGCAATCCGCTGGCGCTGGCCACCGGACAGTTGCTCCGGGTAGCGATCCGACAGCCAATCCAGTTGCACCATGTTCAGCAGTTCGTGGACTTTCACCGCGATCTGGCTTTCGCTCGGGCGCTGGTTTTTCGGCTTCATGCGCAGGCCGAACGCGACGTTGTCGAACACGGTCATGTGGCGGAACAAGGCGTAATGCTGGAATACGAACCCAACGTTGCGATCACGCACGTCGTGGCCGGAGACGTCTTCACCGTGGAACACGATGTTGCCCTGATCCGGGGTTTCCAGGCCGGCGATGATCCGCAGCAGCGTGGTCTTGCCACAGCCGGACGGGCCGAGCAGTGCCACGAGTTCACCGCTGTGGATGTCCAGACTGATGTTGTCCAGCGCCTTGAACGCGTTGAAATTCTTGCTGACGTTACGCACTTCGATCGACATGAATTATTCCTCCGCGGCGCTGGCGCGCAGGCGGTTAATACGGTTTTCGCTCCACTGCTTCAGCAGCAGGATGAAGAGCGCCATGATCAGCAACAGGCTCGCCACAGCGAACGCGGCCACGTGGTTGTATTCGTTGTAGAGGATCTCGACGTGCAGCGGCAGGGTGTTGGTCACCCCGCGAATGTGCCCGGAAACCACCGATACCGCACCGAACTCACCCATCGCCCGCGCGGTACACAGCACCACGCCGTAGATCAGGCCCCATTTGATATTGGGCACGGTGACGTGCCAGAACATCTGCCAACCATTGGCGCCAAGCAGGCGCGCGGCTTCTTCTTCCTGGGTGCCTTGTTCCTGCATCAGCGGGATCAGCTCGCGCGCCACGAACGGCACGGTGACGAAAATCGTCGCCAGCACGATGCCCGGCAAGGCAAAGACAATCTGGATGTCGTGATCCTGCAACCACGGCCCGAACAGGCCCTGGGCGCCGAACATCAGCACGTAGACCAGACCGGCGATCACCGGCGACACCGAGAATGGCAGGTCGATCAGCGTCACTAGCATGCTCTTGCCGCGGAACGAATATTTGCTCACGCACCACGCCGCGCTGACGCCGAACACCACGTTCAACGGCACGGAAATCAGCACGGCGATCACCGTGAGTTTCAGCGCCGACAAGGCGTCCGGCTCAAAGATCGCGGTGAAGAACGCACCCAGGCCGTTTTTCAAACCCTGGGACACCACGATGAACAGCGGCAACAGCAAAAACAGGGTGAAGACCAGCCAGCACAGGCCGATCAGGATACGCCGCGAAGTAGCACTGCCACGGCGAGCGGCGTTGGCCGAAGAGGCGGCCGCAATAGACGATTGGGACATGTTCGCGCCTCCTTATGGGGTTTCGATGCGCCGCTGCAGCAAGTTGATCAGCAGCAACAGGACGAAGGAAACCACCAGCATCAACACGCCAATGGAGGTAGCTCCGGTGTAATCGTATTGGTCGAGTTTGACCATGATCAGCAGCGGCAGGATTTCGGTTTTCATCGGCATGTTGCCGGCGATGAAAATCACCGAACCGTACTCACCGACGCCACGGGCAAACGCCAGGGCGAAGCCGGTCAGCCAGGCGGGCAACAGCGCGGGCACCAGGATGTAGCGGAACACTTGCAATGGTTTGGCACCGAGGCAAGCGGCGGCTTCTTCGACTTCACGCGGAATGTCGGCCAACACCGGCTGCACCGTGCGCACCACGAAGGGCAAAGTGACGAAAGTCAGCGCCAGGGTGATACCGAGTGGGGTGTAGGCGATTTTGAAGCCCATGTCTGCGGCGAACTGCCCGACCAGACCGGTCGGTGTGTACAGCGCGGTCAGCGCGATACCGGCCACGGCAGTGGGCAGGGCGAACGGCAGGTCGATCATCGCGTCGATGATCTTGCGACCCGGGAACGTGTAGCGCACCAACACCCAGGCCAGCAACGTGCCGATGATGCCGTTGATGATCGCGGCATACAGCGCAGTGCCGAAGCTCAACTTCAACGCCGCCAGCACGCGAGGCGCAGTGACGATGGCGTAGAACTGATCCCAGGTGAGCTGGGCGGCGTGCACAAACATGGCCGCCAATGGAATAAGCACAATCAGGCTGAGGTACACCAAGGTGTAGCCCAGCGTCAGCCCGAAGCCGGGTATGACGGGGGAGATACGACGCGACATAAAAGTCCTTGGTTGAAAAAATCAATCAGCTAAACGCATCAATGTGGGAGCGGGCTTGCTCGCGAAGAGGGAACATCAGTCAACATTTCCGTCGTCTGACACACCGCCTTCGCGAGCAAGCCCGCTCCCACATGTTCAGTGCCTAAGCTTAAGGCTCGCTGTGTGGCTTATGGCAGATTACTGCGCCTGGTAAATCTGGTCGAACACGCCACCGTCATTGAAGAATTTCGGTTGGGCAGTTTTCCAGCCGCCGAAGTCTTTGTCGATGGTCACCAGATCCAGGGTCGGGAACTGCTTGGCGTACTTGGCCGCTACGTCCTTGTCACGTGGACGGTAGAAGTTCTTCGCGGCAATTTCCTGACCGGCCGGGCTGTACAGATGCTTGAGGTAGGCTTCGGCGATTTGCTCGTTGCCCTTCTTCTCGGCGTTCTTGTCGACCACGGCCACTGGCGGTTCGGCGAGGATCGACAGCGAAGGCACGACGATTTCGAACTTGTCCGCGCCGCCGTCTTCTTTCAGTGCCAGGAACGCTTCGTTTTCCCAGGCCAGCAACACGTCGCCCTGACCGTTGTTGACGAAGGTGATGGTCGAACCACGAGCGCCGGTGTCCAGCACAGGCACGTGCTTGAACAGGGTCTGGATATATTCTTTGGCCTTGGCTTCGTCACCGCCGTTGGCTTTCAGGCCATAGGCCCAGGCCGCGAGGAAGTTCCAGCGTGCACCGCCGGAGGTTTTCGGGTTCGGAGTGATGACCGACACGTCATTCTTGATCAAGTCGCCCCAATCCTTGATGCCTTTAGGGTTGCCTTTGCGCACCAGGAATACGATGGTCGAGGTGTAAGGGGTGCTCGCATCCGGTAGACGCTTCTGCCAGTCAGCCGGCAGGGCTTTGCCGAGTTTGGCGATTTCATCGATGTCACCGGCCAGGGCCAGGGTCACTACGTCAGCACGCAGGCCGTCGATTACCGCACGGCCCTGTTTGCCCGAACCACCATGGGACTGCTGGATTTTCACGGTGTCGCCCGCGTGGTCTTTCTTCCAGAAGTTGATGAATTCGGCGTTGTAATCCTGATACAGCTCGCGGGTCGGGTCGTACGACACGTTGAGCAGCTCGTAATCCTTGGCAACCGCGGAACCCGCAAAAAGGGCGCTGGCCAGCGCGGCCAAAGCGAAATGACGAATCGACGACATGGTGAAAGCTCCTGGAATTCTGGTTGTGTTGGCTTTTCTTATGGGTTTCTGGAATCGCGGTTGCCGGTTAAAAGATCGCCGCCTTCGACAGCTCCTACATCCATCCCCCGTAGGAGCTGCCGAAGGCTGCGATCTTTTGATCTTTCGATTTTTTCGCTTCAGCTCGGCTTGTTAACCGGGTTCTGCAAGCGGAATTTCTCTTTGCGTTCGATCTGGACCACTTGGGCGTTGTGCACGGTGATTTCCACTGCGCCGAAACGCAGATCGCGCAGGGCGCTCTGGATCTCACGCAAAATGGTTGCTTCGTCCTGGCCGTCAACGCTACGTAGGGATGCGCTCATGGTGCTGCTCCTTAGTCTGAGAGGTTGCCTGGCAGTGGCGGCACTGCTTGCGGCGTGAGGGCAATAGTAGATACGCGCGGATATTCTTAAAAAGACTATTTAAGAATGTTTATATAACCAGAAAGTATTATTTGATGGGACAAGGGGTTGCGAGGGATTTGGCTTTTTCGAAAGCCACACAAAACCCTTGTGGCGAGGGGGCTTGCCCCCGTTCGGCTGCGAAGCTGTCGTAAATTCTGCTAGCGCTGTGTATCAGACATTTTGGGGCGGCTTCGCCACCCGACGGGGGCAAGCCCCCTCGCCACAAAAGCAGGTCGCGGGCCTCAGCCAATCACGGGAGCCCGCGCCCAATCCAGTTGCTCAGCCGGCACCGGCCGGCCAAACCAATAGCCCTGCCCCAGATCACATTCCTGTTCGAGCAGAAAACCCGCCTGCTCTACCTGCTCGATCCCTTCGGCGTGCACCTGCATCCCCATGCTTTTGGCCAACGCAATAATCACCCGCACAATCGCGCCATCGTCTTCGTCCCACGGCAACCCGGCGACAAAACCCTGATCGATCTTGAGCTTCTGCACGGGCAATCGCTTGAGTCGCAGCAGCGATGAATACCCGGTGCCGAAATCGTCGATGGCCAACCGAACCCCCAATTCCCGCAGGCGATGCATCTGCTCCAACGCCACCTCCGGATCATCCATCACCGCGCTTTCGGTGACTTCAAGTTCCAGATACGCCGGGTCCAGGCCGGTTTCGCGCAGCACCTGCGCCACCTGCTGATACAACTCGCGGCGGGCAAACAAGCGCGAAGACACATTCACCGCGACAAACGACAACACCACGCCCGCCTGCTGCCAATCGCACATCTGCTGACAGGCTTGTTGCATGACCCAAGCATCGATCTCGGAAATCAACCCGGTGCGTTCAGCGACGGGAATGAACTCCGCCGGCGAGATCAACCCGCGCTGCGGATGCTCCCAGCGCACTAATGCTTCGACACCGATCAGACGACTGGTTTTGAGGTCATGAACCGGTTGGTAGTAGACCCGCAGTTCCTGCAACTCCAGCGCCCGACGCAGTTCGAAGGCAATCTCGACCCGCTGCTGGGCATGCGCGGTCAATTCTTCGGTGTACAGCGCGTAGCCATCGCGACCGGCGCTCTTGGCCTTGAACAGCGCCGAATCAGCATTGCGCAGCAATTGCTCGGCACCAAGGGCGTCGCTGGGGAACAGACTGATGCCGATGCTGGCGTTGATGAACAACTGATGCCCATCAATCTCGAACGGCTGCTTGAGGCCATCAATGATCCGCTGCGCCAGTGCCGCTGCCTGCACCAGTTGCGGACAGTTTTCCGCGAGGACGGCAAACTCGTCCCCGCCCAGCCGCGCCAGGGTGATGCCCGGCACGAACAGGCCTTTGAAACGCTCGGCCACGGCTTTGAGCAGTTGGTCGCCGACGTTGTGCCCGAGGCTGTCGTTGATCATCTTGAAGTGATCCAGATCGATCATCAGCAAGGCGCAACCGCGCTTGTGCAGTTGCGCCGAAGTCAGCGCCTGCTCGACGCGATCGGTGAACAGAAGGCGGTTGGGCAAGTCAGTCAGCGGGTCGTGATGGGCCAGGTGAATCAGTTCGTGTTCGGAATTCTTGATCGCACTGATGTCGGAAAATACCGCCACGTAATGACTGAGTCGGCCCAGATCGTCATGAATGAGGCGGATGGTCTGCCATTGCGGGTAGATCTCGCCGCTTTTGCGCCGGTTCCAGATCTCCCCACTCCACTGGCCGGCGCTGCCGAGCATGGCAAACATCGCCTGATAGAACGCCGGCGGGTGGTGACCGGACTTGAACATACTGGGCTGCTGACCGAGTACTTCTTCACTCTGATAACCGGTGATTTCCATAAACGCCCGGTTCACATGGACGATCAGGCCTTTGCTGTCGGTGACCAAAACCCCTTCATGGGTGCAGTCGAACACGGCGGCGGCCTGGCGCAGCCGTTCCCGGTCTTCACTGCGCTCACGTAATTTCGCGCCGATTCCCAGGCAGCGGAACAATCTGGCCCGGGCGAGGAAGATTAATCCAGCGCTGAGCAGCACCCAGGCGTAACCGTTGATCAGTTGCCATCGCAACAGTTCGGCGGAGCTATCGAAGAAACTGTTCAATAAATAACCACTGAACTGGAGCCAGACTACTGAAAGCACCAGGTAAAGCAGCGCTGCACGCAAGGCATCGCGATATGTGGCAGACATTCGGCCGTCCATGTCCCTACAAAAGGGTTGGAATTATAGGTTAAAGAAACATCCAGCCACTCTTATCTGAAAGGGCGACTGGTTTTATCTGTGGGCTTAGTGATAATGCAACGGCTGTTTTTTTATTTATCGAGGGCCCTATAGCCTATGTGGTACGAAGGTTTTCTCGGCTTGTCGCCCTGGTCACTGGTGGCAGTCACCCTGCTGATGACCCACGTCACGATTGTTGGCGTCACGGTCTATCTGCATCGTTATTCAGCCCATCGCTCCCTGGAGCTCAATGCCGGCCTGAAACATTTCTTCCGCTTCTGGCTGTGGCTGACCACGGCGCAGAACACCCGCGAGTGGACAGCCATCCACCGCAAGCATCACGCCAAATGCGAAACCGTCGATGACCCGCACAGCCCGGTCATCAAGGGCCTTTCCACCGTGCTGCGCAAGGGCGCCGAGTTGTACCGCGAGGAAGCGGAAAACCCGGAAACCCTGCGCATCTACGGCAAGAACTGCCCTGAAGACTGGATCGAACGTAACCTTTACAGCCGTTTTCCGCTGTTGGGCGTGGCGATCATGGGCGTCATCGACCTGCTGCTGTTCGGCACCATCGGCATTACCATCTGGGCCATCCAGATGATGTGGATTCCGGTCTGGGCCGCCGGCGTGGTCAATGGCCTGGGCCATGCCATCGGCTACCGCAACTTCGAATGCCGTGATGCGGCGACCAATCTGGTGCCTTGGGGCATCCTGATCGGCGGCGAAGAACTGCATAACAACCATCACACCTACCCTAACTCGGCAAAACTGTCGGTGAAGAAGTGGGAATTCGACCTCGGCTGGGCCTGGATCCAGGTCTTCAGTTTCTTCCGTCTGGCCAAAGTCCAGCGGGTTGCGCCGATCGCCCACCGGGTCGAAGGCAAGGGCAGCCTGGACATGGACACCGCCATGGCCATCCTCAACAACCGCTTCCAGATCATGGCCCAGTACCGCAAGCTGGTGATCGCGCCGCTGGTCAAACAGGAGCTGGAAAAGGTCGATCACTCGGTCCGTCACCAATTCCACCGTGCCAAGCGTTTGCTGTCGCGGGAAACCAGCCTGCTGGATGACAAGCACCATATCCGCATCCAGAACATGCTCGAGCACAGCCAGGCGCTGAAGGTAATTTACGAGAAACGCCTGGCCTTGCAGCAGATCTGGGTCAAGACCAGCTCAAATGGTCACGATATGCTTGCTGCCATCAAGGATTGGGTACACGAAGCCGAAGCCAGCGGGATTCAATCCCTGCGCGACTTCGCTGATCAGTTGAAAACCTACTCCCTGCGCCCAGCTGCCGCAGTCTGACTGTGGCGAGGGGGCTCGCTCCCGCTCGACCGCGCAGCATCGCAAAACCTGACGACGCGTTCTTTCGCTGAAAAAACGCGTCGTCAGTACCGCCCGGCGGGAGCCCCCTCCCTCGCCACGCCAGCCGGGAACTAAGCTCCAAATCCCCTATCTCAAAGACACTTCGCCATCCAGGCGGGCCGAGACCTGTTATCAATTATTTCCCACCAAAGCGTGACAGCGCCTGCTGTGGCACAAGAAATAATCGATAAGGGGCCCACGTAGTGGCCGCTTTCGAAACCTCGAGCGGCGCACGCCCTTTGAGATTTGTGCCGATGGTCACCAAAAACCTGCAAGACTCATCCCACCCGCAATGGCCCGAGGCCGCGCAAACACTGATGGCGCTCATGCATGCCCAAGGCGAAGTTGCACGCCTGAGCGAACGCGAACAACTCTTCAGCTCGCTGCTGGTGAGTGTCAACGCAGTGCTTTGGGCGTTCAACTGGGAAACCCGTCAGGTGCTCTACGTCAGCCCCGCGTATGAACGGATTTTCGGCCGTTCCGCCGGCCTGTTGCTGGCCGACTACAACCAGTGGCGCGACAGCATTTACCCCGACGACCTGGACTACGCCGAGCACAGCCTGGCCGAAGTACTGGTCAAAGGTGCCGTCGAAGACCGCGAATACCGCATCATCGCTGCCGACGGCCAGGTGCGCTGGCTGAGCGACAAGTGCTTTATCAACCGCCAGGCCGAACCGGGGCAACCGGTGATCATCGTCGGCATTGCCGAGGACATTACCGAAAAGAAGCAAATGGAAACCGAGTTGCAACGCCTGGCGACCACCGACGTATTGACCCAGAGCAGCAACCGCCGGCACTTCTTTGAATGCGCCCATCGCGAATTTGAACAGGCGAAGCTGCAAGGTGCGCCGCTGGCATTCCTGCTGCTGGACATCGATGATTTCAAGAAGGTCAACGACACCTACGGCCACCCGGCAGGCGATACCGTGCTGCAACACATCGCCGAAAGCGGCCGTGCGGCATTACGCCGAGGCGATCTGTTCGGGCGAATTGGCGGGGAAGAATTCGCTGCGGTATTCCCGGGCTGCGCGCCGGACATGGCCATGCAAGTGGCCGAGCGCCTGCAGCGGGAGATCCAGCGGTTGAGCTTCAGCCATGACGACCAGACCTTCGGCATCACCGTCAGCCAGGGCCTGACCAGTCTCACCGGCGAAGACGAAAGCCTCGACAGTATGTTTGCTCGCGCCGATGCGGCGATGTACGAAGCCAAGCGCCAGGGCAAGAACCGGATTATCTCGGCCTGACAGACTCAACATAGATCCCCTGTGGGAGCGGGCTCGCTCGCGAAAGCGGTGGGTCATTCAATGTTAATGTCGCCTGACAGGACGCCTTCGCGAGCAAGCCCGCTCCCACAGGGGGAATGTGTAAGGCTCACTTTTTGCGCAGTCGCATCAGTTCGGGCAGCCCAATCTTCAGCAACCGCGCCGTCCGGCTCTTGGACAGTTCCTCAATGCCCTCATGCTCGGTCAGGCGCGCCAGTTGCGCGGCCATGTTCATCACCAGCGCTTCACGAGAGTAAACCCCGCCACCGAGCTGATAGACCGCCGCAATCAGCTCTCGCAGTTCCAACGGCAGACGCCAGCGAGTCCGCAGCGCCGAGCCATAGCCCGCGCCGAACTCGACTAACGCATCACCGATCTCTTCCCACTCGTCCAGCTCGCCGCCGGCCTGCTTCCACTCCTGCAAGCAGCGCAGCAACGCCAGGTCGCCGAGGCGATGCAGCATTCCCGCGCAATAACAGCGTTCCTGGTCCAGATCCAGCAAGCGCGCCAGGGTCCGGCCATATTCGGCGGTGCGCAGTGACAGATCCCAATAACGTTCGGCATAGTCCGCCAGCAGCGGATCACTGAGCCGTGCGCAGCGTTTCAGGGCCAGGCCCAGAATCAGGTTCATGCTTTGCCCGGTGCCCAAACGATGCAACGCCTGGGACAGGGTTTGCACCCCAACGCCAAGGTGCTGGGCCGCACTGTTGGCGGCGGCAATCAGCACAGCGGTGATTTGCGGATCATTGCGGATCTCGGCTTCCAGCAACGTCAGATCGAGGCCATTGGGATTAAGGCTGCGTTTGACCGCCAACTGCACGTCGGTCATCAGCGGTGCGCCGTCTGTCGACTCACGTCGACGCTCCAGGTACACCGACAACGTCATGCCCGGCGACAACGCAGGCACCTCGCAGGACACCTCTTCACCGGCGTTCAGCAGCAACTCCTGCAGACGGTGGGTCAGGTTTTCCATGTCCAGGGGTTTGGTCAGATACGCGGTGGGCGCCAGGGGCAAGGCTTCGCGTACGCTGGCACTGTCGTTGCGGCTGCTCAACAAAATGAACGGCAACGGCGGATTGCGTTTGCGCTGACGAACACTGCGCAACACGTTCAGGCCATCGATACCGGGCAACTCCCAGTCAACGATCACCAGGTCGTATGGCACAGTCGCCAGCAGCTCCATCGCTTGCTGGCCATCGGCACACAGGTCCAGCCGTGCGTCGCAACGCACATTCAACAACACCTGCTTGAGCAGGTCGCGGGACCAGGGGTCGGCCTCGGCAATCAGCACTCGCGGAACAGCGGGTAAAACCACAGCGGTCATTCGGACACTCCAACGGCAATGCATGAACCTTAGTCAATGCTGGCCATTCGATACAGCGTGATGTGTTCCGCGGACACGAAAAAACCCGCCGAAGCGGGTTTTTTTGTCGATCAGGTCACACTTGGCGATCAGAGTTCAGAGAAGCACTCTTCGATGATTGCCAGACCTTTGTCCAGTTGCTCGTCCGGCGAAGTCAGCGGTACCAGGACGCGCAGAACGTTGCCGTAAGTGCCGCAAGACAGCAGGATCAGACCCTTGTCGCGAGCCTTGGCCACAACCGCTGCCACTGCTGGAGCGTTCGGCTTGTGGCTGTCGCCGTCGACGAACAGTTCGACCGCGATCATCGCGCCCAGCGCACGGACTTCGCCGATCACCGGGTACTTGGCCTGGATGGCTTTCAAGCCAGTAACCAGACGCTCGCCGACTGCCTTGCAGCGGTCCAGCAGGTGTTCTTCTTCGAACACTTCCATTACGGCCAGGGCCGCAGCGCAAGCGATCGGGCTACCGGCGTAGGTGCCGCCCAGGCCACCCGGAGCAATGGCGTCCATGTATTCGGCTTTACCGCACACACCGGCCAACGGGAAGCCGCCAGCGATGGATTTGGCGAAGGTGGTCAGGTCGGCAGCAACGCCCATCTGTTCCATGGCGAAGAAGGTGCCGGTACGGCCAGCGCCAGTTTGAACTTCGTCAGCGATCAACAGGATGCCGTGCTGGTCGCACAGAGCGCGCAGACGCTTCATGAACTCTTTAGGCGCGACGTAGAAACCGCCTTCGCCCTGAACTGGTTCGATGATGATCGCAGCGATGTCACGCGGCTCGGCGTCGTTCTTGAAGATGCGTTCGATGCTGGCGATCGAATCGTCGATGCTCACACCGTGCAGTTCGTTCGGGTACAGCGCGCGGAAGACGCCGCCTGGCATCAGGCCCATGCCGGCCGAGTAAGGCACGACTTTACCGGTCAGGCCCAAGGTCATCATGGTGCGACCGTGGTAGGCGCCAGTGAAAGCGATCACGCCGGCACGGCCAGTGGCGGCACGGGCGATTTTCACGGCGTTTTCTACCGCTTCGGAACCGGTGGTGACCAGCAGGGTTTTCTTGGCGAAATCACCTGGCACCTTGGCGTTGATTTTTTCGCACACTTCTACGTACGGTTCGTAAGCCAGTACCTGGAAGCAAGTGTGGGTCAGCTTGTTCAGCTGTTCGGTCACGGCGGCGATGATTTTCGGGTGCACGTGGCCGGTGTTCAGCACAGCGATACCGCCGGCGAAGTCGATGAACTCGCGACCTTCAACGTCAGTCACGGTGGCGTTCTTCGCGGACTCGGCGAAGATCGGGTGAATCTGGCCAACACCGCGTGGTACAGCGGCTTCGCGGCGTTTCATCAGGGATGCGTTAGTCTTGCTCATAAAGTCCTCATTCACCGCTCATCGGGCGGCGTGGTTCAAGGAAAATGCGGCGGGGAGGCAACTACGGCAGCATGCGATGATCGACTGCCACAGCTTTCCCGGCCACAGAGAAAATTCCATTTGAAGCGCAGAAAGGGACAGCGCTCTCGTGCCCTTTCTGCTTGAAGCAAAACGCCTTGCCGGGCTTAGATGCCCAGGCAGAGGTATTTGATTTCCAGGTAATCTTCGATGCCGTACTTGGAGCCTTCACGGCCCAGGCCCGACGCCTTGATGCCGCCAAACGGCGCGACTTCGTTGGAGATCAACCCGGTGTTGACGCCGACCATGCCGTATTCCAGGGCTTCAGCCACACGGAACACACGGCCCAGGTCACGAGCATAGAAGTACGAAGCCAGGCCGAACTCGGTGTCGTTGGACATCGCGATCACTTCGGCTTCATCTTTGAAACGGAACAGCGGTGCCAGTGGACCGAAGGTTTCTTCCTTGGCCACGGCAGCGTTTTTCGGCACGTTGGTCAGGATGGTCGGCTCGAAGAAGTTGCCTTCCATCACCTTGCCACCGGCCAGAACGGTTGCGCCTTTGCTGATCGCGTCAGCAATGTGCTCTTGAACCTTGGCCACGGCTTTTTCGTCGATCAGCGGGCCAGTGGTGGTGCCTTCTTCCAGACCGTTGCCGATCTTGAGTTTGGCCACAGCCACTTTCAGCTTCTCGGCGAACGCGTCGTAGACCGAATCCTGAATGTACAGACGGTTGGCGCAGACGCAGGTCTGGCCGTTGTTGCGGTACTTGGAAATGATCGCGCCTTCGACGGCCTTATCCAGGTCCGCATCGTCGAACACGATGAACGGCGCGTTGCCGCCCAGTTCCAGGGAAACCTTTTTGATGTCCTTGGCGCATTCGGCCATCAGCTGACGACCGATTTCGGTCGAGCCAGTGAAGGACAATTTACGCACGATCGGGTTGCTGGTCAGCTCGCTGCCGATGTCGCCGGCGCTGCCGGAAACAACGCTGAACACACCGTTCGGGATGCCGGCGCGCTGGGCCAGTTCAGCCAGAGCGAATGCCGAGAATGGAGTTTGCGAAGCAGGCTTCAGCACCATGGTGCAACCGGCGGCCAGTGCTGGGCCAGCCTTACGGGTGATCATCGCGGCCGGGAAGTTCCACGGGGTGATTGCAGCGGTCACACCGATTGGCTGCTTGATCACGATCAGGCGCTTGTCTGGCTGGTGACCCGGAATCACATCACCGTAGACGCGCTTGGCTTCTTCGGCGAACCACTCGATAAAGGAAGCGGCGTAAACGATTTCGCCCTTGGCTTCGGCCAATGGCTTGCCTTGCTCGAGGGTCATCAGGCGAGCCAGGTCGTCCTGGTTCTCGATGATCAGCTCGAACCAGCGACGCAGCTTGTTCGCGCGGTCCTTGGCGGTCAGTGCACGCCAGGCCGGCAGCGCTTTGTCAGCGGCTTCGATTGCACGGCGGGTTTCGGCGGCGCCCATCTTCGGTACGGTGCCCAGAATTTCGCCCGTTGCCGGGTTATTGACCTTGATCGTCTGACCGTTGTCCGCATCGACCCAAGCGCCATCGATAAAGGCTTGCTGGCGGAACAACTGGGTGTCTTTAAGCTGCATGTCGGCTTTCCTTAACAGCACCGCGACCAGCGCGGAGCGAATTATGATTGTAGAAAGGCGCCTCAAAGGCTGCCGTCAGGGAAATCATTCACCGGGCTGAAGCACATAAATAGCGCACTGATTGAAACTCGTGCGGTTCAGCACCCAGACAAGAGCGTTTGAAATCTCGAACGAATCCTAGGATCAATGCCGGGAAAGGACAATAGGCCGTTCGAAAAAAAGAACGAAAACGGCGCATTTGCCTATTTTTTCTGATCAACGTAGTAAACGGCTGTTACAGCTTGGAAAAACACAGGCTATTCAGCAGCATGGACGCCCGCAACGCATATGAGTATCATGGCGCCCGCTTGCACCAGTAGCTCAGCTGGATAGAGTACTGCCCTCCGAAGGCAGTGGTCGTGGGTTCGAATCCCGCCTGGTGCACCATATAGAAGAAACGAGAAAGCCTCAGGCCCGTAGGGTTTGGGGCTTTTTTGTGGGTGCTAAGAAACCAATTCAGCAGCTTTGCCTGAAACAAAAACTGACGACCTCAAAGTAACCGATGGTGGTGGATCTGCGGTTCGAGTGTTCAACTATACCTACAGCCACGGTTCCTATTTAACCATCTCAATCAAAACCCGAGGCAATGACGGAGCCCCCGATGACGGATCAGAAAGAGACTGACCATCCCCCAGCCCCACAGGGTGAAATGCTGCTCTTTCAGAGCGTGGATGGCCGGGTGCGTCTGGAATGTCGGTTCGGGGCCGATACGCTGTGGTTGTCTCAAGCGATGATCTGCGAATTGTACGGCAAGGCCAAAGCGACCATCAGCGAGCACATCAGCCACATCCTTGCCGAGGGAGAATTGATAGAGGATTCAGTTGTTCGGTTTTACCGAACAACTGCCGCGGACAACAAACCTTACAACGTTAAGCATTTCAGCCTGCCGCTGATTCTCGCGGTTGGCTACCGAGTTCGATCCCAGCGTGGCACCCAATTCCGGCAGTGGGCCACACAGACTCTTCAGGAGTACCTGATCAAGGGCTTCGTGATGGATGACGAACGGTTGAGGAATCCTCCCGTAGGTCCGTCGCAGGTACCCGACTATTTCGACGAAATGCTGGCACGTATTCGCGACATCCGGGCCAGCGAGCGGCGGGTTTACTTGAGGGTTAGGGACATTTTCGCAATGGCCGCGGACTATGTGCCGTCAAACAAAGAAACCACAGCATTCTTCCAAATCATCCAAAACAAGCTCCACTTCGCCAGTACCGGTCTGACCGCGGCTGAGTTGATTGCCCATCGCGTAGACGCAACCAAGCCGAATATGGGTTTGACTGGATTCAAAGGAGATGAGGTGCGAAAGAGCGATGTCACAATCGCCAAAAACTACCTTAATCAAGAAGAAATCAATGCGCTAAATCGCATCGTCACTATGTGGCTGGATTTTGCGGAAGATCAGGCATTGATGCGCAAGCAAGTTTTTCTGCGGGACTGGCAGGAGAAGCTGGATCAGTTTCTGGTGTTCAACAATCGTGATGTTCTGCAAGGTGCAGGGCAGATCAGTAAACAGGCGGCTGAAGAAAAAGCCCGGGCGGAATATGAAGTCTATGCCGAACAATGCCGAAGCCTAAAAGAAGTGGAGGGCGAACGATTGGGTATTGAGGCGCTGTACGACATCTCACGAGGGAAAAAAAGCTAAATCGGTTCTCGGTCTGGATTCCGTGTCTCCGACGGTAGACGCAGCATAAATAATAATTAGAAAGCCTCAAGCCTTTAGGGACTGGGGCTTTTTTGTCATCACTCGCAGTCCAATGCTGCCAATGCTGATTGAAGCCACTGAAAGCTGACGTACTCTTGCTCCAACCGCAAACCATTTTGTATTCGGTTATCCCTCAGTTCATCGAAAAGGGCTCTTTCTTCTTCGGTGAGATTCGGCAGGTCATGAATAACTTGATCCGCCTCCTCTCCCCAGAGAATTTTATGGGCCGCTAGTGTGCTGTTCTCAAATTAACATTTCTCCGATATTGGCTACACTTCCGGTGTCATCCAACGTTCGGAGAAGCGCAGGTGAACGCACTCAACATTGTCCTCAGTCCAGAAGAGCATGCCGA
>NZ_JBSPCZ010000018.1:0-131209 GCF_056161485.1 Pseudomonas sp. 5Vm1k
AGTGAAACGATGCATCGCCGATGGTAGTGTGGGGTTTCCCCATGTGAGAGTAGGTCATCGTCAAGATTAAATTCCGAAACCCCTATCTGCGTATGCAGGTAGGGGTTTTGTTTTTGCCCGCAGAAAAGTGTCTGCAAAAAAAGGGACAGCTCATTGGCTGTCCCTGGTGACAGCCCGAGGCACTGTCAGTGAAACATCGGCAGGATGTGTTCAGCGATCTCCTCAATCACTTCCGCCACCGGTCGTTCGCTACGACGCATATGCAAGCCCACATGCTGCACCCCCGCGTCACGCAAAGCCTGAAGCTCATCAACCAATGCCAGACGCCCGCAACTGCCACCGAAGCGCACACGCCGCATCGGCGCATACGGATTGGCTTCCAGATCCAGATGAACAAAGCTGAGGTAGGGCTTATCACCACCGACCTCTCGCCATAACCCCACTCGACGACGATGCTCATCCGGCGTACCAGGGTAGGCGAGCCAGCCGTCCATGTGCTGGCCAATCCATGCCGGTGACTGCTGACCAAGCCCCGCCACCAGCAGCGGCACCGCCTGATCACGCTCCGGCAGCAATCGCGCACCCTCAGGCAAGCGACCCGCTCCTTGGCTGCGCAACAACTCAACCGTATCGCGAAAGATCTCGCCACGCTGAGCGTAATCCACGCCAAACAACGGATACTCCATCGGGCGGTCGCCACTGGCCACGCCAAGGAGCAAGCGTCCGTCACTCAGTTCATCGACACTGTTGGCAGCCTTGAGCGTCAGCCACGGTTGACGCAATGGCAGCACCACCGCAGCCGTACCCAACATGATGTTGTCGGTAATCCCCGCCAGGTAGCCAAGATACGAAAAGGCTTCAAACACCTGGGCTGCATCGCCGAAATTCGGGTCATACACCGGTACGTCGCGCACCCAAAGTGCACGAAACCCAGCCTTGTCGGCCAAACGTGCCATAGCCGCATGTTGCTTCAGGTCGGGAACACCAAAAGGCCTATCCTCAACCGTTCGCAGCCGTTGTCCATCACTGGACCAATCGTTATCCAGCGGCAATTCAAGACCTATAGAAAACCCGTTCGAACCCAGTAATCGTTGAAAACGCGAGTGCATAAAAAAACTCCGGAAAGGGAATGTCATGCACCCAGTATCTACAGGCCCAACTGCAAGAAAAATGCATGAATAGGAATATCAATCTTGAGTAAAACGCACGAGTACATCACATCACCCAACACGTCCGACCGTCGTTTTGGCCTTCAAGGACAACCGTTCGAGGAAATCGCGCTAAAGTGCCGGCGTCATTTTTGGTATGGTGCAGCTCGTTTTTTAATGGACTGATTACAACGCTGAGGATCGGCCCCCCTTCATAGTCAAAGAGCTGCTGCAGAAATGCCCGAACCGATACCGATCAAGGATCACGAAAAAGAGACGCGCCTGGTCAATAAAAGACTGATGGCCTGCGCCTTGTTTGTGGTCGCCATCACCTGCGCGCTGGTAGTGCGTATGTACGTGCTGCAAGTGGTCGAATTCGATTACCACTCGACCATCTCCGAAAACAACCGAGTCCACGTTTTGCCGATCACCCCGACCCGAGGGCTGATCTATGACCGCAATGGCGTGGTCCTGGCAGACAATCGGCCCAGCTTCAACCTGACCATCACCCGCGAACGCGCCACGGATGTCAAAGAAGAACTGGATGAGGTGATCAACCTCCTGCACTTGCCGGCCGAAGACCGAACGTTGTTCGATAAGGCCATGAAACAGGCGCGGCATCCTTTCGTCCCAGTGACTTTGTTCTACGAACTCACCGAACAACAGATCGCCGTCCTTGCGGTCAACGAGTTCCGCCTGCCGGGGCTGGATGTCGAGCCGCAGTTCGTCCGTCACTACCCGATGGGTGCGCACTTCGCCCACTCGATCGGTTACGTCGGTCGCATCAACGAGAAAGAATCCAAGGCCCTGGATGGTGTGGAGTACCGCGGCACCCAATCCATCGGCAAGACCGGTATCGAAAAATTCTACGAGTCCGAGTTGCACGGCCACGTGGGTTACGAAGAAGTCGAAACCAACGCCCAGGGCCGCGTACTGCGCGTGCTCAAGCATACCGATCCGACACCCGGCAAAAACATCGTCCTGAGCCTGGACGTCCACCTTCAGGAAGCCGCCGAGGATGCCTTGGGGGATCGCCGTGGCTCGGTGGTTGCCCTCGATCCGTCGACCGGCGAAGTGCTGGCGATGGTCAGCAAGCCAAGCTTCGACCCGAACATGTTCGTGACCGGCATCAGCTTCAAGGAATACGCGGCGCTACATGACTCCATCGACCGACCGCTGTTTAACCGCGTCCTGCGCGGCCTCTATGCGCCGGGCTCGACCATCAAGCCGGAAGTGGCGATTGCCGGACTCGACGCCGGCGTGGTCACCCCACAGACCCGCGTCTTCGACCCTGGTTACTACCAACTGCCGGACTTCGATCACAAATACCGCAACTGGAACCACAGCGGCGACGGCTGGGTGGACATGGACGCGGCGATCATGCGTTCCAATGACACCTATTTCTACGATCTGGCGCACAAACTCGGCATCGACCGTCTGCACGACTACATGGCCATGTTCGGGCTCGGTGAGAAAGTGTCCCTGGACATGTTCGAAGAGTCTGCTGGCCTGATGCCGTCCCAGGCCTGGAAACGCGCGACGCGCCGTCAGCCATGGTTCCCCGGCGAAACCGTGATCCTCGGCATCGGCCAGGGCTACATGCAGGTCACGCCGCTGCAACTGGCCCAGGCCACCGCGTTAATCGCCAACAAAGGTGTGTGGAACCGACCGCACCTGGCCAAGACCGTCGACGGCGTAGCGCCGGTGGACGAGAACCCGATGCCGAACATCCTGCTCAAGGACCCGCGTGATTGGGAACAGGTCAACCACGGCATGCAAATGGTGATGCACGATGCGCGCGGGATTGCCCGGGCAGCGGCGGTGGGCGCCCAGTACCGTATAGCCGGCAAGAGTGGTACCGCGCAGGTGGTGGCGATCAAACAGGGCGAGCGTTACAACCGGGCGAAAACCCTGGAGCGTAACCGCGATAACGCCTTGTTCGTCGGCTTCGCCCCGGCCGAGCATCCGAAGATTGTCATCTCGGTGATGATCGAAAACGGCGAGGCCGGTGGTCGTGTGGCGGGCCCTGTAGTGCGGCAGATCATGGACGCCTGGCTACTTGATCAGGACGGCCATCTCAAGCCGCAATACGCCACGCCCGCCAAACCGCCGGGCGATCCCCACGTCTAAACCTGAGAGGCTTCACAGCACAGGCTCACGGATGCTGAGCATGTGCTGGAAGCTTTCCAGGAACACCGTTTCGGCCTGAGTCATCTTCTGTTCGCGATTCCACAGCAGCTGGATATCGAAATCCACCACGCCGTCTTCCGGCGGCAAACGCCAGAGCAAACCCTGCTCGACATCTCGCCGCACCAAGTGCACCGGCAAACAACCAATCCCGAACCCTGCGCAGATCAAGCGGTAAATCTCTTCGAAACTGGTGGAGGAGGCGACGATCTTGCCGGTAAAGCCTTGCTCGTCGCGAAACAGCGTCAGAGGCGAAAGATTGCCGCCCAATTGATCGCTGGTGAAGCTTACGAAGTTCTCCGCCGCCAGTTGTTCCAGGGTCAGATTCTCTTGCCCGAACAGGCGATGACGCTGGCCGCAAAAATACGCATATCGCTCGCGGAATAGCACCCGCTGCTCCAGCCGTGGCTGGGGTAAACGGCACAGGCCGACACCAATGGTCGCGGTCTTTTGCAGCAATGAACTGATGATGTTCGAACTGCCCATCACCTCGACTTCAAGTTCGATTTTCGGGTGGGTTTCATGGAAATCGGCGAGGAATTCATCGTAGTGCCGCGCCTGCACGCCGCTGACGGTGAGGATGCGGATCTTGCCCACCACATCGTCATGCCGACTTTCCACCACTGTGCCCAAACGGGAGATATCGCCGTAGATATCCGCCGCGATGCGCAGGACTTCTTCCCCGGTTTCCGTCAGGTCAAAGCGCCGCCCGCTGCGGGCAATCAACACACATTCCAGTTGTTCTTCCAGGCGTTTCAGCGCCTGGCTAACCGCCGACTGGGTGATATGCAAGCGTGCGGCGGCGCGGCTCATGCTGCCTTCCTGGCCGATCACCAGGTAGGTGCGTAGCAGGTTCCAGTCGAGGCGATCATTGAGAAAACGACGACCGACCCAAGGGTTCGAAGTGGAGGGCATAAAGCGTCCATGTAGTAGCACGGCTAATAGTAAAGATAAGAATTTGAAAATTGACTAATCCTGGCATGGAAGCGATAAAGCCCACAAGCGCCACAGAGTGCAACCGTAAACAGCCTTCAGTACCTGCCCAAAACTATAAATACACAGGGTCCTTGCATGCACACTACCCCTCAACCGCGACGCGCCGCGGCCGCTGCCTTCATTGGCACGACCATCGAGTTCTACGACTTCTACATCTACGCCACCGCGGCGGCGCTGGTGCTCGGGCAAGTGTTCTTTCCCAGCAGTGACCCGGTGATGAGCACCCTGGCAGCCTTTGGCAGCTTCGCCGTCGGCTTCATCGCCCGTCCCATGGCCGGCATGGTCTTCGGTCACCTGGGGGATCGCTTGGGCCGCAAGAAAATGTTGCTGGTGACCATGGCGCTGATGGGCCTGGCCACCGCCGGCATCGGTTTGCTGCCGAGCTACGCCAGCGTTGGCATCTGGGCGCCGGTCGGTTTGATCGTGTTGCGACTGATCCAGGGGATTTCCGTCGGCGGCGAGTGGGGCGGGGCGGTGCTGATGGCCAGCGAGCACGCACCGGCCAAGCGCAAAACCTTCTACGCGTCCTTCGCTCAACTCGGCAGCCCGGCGGGTTTGCTGTTGGCGTTGATTGCTTTTCGTCTGGTGACATCCCTTGAGCCGGAAGACTTCCTCGCCTGGGGCTGGCGATTCCCGTTCCTCGCCAGCGGTGTACTGATGATGGTCGGCCTGATGATCCGTTCCGGGGTTCACGAATCACCGGAATTCGCCAAGGCCCGGGACAACAACGAAACCGCCAAATACCCGGTGAAGGACGTGATCCGCACCTGCTGGCGGCAGATCCTGTTTGCCGCTGCCGCCGTGACCATCGGTTCGGCCGGATTCTTCTTCACCAACACGTTCATGATCACTTACGTCACCCAATACCAAGGCATCGCCCGCTCGACGATCCTCGATTGCCTGTTCCTGGTGACCGTCATTCAGTTGCTCTCGCAACCGCTCTCCGCACTTCTGGCCGAACGCATCGGCGAAGGTCGCTTCCTCAAACTCGTCGCGCTGTTGTGCATGGTCACGCCGTACCCGATGTTTCTCCTGGTGGGCACGCAAAACATCCTGCTGATGACCGTTGGCATTGCGCTGGCGGTGGTGATCCTCTCGGCGCTGTACGCGGTGATTGCCGGGTACATGACCCAGGCGTTCCCGGTGCACCTGCGCTACTCGGGCATTTCTATCGCTTACCAGTTGAGCTGCGCCCTGGCCGGCGGCACCACGCCGCTGATCGGTACGCTGCTGGCGAGCAAGTTTTCCGGACAATGGTGGCCGCTGGCGGTGTTCTTCACCTTGCTCTCGGCCCTGTCCCTGATCGGTGTTTGCGGCCTGGCCCGCCTGCGCGCCAACCCGGTCGTCACCCACGCTGCTAAAGAGGTGTATTCGTGAGTAAACCTGCACACATCGACCCGGTTGAATGGCAAGCCCGCTGCGAACTGGCAGCGCTGTATCGCCTCATCGCGCACTTTCGCATGACCGACCTGATCGACACCCACATCACCCTGCGCATTCCAGGGCCGGAGCATCACTTCCTGATCAATCGCTACGGGGTGATTTTCGACCGCATGCGCGCCTCGGATCTGGTGCGCATTGATCAGGACGGGCGCATCGTTGATCCCGAATACGCCGGTCATCGGGTCAACGCCGCAGGCTTCGTTATTCACTCGGCGATCCACATGGCCCGCCCGGATCTGAACTGCGTGATCCACACCCACACCGCAGCGGGTATGGCGGTGGCGGCGCAAAAACAAGGCTTGTTGCCGATCAGCCAACACGCGCTGAAGTTCTACGGCAAGTTGGCCTATCACACCTATGAAGGCATCGCCCTGTCGCTGGACGAGCGCGAGCGTTTGATCGCGGATTTGGGACCGCACCGGGCGATGATCCTGCGCAATCACGGCTTGCTGGTTGGCGGTTCCGGCGTGGCCCAGGCGTTCCAGGAAATCCACTTTCTGGAGCGTGCCTGCCAGGCGCAAGTCGCGGCGCTGGCCGGTGGTTCGGCGTTGCATTACCCGTCCCCGGAAGTCTGCGCCCACACCGCCGAACAGTTTGACCGTGATGAACAGGACAACATCATCGACCTGGCCTGGGAGGCCGCTCTGACCCTGATCGAATCCCAGCGCGAGTCCTATCTTTCATGAATACCGTGGTCCTGCTGTCCCGCGACAACCTGTTGCTCAAACAACTGCAAACCGCGTTTGCCCGCAGCGCGCCGCAACTCACCACGGTGCTGGCCGACGATCCGCTGGCCAAAAATGCACAAATCGCGGCGTGCTGGTTTCCGTTGCCGGGCAGCCTTGGTGCGCTGCCAAACCTGCAAGTGATTCACTCGGTGGCCGCCGGTATCGATCACCTGGAACACGACCCGTCGTGCCCGGACTTGCCGGTGTGTCGAGTGGTCGATCCCGGCCACCGCCAAGGGATGACCGAGTACGTGCGCTGGGCGGTGATTCACTATCACCGTGGCTTTGATCAGGTGCTGCAGCAACAGCGCCAACAGCACTGGGAACGACCGCTGCAACGGGCGGCGGGGCAGTTCAAAGTCGGGGTGATGGGGCTGGGCTCGTTGGGCAGCGCGATTGCCCAGGACCTGGCCGCCGCCGGTTACGACGTTCGTGGCTGGGCGCGCCGTCGCAAAGATCTGAACGGTGTCCAAACCTTCGCCGGTGCCGAACAACTGAACCCGTTTCTCGACGGCGTGGAGCTGTTGATCAACCTGCTCCCGCTGACCAGTGAAACCCGCGGCATCCTCGGCAACGCAACCTTCGAACACCTGGCCAATGGCGCCGCACTGGTCAACTGCGGTCGCGGCGGTCACCTGAATATCGACGACCTCGAACAAGCCCTGCAAACCGGAAAACTGCGCGGTGCCTTGCTGGATGTATTCGAACAAGAACCGCTGCCAACCGATCATCGTCTCTGGACAATGCCCGGCGTCACCATTACGCCACACATGGCATCAGCCGCGTCCCACGACTGCATTGCCGAACAAGTCGCGGAGAACTTCCGCCGCTTGAACGCTGATGAACCGCTATTGAATTGCGCCGACCGAACACTCGGTTACTAACCACAAACTCGCCCACTAAGTTGGGCGAGGCATAACAACAATCCCTCACTCTCAAACGATTTACTGCCAGTAAAAAACAATTAAACCAATTCCTGGAGTCAGTGATGAGCGATCTATCGTCCGCAGAAAAGTCCGGCGCACCGCCGGAAGTTGCCATCAGCATGAAAAAAGTCGCCGTGGCCAGTGTCATCGGCACCACCGTGGAATGGTACGACTTGTTTGTCTTCGCCACCGCTTCGGCGCTGGTGTTCAACAAAGTGTTCTTCCCGGATTTCGTGCCGTTGATCGGCACGTTGCTGGCCTTCGGCACCTTCGCCTCGGCGTATCTGGCGCGGATCGTCGGCGCCGCATTGTTCGGGCATTTCGGCGACAAGCTGGGCCGCAAGTCGATGCTGTTGATTTCGCTGCTGACCATGGGCGCCGCGACCTTCGCCATCGGCCTGTTGCCCAACTACGCCGCCATTGGCATCTGGGCGCCGATCCTGTTGCTGTTACTCAGGGTGATTCAAGGCCTGGCGCTTGGCGGCGAGTGGGGCGGGGCGGTGTTGATGGCGGTGGAACATGCGCCGGCCAACAAGCGCGGCTTGTATGGTTCGTGGGTGCAAATTGGCGTGCCGGCCGGGACCATGATTGCCAACCTGGCCTTCCTGTTGATCGCCGCTTATCTGTCCCCGGAAGACCTGTTGGCCTGGGGCTGGCGTATCCCGTTCCTGGCCAGCGTGTTGCTGATCGCCGTGGGTTTGTACATCCGCTTGAACATCGCCGAAACCCCGGCCTTCAACAAGGTCAAGGAAGCCGAAGTGCAGGTGAAAATGCCCCTGGCAGAAGTCTTTCGCAAGTACTGGAAGCAAGTGGTGTTGGGCGGTATAGCCACCATGTCGACCGGGGCTTCATTCAACATCATCGTCGCGTTCGGCCTGACCTACGGCACGCAGAATCTCGGTTTCAGCCGCAGCACGATGCTCGGCGTGGTGCTGTTGTCCTGTGCCTGGTGCATCGTCATGTTGCCGGTGTTCGGGGCGCTGTCGGACCGTTTCGGACGCAAGCCGATCATCGTCGCCGGCATCGTTGCTGAAGCCTTGGTGGCGTTCCCGATGTTCTGGTTGATGGACACCAAAGAGCTGCCACTGGTGATCTTCGGTTACCTGTTGCTGATGACCGCGTTCGCCGCCAACTACGGGCCGATCGCGACCTTCCTCGCCGAGTTGTTCGGCACGCGAGTGCGCTATTCAGGGTTGTCGATCAGCTACATGTTGTCCGGTTTGCTGGGCAGTGCGGCGACACCGATCGTCACCACCGCATTGCTGGCGGCGACCGGCAAAGGTTCTTCGGTGGCCTGGTACATGATCGGCGCGGCGTTGATTTCTTTACTGGCGTTGTTGTTGCTGACCGAGACCTTCAAGCGCGACATCAGCGAAATCCCGGTTGAAAAAACGGCCGACACGCCGAACAAATCCTTCAAATCCGCAGCAGCCTGAACGGAGTTCAAACCATGCGCAGAATTAACTCCGCCCCGGGCTTTATCGGCCCGGTCGGGCCTTACTCCCAAGCGGTGGTCAGCGGTCATCTGGTATTCACCGCCGGGCAGATTCCGGCCCAAAGCGACCTGAATGACCAACCCGCCGATTTCACCGAGCAAGTGCGACAGACCTTGCGCAACCTGGAGGCGATCCTGATTGAAGCCGGGTCCGATTTCAGCCATGTGATCAAGGTCAACGCCTACCTCACCGATCCGGCGCAACTGGAGCCGTTCAACGCCGTGTACCGCGAATTCCTTGGCCATGCGCCACCGGCGCGCACCACGGTGTGCGTGGCGTTGTGGGGCGTTTCGCTGGAAATCGATTGTGTCGCCGAGTTGATAGCGAAGGAGCAGCAAAATGGATGAGTCGAAACTGATCGGGCAGCTCAAAGAAGTGAGCTTTCCAACCGTCGGGCATTTCCTGGAGCAGGGTTTCGCCGATTCGCAACTGCGGGCCATGGTGCCGAATGTGAAAGTGATCGGCCGCGCATTGACCCTGAAACTGGTCGGCGCCGACGCCATCGCGGTCAACCAGGCCTTGGTGCTGATCCAGCCCGGTGACGTACTGGTGATCGACACCGGGGGCGACTGGCAACACGCCCCGGTCGGCGCGGTGACCAGTTGCGCGGCTAGCTGCGCCGGTGCCGTGGGCATTGTGGTCGACGGCGCGGTGACTGACCTGCTGGAACTGCGCGAAGCCGGGCTGCCAATCTTCGCTCGCGGCACCAGCCTGTTGACCACCAAGCTGCATGGTCGTGGCGACAGCCAGATCAATCAGCCGATCCACTGCGCTGGCGTCACGGTAAACCCCGGGGATCTGGTGCTGGCGGATGACAACGGCGTGCTGTTCCTCGACTGGCCAACGGCGGCTTCTGTCATCGATCAAGCCTTGGCGTCCGACCGCGCCGAACCACGCCTGCTTGAGCGATTGCGTTCAGGCGAGCCGGTTGCGCAGGTGTTAAAGATCTAGGCCGTCAGACACGCCTGCAAACTCTCGATAAACAACGTCTCCGCGCGGCTCATGCGCTGCTCGCGGTTCCACAGCAAATGAATGTCCACATCGGCAATCCCTTCGTGGGGCGGCAGACGCCAGAGCAATCCGGCATCAACGTCCGCCGCCACCACGTGCTCGGGCAAACAGCCGATGCCGAACCCGGCGATCACCAGTCGCCGGACTTCTTCCAGGCTTGGCGACGTCGCCACGATGCGTCCGCTGAAGCCCTGCTGATCGCGAAAAATCGTTAGCGGCGAGAGCATGCCGCCGATCTGGTCGCTGGTAAAACTGACGAAATTTTCCCGCTGCAAATCCCCTTCGGCGACGTCCTGCTGTCCGAACAGCGCATGGTGCTTACCGCAGAAAAACGCATAGCGCTGACGCAGGAACAGCCGCTGTTCCAGGCGCGGTTGCGGGCGACGATTGAGGCTCAAACCGAGGGTCGCGGTTTTCTCCTGCAAGGCGCTGACGATGTCGGAACTGCGCATCACGTCCACTTCCAGATCCACCCGTGGATGCTGGCGGTGGAAGTCGGCGAGGAAGTCATCGAACCGCTCGGAGAAGATCCGGCTGATGATCAACAGCCGCACCTTGCCGATCACTTCGTCGGCCGGTTGCTCCAGCACGCTGCTGACCTGGGACATCTGCCCGTAGATTTCACCGGCCAGTTCGAAAATCTGCTCGCCGACTTCGGTCAGGGCAAACCGTGGCCCGCGACGGGCGATCAGTTGCCGGCCCAGTTGCTCTTCCAGGCGTTTCAACGCCTGGCTCACCGCTGGTTGCGTGAGGTGAAGGCGGGCGGCGGCGCGGCTGATGCTCAGTTCCTGGCCGATCACCCGGAAGGTGCGCAGCAGGTTCCAGTCGAGGCGGTCATTGAGCAGGCGTTGCACTTCGCGTTCGGCCATGGGGCTCTCGATTATAAGCGGGCGTAATAGTCGGCATAATAAATAGAAAATTGACTAATCATAGCCCCGGGACGATAAATCACCTCCAAGACAGGCGCCGCCAGAGTGCCTTGATACATCCGATTTTCTCCTGCCAAAAAAACAATCAAAGGAGCCCGACCCATGAAGCCCCAAGCTTCGTCACAGCCGCGCCGTGCGGCAGCCGCAGCCTTTATCGGCACCATGATCGAGTGGTACGACTTTTACATCTACGCCACCGCCGCCGCGCTGGTGTTCGGCGCGCTGTTTTTCCCCTCCGACGACAAACTGTTCAGCACCATGGCCGCGTTCGGCACCTTCGCCGTGGGCTTCTTCGCGCGGCCGTTGGGCGGGATTATCTTCGGCCATATTGGCGACCGCATCGGGCGCAAGAAATCGCTGATCATCACCTTGCTGATGATGGGCGTGGTCACGGTGTGCATCGGTTTGCTGCCGACCTACGCACAAATTGGTGTTGCCGCGCCGGTGTTGCTGATTCTGCTGCGCATCGTCCAGGGCATCGCCGTCGGTGGCGAGTGGGGCGGGGCGGTGTTGATGGCGGGTGAGCATGCGCCGAAAGGTCGACGCAATTTCTTCGCTTCCTTTGCGCAACTGGGTAGCCCGGCGGGTTTGATTCTGTCGCTGCTGGCGTTCAGCGCGGTCACCCGTTTGCCGGAAGCCGACTTAATGAGCTGGGGCTGGCGCCTGCCATTCCTCGCCAGTTCGCTGTTACTGATCGTGGGCTTGGCGATTCGTCTCGGTGTGAATGAATCCCCGGAATTCCTCGCCAGCCGCGAACTCGCCAGCAAAAGCACACGCAAGGAACAGGCGCCGGTCATGGAAGTGCTGCGTACTGCGTGGCGTCCGCTGCTGCTGTGTATCGGCGCCAACACCCTCGGGATCGCCGGGGTGTATTTCACCAACACCTTCATGATCGCCTACACCACCCAGCAACTCGAATTGCCGCGCTCGCTGATCCTTGAGTGCCTGTTTGTGGTGGCGATTATTCAGTTCTGCATTCAACCGTTGGCGGCATGGGTCGCGGAGAAGATCGGTGCGACCCGTTTCCTGTGCCTGATGTCGCTGCTGGCAATGGCCTCGCCGTACCCGATGTTCGTTTTGGTCAGCTCGGCCCAGGCGCCGCTGATCATCCTCGGCATCGCCCTGGCGGTGGTGTGCATGGCCTCGTTCTACGCGGTTATCGCCGGGTACGTCAGCGGCATGTTCGAGACGCGGGTGCGCTACACCGCGATCTCATTGGCCTATCAGATTTGCGGTGCCGTGGCCGGTGGCCTGACGCCGCTGATCGGCACGATGCTGGCGCACAAGTTCGCCGGCCAATGGTGGCCGCTGGCGGTGTTCTACAGCCTGATCGCCGCGACTTCTCTGATCTGCGTCTTGTCCCTTGCCCGTCGTCATGCCAGCGCTGAACGCGTCGAATTGGCCAACGCTTAATCCCCGATTTCCAGGAGTAACGTATGTTGAAAATCAATGGTGAACGCCTGTGGGCAAGCCTGATGGCCATGGCCGAAATCGGCGCCACAGCCCGGGGCGGTAGCTGCCGGTTAGCACTTAGCGATGAAGACAAGGCAGGTCGTGAACTGTTTTCCCACTGGTGCCGCGAGGCTGGCATGAGCCTGAGCGTTGACGCCATCGGCAACCTGTTCGCCCGCCGCGAAGGCACCGACCCGGACGCTGCGCCGGTGATGATGGGCAGCCATCTCGACACCCAACCGGAAGGCGGCCGCTTCGATGGCGTCTACGGTGTGCTCGCCGGCCTGGAAGTGGTGCGTTGCCTCAATGACCTCGGCATCCAGACCCGCAAACCGCTGGAAGTGGCGGTGTGGACCAACGAAGAAGGCGCGCGCTTCACCCCGGCGATGTTCGGCTCGGCGGTGTTCACCGGGATCATGTCGCTAGACGCGGCGCTGGCGGTGCGTGACATCGACGGCATCAGCGTCGCCGAGGCCCTGCAACGCACTGGTTATGCCGGTGAACGTGCGCTGGGCGGCGCGGTGGATGCGTACTTTGAAGCGCACATCGAGCAAGGCCCGATCCTCGAAGACAACGCCAAGAGTATCGGCGTGGTCACCGGCGGCCAGGCGATTCGCTGGCTCGACGTGCGAGTCGAAGGCATGGCCGCCCACGCCGGCACCACGCCGATGCCGCTGCGCAAGGACGCCCTCTATGGCGTGGCGCGGATGATTCAGGCGATTGAAGTGTTGGCCACGGATTTCGCCCCCGAAGGCCTGACCACCGTGGGCGAGTTGAGCATCAACAAATCTTCGCGCAACACCATTCCGGGGCTGGTGAATTTCACCGTCGATTTGCGTCATCACCGTGACGAAGCGATTGAGGCGATGGAGCAGCAAGTGCGCGCGCGACTGCAGGCGATTGCCGACGGTCGCGGCTTGAACCTGACCATCACCCCGCACTGGATCAGCCCGGCCACACCGTTCGACGCCGAGTGCGTGGCGGCGGTGCAGCACGCGGTGGATGCGCTAGGCTACGCTCAGCAATCGATTGTCAGCGGCGCCGGGCACGACGCAATTCACCTGGCGCGGTACTGCCCGACGGCGATGGTGTTTATCCCGTGTGTGGGCGGGTTGAGCCATAACGAAGCGGAAGATGTGTTGCCGGAAGATGTGCGCCAGGGCACTGACGTGTTGCTCAACGCCGTCCTGGCTCGCGCCGAAATCACTGAATAACCCCAACCCCTGTAGGAGCGAGGCTTGCCCGCGAAGGCGTCAGTACATTCAACATCGATGCTGCCTGACACACCGCCTTCGCGGGCAAGCCTCGCTCCTACAGGAGTGCGCGCCAGCTCCAAGAACAGGAATTTATCCCATGCGCAGTTTTTTCCACCCCGAACAATTGCTCCACCATCCCCGCAGCTACTACTCCCGCGGGCAGATGCGTACACCGCAGGAAGTCCCCGAGCGCGCTCAGCGTCTGGTGCAGGCCTCGCATGCCCTGGGCTTCAGCGTCGAGCAGCCGGCCGACGCCGGACTGGCGCCATTACTGGCCGTCCACGGCGCGCCGTACCTGACGTTCCTGCAGGAAGCCCATCAGCGCTGGAAAGAAATTCCCGAGGACTGGGGCGATGAAGTCATGTCGAACATCTTCGTCCGCGAACCCAATGCTCTGCGCGGGATTCTCGCCCAGGCCGCGCGTTATCTGGCGGACGGCAGTTGCCCGGTGGGCGAGCAGACCTGGCGTTCGGCCTATTGGTCGGCGCAAAGCGCAATTGCCGGCGCCCAGGCGTTGCTCGATGGCGAACCGGCGGCGTATGCCTTGTGCCGTCCGCCGGGTCACCATGCCCGAGCCGAAGCGGCGGGTGGTTTCTGTTATGTGAATAACGCAGCGGTGGCTGCTCAGGTGTTACGTGGCAGGTTTGCGCGGGTGGCGGTGCTGGATACCGATATGCATCACGGTCAGGGGATTCAAGAGATTTTCTATGATCGCGATGACGTGTTGTACGTCTCGGTGCATGGCGATCCGACCAACTTCTACCCCGGTGTCGCCGGGTTTGCTGATGAGCGCGGCGTTGGGGCAGGGGAGGGTTTCAACCTGAATCTGCCGATGGCCCATGGCGCCAGTGAGGCGGATTTCCTCGGGCAACTTGAAATAGCGTTGGCGGCGGTGAAGGACTTCGGCGCCGAGGTGCTGGTGTTGTCCTTGGGCTTCGATATTTTCGAACTGGACCCGCAGAGCAAAGTCGCAGTGACCCGGGAAGGCTTTGCGCTGTTGGGCGAGCGGATTCGCAGCCTTGGGTTGCCGTGTCTGATTGTGCAGGAGGGTGGGTATCACCTGGAGAGCCTTGAAGATAATGCCCGGGCGTTTTTTGTGAGTGCCGAGGTGTGGCAGCTCTGAGATGAGGGTGTCTGGTAAATAGCCTTCGCGAGCAAGCCCGCTCCCACAGGTTAACCGCATTCCCATGAGGCAACTCGGTCACCTGTGGGAGCGAGCCTGCTCGCGAAGAACGATAACGCGGTCTACCGGCGAAGCGCGAATCCCCGGCCCGCTCGAACCCTGTAGGAGCGAGGCTTGCCCGCGAAGAACGATAACGCGGTCCCCCAGATACGACACAAGCGCCCTACGGCTCTTGCCATCGCCCTGACGTTAACGTAAAGATTGACGCCACGGCGCTGATTTCATAAAGCGCAAAGCGGACCGCTGCGGAGCGCTTGATGACGCTAATAAAAACAACACACCCTAAGCCCCATCAGGAAGCCCGGCTGGCCCGGGAAAAACTTCACCTCGAAGGCGAAGTGCCCGATGGCGTATTGCGTGCGGAAATCGATGCCTCATGGCGGCGCAGCCTCAGCCATGGCGTGCATTTCAACGGCAAGCATGAGCTGACCCTGGAATCCAGCGCCAGCCTCGAAGTGCTGCTGGCGAGCAACCGCTTGCTGATCGACGCCGCAATGCCGGCCATCGATTACCTGGCCGAACGCCAAGGTAAAGAAGGCCTGATCATCCTCGCCAATTCCGACGCCACCATCCTCGCCGTCGAAGGCCGCGCCGATCGCCTCAAGGGTTCCGGCCTGCAAGACATCACCCTCGGCGCCTGCTGGAGCGAAGCGGCGCGCGGCACCAATGCCCTCGGCACCGCACTGGTGGAAGCCCGCCCGACCCTGATCGATTGCGGCGAACATTACCTGGATCGCCTGAGCGATTTCTCCTGCACTTCGGTGCCGATTCATTGCCCCCAAGGCGATATCCTCGGCGTCCTCGACCTGACCCGCGAAGGCCCCCTCGGGCGCGTCCACGATAGCACCGCGCTGCTGGCCATGGCGGTCAGCCAGATCGAAAGCCGGGTGTTTAACGCCAGCTATCCGGACCAGATCGTCCTCGCGTTCCACAGCCGTCGGCAGTACCTCGAATCTCCATGGCAGGGCCTGTTGGCAGTGAGCCTCGGCGGACAGATCCTCGCGGTCAGCGCCCAGGCCTGTCAGTTGCTGCGCGCCGAGCGTTCGGCATTGGTCGGGCATCGCTGCGAAGAGTTTCTCGGGGTCGATGGCCTGCAACTGCTGGCGCGGCTGCAACAGGGCGGCGTCGGCAGTTTGCAAACCGCCAAGGGCGAATTCTTCTACAAAACCCTGCGCGCGCCCCAGCGTTCGATCAACGTCGGCACCACGCCGCGCCCGGTCGCGAAACCGGCCAAACCGCAACCGGATCTTGAATCCCTGGCCGGCAGCAATGTGCGTTACGCCCGCGCCTTGCGCATGGCCCGCCAAGGCTTGGCCAATGAATTACCGGTGTTGCTGCTCGGCGAAACCGGCACCGGTAAAGAGGTGATTGCCCGCGCCCTGCACATGGCTGGCACACGTTGCGACAAACCCTTCGTCGCGGTGAATTGTGCGGCGATACCCGAAGGCCTGATCGAGTCGGAACTGTTCGGCTACCGTGAAGGCGCGTTCACTGGTTCTCGCCGTGGCGGCATGGTCGGGCGCTTGCAACAGGCCCACGGCGGCACCTTGTTCCTCGATGAAATCGGCGACATGCCGCTGGCCTTGCAGGCGCGGTTGTTGCGCGTGTTGCAGGATCGCAAAGTCGCGCCCCTGGGCGCCGGTGAAGAGCAGGACATCGACGTCGCGCTGATCTGCGCCACCCACCGCGACCTCAAGCGCCTGGTGGAAGACAAACACTTTCGCGAAGACCTGTTCTACCGGGTCAACGGCATCAGCGTGATGCTCCCGGCCCTGCGCGAACGCGAGGATTTCAGCGGCCTGGTCGGTCGCTTGCTGGCCAAGCTCGACGCCCCGACGGTGACCTTGCATGACGACCTGAGCAAACTGCTCGGCGGCTATCACTGGCCGGGCAACATTCGCCAACTGGAAATGGTGTTGCGCACCGCGTTGGCGATGCGCGAGGCAGGTGACAGCGTGCTCACCCTCGACCACTTGCCCGACAGCATGCTCGACGACCTGACCGCCACCGAGCGGCCCCAGGCCGGCAGCATTCGCGAAAACGAACTGGAGCTGATCCGCCAATCCCTGGACGCGCATCAGGGCAACGTCTCGGCCGCCGCCGACGCCCTCGGCATCAGTCGCGCGACCCTGTATCGCAAGCTCAAACAGTTGCGCCTGTGATGCAGCGCCTGATCGTGCGGCTGATCGACAGCCCGAACCCGCAAGCCCTGCAAGCGGCGTTGCGCTGGCTGTACAGCTTCGTGCGCCCCCATCGGCTGGCGATTGCCGGGTTGCTCGGGTTGTCGGTCTGCGCGTCGTTGTTGGTGCTGGTGCAACCGTGGCTGACCAAACTGCTGATCGACGACGGCCTGCTGGGGCGTAATTTCCCGGTGCTGGTGCTGATCGCCGGGTTGATGATCGTTGCCGGCCTGCTCGGCACCGCGTTGTCGGGGATCAACCGATACCTGCACACGCGGTTGTCCGGGCGGATTCTGTTTGCCCTGCGAGATGACCTGTATCGGCACTTGCAAACCTTGTCGCCGAGCTTCTACGGCCAGCGGCGCATCGGTGATTTGATGTCGCGCCTCGACGGTGACGTCGCGGAGATCCAGCGCTTTGCCGTGGACTCGCTGTTCTCGGCGGTGTCTAGCGTGATCGGCCTGGTCTTCTCCATCGCGATGCTGTTGACCCTGTCATGGAAACTCTCGCTGTTGGCGCTGGTGCTGATTCCCCTCGACGTGCTGTGGCTGCGCTGGATGCGGCGCAAGGTCGAGCGCGATGTGCGGCAGTTGCGCGAGCGTTCGGCGGACATGTCGTCGTTCATGGTCGAGACCTTGCCGGTGATGAAATTCATCCAGTCCGCCGGCCAGCAACAGCGTGAAGCGCGACGTCTGGAGAGTTTGGGCCAGGGCTATATGAGCCAGTTGCTGCGCCTGCAAGTCACCGAGTTTTTCACCCAGGCTGTGCCGGGCACGCTGACGTCATTGTCCCGGGCCTGTGCGTTTTTGATCGGCGGTTATTGGGTGGTGCAGGGCACGTGGCAACTCGGCGCGCTGATCGCGTTTTCCACCTACCTCGGGATGGCGGTGGGGCCGGTTCAGAGTTTGCTCGGGCTGTATGTGGCGATCCAGCGGATGACCGTCAGCCTCGGGCGCGTGATGGAACTGCGCGGGGAAGAACCGACCGTGCTTACACCGGTCACGCCGCAGCCGATGCCGGCCTCTGGAGAGCTGCGTTTCGACGACGTGCATTTCAGTCATCCGGGTCGTCCGAGTACGTTAAGCGGGATTGACGCGCGCATTCCCTATGGTTTGAAAGTGGCCCTGAGCGGCGGCTCCGGTGTCGGTAAATCAACCCTGATCGACCTGCTGCAACGGCACCACGATCCGCAGTCTGGCCGGGTGTTGCTTGGGGAGGTCGATCTACGCGAGCTGGACCTGTTCGACCTGCGCAGACGGATTGCCATCGTCAGTCAAGACATCGTGCTGTTTCGCGGCAGCCTCGCAGACAACCTGGCCTATGCGGTGCCGAACGCCAGTCGCGAGGCGATTGCCGAAGTGGCGCGGCTGGCGCAACTCGACAGCCTGATCGCGTCCTTGCCCGAAGGCCTCGACAGCCCGTTGGGTGAGCGCGGCCAGCAGTTGTCCGGCGGGCAGAAGCAACGGATCGCCATCGCCCGTGCCTTGTTGCAAGACCCATTAATTTTGGTGCTGGACGAAGCCACTTCGGCGGTGGATGAGGCCACCGAGCGCGAAGTGATCGAAGCCATCGACCGACTGTTTGCCGGACGCACGCGCATCCTGATCAGCCATCGTCCCTCGACCCTGGCGGACGCCGATCTGCGCTTCGAATTGCTCGACGGCGTGCTCATTTCGAAAACGGTGCTGCATGAAGCCTGAACTGCGGATTGGCGTGGTGGACAGCGGTCACTCGGCGGCGCAACGGGTGCAGGTTGTTGCGGGGCGGCGGTTTTCGCTACTGGAGGATGGGCTGGCGGAAAGTGACTTGCGCGACGATCCACTGGGCCACGGCAGCGCGGTGATCGAGGCCATCGGGCGACGCGCTCCGGCGGCGGTGTTTTGTGTGGCTCAGGTGTTTGATCAGCGTGGCGTGACCAGCGCGTTGCAGATCGCCACGGCGATTGACTGGTTGGTGACGCAGGACGTGCGGCTGATCAATCTGAGCCTGGGTTTGCGTCAGG
Organism: Pseudomonas sp. 5Vm1k; assembly: GCF_056161485.1. Classification (NCBI taxonomy): domain Bacteria; kingdom Pseudomonadati; phylum Pseudomonadota; class Gammaproteobacteria; order Pseudomonadales; family Pseudomonadaceae; genus Pseudomonas; species Pseudomonas sp. 5Vm1k. Next base: position 18,938 of record NZ_JBSPCZ010000018.1, read on the forward strand.
ATCGCAGCCTGTTGCGTGAAGCCTGTGCGGCAGCGGTGGCGCGAGGCGTGTTGCTTTGTGCATCGAGTCCGGCCCAGGGCGAGGGCGTGTATCCGGCGAATTATCCACAGGTGCTGCGGGTCACCGGCGATGCCCGTTGCGCAGAAAACGAATGGTCGTGGCTCAACAGTGCCCAGGCGGATTTTGCGGCGTGTGTGCATGGCACCTATCCGGGGCAGTCGGGGGCCAGTCTGGGCTGTGCCGCGTTGAGCGGGCACATCGCCGGGTTCCTCGTCGCGCATCCCGAGGCGAGCAATCAACATGTCATCGAATGGCTGCGGGATCACGCCCGTTATCGCGGCCCTGAACGGCGATTCGGCCCGTGATCCTGATTCTTGGCGCCGGGCCTGCGGGTGCGGCGGTGGCCTTGGGTTTGCGTCGGCTTGGTTACCCGGTGACGCTGGTCAGTGAATGGCGGCGCTTTGCCGCGCTGGAAGGCGTTTCCGTGCGGGTGCTGGAGGCTTTGCGCGGCGCGGGGTTGAACCACGCGTTGGCGGATGCGGCGCTGCCTTCCCAACGACAGGTGTCGTGGAACGGCCAGCAGCATGCGCAAAACATCGAATTTTTGCTGGACCGTCCGAGCTTTGATCGAGGCCTGCGCGAGGATTTGCGTGTGGCCGGGGTCGAGTTGATCGAAGGGCGGGTGCTCACGGTGCAGACTACAGCGGCGGGGCATTGGATCGAGATTGAAGGGCACGAAGCGCTGGTCGCGGATTTCCTGGTGGAAGCTCGCGGGCGTTCGGCGCCAGCCCTCGGCAAAGGCCTGCGCGGGCCGGAGACGGTCAGCCTGCTCAACCGCTGGCAAGCCGCGCCGGGCGACACCGCCAGCGCCGTGGAAAGCCTTGAGGACGGCTGGGCCTGGATGGCACGCCGGGCCGACGGTCAGTGTTATTGGCAATGGACGGTGGACGTGGCCAGTGCCGAGTTGCCGGGCAAGGCGCAGTTGCTCGATTACTGCCGTCAACGGCGCCACGCTTCGGAAGTGGCCCGGGTGTTTTTTGGTGATGGGCCGGAAACTGAACTACAACTGCACGCCCGCAGCAGCACCGCGATCTTGAGCCCGCAAGTGTGTGGCGATAACTGGATTCGGGTGGGCGATGCGGCGATGGCCGTGGACCCGTTGTCAGGCAACGGGATTTTCCAATCCTTGTCCTCGGCCTTACAGGCGCCGACGGTGATCAACACCCTGTTGCGCAAACCTGAGCGAGCGGCGTTGGCCCAGCGCTTTCATCAGCAGCGGGTGGAGCAGTTGTTTTTGCGTTTCGCGCGGATCGGCCGGGATTTTTATGCCGATGAGCAGCGGTGGCTGGAACAGCCATTCTGGCAGGCGCGGCGGCAGTGGCCGGATGTGGAGGTGGCGCATGCCGAGGCGGATTTCGCGGCGCTGAAGATTGAGCGGGCACCGGTGTTGCGCGACGGGTTTGTGGATGAGGCGGAGGTGGTGATCACGGCGGATCAGCCGCTGGGGATCTGGCATGTGCAAGGGGTTGAGTTGGCGCCGTTGCTGCGGCGGTTGTGGAATGAACCTGTTGAGCAGGCCTTGGCCGGGTTGACGGCGGAGCAGGGGCGGGTGGTTCGGGGGTGGTTGTTGAGTCAGGGATTTAAGCCTTGACCTTGCCGGCCCCTTCGCGAGCAAGCCCGCTCCCACATTGGAATGCAATTCCCTGTAGGAGCGAGGCTTGCCCGCGAATGCGGCCTAAAGAACGACAAAAATTCAGAGCTGACTGATCGTTCCCACGCGGAGCGTGGGAACGATCAAAGCCACTACAACTTGATCAACACCGACTTCAACTCGGTGTAATGCTCAATCGCCGCATACCCCATCTCCCGTCCAACCCCGGACATCTTGTACCCGCCAAACGGCAATGCCGGGTCCAGCGCACTGTGGCAATTGACCCACACCGACCCCGACTTGATCCGCGGAATCATCCGGTGCACCGCCGCCAGATCATTGGACCAAATGCTCGCTCCAAGCCCGTAGGGACTGTCATTGGCCATGCGCAGCGCGTCGGCCTCGTCATCAAACGGAATCGCCACCAGCACCGGCCCGAAAATCTCTTCCTGGACCAATGAATGCTTCTGATCGACATCGACAATCACCGTCGGTTTGACGAAGAACCCCGGCCCGAACTGCTCGCCACCACAGGCAATGGTCGCGCCGCTTTCCCGGCCCTGTTCGATGTAGCCGTAAACCCGCTCCTGCTGACGCTTGGAGATCAACGGCCCCATGTCGACCGTCGGGTCCATACCGTTGCCGAGCTTCATGGCGTTGGCGATGTCGGCGATGTCCGCCACCACATTGTCGAAGTGCTTGCGCTGCACATACAGCCGCGAACCGGCGCAGCAGACCTGGCCCTGGTTGAAGAAAATCGCGCTGGCGGCACCGGCGGCGGCCGTCTTCAGATCGGCGTCGGCCATAACGATGGTCGGCGATTTGCCGCCCAGTTCCAGGGTCACCCGGGTCATGGACTCCATGGCGATCTTGCCGATCTGCTTGCCGACGGCGGTGGAGCCGGTGAAGGTCAGCTTGTCGACCAACGGGTTGTGCGTCAGGGCAGAACCTGCGGTGATGCCAGTGCCGGTGACCACGTTGAACACGCCTTCGGGATACCCGGCTTCCAGCACCAATTCGGCGAGTTTCAGCGCGCTCAGCGGGGTTTCGTCGGCGGGTTTGAGCACCACGGTGCAACCGGTCGCCAGGGCCGGGCCGAGTTTCCAGCAGGCCAGCAGCAGCGGGAAGTTCCAGGCGACGATGGCGCCGACCACGCCCACCGCCTCGCGACGAATGAAACTGTGGAATTGATCGTTGGGCATCAGCGGCAACGACACCTCGACGCTGGAGCCTTCAATCTTGGTCGCCCAACCGGCCATGTAGCGCAGAAAATCGATGGACAGTTGCACGTCCATCACCTGGGCCACCGCCGCACTTTTGCCGTTGTTCAGGCATTCCAGTTGCGCCAGCAGCTCGGCGTCTCGCTCCATCAGGTCGGCGAGTTTCCACAGCAGGTTTTGTCGTTCACGCGGGCGAGTGCGGGTCCAGGCTGAATCATCGAAGGCCCGGCGCGCGGCGAGTACGGCGCGATCCATATCCTCCGGCGTGGCGCGTGGCACCACGCACAGCACTTCACCGGTGGCCGGGTTGTTCAGGGGCATGGTCTGGCCGTCGGCGGCCTCGACCCAGTCACCGCCGATCAGCATGCGCGGTGCGCGCTGGATGAACGCCGACGTGGCGGGAAGCAGATAAGGGAGGGACATGGCGAGAACTCTTGTTGTTCGTGAGATCAGGACTTTCGCAATGGCTGTGCCAAGTGCCGGGAAAAGCGGGCTGGCCCTTGAATTGACCGGGTTTCGCCGGTTGTAGACGATGACGAGGGCCAGGATTTTTTCGCAAATTGCGACAGGCACTGAGACGACGAGCAACCGGATTGCTCCCTTGAGGCACTGACCTTTGAGGACTAGAATTTTCAGGCTAAACGGGCGAAATGAGGGAGCATGCGTCCGGCCACACACCTGGCGTTAAGGGAGGTCACGATGTTCCTTTCAACCCTGGAAATTCAAAACATCATTGAACACAGCTTTCTGCCGTCGGTTTGCACCTGCAACATGGAGGCCGATCAGTCCCTGACGATTCGGGTCTGCGACTGCATGACCGGCAAAGTCGACATGGTGGCGACCCACGTCCCCCTCTGGACGCTGGACAGTCCCCATGCGATCGCCTCGTTGGTGGCGGACATGCGGCAGGAAATCGAGGTTCACAAAGGCGTTCATCCCACCTTTTATATCTGAATCGACGGCATGCCGCCCCTCTTGCGGGCGGCATGCCGCCATAGACTCAAGACGCGATTTTCCGGGAAATCTCTTCAAACGTGCGGCCATCTACCGCCGCGAGTAGTTTTCTGTCGTCTTTGAACGTTGCCAGGAACGTCACTTCGGTTTCCTTCCCCGCCAGCATAAACCCGGCGATCGCGCCGATCGGGCCCAGCAGCATCGCCCCGGCCACGCCAAAGCCGATGGCATCCTTGATGTTGTTGATCGAATCCTCGTTGGCCACTTCCACGGACTTGAATGATGAGAGGGGGAGGGTGATGCCGGGCCACGGATGAAGCGACGTCCTAAGGGTAAAAACGCCGTTCACGTATTCTCCATCACCCTGCAGAAAGTCCCCCGCCAGGACAGTGATGCTTGCCATTGGTGTATCCCCTGCTTGGCAATCGGTGAACGACCATTTCGCGCCCCTGCCGGTCAGACGTCAATTGCCGGGCGATGAACTGTCCGCACCGGGACAGCTACGCTTGTCTCAGACTGCAACAGCTGTCGCGATATTAGACGCAGGTGATCGTGTCCAGACCGCGCTTTGGGCAGGCTTCTTCACGCAACTGCTTGATAAAAAAGGATATCGGTAAGCTGGCACGCTCCGTGTATTGCTCATCGCAGACGTTTCTCTTGCCTCCGTCAGCGGTGCGCCGCCGGCGGCAGAAACCATAAAAACGATAAGCCACAACAATAAGAAAGCACCGTGCGAGGTTCGACGTTGATGAAGAGAAGACTCCGATCAGGCATGAGCGCCGGCCTGCTGGCCGTGGCCGCTTGTGTGGCGCTGCATTCGCCTTACAGCCTGGCAGCCCGCGACGCCCAGACCATCCTCAAGGAAACCTGTCAGGGCTGTCACACCCCCGAAGCCGATAACGCCCTGAGCCGCATCAGCCACCAGCGCAAGACCCCGGAAGGCTGGCTGATGAGCATCGCCCGGATGCAGACCATGCACGGTTTGCAGATCAGCGATGATGACCGCCGAACCCTGGTCAAATACCTGGCCGACACCCAGGGCCTGGCGCCGAGTGAAACCGATGGCGTGCGCTATGCGCTGGAGCGTCGGCTCAATACAGTCGAGCATTTCGACGACCAGACCAGCCAGATGTGCGGCCGCTGCCACTCCGGCGCGCGGGTCGCCCTGCAACGCCGTCCGGCCCAGGAATGGGAGCGTCTGGTCAACTTCCACCTCGGCCAATGGCCGTCCCTCGAATACCAGGCCCTGGCCCGGGATCGCGACTGGTTTGATATCGCCCGCAAAGACATGGTGCCGCTGCTGGCCAAGCGTTATCCGCTGGACAATCCGGCCTGGAAAAAATGGCTGAGCAGCGCGCCGAAAAGCGACGTATTGGTCGGCGACTGGAGCTTCAGCGGTCACTTGCCGGGCAAAGGTGAATTGGCTGGCGTAATGAGCGTCACCGCCGATGGCAGCGACACCTTCAAGGTCAGCGTCAAAGGCCAATACGCCGATGGCAGCCCGTTCAACGGCGACGGTAGCGCGATTCTCTACAGCGGCTATGAATGGCGCGGCAACGTGACCGTCGATGGCGTGACCATGCGCCAGGTGTTCGCCGCCCAAGGCAATGCGATGCAAGGCCGGATGTTCGAGGCTGAGCATGATGAGCGAGGCCTGGATTTCGTTGCGGCGAAGCAGGGCAGCAGTCGTTTGCTGGCCGTTCAACCTGGCTATCTGAAGGCGGGTGTTGAAACTGAGGTGACGTTGGTCGGTAGCGGTCTCACCGGCAAACCGAATTTCGGTAAAGGCGTGGAAGTGGTCGCCGTCGTCGAGCAAAGCCCTGAGCGCATGCGCGTAAAACTCAAGGCTGCCGCCAACGCCCAGCCGGGCCTGCGCAACGTCACCGTCGGTACGCTGAAAGGCCCGACCCTGTCGGTTTACAACTCGATTGCCACCGTTAAAGTCGTGCCGGAATTCTCCGTGGCACGGATCGGTGAGGGCGGTGGTTCGACGCCGAAAGTCCAGGGCCGTTTCGACGCCGAAGCCTGGGGCAAGGGCGCCGATGGCAAGCCATATCGCATCGGCGTGTTCCCGGCGCAGTGGAAGGTCGAAGCCTTCGACGACCGCGCCAAGGAAGACGAAGACGTCAAGTTTGCCGGCACCATGCAGGCCGACAGCGGCGTGTTCACCCCAGGCGATGCCGGGCCGAACCCGCAACGCAAAATGTCCACCAACAATGCCGGCAACCTCAAGGTGATTGCCGCCGTCGACGATGCAGGGAAATCCCTGACCGGCGAGGGCCACATGATCGTCACCGTGCAACGCTGGAACAATCCACCCATTCCATGAGTTGGCTGATCTCTCACGGTTTCAGACATCTTTTTGGAATGACCGCAGGCCCCGTAAAACGGGGTTTGCACAGGAGGTTGCAATGGGCGCTATTTTGAATCTGGTCGAACGGAATCTGCACGAAGTGCACGTCGATGCCGACCGCATGCTGTTTCACATTCCCAGCAGTTCGCTGTTCGCCAGTGATGAACTGACGGGCACCATCATCGACACCTTGCGCGGCCCCGGTTGCTCCTCGGACGACCTGATCCAGCGCTTGGCTGCACGTTTCAACGGTGAAGAAATCACCGAAACCCTGCGCGAGTTGATGGCCCTGGAACTGGTCAGCGACGGCTCGCCCCTGACCCCGGACATCGGCACCAAACGGGTCGAGCGCACGGCGATCAACACCGTGGTGCTCAACGTCAACACCGGTTGCAACCTGAGTTGCACCTACTGCTACAAGGAAGACCTCGACAAGCCGTCGGCGGGCAAGAAAATGGACATCGAAACGGCGGTCGCTTCGGTGGAAATGCTGTTGCGCGAATCACCTGACGAAGAGCGTTTCACCGTGGTGTTTTTCGGTGGCGAGCCGTTGAGCAATCGCAAGCTGATCGAGTACATGGTCGACTATTGCGAGAAGCGGTTCAGCGAGGCGGGCAAGTTCGTCGAATTCGTCATGACCACCAACGCCACGCTGCTCACCGAAGACACCGTGGACTACCTCAACGCCCACCGTTTCGGGCTGTCGGTGAGTATCGACGGGCCGAAAACCGTGCACGACCGCAACCGCATCACCGTGGGCGGGCAGGGCACGTATGACGTGGTGCGGCGCAAAGCCGAGATGCTGTTGTCGCGCTACAACAGCCGTCCGGTGGGCGCGCGGGTGACCCTGACCACCGGCGTCACCGACGTGGAAACCATCTGGGATCACCTGTTCAACGAACTGGGGTTTGCCGAAGTCGGTTTCGCCCCGGTGACTTCCGGCGACATCAGCACCTTCAACCTGTCCAGCGACGAGTTGATCGAAGTCTTCGCCAATATGAAGAAGCTCGGTCGGCGCTACCTGGAAGCAGCGCTGGAGCATCGCAATATCGGTTTCTCCAACCTGCACCAGTTGATCACCGACATCCATGAAGGCCACAAAAAAGCCCTGCCGTGCGGCGCGGGCCTGAAGATGCTGGCGGTGGATCACAAGGGTGAGTTGAACCTGTGCCACCGCTTTACCGGTTCTTCACTGCCGACGTTTGGCAACGTCCACAGCGGCGTGAAACAGGTCGAGTTGAACGACTTCCTGTCCCAGCGCCTGGACCGCACCAACACCGGGTGCGAGGACTGTCAGATCCGCAACCTGTGCTCCGGCGGCTGCTATCACGAAAGCTATGCCCGTTACGGCGACCCGACCCACCCGACCTATCACTACTGCGAACTGATGCGTGACTGGGTCGACTTCGGCATCGAGGTCTACACCCGGATCATGGCCCACAACCCTGCGTTTATCAGCAGCTACATCACTCCGCGCAAGGCTCACTGATATGAAACATCTCAAGGCAATCAATAATAAAGCGCTGAAAATGGACAAGGCCGCGGAGGAAAACCGCATCGAAGAAGTGGTGGCGATGAGCTCCGTCGCGGGTTGCGCCTCGACCACTGACCCGGGCTGGGAAATCGATGCGTTTGGTGGTGTGTCGTCGCTGTGCCAGCCGATGGAAGCCGACTTGTATGGTTGTTCCGACCCTTGCTGGTGGCCGGCCCAGGTGCCCGACATGATGAGTACCTACCCGGACTGGAACAAGGACGCGCAGGCCTCCAACGAAAACTGGCGCAACCTCGGGACTGTCTTCCCCAAAGACAAATAATCGGACAGAGAGAAGGATTCCAGCATGCTTCGTATCAAAGCCTGCGGCCTGGCCGCATTCGCCGTCCTGGGTGCTTGTTCGCTCAACGTTCTGGCCGATGAAAACACTGCGTTGCAAGACGGTCACGAGTACATGTTGACCACCAATTACCCGAACAACCTGCACGTGATTGACCTGGCCAACGACACGTTATTCAAGACCTGCAAGATGCCGGACGCTTTCGGTCCGGGCACCGTGCAGCTGTCACCGGATCGCAAGACCGCCTATGTGCTGAATAATCACTACGCGGACATCTACGGCGTCGAGCTGGACAGCTGCAAGCAAGTCTTCCACGCCAGCATCACCCAGAAACCGGGGGAGAAAGCGCGTTCGATGTTCGCCTTCACCCTCAGCCACGATGGCAAGGAATTGTTCGCCATCGCCAATCCGACATTGATGCTCAACGACCGCTATGAAGTGCAGCAGCCACGGTTGGATGTCTATCCCACCGATGCCGGCATGGACGCCAAACCGGTGCGCAGTTTCCCGGCGCCACGGCAGTTGACCATCATGCAGAGCGGTGACGACGGCACGCTGTATGTGGCGGGGGCGGACGTCTACAAGGTCGATGTGAAGACCGGCAAGTTCGACGTGCTGATCCCCAGCCGTCACTGGAAACGCGAGAACTACAGCGCACCGGACGTGCTCTACGTGTGGAACCAGCAGACCTATCGCCATGACTTCTCGCTGCTCTACACCGCGGCGAAATTCAAGGACAAGAAGCAGGACCCATTGACCGCCGAATACCTCTACGGGCTGTTCAGCATCGACCTGAAAACCGGCAAGACCGAAACCACCGATTTCGGCCCACTGACGGAGATCTACTTCAGCGGCATGCGTTCACCCAAGGACCCGAACCTGATGTTCGGCGTGCTCAACCGCTTGGCCAAATACGACATCAAGCAGAAGAAAATGCTCCAGGCGGCGACACTGGATCACTCCTACTACTGCATTTCCTTCAACAAGGACGGCAGCAAGATTTATCTGGCGGGGACGTTTAATGACGTGGCGATTTTTGATGCCGAGAGTTTGAAGCAGATCGGCAGCATCAAAATGCCCGGAGGGGATATGGCGATAACCACGGCGCAGGTGTTTGTTCGGTAACGGCGGCGCCTGAGCGGACGCCTTCGCGGGCAAGCCTCGCTCCTACAGGGGATTGTCGGTGTGCGCATCATTTGCGTACGACCGAAACCCCTTGTAGGAGCGAGGCTTGCCCGCGAAGAGGCCCTCACTGACACCGCAGCATCAAGCCCCAGGCACCGGACAACTCAAATCCCCTTCCTCGCACTTCAAGTAAGTCTTGAACGTCTCGACCCGCGCCTTGGTCAGCCCGGTGGTGCAGTTGCTGTAAATCAGCGGATACACACTGCCACCCTCCACCCCGGAGGCCGAGAATTTGCACTCAGCATCCCGGAACGCCACCCAACTCCGCTGCGCGCTGACCAGCAGCTTCTTGGCATCGGGACTGTCCTTCAACCGTTGGGTGATCTGCTGGTAAAGCGCATTCAACTCTTTATCCGCCGCTTTGAATTGCTGGGCGGCGCACTGATTCATATCGCCCTGGTTACTGGCATTGTCACAGTCCACGGCATGCGCAACGGTGGTAAACAACAGCGGGATCAGCGCCAGGAGAAAGCGAGGGGGCATAAGGGATTCTCACGATGACATTGGAAATGTTGGGGGCAGTGTAGCGAATCCGCAATTCACCACTACCCCTGTGGGAGCGGGCTTGCTCGCGAAGGGGGCGTGTCAGTCGACATCAATGTTGCCTGGCACACCGCTTTCGCGAGCAAGCCCGCTCCCACATTCAGGACTGCGTCGCCCAGCAGATTTATGTCTGCCACTCCAGACACTTTTCATTCGATTCATATTCAAGCCAAGGCACATCATGCGCCGTCCAGATATGCGCCTGCGGCCTTATCCCCGGATCATCATCCAGCGTCGCCACCCGCACAATCACATGCGACTGAGCCAAGCGCTCCGCCATCAACTGCGAGCCACACACCGAACAAAAATGCCGCAGCTTGCCCGGCGACGATTCATAACTGCTCAACCGATCCTGCCCCTTGGTCCAGCGAAAATGCTCGCGCATCACCCCGGCAGTCGAGGCGAACGCTGCAGCGTGGGCCTTGCGGCAGGTCTGGCAGTGACAATGGCTGATCGGCATGTCGAGGCTGTCGAGCTGGTACTCGATGGTTTTGCACAGGCAGCTTCCGCGCAGGTTATTCATTACCATGCTCTGACTGAGTGAGTGGGGCGTGATCTTTTGCCGTCTGATACAGAGCTTCAGCTGTGGTTTCAATGTCATCTCGCTGATGCAACTTTGTCAGCCAACCCTCGGGAATCGCCTGCACACCGTAATAGGCTCCGGCCAACTGACCGACGATTGCGGCAGTCGTATCCGCATCATCGCCCAGATTTGCGGCTTCCAGGATGGCGGCTTCAAAACTGTCGGTGTGATGAAAACACCACAAAGCCGCTTCCAGCGATGCAACGCAGTACCCACTGCCGCGGATCTCATTTTTTGGTTTACCCAGGTAATCCCCTCGGGCGATGGCCGCGACCTTGGGTTCAAGGAAAGTCGTTTCCGGCAGACTCCGAAAACCTGCTTTGGACGCACCTTGCAGCGCCTTGCCAATCAATTCGGCAAACAACTGGCAGCATTCGATCGCTTCTGGAGCGGCGTGGGTGGTCCGGGAACTGTCGGCGGCAAAGGCCCTGATGCGTTCTATGTCGGGAAAGTAATACAGCACCACCGGCACCAATCTCATCAACGAGCCGTTGCCGGCGCTAGCGGGATCGGTTGAGCCAGCAAAAGGGTCGCCGGTTTCCTGGTAGCGGGTAAGGGCGTCACGCACGGTGATGCCGATGTCGAAGCATTCGCCGGTTGAACTCAGGTAACCCCAATGCCACCAGTTGAGGTAACGGCCCATTTGATCGGTCGCGTTGAATCCGGTTTTGGTCAGCAGGCTTTCCGCGAGGCAAAGCGCCATTGAGGTGTCATCGGTCCATTGCCCCGGCTTCAAATTGAAAGGGCCGCCGCCCACCATGTCGGTCAGGCTGGGGAACGAGCCGCGCGGCTGGAATTCGACGCTGGTTCCAATGGCATCGCCGCACGCCAGTCCCAGCATGGCCCCGCGATAACGCTCCGAGAGTGAAGGCTGCATGAATCGTCCTTGTCTGGTTCAACTTCGCTGCAAACGTTAGCAGTTTCGATCGGCCAACTCTCGTCCTTAATCCAGAACCGAGGGTCCAAAATACAGCCTAATATTTCAGACTATGTTGATAGTCGCACTGGCTTGATACAACTTTAGGGTTGGTCTTGTGGTCTTACAGGCCTACTGTTCAGTACAGGAGGTGACTTATGAATCCAGCATCAGATCGCATCGAAAGAAAGATTTTGCTCAAGGCGCCGCGTTCGCACGTCTGGCGCGTGTTGGCCAATGCCGAGGCGTTTGGCCAGTGGTTTGGCGTGGCGCTTGAGGGCAAGCGCTTTGTTGCCGGTGAGTGGACCCAGGGGCAGATTACCTACCCTGGTTATGAGCACTTGCTGTGGAATGTGCTGGTGGAACGGGTCGAGCCGGAACGGGTGTTTTCGTTTCGCTGGCATCCGTATGCCGTTGAGCCAGACGTCGATTACTCCCAAGAGCCGACTACGCTGGTGTTGTTCGAGCTCGAAGACATGGATAACGGCACCTTGCTGAAGGTCACCGAGTCCGGTTTCGATCACATCCCCCAAAACCGTCGGCTCAAGGCCTTCCGCATGGACAGTCGCGGCTGGGACGAGCAGATGAGCAATATCGAAGAGTTTCTGAAAGTCAGCGAAAAGGCCCGCGAACATCAGGGCGAATGAATGTTTGAACCCTGGTTGAAGCGCTGGGCGCTGGTGCCGGACGGCGCGCCGATCATCACGCCCGGCAGTCGTTTGCTGCCGGTACGGATGGGTGAAGTGCCGGCGATGTTGAAGGTGGCGGTGGATGCCGAGGAGAAGTTCGGCAATCTGCTGATGACTTGGTGGGATGGAGAGGGCGCCGCCCAGGTGTTTGCCCATCACGGCGACGGCTTGTTGATGGAACGTGCCATGGGCCGGCGTTCACTGATGAACATGGCGCTCAACGGCCAGGACGATGAAGCCAGCCAGATTATGTGTGCTGCGGTGGCGCGGTTACATGCACCGCGCTTTTCGCCCTTACCGCCGCTGGTGCCGTTGGCGCAATGGTTCACATCGTTACGCCTGGCTGCCGCGCAGCACGGCGGCCTCTATGCCCTCAGCCTTTCCACTGCCGAAGCCTTGCTGGCCGCACCGCAAGACGTGGTCGTACTGCACGGCGATATCCATCACGACAACATTCTGGATTTCGGCCCGCGAGGCTGGCTGGCCATCGACCCCAAGCGGGTGACCGGTGAGCGCGGTTTCGATTACGCCAACCTGATTTGCAACCCCGAATTGCCCACGGCGACGGATGCGCTGCGCTTTGCGCGACAAATCAAAGTCGTGGCCAAGGCGGCAGGGCTTGAGCGTCGACGCTTGCTGCTGTGGGTGTTGGCATTTGCCGGATTGTCGGCTGCCTGGTTTCTTGAGGATGACGCCACCCTGGCGGCGGAAGGTCAGCTGCAAGTCGCTGAACTCGCGGCTTCCATGCTGAATACCTGAGGCGACTAAGGGTTTTCGGAAGGGGCGGTATGGCGAATGTCTTACACGCGGTAGTAGCTATGTCGTCTATTGCATATTGGATCCGAAGCGTAATCTAGCCTCATCAACTGAAGCACAGGAAGTGCTCAGGATCATGGATGATCGACCATAAGCAAGGAATCGCTGCCGACAGGGAGTCGCAATGGTCTTGGGAAAAACCCGCTTCGGCGGGTTTTTTTTGGTCTGTCGAAAATTTGATTTTTAGCTTTGTGTGAGATTGCTCGCGAAGAGGCCGGCACATTCAACATTGGTGTTGGCTGACAGACCGTTTTCGCGAGCAAGGCTGCTCCCACAGGGACCAGCATTCCGATCACGGATGGTCAATCGCTTACACGCACTCGCGGGTATGTCGTCTGTTTAAGCCTTATCGATACGTTTATTCTGGACCCATCAACTGAAGCACAGGAAGTGCTCAGGATCACGGATGATCGACCATTAGCCAGGATGGCTGCCGACAGGATGTCGCAATGGTCTTGAGAAACCCGCTTCGGCGGGTTTTTTTTCGTCTGCAAAAAAGTTGATCGGTGATATTGCCGGTAGGGCGAGCCCGACATTGATCAACGAAAGATGAATCCACCGCCCAAAAAATTCGTGATCAAAACACGAACTGTTGATTGAGAACAGCTTTTCCTGACTACCAATATTGGTAGGTTGTGCACACTAAAATTCCGCGTACATTCCGTTTCAACAACAGGGGGTCAACCCCCGGCGAAGTCCCGTTCCTTATTTTCATGCCTGCAAAGGGTATGGGGGTTTGAAATGAAGAGTGGGCGTGTTTAAGTCGAATTAATATGCTGAAGTGCCATCTGCCAAGTTGCAGTGCTTTGCTCGATTTCAGTCGGGTGGCGAACAGCGTGTGACTAATAAAAAATCAAATTGTCGTGGGTTTGTCTTTTAGCGAGTGACAGGGTGTTGCTCGTTTTGCTGGTTCAAATAAAAGGACTGCATCGGTATGAAAAAAGTGCTGGTAGTGCGCTATTCCCAAAGTGGTCAACTTAATGCAGTGATTGAAAGTTTCATTGCGCCATTGCGCGCCGCCCATCATGTTTCCATTCATGAGCTGGAATTAAAACCTGCCCAGCCTTATCCATTTCCCTGGCCGGTCACGCGGTTCTTTGATGTGTTTCCTGAAACGGTTCAATTGTCGCCACCGGCCATCGAACCTTTTCATCTGGAACAGGAAGCCCCGTTCGATCTGGTCATCCTGGCCTATCAGGTCTGGTACCTGTCGCCTTCGCCGCTGATCACCGCGTTCCTCAAAAGTGCCGAGGGCAAGCGCCTGATCGCCGGGCGGCCAGTGGTCACGGTCATTGCCTGCCGAAACATGTGGTTGATGGCCCAGGAGGCCGTCAAGCGCCTGCTGGCCGAGGCCGGCGCGGTGCTGCGCGACAACGTTGTGTTTACGGACCGGGCCAACACGTTTGCGACGCTGATTACCACGCCCCGCTGGATGTTCACGGGGCGACGCGAGTCATTTTTCGGTCTGCCGCGAGCCGGTATCAGCGATGAAGACATTCAAGGTGCAGGGCGTTTTGGCAGGGCGCTGCGCGATGCGTTGTTTGATGACCGAGAGACACTTGATGCCCCCATGTTAGATGGCCTTGGCGCCGCGATCGTGAACCCGGGCCTGATACTTAGCGAACGGGCCGCACACCGGGGCTTCAAGTTTTGGTCAGGGCTTATTGTGCGCGCAGGGCAACATGGTCGATGGCTTAGAACGCTGTTGTTATCGCTGTTTATTGTTTATTTGATGTTGGTGATCTGTACGGTTCTACCGATTTCGTTAGTGTTACGTCGTTTGCTGCAACCCATCATTCGGACACGTATTGACGCTTTGCAACGTTATTACGAACAACCGTCCGGCTCGCAACTAAATAATGAAACTGAAAAGAGTAAAGCGCTATGAGTGAATCGTTTGCCTATATCACAAAGACGTCTACTTTCATGCCGGGTGAGGCCGTGGATAACGAGACGATGGAAAGTATCCTGGGTTATGTCGGTGGACGCCCCTCCCGATCACGTCAAGTGGTTCTGCGCAATAACGGCATTAAACAGCGTTATTACGTGCTGGACCCCAAGACGGGCGAAGCGCGCTTTTCCAACGCCGATATCACCGCGCTGGCCATCAAAGGTCTGGTAGGCAATGACTTTGCCCTGGATGACATGGAATGCCTGTCGACCGGTACCACGCTGCCCGACCAGATCATGCCCAACCATGGCGTGATGGTGCATGGGGTACTGGGCAACAAGCCGTGTGAAGTCGTGTCCACCGCAGGTATCTGCCTGGCCGGTCTGACGGCGCTCAAGTATGCCTATTTGTCGGTACTTTCCGGCGCGACCAAAAATGCGGTGGCGACTGCATCGGAGGTGATTTCCCCGGTCCTGCAGGCGCGCAACTTCGACAGTGAAAACGAAGCCCTTGTCGCTCAGTTGGAAGCACGGCCGGAAATTGCGTTCGAAAAAGATTTCCTGCGCTGGATGCTGTCTGACGGTGCCGGTGCCTTTCTCATCGAAAACAAACCTAAAGCCCATGGCTTCTCGTTACGAATCGACTGGGTGGACATTTTTTCCTACGCCAATGAACTGCCGACGTGCATGTACGCCGGGGCGGAAAAGACCGGGGGTGATGATCTCACCAGTTGGAAGCTGCTCAGTCCCAAGGATTGGGCCGATCGCTCGATTTTTGCGGTCAAGCAGGATGTGCGCCTGTTGAACGAGAACGTGGTGAACTTCACCTTGGGCAAACCGCTGCGGCAAGTCATGGTCAAACGCAACCTGTCGCCGGAAGCCATCGACTGGTTTCTGCCTCACATGTCGTCGGAATACTTCCGCAAGCCGATTGCCCAATGCCTGGAAGATTCCGAGTTTGCGATTCCTCAGGAACGCTGGTTCACCAACTTGTCCGAGCGCGGTAACACCGGCGCGGCGTCGATCTACATCATGATTCATGAGTTGCTCGAGTCGGGTCGGCTTCGCCTGGGGCAGAAGCTTTTGTGCTTTGTGCCTGAGAGCGGGCGTTTTTCCGGCGGCTTCATGCACCTGACAGTGGTGTAAACCGCAACACCGACGATGATTGATCATTTCAAGGATTGAAAATGGACACTATTGAGCAACGGGTAAGAAGGGTGGTGGCAACCGAACTTGGGGTCGATGAGGCAAAGCTCCAGAATGCCCATTCGTTTGCCGAGGACCTGGAAGCGGATTCGCTGGCCAGGGTCGAATTGGTATTGGCGCTGGAGGCCGAGTTCGAGATGAACATTCCTGATGACCAGGCTGATCAGTTGCAGACCGTTCAGCAAGCGATCGACTACGCCCGTCAGGTGAGTGAGGCCGAAGTCAGCGCCTGATGCACGGCCGCAGATGACCTGGTCAGGTTGGCTGGCCAGTGTGGTTGACCAGGTCATCTGTTGGCTCCGGGAATATTCGCGTTATGCCTGGGCCAGGCGTGTCGCAACGCGATCGGTAATCTCGGCGCGCAATTTCAACGATCCGGCTGCGCGCCGCCGGGCTTCCTCCAGCACCGTGGCCGGTGCGGTCTCAGGACTGCCCGAAGCAAACGGTGGCGCCGGGGCGTATTCAAGCTGCAACTGCACCAGTTGCGCGGTTGCCTTATCGAACAACTCCGCCGCCAGGGTCAGCGCAAAGTCGATGCCCGCCGTGATCCCGCCTCCGGTAAATAGATTACCGTCACGTACCACCCGATCTTTCACCGCAATCGCCCCCAACGTCTCGAGCAAATCGTGATAAGCCCAATGAGTGGTGGCGCGTTTACCCTTGAGCAGGCCCGCCGCACCGAGCACCAGCGAACCGGTGCAGATCGACGTAACGTAACGGGCATTGGCCGCCTGAGCCTTGATGAACGCCAGGGTCTGCTCATCTTCCATCAACGGCCCGACACCGCTGCCGCCGGGAATGCAGATCACATCCAGCGCCGGGCAATCGTCGAAAGTGGTGGTCGGTTTCAGCACCAGGCCGGTACTGGCAGTGACTGGCATCAAGTCCTTCCAGATCAAATGCACCTTCACGTCCGGCAGCGAGGCCAGCACGTCATAAGGGCCGGTCAGGTCCAATTGTTGAACCTGTGGAAACAACAGAAAACCGATCTGCAACGTCATGGCGTTTATTCTCCTGATGAGGTGGACGGCTTCACTCTAGGCTCGTAGGATCTGGCGTATCCGCCAATCACCCCACGAATTACGCCAATCATGCCGAAACCCATTCATGTGCTTGCGTTTGCCAATGTTCAACTGCTGGACGTCACCGGGCCGTTGCAGGTGTTCGCTTCGGCCAATGACATTGCCCGTCAACAGGGTTTGCCCGCGCCTTATGCGCCGTCGGTGATCGCGAGCGGTGGCGGGGCGGTGATGTCGTCGGCGGGGCTGGCGCTTCTGGCCGAGCCGCTGCCGAAGGGCGGTAGCGACACATTGATCATCGCCGGAGGCTGGGGCGTGTATGCGGCGGCGGACGACGCGCGGTTGGTGGAGTGGGTGCGTGAACACGCGGCGGATTGCCGGCGTGTGTCTTCGGTGTGCACCGGCGCATTTTTGTTGGCGGCCAGTGGCTGGCTCGACGGTCGGCGGGTGGTGACCCACTGGACCCGTTGCGAGGAGCTCGCGCAAAAGCACCCGCGCCTGCATGTCGAACCCAACCCGATCTTCATTAACGACGGCCCGGTCTGGACCTCGGCCGGGGTCACCGCCGGCATCGACCTGGCGCTGGCCATGGTCGAAGCAGACCTCGGCCGCGCCATGGCCCTGGACGTCGCCCGGCAACTGGTGGTGTTTCTCAAGCGTCCGGGCGGTCAGTCGCAGTTCAGCGTGACCCTGTCCCTGCAACAGGAAGGCAACCGCTTCGACGAACTTCATGCCTGGATCAGCGAGAATCTCACCAAAGACCTCGGCGTCCCGACCCTGGCCCTGCAGGCCGGCATGAGTGAGCGCAGCTTTATCCGCCATTACCGCACCGACACTGGCCAGACCCCGGCCCGGGCCATCGAACTGATTCGGGTCGAAACCGCGCGACGGCTGCTGAGCGACACCGGCGTGCCGATCAAACGGGTGGCGGTGCAATGCGGGTTTGGCAGCGAAGAAACCTTGCGCCGCAGTTTCCTGCGGGCCATGGGCGTGACGCCGCAGGCCTATCGCGAGCGCTTCAGTGTCAGCCTTTCAGTAGATCCAGTAACGCCCTGATCGTCGCTTCGGGTGCTTCCTCGGGAATGTTATGCCCGACGCCCGCCAACACCCGGCGCTCGTAGTGGCCGGTGAAGTGTTCAATGTCTTCGTCGGTCTCCGTCGCCGGTCCTACACCATCGTCGGCCCCGCACAGGGAAATTGTCGGTACGCTGATCGGTGGTTGTTTGGCCAGGGCTTCTTCCATCCACTCCAGCGCCGGATCGCCCGAGACATACATGAACCGATGCCGATACGAGTGAATCACTACCTCGACGAAATCCGGGTTATCGAAGGCCGGGGCACTCAAGGGATAACGCTGCGCGTTTCTGGCCCATGTCGGCGACCACAGGCGCCAGAGTAATTCGCAAAAAGCGCGGCGATTCTGGGTCAAACCTTCAACGCCGCGCGGGGTGTGAAAGTAGTACTGATACCAAAGACGATGCTCTGTCTCCGGGTCCAGAGGCTGGATTGAGCCGGGAATGTTCTGCAAGTTGTAGCCATCACCGGTGACCAGGCAGCGAATCCGCTCCGGCCACAACGCCGCGACAATGCACGCCGCGCGCCCACCCCAGTCATAACCGCAAAGCGCGGCTTGCGGGAGGGCGAGGGCATCCATCAGGTCCAGCAGATCCTGAGCGAGGGCCGCTTGCTGGCCGGAGCGCAGGGTGTCGGGGCTGTTGAAACGGGTCGGGCCGTAGCCACGCAGGTACGGGACGATGACGCGATAGCCTTGCGCGGCGAGCGCCGGAGCGATTTCGTCGTAGGCGCGGGGCGAGTAGGGGAAGCCGTGGAGCAGGATGATGGGGGTGCCGGTGGTGGGGCCGTGTTGTTCGTAGGCGATTTTCAGGGTCGAGGTTTCAACAGAGTGAATGGCATGTGGCTGGGTCACGGGGAGCTCCTGAGCATTGGCATTCGAGAACACTGGAAACTTGAAGCCGCGCGCTGAATCTGTAGTGAGAGGGCTTGCTGTGGCGAGGGAGCTTGCTCCCGTTCGACTGCGAAACAGTCGCAAAGGCTAATAAGGGGACCGCTTCGCGCTCCAGCGGGAGCAAGCTCCCTCGCCACAGGGGGTGGGTCAGTCTCAGACTTCCACTTCCGCCACCTGATTAAAGTACTTCGACCGATCCGGCGTAAACGTCACCACCATTCTGGTCCGTGAACACGTCAACGCCTGTTCCACCGTCAAATCAATATCAAGATCCTCCCCCCGCAACCCCTGCCACTGCGCCAGGTATTTGAGCGATCCGTATTTTTCGAGTTTTTTCAGGCTGCGGCTCACGCCACCTTTCCAGCCCAGCACCGGTAGTTCGCCGGCGAGGCACTGTTGGGCGAGGTCGGGGAATCTGGCGGCGCGTTGGCGGCCGATTTCCCAGCATTTGATCAGGCCCTTGTCGTGGGCTTCCCACAGTTCATCCCGGTTCAGGCCGGAGCGCAGTGGGGCGTCGATGGTGCGGTGGATGCGCTGGGTCATTCTGTTTCCTTGAATTCGGGTTTTGTTGGACAGCTCCGCTGTACCCGTTGACGGTGGATGTTAGGGGCGGATGTAACAGCTGGCAACAAGGTATTTCCGGCTGTAGGACACATCAGAAGGAGGGTTAGGCGACGAGGTTTGTTTGGCTGTCGTAGGTCCCTGGCCTACACACCTTTGTGGCGAGGGGGCTTGCCCCCGTTCGGCTGCGTAGCAGCCGTAAAACCAGCAAATGCGGTACTTCTGGCGCGATTAGGTGACTGGTTAGACGGGGCCGCTGTGCGACCCAACGGGGGCAAGCCCCCTCGCCACAGGGGATGTGTGGTGTTCAGTAAGGGCGCGTTTTGTTTAATAACTGTGCTGGAAAGGGGAAATTTCTGACGAGATCTGTCGGTTTTGGATGACGGGGTTCAGGTCGCTGGTTTTGCGTTTTGGCGGATGGCCTCTTCGCGAGCAAGCCCGCTCCCACAGGGGGAATGCATTCCAACAAGGGGATGCATTCCAATGTGGGAGCGAGCCTGCTCGCGAATGCAGGCGACTCAGTCTCAAGGCTGCCAGTAATTCTTCTCCCCACTCAATTTCCGATCGAGAAAACTCGCCGCGCTAATAAGTGCCAGATGCGTCAACGCCTGCGGCGTATTGCCCAGATGCCGCGCATGGCTGTCGAACTCTTCGGCATACAAGCCCAGCGGGTTGGCATACCGCAGCAGCTGTTCAAACTCCAGATGCGCTTTCTCGACCTGACCGGCCCGGGCCAAACATTCGACGTACCAGAACGAGCACGCGGCGAAGGCGCCTTCGGTGCCGGACAGGCCGTCGATCTGGCTGTCGTCGTTGTGGTAGCGATAGACCATGCCGTCGCGCACCAGGTTTTTCTGAATCGCTTCCAGAGTTGATAGCCAGCGCGGGTCCTTGGCGCTGACGAAACGTACCAGCGGCATCAGCAGCATCGAGCCGTCGAGGGCAGTACCGCCGATGTGCTGCACGAAATGCCCGTGTTCTTCGCTCCAGAAGTTTTCCCAGATGTCGGCGTAGATCGCCTGACGGGTCTGGTCCCAGCGGGCGAACGGGGCGGGCAGGGAGCGTTTGGAGGCCAGGCGAATGGCCCGGTCCACGGCCACCCAGCACATCAATCGCGAGTGCAAAAAGTGATGCTGCTCGCCGCGCATTTCCCAGATGCCGACGTCTTCGGTCTGCCAGGTTTCGCAGACCTGATCGACCACTTCCACGACGTGTTTCCAGCCTTCATGGGAGATGGCCTCGCCGTACTTGTTGACGAGATAAACCGCGTCCATCAGCTCGCCAAAGATGTCGAGCTGGACCTGGTTGTAGGCGCCATTGCCGATGCGCACCGGTTTCGCGCCGCCGTGGCCTGCCAGGTGCGTGAGTTCGGTTTCCGGCAGTTCCTGGCGGCCGTCGATGGCGTAGAGGATGTTGATTTTCATCGACTGGCCGTGGCAATCGCTGACCCGATGGCGCATCCATTTCATGTAGGCGTTGGCTTCATCGACGAAACCCAGGCGCATAAAGGCATACACGGTGAACGAGGCGTCGCGGATCCAGGTGTAGCGGTAATCCCAGTTGCGTTCGCCGCCGGGTGTTTCCGGCAGGCCGAAGGTCGCGGCGGCGAGAATCGCGCCATGTTTGCGCGAAGTCAGCAGCTTCAAGGCGAGGGCCGAGCGGTTGACCATTTCCCGCCAGCGACCACGGTAGTTGGACTGGCCGATCCAGTCGCGCCAGAACTTCAGGGTGCGTTCCATGCACAATTCGGCGGCGCCTTCCTTGAAGCGTGAGTCGTCGATGGCACCCAGCAGAAACGCCGCGCTTTCACCCTGTTTGAGGGTGAACTCGGCGATGGCGGCGTTGCCATCGATGCTCAGTACCTGATCTGACGACAAGCGCAGGGATGGCTGATCTGCCGCCTCGAAGGCCACATCCTTTTCATCCAGGCGCGCGCGGGTCTTGGCCCGTGCGTAGTCATGCCGCACTGCGCAACGCATGCGCATTGTCGCGGTGCCGCTGACCACCCGCACCCGGCGCATCAACATCGGCAGATCATCTTCGCTGTCGCCGATGGGCAGCAGGTCGGTGACTTCGACCACGGCGCGGTCGCTCAGCCAGCGGGTTTGCAACACGTTGGTGTCTGGCAGGTAGATTTGTTCGCGGCGGGCGTCGGGCAGGTCCGGGGATAATTGGAAAATCCCGGCCTCGGGCGTGTCCAGCAGCGAGCAGAAGATCGACGGGCTGTCGAACTCCGGCCAGCAGAAGAAATCCACGCTGCCTTTGTCGTTGACCAGCGCCGCACTGCGCATGTCGCCAATGATGCCGTGGGCGTCAATGGCGCTTTGTCGTTCGGGATGATGATCAGCCATTGCCACGGAACTCCGGATAGAGGCTCATGCCGCCGTCGATAAACAGGGTGGTGCCGACGATGTAGTCGGAGGCATCGGAAGCGAGAAACACCACCGCGTTGGCAACGTCTTCGACATCACCGATGCGGCCGTAAGGGATGAGTTTGAGCAGCTCTTGCGCGGCGTCGCCCTCGGTGGCGGCACGGTTGATCGCCGTGCGAATCGCCCCGGGGGCGATGCCGTTGATGCGGATTTTCTGCTGGCTGACTTCCTGGGCCAGGGTCTGCATCAGCATGTCGACACCACCCTTGGACGCGGCGTAATTGACATGGCCGGCCCACGGAATGCGCTGATGCACCGAACTCATGTGGATGATCTTGCCGGCGGCCCGGGACACGCCTTCGCGAATGCCCTGTCGGTTGAAAATCCGCAGGGCGGCGCGGGCGCAGAGGAACTGGCCGGTGAGGTTGACGCCGATCACCTGGTTCCAGTCGGCGAGGCTCATGTCCACGGCTTTGGCGTCTTTTTGCATCCCGGAATTGGCCACCAGAATGTCGAGGAACCCAAAGGCATCGAGGGTTTGGGCGAACAGCCGTTCGACGTCTTCTTCTTTCGAAACATCGGCGCCGATGGCAATGGCGCGACCGCCGCTGTCATTGATCTGCCGGGCCAGTGCTTCGGCAGGTTCAGCCTGGGAGTTGTAGTTGATCACGACGGCTGCACCGGCAGCCGCCAGGGCTTTGGCGGCGCCGGCACCGATGCCGGAACTGGCACCGGTGACCAGTGCCACTTGTTGCTCGAGGGAAATCTGCATGAACGTTAGCGCCTTGAAGGGAGGGCCTAATTAGCTGACTTGCTTACGGGGCAGAGAGTTCATTTGTGGGTGACTGGGCGGGCCACTTCGCGAGCAGACTCGCTCCCACAATTGATCGGCGTCGTGCACCCATTTGTGCCAGACACAAGTCCCCTGTGGGAGCGAGCCTGCTCGCGAAGAGGCCTTCACATTCCCCCAACAATTCCCCGCTTTCCCCTCAACCCGCCTTATGGCAACTTGCAGACCCAAATCGAGACCTGCAACCCATGGCAAACCCCTACCGCGAACTGTTCAAAGCCCCTGGCGCCGGCGCCTTTGTGCTGGCCGGGATGATCGCGCGCATGCCGATATCCATGACTGGTATCGGCCTGATCACCATGCTCTCGCAGTTAAAGGGCGGCTACGGATTGGCCGGAGCCGTGGCGGCGACCTTCGCCCTGGCCACGGCATTCTGTGCACCTCAGGTATCGCGCTTGGTGGATCGCTACGGCCAGAGCCGGATCTTGCCGGTGTCGGCGTTGGTGGGGGGGGGTTCGCTGTTGCTGCTGTTGCTCTGCACCCGGTTGCAGGCACCGCACTGGACGCTGTTCGTGTTCGCCGCCCTGGCCGGGTGCATGCCGAGCATGTCGGCGATGGTCCGGGCGCGCTGGACCGAGCTCTATCGCGGCCAGCCGCAACTGCAAACCGCGTATGCCCTGGAATCGGTGCTGGACGAGGTCTGCTTTATCGTCGGGCCGCCGTTGTCGGTGGGGTTGTGCGTGGTGGCGTTCCCCGAGGCGGGGCCATTGGCGGCGCTGCTGATGCTGGCGATCGGGGTCACGGCGTTTGTTTTGCAACGGAGCACCGAACCGCCAGTGCATCCCCACGAAGTTCATCATCAGGGTTCGATCATTCGCTCCGGGGAAATTCGCCTGCTGATGCTGTTGATGACCGCCATGGGTGTGATTGTCGGCGTGGTGGACGTGGTCAGCGTCGCCTTCGCCCAGCAACAGGGCCAACCCGCGGCGGCGAGTATCGTGCTGTCGGTGTACGCCATCGGCTCGTGTCTGGCCGGGTTGGCGTTTGGTGCATTGCGCTCGAAACTGCCGTTGCCGCGACTGTTCCTGTATGGCGGAGTGATGACCGCAGTGACCACGTTACCGTTGCTGTTGGCGACGAACATTTTCGGGCTGGCGCTGGCGGTATTTGTGGCGGGGTTGTTCTTCGCGCCAACGTTGATTGTGGCGATGGCGTTGGTAGAGCGCATTGTCACCCCGGCCAAACTGACCGAAGGCCTGACCTGGCTGATCACCGGGTTGAGCATTGGCGTGGCAATTGGCGCGGCGAGTTCCGGTTGGCTGGTGGATGCGTTCGGGGCGCGCAGCGGGTTCTGGGTGGCGATAGCGGCGGGGGTTGTGGTGCTGGGGTCAGCCATCCAGAGCTTCCGCCATTTGAAATAATCACCCCTGTGGGAGCGGGCTTGCTCGCGAAGGCGGTGTGTCAGTTGACGAATATCCTGAATGACACACCGCCTTCGTGAGCAAGCCCACTCCCACAGGGGGATTGGGGGTTACCAGCCTCTTCCTGAGCTAACCCAGAAATTCACCGACAATGAGGTCGACACCGATTCCACCTGATGGAACCAGCCCTCCGGCAAAAACAGCAAATCACCAGCCTCCAGAGTCACCCGCATAAACGTCACATCGCGTGCCTTTGGAAAACGCTGATAGTCCGGCGCATCCGGATTGAAGTCGCAGCCGTCCAACCCGCCCTCGGGCGCGGTGGACCAGGTACCCAGCGCTTCGCGATGATGAGGTGCGGCGAGGGTGAAGGTTTTCTGGCCCCAGACCTGAGCGAACAGGTTGTCGGTGTCGTCGCGATGCAGCGGTGTCAGGGTGCCTTTGGGGCCGATCCAGATCCGTGGCGGGATGAACAGCGACTGATCGAAGTAGGGCGGGTACTTGATCTGTTGCATCAACTGCGCCGGCAGGATGTTGTTGCCCATGTAGGCCGGTGGTTCACCGCTTGCGCCCCTGACCGCCGGGCTGTCCAGCGAAGCAATGAACTCGGCCATGGACGTGGAGCGGAAATCCCGCTCGGTGGAGAAGGTTTTCTTCACGTAATCGCCATGGCGGGTGATGCCCTGCAACTCGGCGAAATGCACCAGGGATTCTTCCCGGCTGAGCTTGAACAGCGGCCAGTCCTGCAAAGCGTCACTGATGACCAGCGGAATGCCATGGGGCAAATAATGGGTGTCGAATTCGCGCTTGGACAGTTCGCTGCGCGGCCGCCGCTCCACGGTGCGTTGGGTCGGCAGGCTGGCGGTGAGGCGTTCGCTCAGGCGTGGCGGGGTCGGGTAACGCTTGTTCATGTCGACCTTTTCCACCACGGCGCCGCCATGCCGGGCGTGGTCGATGATCTGCGGCAGCATCGTCGCCAGGCCCATGTTGCCACCGATCTTCAAGCGGCCGCTGGCGAACAGTTCCTCGACGTTGGCCATGCCGCCCATGATCCCCAGAAAGTCTTTTTCCGCCACTTCAATGGTCACGTCGGGGCTGGCGTGTCGCCCGGCTTCAGTGCGGCTGCTGGCCTTGACCTCGGACCAGTACGCCTGGTGCGGGCCAAAGACGAATTGAAAAACCCCTTCGATACCGACGGCGCCGGCATTAGCGAAGAGTTTGCCCAGGATGGTCTGCAGGTCCACGACGTTCACTCTTGTTGGTTTTGGTCTGAAGAGGGAACGAGCACTTGCGCGGGAAATTTAACCCGCCGCGACTAATTTGCGCCGGCGCCGGACCGTTCCCTAGTACAGACCTATTTTTTCGAGGAGCCCACGGTGACCAAGCTGACTCTGCTGTGCCTGCCGTATTCCGGCGCCAGCGCCATGGTCTACAGCCGCTGGCGGCGCAAGTTGCCGGAGTGGCTGCAACTGCAACCGGTCGAGTTGCCGGGTCGCGGCGCCCGTTTCGATGAACCCTTGCACACCGATATGCGCGCGCTGGCCATGCAATTGGCCAAGGAACTGCGTCCGACGTTGAAAGCGCCGTATGCCTTGTTCGGGCACAGCCTGGGCGCCTTGATGGCCTGTGAACTGGCCCATGCCTTGCGCGCGCTCGGTTGCCCGGAGCCGGTGGCGCTGTTCGCCTCGGGCACTGCGGCGCCGACGATGCGCGCCGATTATGATCGCGGTTTTGCCGAGCCCAAGACCGATGCCGAGCTGATCGACCAGTTGCGCACCCTCAATGGCACCAGCGAAGAAGTGCTGGCCAACGATGAGCTGATGAGCCTGACCCTGCCGATCCTGCGCGCCGACTTTCTGTTGTGCGGGCGCTTCCATCCAGTGCAGCGGCCCTTGCTCAAATGCCCGGTGCACGTGCTCGGCGGCAAGGCCGACAAGGCCACCACCGAACAACTGATCGGCTGGAGCAAAGAAACCCACGGCAGCTTCTCGGTGGACATGCTGGCGGGCGGGCACTTCTTTATTCATGAACACGAAGCCAAGGTGCTGCGGGTGATCAAGGATCAGCTCGAAGTGCATCATCGGCGGCATGCCATGGCCGTCGCGTAACCCCGACTTCCTATAGGAGCTGCCGAAGGCTGCGATCTTTTGATTGTGCTTCTTAAAATCAAGATCAAAAGATCACAGCCTTCGGCAGCTCCTACAGTGACCGAATTCCCCCGCTTCACCCTGCACCAACCTCCCTTCTGATACTTGTTCTCATTCGCTAATTTTTCCGGTCTGCATTCGTTTTATAGGGACGACGTGCCTTTGTGCTTCCTGCCTACTGATCCGGATGCTAAGAAATGAATGCTGAAGACTCCTTGAAACTTGCTCGCCGGTTTATCGGGTTGCCCCTGGAAAAGCGCCAGATGTTCCTCGCGGCCTTGCACAAGGAAGGCGTGGATTTTTCCCAGTTCCCGATCCCGGCAGGGGTAGAGGCCGAAGATCGCCAGGCGCTGTCCTACGCCCAGCAACGCATGTGGTTTCTTTGGCACCTGGACCCGCAAAGCGGCGCCTATAACCTGCCGGCGGCGGTGCGCCTGACCGGTCGCTTGAATCAGGTTGCGCTTGAGCAAGCGTTCGCCAGCCTGATCGAGCGTCACGAAACCCTGCGCACGGTGTTCCAGCAACAAGCCGACGACAGCTTGCTCCAGGTCTCGGTGCAGCAACCGCTGGACATCGAACGCATTGATCTGAGTGCCTTGCCACCCACGGGACGTGAATCGCGCGTGGCCGAAGCGGCTGAAGAGCAATCGCTGATTCCATTCGATCTGGCCCAAGGCCCGCTGCTGCGGGTGCGCTTATTGAAGCTGGACGAGCAGGAACACGTGCTGCTGCTGACCTTGCACCACATCGTTTCCGACGGCTGGTCGATGAACGTCTTGATCGATGAGTTCTGCCGCTTCTATGACGCCCATGATCACGGCAAGACCCCGGATTTCGCTCCGCTGCCGATTCAGTACAGCGACTACGCCCTGTGGCAGCGCCGCTGGCTGGAAGCCGGGGAGCAGCAAAAGCAGCTGGATTACTGGTTGGCGCAATTGGGTGACGAACACCCGGTGATGGAGCTGCCGCTGGATCATCCGCGCCCGGTGTTGCCAAGCTATCGCGGTCGGCGCCATGAACACGTGGTCGATGCGGCACTGGCCGAGCAACTGCGCGGCGTTGCCCGTCAGCACGGCGTCACACTGTTTATGCTGTTGCTGGGCACCTTCAATATTCTGCTGCACCGTTACACCGGCCAGAACGACTTGCGCATTGGCGTGCCGATCGCCAACCGCAATCGCTGGGAAATCGAAGGGCTGATCGGATTCTTCGTCAACACCCAGGTGCTGCGCGTACAACTGGATGGGCAGACCCGTCTTGGCGATCTGTTGCGCGACCTTAAAGAGGCCGCCCTCGGCGCCCAGGCCCATCAGGACCTGCCGTTCGAACGCCTGGTCGAAGCGCTGAAACTGGAGCGCAGCCTGAGCTACAACCCGCTGTTCCAGGTGATGTACAACCATCAGCCGCAAGTGGCAGATGTCACCACGCTGAAGGTCGGCACCGGTCTGGAACTGGGCGTGATCGAGTGGGAAAGCCGCAGCACTCAGTTCGACCTGAGCCTGGACACCTACGAAAAGGCCGGGCAACTGCACGCAGCCTTCACCTATGCCAGCGACCTGTTCGAGCCGCAAACCATCGAACGCCTGGCCCGACACTGGACGCATCTGCTGCGCAGCATCGTCAATGACCCGCAGCAACGGGTCGGCGAAATCCCGCTGCTGGAGGCTGGCGAATATCAACAACTGGTCGCTGACTGGGGCCGCCACGACATGGCTTGGCCGAGCGAGCGTCCGGTGCATGAGCTGTTCGAGATTGCGGCTGAGAAAACCCCCGACGCCACTGCGTTGATCTTCGACGGCCAACGGCTGGTTTACGGCCAGCTCAACGCCCGGGCCAATCGTCTGGCGCGTCGGTTGGTGGCGCAAGGCGTCGGTCCCGATGGGTTGGTGGGGATCGCGGTTGATCGTGGGCTGGACCTGATCGTTGGCATTCTCGCGGTGCTCAAGGCCGGTGGCGCCTACGTGCCGCTGGACCCGCAATACCCTCGCGACCGCTTGCTGTGCATGATCGAAGACAGCGGCACGCAGTTGATCCTCAGTCAGAGCCATTTGCTTGAGCGCCTGCCGGTGCCGGACGGCGTGGCTTGCCTGTGCCTGGATCAGGCCGATGCCTGGATGTCCCCGGATGAAAGCAACCTGGCTCGCCCGGTGTGGGCGGATAACCTCGCTTACGTCATGTTCACCTCGGGTTCGACCGGGCGCCCGAAAGGCGTCGGCATCAGCCACGGCGCGCTGAGCAAGCACGCGTTTGCCTCGCAGCATTACTACAACCTGAGCGCCGCCGATTGCGCGTTGCAATTCGCCACGTTCAACTTCGATGCTTTCGGCGAGCAACTCTTCGGTCCGCTGACCTGCGGCGCCTCGGTGGTGCTGCGCGGTAACGACATTTGGGACAGCGAAACCCTCTACCGGCAGATCGTCGAGCAGGGCATCACCGTGATGGACCTGACCACGGCCTACTGGAACATGATCGCCAAGGAATTCGCCGCCGTCGGCCCGCGTGACTACGCGGCGCTGCGCCAGGTGCACAGCGGTGGCGAAGCGATGCCGCCGGAAGGTGTGCTGGCCTGGCGTCAGGCTGGGCTTGAGCACGTCAAACTGCTGAACACCTACGGCCCGACCGAAGCGACCGTGACCGCCACCACCCTGGATTGCAGCGATTACATCTTCGGGCGTCAACCGTTGCCGCTGACCCTGCCCATCGGCAAACCGCTGCCGGGCCGCCACACGTACCTGCTCGATGAAAACGGTCAGCCTGCTCCGGTGGGGGTAATCGGTGAGCTGGTGATCGGCGGCGAGCTGCTGGCTCGCGGTTATTTCCAACGCCCGGACCTGAGCGCCGAGCGGTTTATTCCCGATCCGTTTTCCGGTTCCGGCGCACGCTTGTACCGCACCGGCGACCTGGCCCGATTCAATAGCCACGGGGTGATCGAATACGTCGGTCGTGTTGACCATCAGGTGAAAATTCGCGGTTTCCGCATCGAGCTGGGCGAGGTTGAAGCGCGGCTATTGGAATTGGAATCCGTTGGCGATGCGGTAGTGCTGGCGGTGCAGGGCGGTAGCAGCTTGCAACTGGTCGGCTATGTCGTACCGAAAGACGCTTCGCTGGTGCAAGCGTCCGCCGACGAGCAAAACGCGATCCGCGAAGCGATCAAGGTGCAACTCAAAGATAATCTGCCCGATTACATGGTGCCCACGCACCTGTTGTTCCTCGCGGCCTTGCCGTTGAGCCCGAACGGCAAACTCGACCGCAAGGCTTTGCCGGTCCCGGATGCCAGCCAGATGCAGCAGGCCTATGTGGCACCACGCAGTGAGCTGGAACAGAAAATCGCCGGGATCTGGCAGGACGTGCTCAAGCTGGAGAAAGTCGGCCTGACCGATAACTTCTTCGAGCTGGGCGGCGACTCGATCATCTCCATTCAAGTGGTCAGCCGCTCGCGCCAGGCCGGGATTCATTTCAGCCCGCGTGACCTGTTCCAGCATCAGACGGTGCAGGGTTTGGCGAGCGTGGCACAGCAAGGCGTCGCTGCACTGACCATCGATCAAGGCCCGGTGAGCGGCGAATTGCCGTTGCTGCCGATCCAGCAGACGTTCTTCGAAGAATCGATTCCGCAGCGTCATCACTGGAACCAGGCCGTGTTGCTGCGCGCCCATCAAGGGTTGCAGGCCGCGCCGTTGATTAAAGCGCTGAATGCACTGTTGGCGCACCACGATGTGTTGCGTTCGCGCTTTATCGCGGGGCGTGCAGAAGTGGCGGTTATCGCTGCCGACAACGAGTTGCTGTGGACTGCCGACAACGTCAGTGCCGCCGAACTGGACGAACTCTACGCCAAGGCCCAGCGCAGCCTGGACCTGCAAAACGGCCCGTTGCTACGCGGCGTGTTGGCGACCTTGACCGATGGTAGCCAGCGCCTGTTGCTGGCGATCCACCACTTGGCGGTGGACGGGGTGTCCTGGCGCATTCTGCTGGAAGACTTGCAGTTCGCTTATGAACAAGCGTCGCTGGGCGCCCGTGTAAAACTCCCGGCCAAAACCAGTTCTTACAAGGCCTGGGGCGAACATCTGCAGGCTTACGCCCGCACGGAAGCGGTGCAAGCGGAGCTGAGCTTCTGGCATCAGCAACTGAGCGGCGCCACCGTGAACCTGCCGTGCGACAACCCGCAAGGTAGCCAACAAAGCCGTCATGCCCTTGTGCTTCACAGTCGATTGGACAAGGCTTTTACCCGGCAACTGTTGCAGCAGGCGCCGGCGGCATACCGCACCCAGGTCAATGATTTGCTGCTGACCGCCCTGGCCCGGGTGATCTGCCGCTGGACCGGCCACGCCGACACCCTGATCCAGCTCGAAGGCCACGGTCGTGAAGACCTGTTCGACGACATCGACCTGACCCGCACCGTCGGCTGGTTCACCAGCCTGTTCCCGGTGCGCCTGACGCCTGCCGATTCCCTCGCGGTCGCGCTCAAGCAAATCAAGGAACAACTGCGCGCTATCCCGAACAAGGGCCTCGGTTTCGGCGTGCTGAAATACCTCAGTGATGAGGCCGTGCAATCCAGTCTCAAGGCCTTGCCAACGCCGCGCATCACCTTCAATTACCTTGGCCAGTTCGACGGCAGTTTCGCAGCCGAAGACGGGGCGCTGTTCAGTCCGGCCGGTGAAAGTGCGGGCGGTGAGCAAAGCGCCGAGGCGCCGCTGGACAATTGGCTGGGCGTTGAAGGCCAGGTGTTCGAGGGCGAACTCGACCTGCGCTGGACCTTCAGCCGCGAGGTGTTCAACGAAGCGACCATTGCCCGCCTGGCCGATGAATACGCTCGCGAACTTGAAGCACTGATCAGTCATTGTTGCCTGCCGGAATCCATGGGCGTCACGCCGTCGGACTTCCCCCTGGCCCACATCGATCAAGCACAACTGGACGCGATTCCCGTAGCCGCCGCGGGCATCGAGGACATCTATCCGCTGTCGCCGATGCAGCAAGGCATGCTGTTCCACACCTTGTACGAACAGGGCACCGGCACTTACATCAACCAGTTGTGCGTCGATGTCGATGGCCTCGATGCCGAGCGTTTCCGTGATGCCTGGCAGGCGACCATGGACGCCCACGACATCCTGCGCAGTGGTTTTATCTGGCAGGGCGAGTTGCAGGAACAGTTGCAAATTATCCATCGTCACCTGGAGCTGCCTTACGTACTGCTCGACTGGCGCGAACGCAGCGACATCGCCCAGGCACTCAGCGCTTTCACTGCTGCGGACCTCGCCCAAGGCTTCGACCTTACCCAGGCCGGGCTGCTGCGCCTGACGCTGATCCAGACCGGCGACAGCCGTCATCACCTGATCTTCACCAACCACCACATCCTGATGGATGGCTGGAGCAGCGCGCAGATGCTCGGCGAGGTGTTGCAGCGTTACAGCGGGCAACAGCCGCCGCGTCCGGTGGGGCGTTATCGCGATTACATCCAGTGGCTGCAACGCCAGGACGGCGCCGTCAGCGAAGCGTTCTGGCTGGCGCAGCTAGGGGATTTCCAGGAGCCGACCGTGTTGGCCCAGGCGGCGGCGAGCGGCGGTGAGGTGCTGACTGAAAGCGGTCATACACTGCGTCATCACGAACTTGATGCTGCACGTACCCGGCGCCTGAACGACTTTGCCCGTCAGCAGAAAGTTACCGTCAACACCTTGGTCCAGGCCGCGTGGCTGCTGCTGTTGCAGCGCTACACCGGCAGCGAGTGCGTGGCATTCGGCACCACCGTGGCCGGGCGGCCGGCGGATTTGGTGGGCATCGAGCAACAAGTCGGCCTGTTCATCAACACCTTGCCGGTGATTGCCGGCTCGCGTCCGGACCAGAGCGTGGGTGCCTGGCTGGCCGCTGTGCAGGCGCAAAACCTCAGCCTGCGCGAGTTTGAACACACGCCGCTGGCAAACATCCAGCGCTGGGCCGGGCAGGGCGGCGAGTCGCTGTTCGACACGTTGCTGGTGTTCGAAAACTTCCCGATTTCCGAAGCCCTGCAACACGGCACTGCCCAAGGCGTGGTCTTCGGCGAAGTCGCCAACCAGGATCAAACCCATTACCCGCTGACTGTTGGCGTGACCCTCGGTGAAACCCTGGCGCTGCATTTGAGTTTTGATCAGGCGAAATTCAGCGTCGCGACTGTCGAGCGTCTCAGCGCTCATTTGCTGCACCTGCTCGACACTTTTGCCGAGTCCGCCGAGCGACGCCTGGGTGAAATCGCCCTGGTTACGGCTCCAGAACAAGCCCTGCAACAAGCGAACAACCAGCCACAACCTTACCCGGTGAATGTCGCGGTGCATCAGCGTTTCGCGCAGCTTGCAGAGCAGCGCCCCGAGCGCACGGCGGTGATCTTCGACGATCAGCGTTTCAGCTACGGCGAACTGGACCTGCGAGCCAACCGCCTCGCCCATGAGCTGGTGACCCAAGGCGTCGGCCCGGAAGTGCGCGTCGGCGTGGCCATGCCCCGTGGTGAAGGCTTGATCGTGGCGCTGCTGGCGGTGCTCAAGGCCGGTGGCGCCTATGTGCCGCTGGACACCAGTTACCCGCGCGAACGCCTGGCCTACCTGATGCAGGATTCGGGGCTGGCGCTGCTGCTGACCGACTCGCGAATCTCGGCGCAATTACCGATTGAAGACATGCTGAATGTGCTGGAGCTGGATCGCCTTGACCTGAGTTCACGGCCGGTCACGGCACCGACGGTAAGCCTCGATCCGGACAACCTCGCCTACGTGATCTACACCTCCGGCTCCACCGGTAATCCGAAAGGCGTGAGCGTGACCCACGGGCCTCTGGCGATGCATTGCCAGGCCATCGGTGAGCGTTATGAAATGCGTGACAGCGACTGCGAATTCCACTTCATGTCGTTCGCCTTCGACGGCGCCCATGAACGCTGGCTGACCAGCCTGACCCACGGCGCCTCGCTGCTGATTCGCGACGACAGCCTGTGGACCCCGGAGCAGACCTACAACGCCATGATCGAACACGGCGTGACCGTGGTCGCGTTCCCGCCGGTGTACCTGCAACAACTGGCCGAACACGCCGAGCGCGAAGGCAATCCGCCGCAGGTGCGCATCTACTGCTTCGGCGGCGATGCGGTGCCGAACGCGAGTTTCGAACGGGTCAAGCGTGCGCTGAACCCGGAGTACATCATCAACGGCTACGGCCCGACCGAAACCGTGGTCACGCCGCTGATCTGGAAGGCCGGGCGTGAGGTGCAGTGCGGCGCGGCCTATGCGCCGATCGGCAGCCGCATCGGTGATCGCAGCGCCTACGTGCTCGACGCCGATCTGAACCTGCTGCCCCAAGGCATGGCCGGTGAGCTGTACCTCGGCGGCACCGGGCTGGCCCGGGGTTACCTGAATCGTCCGGGGCTGACGGCGGAGCGTTTTGTTGCTGATCCGTTCAGCATTACGGGCGGTTTGCTCTACCGCACCGGTGACCTGGTGCGCCAACGCGCCGATGGCACGTTCGACTACCTGGAACGTATCGACAACCAGGTGAAGATCCGTGGTTTCCGCATCGAACTGGGCGAAATCGAAGCGCGCTTGCAGACCTTCGACGGCGTCCGTGAGGCCGTGGTGGTGGCTCAGGAAAGCGCCGGCAGCAAACGCCTGGTCGCTTACGTGGTCGGCGATGCCCAAGGCAAAGATTTTGCGCAATCGCTGCGCGATCAACTCAAGGCCGCGTTGCCGGCGCACATGGTCCCGGCTTACGTGCTGCTGCTTGAACGCATGCCGCTGACCCCCAACGGCAAGCTCGACCGCAAGAACCTGCCACGTCCTGATGTCAGCCAATTGCAGCAAGCCTATGTGGCGCCGCAAAGCGCGCTGGAACAGCAACTGGCAACCATTTGGCAAGACGTGCTGAAGCTGGAGCGCGTCGGTTTGAGCGACAACTTCTTTGAGCTGGGCGGCGACTCGATCATCTCCATTCAAGTGGTCAGCCGCGCTCGGCAGGCCGGTTTACGCCTCACGCCCAAAGACCTGTTCCAGCACCAGACCATTCAGGCACTGGTGGCGGTGGTGCAGACCGGCGAACCTTTGCAACTGATCGATCAAGGCCCAGTGACCGGGGATATGCCGTTGCTGCCCGTGCATCAGGTGTTCTTCGCCCAGGCGATTCCTGATCGTCATCACTGGAACCAGTCGGTGATGCTCAAGCCGACTCAAGCGCTGAATCCTGAAGTTTTGCAGCAGGCCTTGGGTGCGCTGGTGATGCATCACGACAGCCTGCGTTTGAACTTCGTCGAACAGGGCGAAGGCTGGTCTGCGCAGTATCGCGATAACAAGGCCGAGCCGATCCTTTGGCAGGCCGACGTCGCCGATCTGGCCGCTCTCGAAACCTTGGGCAACGAGGCCCAGCGCAGCCTGCAACTGAGCGACGGCTCGCTGATCCGTGCTGTGCTGGCGAACCTGGCCGATGGTACTCAGCGCTTGCTGTTGATCGTTCACCATCTGGTGGTCGATGGCGTGTCGTGGCGCATCCTCTTCGAAGACCTGCAAACCGCCTATCGCCAAGGCCAATTGCCGTCCAAGACCAGCGCCGTTAAGGCGTGGGCTCAAGCGCTGCAAGGTTATGCGGCCAGCGCACCCTTGCAGGCCGAGCTCAATTATTGGCAGCAAGAGTTGCACGGCGCGCCGGTCGCGTTGCCGTGCGACAACCCGGATGGCGGGCAGCAACATCAACAAGCGGTGGTGATCCGTAGCCGACTTGATAAAACCCTGACCCAGAAACTGCTGCAAGAAGCCCCGGCGGCCTATCGCACCCAGGTCAACGACCTGCTGCTGACGGCGCTGGTGCGGGTGATGGTGCGCTGGACCGGTGACGACAGTGTGCTGGTGCAGCTCGAAGGTCACGGTCGCGAAGACCTGTTCGATGCAGTGGACCTGACCCGCACCGTGGGCTGGTTCACCAGCCTGTTCCCGGCGAAATTGACACCGGTCGCTGAACTTGGCGCTTCGCTCAAGCAGATCAAGGAACAACTGCGCGCCATCCCGAACAAAGGCATCGGCTTCGGCGCCCTCGCGCACCTGGGCGACGACCACGCGCGGCAAACCCTGCAAGCACTGCCCAAACCTCGCCTGACCTTCAACTACCTCGGCCAGTTCGATGGCAGTTTCGATGCCGCGGACGAGGCCTTGTTCGTGCCGACCAGCGAGTCCGGCGGCCAGGAAGTGAACATGCAAGGCCCGCTGGGCAACCAGTTGGCCCTTGACGGCCAGGTGTTCGGCGGCGAGCTGGACCTGAGCTGGACCTTCAGCGGCGAGATGTTCAACGCGCCGACCATCCAGCGCCTGGCGGATGACTACCTGCAAGAACTCACGTCGCTGATTGCCCATTGCTGCGACAGCACTAACCGAGGCGTGACGCCGTCGGACTTCCCGTTGGCGCAGCTGTCCCAAGCGCAATTGGATGCGCTGGTGGTGCAGCCGCAAGCGATCGACGACATCTATCCGCTGTCGCCAATGCAGCAAGGCATGCTGTTCCATACGCTGCTGGAGCACGGCACCGGCGACTACATCAACCAGATGCGTCTGGACGTCGATGGCGTCGACCCGCAACGCTTCCGCGACGCTTGGCAATCAGTGCTCGACGCCCACGACATCCTGCGCTCGGCGTTCCATTGGCAGGGCGATCTTGAGCAGCCGGTGCAGGTTGTTCATCGCCATATCGACGTGCCGTTCCGTGTATTGGATTGGCGTGATCAAGTCGAACTGGACGCTTCGCTGAAAACGCTGGCCGATGAAGAACGGGCCCAGGGCCTGGACCTGACCCAGGCGCCGCTGTTGCGTCTGGTGCTGGTGCAAACCGCTGCCGACCGTCATCACCTGATCTACACCAACCATCACATCCTGATGGACGGCTGGAGCAGCGCGCAGTTGCTCGGCGAGGTGTTGCAGCACTACAGCGGCCAAGGCGTAGCGCGCCAGGCTGGACGTTATCGCGACTACATCGCCTGGCTGCAACGTCAGGATGCAGCGGTCAGCGAAGCGTTCTGGCTGGCGGCACTGAGCACGCTGGAAGAACCGACCCGACTGGCCCACGCCATCGCCCGGCCGAAAGACGTCAACGTCGGTTATGGCGACCACTATCAAGTGCTCGACGCCGACCTGACCCAGCGTCTGGCCGAGTTTGCCCGTGCCTCGAAAGTCACCATCAACACCTTGGTCCAAGCCGCGTGGTTGCTGCTGTTGCAGCGTTACACCGGTAAGGACAGCGTGGCATTCGGCGCGACGGTGGCCGGGCGTCCGGCGGACCTGCCGGGTTCCGAGCA
Source organism: Pseudomonas sp. 5Vm1k (assembly GCF_056161485.1). NCBI lineage: Bacteria > Pseudomonadati > Pseudomonadota > Gammaproteobacteria > Pseudomonadales > Pseudomonadaceae > Pseudomonas > Pseudomonas sp. 5Vm1k. The sequence goes on from NZ_JBSPCZ010000018.1 coordinate 55,325, forward strand.
GCAGATCGGATTGTTCATCAACACCCTGCCGGTGATTGCCGGCCCGCGCCCACAGCAGAGCCTGGCCAGTTGGCTGCAAGGCGTGCAGGCGCAGAACCTGGCGCTGCGCGAGTTCGAACACACGCCGCTGGCGGATATCCAGCGCTGGGCCGGGCAGGGCGGTGAAGCGCTGTTCGACACCTTGATGGTGTTCGAGAACTACCCGATCTCCGAAGCCCTGGAGCAGGGCGCGCCGCAAGGCTTGCGCTTTGGTCCGGTGGCCAACCATGAACAGACCAACTACCCGATGACCTTGTTGGTGAGCCTTGGCAATCAGCTATCGGTGCACTTCAGTTACCAGAACGACAGTTTTGCCTCGTCCAGCGTGGCACAACTGGGCACGCATTTGCAGCATCTGCTGGCTCAGATGACCGAGGCGGGGGAGCGTTCGCTCAGCGAGTTGACCTTGCAGGATTCTGTCGTCCCGACCGCGCAGGCGAACTTCGCGACTGACCTGTGCATTCATCAGCGCATTGCTCGCCAGGTTGCCGCGACGCCCGATGCCTTGGCCGTGATCTTCGGCACAGAACAACTGACCTACGCCGAACTCGACGGCCAGGCCAATCGACTGGCGCACAAGCTGATCGAGCTGGGCGTTGGCCCGGAAGTGCGGGTCGGTGTCGCGATGCAGCGTTCCGATCAGCTGTTGATCGCATTGCTGGCGGTGCTCAAGGCCGGTGGTGCCTACGTGCCGCTCGACCCGGATTACCCGGCCGAACGCGTGGCTTACATGCTGGAAGACAGCCGCGCCTTGGTGTTGCTGACCGAGCAGGCAGTGGCTGCGACGTTGCAAATCGGCACTGGCACGCAAGTGCTGCTGATGGATCAGGCTCAAACCTGGCTCGGTAACTATTCGGCCAGCGCTCCGGTCACGGCAGTCACGCCGGACAACCTCGCCTACGTGATCTACACCTCCGGTTCCACCGGCAAACCAAAAGGCGTGGCCATCGCCCACCGCAACGTCATGGCGCTGATCGACTGGTCGCAGTCGGTCTACAGCCGCGACGATATTCAAGGCGTGCTGGCTTCGACCTCAGTGTGCTTCGACCTGTCGGTGTGGGAACTGTTTGTGACCCTGGCCAATGGCGGCTCGCTGATCATCGCCCGTAACGCCCTGGAACTGCCGCAACTGCCGGCCCGGGATCAGGTGCGCCTGATCAACACCGTGCCATCGGCAATTGCCGCATTGCAGCGCGCCGGACAGATTCCGGCCAGCGTGCGCATCATCAACCTGGCCGGCGAACCGCTGAAACAGGCGCTGGTGGACACGTTGTACGAACAGGCGAGCATTGAGCACGTCTACGACCTCTACGGCCCGTCGGAAGACACCACTTACTCCACCTGGACCCGCCGCGAGGCTGGCGGCACGGCGAGTATCGGCCGTGCACTGAAGCACACCAGCAGTCATCTGCTGGACGCCGATTTGCAACCCGTACCCCACGGCGTTTCGGCGGAGTTGTACCTGGCCGGCGCCGGTATTACCCGTGGTTACCTGGCGCGGCCGGGCATGACCGCCGAGAAGTTCGTGCCCAACCCGTTTGCGAGCAATGGTGAGCGCTTGTACCGCACCGGCGACCTGACCCGTTATCGCGAGGACGGCGAACTGGAGTACATGGGCCGCATCGACCATCAGGTGAAGATCCGCGGTTTCCGCATCGAACTGGGCGAAATCGAAGCGCGGCTGCTGGCCCAACCAGCGATCAGCGAAGCGGCGGTGTTGGCGCTCGACGCCGAGGGTGGCGCGCAATTGGTGGCCTATGTGGTCGCCCCACAACTGGAGCTGGAAGACGGCGAAGCACAACGACAACTGCGCGAAGGACTAAAGACTGCGCTCAAGTCTTCGTTACCTGACTACATGATTCCGGCGCATCTGTTGTTCCTCGGGCAATTGCCGCTGACCCCCAACGGCAAACTCGACCGCAAGGCCCTGCCGGCGGTGGATGTCAGCCAGATGCAAGCCAGTTATGTAGCGCCGGTCAGCGAGCTTGAACAACAGGTCGCGGCGATCTGGCAGCAAGTCCTTACCGTTGAGCGCATCGGCTTGAACGACCACTTCTTCGAACTGGGCGGGCATTCGCTGCTGGCGGTCAACGTGGTGTCGCGCATCGCTCTTGAACTGGGGCTGACGCTGACACCGCAATTGTTATTCCAGCACCCCGTCCTGAGCGATTTCGTCGCTCACCTCGCCACCGAAGACGGGGCCATCGATGAACAGAAACTGAACAAGCTGGAAGCCCTGCTTGACGAAATGGAGGAAGTCTAATGGACAAGAGTGTTGCTTTGAGGATTGCCAAGCGCTTTATCACTCTGCCGCTGGACAAACGTAAGCTGTACCTGGCCAAGATGCTGGAAGAGGGCGTGTCCCCGGCGAACCTGCCGATCCCGGAGACCCGCTTCGGGTTCGAGGCGATCCCGCTGTCCTACGCCCAGGAACGCCAGTTGTTCCTCTGGCAGATGGACCCGCACAGCACCGCGTACCACATTCCCAGCGCATTGCGCCTCAGGGGACGGCTGGATGTCGCGGCACTGGAGCGCAGCTTCAATGCCCTGGTGCGCCGCCACGAAAGCTTGCGTACCACCTTCGTCGAGCAGGATGAGAAAACCTGCCAGGTGATTCATCCGCAGATGCCGTTGAGCATCGCGTTGCAACCGTTGCCAGAAGGCCTGGATGCCGACGGCGTCGAAGCACACATCAAGGCCTTCGTCGAAAACGAAACCGCGCGCCCGTTCAATCTGCAACAAGGGCCGTTGCTGCGGGTATCGCTGCTGAAAATTGCCGAAGACGATCACGTGCTGGCGCTGATCCAGCACCACATCATTTCCGATGGCTGGTCGATGCAGGTGCTGGTCGGCGAATTGATCAAACACTACGCCGCCGACACCAGCGGGCAGTCGTTGACCCTGCCGGAACTGGAAGTGCAATACGCCGACTATGCCATCTGGCAGCGTCACTGGCTGGAGGCCGGTGAGCGCGAGCGTCAACTCGCCTACTGGATGGAAACGTTGGGCGGCGAGCAGCCGGTGCTGGAATTGCCGATCGATTATCCACGCCCTGCGGTGCAAAGTTATCGCGGCGCGCGCCTGGACCTGAACCTGCCGGCGGAGCTCGGCGAAGCCCTCAAGCAATTGGCCCAGCGCGAAGGCGCGAGCCTGTTCATGGTGTTGCTGGCCTCGTTCCAGGCCTTGCTCCATCGCTACAGCGGCCAGGCGCAAATCCGCGTCGGCGTGCCGGTGGCCAACCGCAACCGGGTCGAGACCGAAGGCCTGATCGGCTTCTTCGTCAACACCCAAGTCCTGAGTGCCCAGATCAATGGGCAACTGCCGTTCAACCAGCTGCTGGCCCAGGTCAAGCAGTCGGCCATGGCCGCCCAGGCCCACCAGGATTTACCCTTCGAGCAACTGATCGAAGCCCTGCAACCGGAACGCAGCCTGAGCCACAGCCCGGTGTTCCAGGTGATGTACAACCACCAGGCAGTCAACGATCAGACCCAACGCCAAAGCCAGGTGCAACTGCCGCAACTGAGCGTCGAAGACATTGTCTGGGAAGGTCGCACCGCGCAATTTGATCTGACTCTGGGCACTTACGAGTCGAGCGAGGGCGTCGCTGCCGAACTGACTTACGCCACGGATTTGTTTGAGCCCGCCACGGTCGAGCGCCTGGCGCGGCATTGGCAGAACCTGTTGCAAGGCATCGTCGACGAGCCGAGCCAACGCATCGGCGAACTGCCGCTGCTCGACAGCACCGAGCAAACGGCTCTCCTGCAGGACTGGCATCGCGTGGTCGAACACACGGCTGAAGCACCGTGCGTGCAACAGCGCATCGCCGCTGCGGCTGAACAATCGCCGGACGCGATGGCCCTGATCGTCGGCGAAGAATCCCTGACCTACGCTCAGCTGGACGCCCGCGCCAACCAGCTCGCGCACAAACTGATCGAAGCGGGCGTCGGCCCGGATCGGCTGGTGGGCATTGCCGTCGAACGCAGCGTGGAAATGATCGTCGGCCTGCTGGCGATCCTCAAGGCCGGCGGCGCTTATGTGCCGCTGGACCCGGCGTATCCCGAGGATCGCCTGGCGTACATGATCGAAGACAGCGGCCTCGAACTGCTGCTGACCCAGTCCCATTTGCAAGCGCAATTGCCGATTCCGGCGGGGCTCAACACCTTGCTGCTCGATCAGCCGCAAGCGTGGCTGGCGGCTTATCCGCAGACTTGCCCGACGGTGGAACTGAACGGCGAACACCTGGCTTACGTGATCTACACCTCGGGTTCCACCGGCAAGCCGAAAGGCGTGATGGTGCGCCACGCGGCCCTGTGCAACTTCGTCGCAAGCATGGTCGATCAGCCGGGCCTCAGCGCCCAGGACCGCATGCTGTCGCTGACCACCTTCTCGTTCGATATTTTTGGCCTGGAAATCTATGGCCCGCTGCTGGCCGGCGCCGGCGTGGTGCTGACCGGCAAAGACGTGCATCAAGATCCACAAGCGGTGCTCGAACTGATCGAGCGCCACGGCGTGACCGTATTGCAAGCCACGCCATCGACCTGGCGCATGCTGCTCGACAACGAGCAGGCACCGATTCTGGCGGGTCGCATGTTCCTGTGCGGCGGCGAAGCGCTGCCGCAAGAGCTGGCCCAACGCATGCTCGCGCTGACACCGAAGGTCTGGAACCTTTATGGCCCGACCGAGACCACCATTTGGTCGGCATTGCACCCGTTGTCCGCCGAAAACAGTCGGCCATTTCTTGGCAAACCGATCGACAACACGGCGCTGTACATCTTTGGCAGCGACCTGGAGCTCAACCCGATCGGCGCACCGGGTGAGCTGCTGATTGGCGGCGAAGGCCTGGCTCGCGGCTACTTCGAACGCCCATCGCTGACCGCCGAACGCTTCGTGCCGGACCCGTTTTCCTTCAGCGGCGAGCGTTTGTACCGCACCGGTGACCTGACCCGTTATCGCGCCGATGGCGTGATCGAGTACATCGGCCGGATCGACCATCAGGTGAAAATCCGTGGTTTCCGTATCGAGCTCGGCGAGATCGAAGCACGCCTGCTGGCACTGGATAGCGTGCGCGAAACTGTGGTGGTGGCGCAGGACGGTGCCACCGGTCCACAACTGGTGGCCTACGTGGTGGCTGCTGCGGCTGTTGATGATGAAGCCGCGTTGCGCGCCGCACTCAAGGCCAGCCTCAAGGCTGAGCTGCCGGAATACATGGTGCCTGCGCACCTGTTGTTCCTTGCGCAACTGCCGCTAACCCCCAACGGCAAGGTTGATCGCAAGGCATTGCCGGCCCCCGATGCCAGTCAGTTGCAATCCACCTACATCGCCCCGCAAACCGTCACCCAGCACACCGTTGCCGAGATCTGGCAAGCGGTGCTCAAGCTTGATCAAGTCGGTTTGAGCGACAACTTCTTCGAACTTGGTGGCCACTCGCTGCTGGTGACCCAAGTGGTCTCGCGGGTGCGTCAGGCGTTGAATGTGCAAGTGCCGCTGCGCACGCTGTTCGAACACAGCACTTTGCAGGATTTCGTTGCCGCCCTGGGTGTTGAACAGGCGAACCAGGAGCCGCCGATTGTGGCGTTGCCGCGCCTGCAACCGATGGCGCTGTCCTATGCCCAGGAACGTCAGTGGTTCCTCTGGCAACTGGAACCGACCAGCACCGCTTACCACGTGCCGGCGGCGCTGCGACTGCGCGGCGAGCTGGACTTGTCGGCGCTGCAACGCAGCTTTGACAGCTTGATCGCCCGTCACGAATCCCTGCGCACCTGCTTCGTTGAAGAGCAGGGCCAGACCTTGCAACTGATCCAGGCCAACACCTCGCTGGATCTGCAAGTTGTGGCGCTCGACAGTGAACTCGACGATGCCGCACTCCAGGCCCTGGTGGCCGAAGAAACCCTGCACCTGTTCAACCTGCAACAAGGCCCGCTGCTGCGGGTCAAGCTGTTGCGCCTGGCCGTCGATGACCACGCGCTGGTCATCACCCTGCACCACATCGTTTCCGATGGCTGGTCGATGGGCATCATGGTCGATGAATTGATCGCCCTGTATGCCGGTTTCAGCCAAGGCCTGACGCCGCAATTGCCCGCGCTGCCAGTGCAATACGCCGACTATGCCGTGTGGCAACGGCAGTGGATGGAGGCCGGTGAGCGTGAGCGCCAACTGGCTTACTGGACCGCACAACTGGGCAGCGATCAGCCGTTGCTGGAACTGCCGACTGACCGTCCACGTCCCGCCGAGCAAAGCTATCGCGGCGCTCGTCAGGACATCCCGCTGAGTGCTGAACTGGCCGTAGGCCTCAAGCACCTGGCGCAGCAGGAAAATGTCACCCTGTTCGCGCTGTTGCTGGCTTCGTTCCAGACTTTGCTGCATCGCTACAGCGGTCAGGCCGATATTCGCGTGGGTGTGCCGGTGGCCAACCGCAACCGCATTGAAACCGAAGGCTTGATCGGTTTCTTCGTCAACACCCAGGTGCTGAAGGCCGAGATCGACAGTCAGCAGACGTTCCGCAGCCTGTTGGCCCAGGTGAAAAACACCGTGCTCGGCGCCCAGGCTCATCAGGACCTGCCGTTCGAGCAACTGGTGGATGCGCTGCAACCGGAGCGCAGCCTGAGTCACAGTCCGCTGTTCCAGGTGATGCACAACCACCAGAGCCAGGCTCGGGAAGGGCGGGGCGCGGCACGTTTGCCGCAGATCGCGATTGAAGGTTTGAGCTGGGTCTCGCACACCGCTCAGTTCGACCTGACCCTGGACACCTTCGAGTCCAGCGATAACGTCTGGGCCGAACTGACCTACGCCACCGACCTGTTCGACGCCGAAACCATGCAGCGCCTGGCACAGCACTGGACGAACCTGCTGAACGCCATCGTCGCCGATTGCGGCCAGCGCATCGCCGAGTTGCCGTTGCAAGACGCCGCCGAACACGCGGCCACGCTGTTGCAGTGGAACCCGGCGGTGGCCGATTTCCCGAGCCAGCGTTGCCTGCATGAACTGATCGAAGCTCAAGCGTTGCGCACGCCCCAAGCAATTGCCGTGAGCTACAACGAGCTGACCCTGAGCTACGGTGAACTGAATACCCGTGCTAACCAATTGGCGCACAAGCTGATCGACAGCGGCGTCGGCCCGGACGTGCGCGTTGGCCTGGCGGTCGAGCGCAGCCTGGAGATGCTGATTGGGCTAGTGGCGATCCTCAAGGCTGGCGGCGCCTACGTGCCGCTGGATCCGACGTATCCAGAAGAACGCCTGGCCTACATGATCGGTGACAGCGGCATTGGCCTGCTGTTGACCCAAAGCCATCTGCTCGGTCGTCTGCCGGTGCCGGACTCGGTGCGCAGCCTGATGCTGGATCAGGATCGCGACGGCCTCGAAGGCTATAGCGATGCCAATCCGCAGGTGGTCATGAGCCCGGACAACCTGGCTTATGTGATCTACACCTCCGGCTCCACCGGTCAGCCGAAAGGCACCTTGCTGGCACACCACAACGTACTGCGACTGTTCGATGCGACCCAGGACTGGTTCAGTTTCGGCCCGCAGGATGTCTGGAGCCTGTTCCATTCCTACGCGTTCGATTTCTCGGTCTGGGAAATCTTCGGTGCGCTGCTGTACGGCGGCAAACTGGTGGTGGTGCCCTACGAGGTCAGTCGCTCGCCGGAAGATTTCTACGCCTTGCTGTGCCGCGAGCGCATCAGCGTGCTTAACCAGACGCCGTCGGCGTTCAAGCAGTTGATGCAAGTCGCTTGCGCGCCGGAACACTCGGCACTGCAACCGTCCCTGCGTTATGTGGTGTTCGGCGGCGAGGCACTGGAGGTCAAGAGCCTGCGCCCCTGGTTCGAGCGCTTTGGTGACCAGGCCCCGCAACTGATCAACATGTATGGCATCACTGAAACCACCGTCCACGTGACCTACCGGCCATTGACCCTGGCCGACCTGCAACGTGAGGCCAGCAGCCCGATTGGTGAGCCGATCCCGGACCTGTCCTGGTACTTGCTCGACGGTGATCTGAACCCGGTCGCTAAAGGCTGCATCGGCGAGCTGTACGTCGGTCGCGCCGGTCTGGCCCGGGGTTATCTGAACCGTGCCGACCTGACCTGCCTGCGGTTTATCCCGGACCCGTTTGCCGCTGACGGCGGCCGCTTGTACCGTACCGGCGACCTCGCGCGTTATCGCGCGGACGGCGTGATCGAGTACATCGGGCGCATCGACCATCAAGTGAAAATTCGCGGCTTCCGTATCGAACTCGGCGAAATCGAAACGCAACTGCTGGAGCAGGATGTCATCCGTCAGGCGGTTGTTCTGGCGCAGCCGGGCCTCAGCGGCCAGCAGTTGGTGGCGTATCTGGTGCCAGCCGATGCCGCGTTGCTGGATGCCAGCCCGACCGAGCAAGGTCAATGGCGTGACAGCGTGCGCGCCGCGCTCAAGGAAAACCTGCCGGATCACATGGTCCCGGCGCACCTGTTGTTGCTGGCGCAGCTGCCGTTGACCGCCAACGGTAAACTCAACCGCAACGCCTTGCCGTCCCCGGACGCCAGTCAGGCGCAGCAGGCTTATCAGGCACCGCAAAGCGAGCTGGAGCAACGCATTGCCGCCATTTGGCAAGACGTGCTGAAGCTGCCGCAAGTGGGCCTCAACGACAACTTCTTCGAACTCGGCGGCGATTCGATCATCTCGATCCAGGTGGTCAGCCGCGCCCGTCAACTGGGCATTCGCCTGAGCCCCAAAGACCTTTTCCAGCATCAGACCGTGCAACGTCTGGCGCTGGTGGCGCAGGTGGGGGAAAGCGAGTCCGGCATCGATCAACAAGCGGTGAGCGGCGCGGCGTTGTTGTTGCCGATCCAGCAGCAGTTCTTCGACGATGAAATCCCTGAGCGTCATCACTGGAACCAGTCGGTGCTGCTCAAGCCGCGGTTGTCGCTGGACGCTGAAAAAGTCGAGCAAGTATTGCGTGCCCTGGTGGCCCATCACGATGCCTTGCGCCTGAGCTTCACCCGGCACAACGATGTGTGGATGGCGGAACATCAGTCGATTGAACAGCTGCAACAGCCGTTGCTGTGGCAGGAAGCGGTGGCCGATGCCGCCGCGCTCGAAGCCCTGGGCAACCGCGCCCAGCGCAGCCTCGATCTGCAACAAGGTCAACTGCTGCGCGCCGTTTTGGCGACATTGGCTGATGGCAGCCAGCGGCTGTTGCTGGTGATCCATCACCTGGCGGTGGACGGCGTGTCGTGGCGGATTCTGCTGGAAGACCTGCAAAACACGTATCAGCAACTGCTCGACGGCCAGCCCTTGAACCTGCCGGCCAAGACCAGTGCCTTCAAGGACTTTAGTGAACACTTGCAGCGCCACGCCAACAGCCCGGCGTTGCAGCAAGAGTTAGCTTACTGGCAAGCCTGCTTGAGCGATGTCAGCACCGATCTGCCGTGCAAGCGCCTCGACGCCGGCCAGCAAAATCGCCTGGCGTTGAACGTGCAGACGCGCCTCAATCAGGACCTGACCCGCCAGTTGCTGCAAGAAGCCCCGGCGGCCTATCGCACACAGGTCAACGACCTGCTGCTGACGGCATTGGCGCGGGTAATAGGGCGCTGGACCGGTCAGGCTTCGACGCTGATCCAGCTCGAAGGCCATGGCCGCGAAGAACTGTTCGATGGCGTTGACCTGACCCGCACCGTCGGTTGGTTCACCAGCCTGTTCCCGGTACGCTTGACGCCTGCCGCCGAGCCCGGCGACTCGATCAAGCAGATCAAGGAACAACTGCGTTCGATCCCGCACAAGGGCATCGGCTTCGGCGCATTGCGTCACCTCGGCGATGCCCCGGCGCAGCAAACCTTGCGCGCCTTGCCGAGCCCGCGAATCACCTTCAACTACCTCGGCCAGTTCGACGGCAGCTTCGAGGGCGATGACGGCGCGTTTTTCACTCCGGCCCAGGAAAACGCCGGGCTGGAGCAGAGCCTCGACGCACCAATGGGCAACTGGCTGACCCTCAATGGTCAGGTGTATGGCGGCGAGCTGAGTGTTGGCTGGAGTTTCAGCAGCGAGCGCTTCGACACGGCAACCATCGAACGTCTGGCCGCAGACTACGCCGCAGAACTGGCGGCGCTGATCGCCCATTGCGTAACCCCGGGCGTACAGGGTCTGACACCGTCGGACTTCCCGCTGGCCGGCCTGACCCAGGTGCAACTCGACAGCCTGCCGGTGGCCGCGCAGCAGATCGCTGATGTCTATCCGCTGTCGGCGATGCAGCAGGGCATGTTGTTCCACAGCCTCTACGAGCAATCGACCGGCGATTACATCAACCAGGTCCGCCTCGATGCCGAAGGCCTCGACCCTCAGCGCTTCCAGCAAGCCTGGCAAGCGGCGGTGGATAGTCATGACATCCTGCGCACCAGTTTTGTCTGGCAAGGGCAGGTGGCGCGTCCGGTGCAAGTGGTGCACAAGCAACTGGACATGCCGTTCAGCGTGCTTGACTGGCGTGACCGAGGCGATGTGCAAACGGCCCTCGATGAACGGGCCGCCGCTGAACAGGCGCAAGGTTTTGACCTGGCCCAAGGGCCGCTGCTGCGCATGGTTGTGGTGCGCCTCGATGACCAGCGCTGCCATTTGATCTACACCAACCATCACATCCTGATGGATGGCTGGAGCAACTCGCAGTTGCTCGGTGAAGTGTTGCAACGCTACAGCGGCGAGCCGATGCCGGCCCTGGCCGGGCGTTACCGCGATTACATCGCCTGGCTGCAACGCCAGGACGTGGCGGTCAGCGAAAGCTACTGGAAAGGCCAACTGGCCAACCTGCAGGAACCGACGCGTCTGGCCCAGGCGATCCAGCGCCAGCCAGTCGAAGAACACCTTGATGGTCATGGCGAGCGTTATTGCTTCCTGAGCGCCGAGCAGACTCGTGCACTGAGCGAGTTCGCCCGTCAGCAGAAAGTCACCCTCAACACCTTGATCCAGGCCGCGTGGCTGTTGCTCTTGCAACGCCTGACCGGCCAGGAAAGCGTAGCGTTCGGCGCCACCGTTTCCGGTCGCCCGAGCGAGCTAAAAGGCGTCGAGCAGCAAATCGGCCTGTTCATCAACACCCTGCCAGTCATCGCCAGCCCGCGCTCGGAACTCACCGTGGGCGAGTGGTTGCAGAGCGTGCAGGCGCAAAACATCACCTTGCGTGAGCATGAACACACGCCGTTGTTCGACATCCAGCGTTGGGCCGGCAAGAGCGGCGAAGCGCTGTTCGACAACATCCTGGTGTTCGAGAACTACCCGGTGTCCGAGGCGCTGGAGCAGGGGTCTCCTTCAGATCTGCGCTTTGGCAACGTCAACAACCACGAGCAGACCAACTACCCGCTGACCCTGGCGGTGAATGTCAGCGATGAACTGTCGCTGCATTACAGCTACCAGCGCGCACAATTCGCCGATTCGGTGATCGTGCAGTTGAGCCAACACCTCGACACCTTGTTGCAGCAGATCGTGCAGTCGGGCGACGCCACCCTCGGTGAGCTGAATTTGCTGGGCACGGCCGAGCAGCAATTGATGGTCGAGCAATGGAATGCGACTGGCGTTGCCTATCCACTGGAGCAGGGCGTCCACAGCCTGATCGAAGCCCAGGCCCGACGCACACCGGATGCGCCGGCGCTGGTGTTTGGCGACCAATCCTTGAGTTACGCCCAGCTCAACGCGCGCGCCAACCAGTTGGCCCATGCCTTGATCTCACGTAACGTCGGCCCGGATGTGCTGGTGGGAATTGCGGTTGAGCGCAGCCTGGAAATGGTCGTCGGCCTGCTGGCGATCCTCAAGGCTGGCGGCGCCTACGTACCGCTGGACCCGGAATACCCGCGTGATCGCTTGAGCTACATGATCACCGACAGCGGCATCGAACAACTGCTGACTCAGGCGCATTTGCTGGCAAGCCTGCCGATCCCCGACGGCGTACAGACCCTGTGCCTGGAACCGTCCGGCGCAGACTTCGCCGCGTTCCCGAGCAGCGATCCGCAGGTCAGCTACGAGGCGAGCAACCTCGCTTACGTGATCTACACCTCTGGCTCCACCGGCATGCCGAAAGGCGCGGGCAACAGCCATCAGGCACTGACCAACCGCTTGCTGTGGATGCAACAGGCCTACGGTCTGGGCGCTGCCGACACTGTGTTGCAGAAGACGCCATTCAGCTTCGACGTCTCGGTCTGGGAATTCTTCTGGCCACTGATGACCGGCGCACGTTTGGTGGTGGCGGCCCCTGGCGATCACCGCGATCCGGCGAAACTGATCGCACTGATCAATCAGCAACACGTCAGTACGCTGCACTTCGTGCCGTCGATGCTTCAGGCCTTCCTGCAAGACGCCAACATCAGCAGTTGCAGCAGCCTGACGCGGATTGTGTGCAGCGGTGAAGCACTGCCGGTGGATGCGCAAATTCAAGTGTTCGCCAAACTGCCGGGCGCCGGGTTGTACAACCTGTATGGCCCGACCGAAGCGGCCATCGACGTGACCCACTGGACCTGCCGCGACGAAGGTCGCGATGGGGTGCCGATCGGACAACCGATTGCCAACCTGGCCACGTACATCCTCGACAGCGGCCTCAATCCGCTGCCAATCGGCGTGGCCGGTGAGCTGTACCTCGGCGGCGTCGGCCTGGCCCGTGGTTACCATCGCCGCGCCGGGTTGAGCGCCGAACGTTTCGTCGCCAGTCCGTTCGGTGACGGCCAGCGCCTGTACCGCACGGGTGACCTGGCGCGTTATCGCGCTGACGGCGTGATCGAATACGTTGGGCGTATCGACCATCAGGTCAAGCTGCGTGGCCTGCGGATTGAACTGGGGGAAATCGAAGCCCGGCTGATGGAGCATACCGCCGTGCGTGAAGCGGTGGTGGTTGCTCAAGATGTATTGGGCAGCAAGCAATTGGTGGCGTACCTGGTGCCGGTCGATCCGGCGACCCTGGAGACGGCCGAAGCGCTGCACGACGACCTGACCACGTGGCTGGGCGAAAGCCTGCCGGACTACATGGTCCCGGCCCACCGGGTGTGGCTGGCGCAGATGCCACTCAGCCCCAATGGCAAGCTTGACCGCAAGCGTCTGCCGGCGCTGGAGTTCGCTGCTTCGCAGCAACATGTCGAACCGGCCAACGCCACCGAGCAAACGCTGGTGGACATCTGGCAAGCGGTGCTCGGCCTGGAGCGCATCAGCACGACGGATAACTTCTTTGCCTTGGGCGGCGACTCGATCATCTCGATTCAGGTGGTCAGCCGTGCGCGCCAACAAGGGATTGAGCTAAGCCCCAAAGACCTGTTCCAGCAGCCGACCATCCAGCAATTGGCCCTGCGTGCTCAAGCCACCGAAGGCACGCTGCAACAACCGGCGGCACTGATCGACATGCCGCTGCACGGTTTGAGTGACGTGCAATTGGCTGAGCTGCCATTGCCGGCAGGTCAACTGGACGGTTTGTATCGCTTGTCGCCGATGCAGCAGGGGATGTTGTTCCTCGGCTTGAATTCGCCGGACGCCGACCTGTACATCAACCAGTTGTGCATTCCGGTGCAAGGCCTGGAGCCGCTGCGGTTCAAGGCTGCCTGGGAGGCGGTGAGCCTGCGTCACGACATCCTGCGCACCGGTTTCCTCTGGCAGGACATGGCCGAGCCGCTGCAATTCGTCCTTGCCAACCCGCTGTTGCCGATCAGCCTGCTCGACTGGCGCGACCAGGACCATTCGCCCGAGGCCTTGCAGCAACTGGCCGACAGCGAACGGGCCAAGGGTTTCGACCTGGATCGTCCGCCGCTGCAACGCCTGACCCTGGTGCAAGTGGGGGAGGACAGCTATCAGCTGATCTGGACCTACCACCACATCCTCATCGACGGTTGGAGTTCCTCGCAACTGATTGGCGAAGTGCTCAGCCAATATTCCGGCCAGAGCTTGCCCGAGGCGGTGCCTTACCGTCGTTACATCAACTGGCTGCAACAACAGGATGCCAACGCCAGCGAAGGGTTCTGGCGTGAGCAACTGGCGCAACTGGATGAACCGACTTATCTGGCTGACGCCGTGCCGCGCGTCGGCCAGGGTCACGGTCACGAAGCGCTTTACAGTCGCCTGGGCGAAACCCGCACCGAGCAACTCAAGGCCTTCGCGCAATCCCAGCAGATCACCCTCAACACCTTGGTCCAGGGCGCGTGGCTGGTGCTGCTCAGCCGTTATAGCGGCCAGCGCTGCGTGGCGTTCGGCGCCACGGTGGCGGGGCGTCCGGCGAGCCTGCCGGCGTCGGAGTCGATCCTCGGGCTGTTCATCAACACCTTGCCGGTGATCAAGGACGTGCGCGCCGAGCAAGCGGTTGGTGACTGGTTGCGCGACTTGCAGGACTTCAACCTGGAAATGCGCGAGCGTGAATACACCCCGCTCAGCGACGTGCAGCGTTGGGCCGGACGGGCCGGGCAATCGCTGTTCGACAGCATCATCGTGTTCGAGAACCACCCGATCGACCAGGCCCTGCGCGAGTGGCGCGACGACTCGCTGAAGTTTGGCGAGACCAACAGCGCCGGCCTGACCAACTTCCCGATGGACCTGATGGTCACCCTCGAAGAAGGCCTGGTGATCGAGTACATGTTCCTGCGCGAGCATTTCGACCTGGCGACTGTGGAAGGCATCCGCAGCAATATGGAAGGCTTGCTCGCGGCGCTGGCGCAGGATGCGGCGCAACCATTGGGCCGTATTGGTCTGGTCACCGGTCAGGCATTGCCGGTGACAACGCCCGAGACGCAAACAGTGGCGGCGCCGGTTCATCAGCGCATCGCGCAATGGGCAGGCCAACGCAACGAGCAGACCGCCGTGATTTTCAACGGTCAATCGTTCAGCTACGGGCAGATCGAAGCCCGGGCCAATCGTCTGGCCCATGCGCTGATCGCCGAAGGTGTCGGCCCGGAAGTGCGGGTCGGCGTGGCGTTGCCCCGCAGTGAAAACATGATTGTCGCCTTGCTCGCGGTGCTCAAGGCCGGTGGCGCTTATGTGCCGCTGGATGCGACGTACCCACCGGAGCGATTGAGCTATTTGATGCGTGATTCAGGGATCGCTTTGCTGCTCAGTGATTCGAGTTTGCACAACGTGCTGCCGAGCCAGGACAACCTGCACGTGATGGCGCTGGATCAACTCGACCTCGACGCGCAGCCAAGCAGTGCGCCGCAGGTTGACGTGCAACCGGACAACCTCGCCTATGTGATCTACACCTCCGGCTCCACCGGGCAACCGAAGGGTGTCGGTGTGGCTCATGGACCGTTGGCGATGCACTGCCAGGCCATCGGTCAACGCTATGAAATGAGCGAAGCCGATTGCGAATTGCACTTTATGTCGTTCGCTTTCGACGGTGCCCACGAGCGCTGGTTGACCACCCTGACCCATGGTGGGCGTTTGCTGATTCGTGACGACAACCTGTGGACTGCCGAGCAGACCTACGCCGCGTTGCATGAACATGGCGTCACCGTGGCGGCATTCCCGCCGGTGTACTTGCAGCAATTGGCCGAGCATGCCGAGCAGCAAGGCAATCCGCCGGCGGTGCGCATTTACTGCTTCGGTGGTGATGCAGTGCCAGCGGCGAGTTTCGAACTGGCCAAGCGTGCACTGAAACCACAACACATCATCAACGGCTACGGCCCGACCGAAACCGTGGTCACGCCACTGATCTGGAAGGCTGGTGTCGATGATGAATGTGGTGCGGCTTACGCCCCGATCGGCAGTGTGGTCGGTGAGCGCAGCGGCTATGTGCTGGACAGCGACCTCAACCGTTTGCCGGCCGGGATTGCCGGTGAGCTGTACCTGGGCGGCGCGCTGGCTCGCGGTTATCTGGGACGCTCGGGCGGCACCGCCGAACGCTTCGTCGCCAATCCGTTCAGCGCCGATGGCAGTCGCCTGTACCGCACCGGCGACCTGGTTCGCCAGCGCGAGGACGGCACCATCGACTACCTGGGGCGCATCGACCATCAAGTGAAGATTCGTGGTTTCCGCATCGAGCTGGGTGAAATCGAAGCTCGCCTCAAGCAGCAACCGGGCGTGCGCGACGCCGCCGTAGTGGCTCGCGAAGGAGTCAGCGGCAAGCAACTGATCGGTTATGTGCTGGCCAATGCCGACGCTCCAGCGAGCGGTTTGTGCGAGCAATTGCGCGAACAGCTCAAGGCCAGCCTGCCGGACTACATGGTGCCGACGCACCTGGTGTTGCTGGAACGTATGCCGCTGACGCCGAACGGCAAACTCGACCGCAAGGCCTTGCCAAGTCCTGAGGCGGATCAGCGTCAGGAATACCTGGCGCCGAGCACCGAGCTGGAAAAAGCCTTGGCGAACATCTGGCAGGACGTGCTGAAAATCGAGCGTGTGGGCCTGACCGATAACTTCTTCGAATTGGGCGGCGATTCGATTCTCAGCCTGCAAGTGATTGCCCGCAGCCGACCGCTGAAGGCCCAGGGCTTGAGCTTGAAACTGCGCGACCTGATGCAAAAACCGACCATCGCCGAACTGGTGGCCAGCACTCAGGGCGCCGCCGAGAAAACCTCCGGGTTGTTGGCGATGAGCGCGGAAGTCAAAGGAGTCGCGCCGCTGTTCTGCATTCACGCAGGCTTCGGTACGGTGTTCGACTACGAGCCATTGGCCCGCCGCTTGAGCGGTCAGCGTCAGGTGTTGGCGATCCAGTGTCGGATGTTGCTCGATCCGGCTTGGAACGATGTGTCGCTGGAACAAATGGCCAGCGCTTACGTGGCGCAGATCCGCGAGAAACAGCCGCAAGGGCCGTATCACCTGCTCGGCTGGTCGTTGGGCGGCACATTGGCGATGCTGATGGCGGCGCAACTGGAACAAGCAGGTCAGCGCGTGGAGTTTGTCGGGCTGGTGGACAGTTTCGTGCCGTCGGCGGCAATCAATGCCGGCGCGGTGGATGACTGGCAAGCCGACCTGCGGGACTTCCTGCGGGTGACCTTGGGCGATGCCGCGCACGGTTTGCTGATCGAGGGCGAGGAGACGCCGCACAACCTGCGGACGTTGCTGGCCACGGCGATGACAGCGGCGCGCAACGCTGCGGCTTCGAACTACGTGGCACTCGGCGCCGATGAGTTGGCCCATGTGTTCAGCGTCGCGCGGCGCCTCAAGCTGTTGTCCCTCAAGCTGGATCGCTGCACAGCGTTGAACGTCGAGCCGACCTGTTGGTGGACCCTGGGACGTGAAGACGAAGCGCTCGAATTGGCCAGCCAACTGGCGCAACCGGTGCTGGCGGGTGAGTGGATCGATTGCGGGCACTTCCAGATCCCCCGTGATGAAACTTTCCTGGCCGAGGCTGAAGAAATGCTCGGTGAGATCGTTGAATCAGTAGCCTTGTCATAAACCTGGAACCGGTCGAGCGTTGTGCTCGACCGGTTTGGAGAATTCGGAATGTCGTTGAACCCTGATATCGCCGCGTTTCTGGAGCTGGTCGGCAACGGCCGGGCCAGCGGCAAACGCGTGGGCATGCATGAGCTGAGCCCGGAGCAGGCGCGTCAGCAGTTCGATCAGTCATCGCTGTTAATGGATGCCGGCGGTGAAGCGCTGGAAGTGGTCGACGAACTGCAACTGCCGGTGCGTGACGGCACGCAACTGAACGCGCGGATCTACAGCAATCATTCACTGGAGAAGGGCGCCAAGCGTCCGGCGCTGTTGTACTTCCATGGCGGCGGTTATGTGGTCGGCAGCCTCGATTCCCATGATTCGCTGTGTCGCGCATTGGCGGTGATGGCCGATTGCGTGGTGTTGTCGGTGGCCTATCGCCTGGCGCCGGAGTTTCGCTTTCCGACCGCTGCCGATGATGCGCTGGATGCCTGGAACTGGCTGGTGGCCAACGCGGATGAATTGGGCATTGATGCGCAACGCCTGGCGGTGGGTGGCGACAGTGTCGGCGGCAGCCTGGCCACGGTGCTGGCGGCACAGCCGTCGGTGCAGCCGTTGTTGCAGGTGCTGATCTACCCGGTCACCGACGCCAGTCAGGGCACGCCGTCCATTGAGCGTTATGGCGTGGGGCATTTGCTGGAGAAGGATTCCCTGAGCTGGTTTTATCAGCACTATCAGCGCGACGTCAGCGATCGACTTGATCCGCGTTTTTCGCCATTGCTGGCCGAGGTGTCGGCGACCATGGCGCCGGTGCTGCTGATCCTCGCCGAATGCGATCCGCTGCACGACGAAGGCGTGGCCTATGCCCGCCATTTGCAGGCAGTGGGAGTGGATGTGGAGCTGAAGATCTACGAAGGCATGACCCACGACTTCATGCGCATGGGCGCGATCATCGACGAGGCGGAAGAAGCGCAGCAGCACATTGCCGAGCGGTTGGTGCAGGTGTTTGCGGCGGGTTGATCGTTGCGTCAGTAACAAACAAACGCCGGCGATTGCCGGCGTTTTGCTGCCTACTGAACAATCTCCAGCAAACGAAAACCCTGTGGCGAGGGGGTTTACCCCCGTTGGGCTGCGCAGCAGCCCCTCAAAACCAGACAACGCGGTGCCGTAGACACACCGTGTTGAATGGTTTTACGACTGCTTCGCAGCCGAACGGGGGTAAACCCCCTCGCCACAGGTTCAGTGTTCGCCGCATGCTTTCCTTAGCTCGCTGGCATTGGGGCAAACCCCCATCAAAAACGGACAAAGAAAATCCCGATTTTTGATGGTGATAAACACGTTTCCGATAGCGTGTTTAAAGACACTCGGTGTTACGTCATAAACGGCTACAACACCTTGCGCCGTTACCTACGCGTACGCCAGAATCCGCCGGCTTGTGCGTCTAGAGCACGGGTTTTATCGTTACTGGGTCACTGAAAAACAGTGATCGGGTTTGGTAGCCCATTTCGTTTCTAGATGCATGGCATCACCTCGCACAGTTGTTTCACAAGACTTTGCTTTCATGGTGGTCATGCGTGGGGCCCTTTATGGGCGCCGGGTTCTAGTGCGACCGGTCTACCAACCCGCGTATGGCCGCCACCCTTCGTTTGGTAGCGAGGGTGATGGCTCCTTTAAATATTCGTACTAGAGGTTCTATCCATGTTCAAACCAACACCCAATCCCCCAGATACCGATCCAGAACCCAGCGTTGCATCTTTTGCTCTCGACCCCAAGAAAATGAAAGCTGCGGCCGACCGTGCACTTAAGTTCTACCTCAACCCCGATGCGACGAAAACGCAGATACCGCCCTGCAAGCCCAGCGCCATTTTCACCATCGGCGCAGCGGTGGATGACGAAACGTTGCTGGTCGATGCCTGCGAATCGTTGGCCTCAGCCCGCGAGATGGTCAACGATCTCGTCGACCTGTCGGAAGGCCCGCGACGCTATTCGATGCTGGTGCTGCAACGGGTCATATTGATGGGTGAGTTAGCGGTCAATCGCGTACTGGACAACCACAAGCCTGCGTAGCAGCCAAGCGCATCCCTTGTAGGAGCGAGGCTTGCCCGCGAAGGCGTCAGGCCTGACACACCACGTCATCGTTCTTCGCGAGCAAGCTTTGCTCCTACACAAAAACCACGCCCAATCCCTTGTAGGAGCGAGGCTTGCCCGCGAAGGCGTCAGGCCTGACACACCACGTCATCGTTCTTCGCGAGCAAGCTTTGCTCCTACACAAAAACCACGCTCAATCCCTTGTAGGAGCGAGGCTTGCCCGCGAAGGCGTCAGGCCTGACGCACCGCGTTATCGTTCTTGGCGAGCAAGTCGGATCGCCGCACCGCTCGCTCCTACGGGGTTGTCGCGGGTTTCAGGATTTTTACGTGGACAGCAAAACGCCGGCATTAGCCGGCGTTTTGTATTGCGTGGTGCGTGTTACCAGTTGTAAGTCACATCGGCTGTCACGGTACGGCCTTCGCCGTAGTAGCAGTCCAGGGTGCTGTTGCAGCTGGCGACGTATTTCTTGTCCTGGAGGTTTTCCAGGTTCAGCTTAACTTTGGTGCCCTTGATGTGCAGCGGCGATTTTTGCAGGTCGTAGGAGACCATCGCGTCATACACGGTGTAGGACGGAATCTGGAAGGAATCTTCCTCGTAGTCCGAACCGTAGCTGCTACGCACATAACGCAAGCCCAGGCCCGCGCCCAAACCGGCCAGCACGGTGGAGTTGTCGAAGTCGTAGTTGACCCACGTGGACGCTGTCAGCGGCGGGCTCATGGCCAGGGTGCGACCTTCGCGCCCATCGTTGACGCTGCGCCATTTGTTCTGGTTACGCGACACCGCGGCCAGCACGCGCAGGTTCTGCGTGACGTTGACCTTGCCTTCCAGTTCCACGCCGCGTGAACGAACCGAACCGCTCTGGCTGCTGAAACCCGGGTTTTGCAGGTCGTTGGTCAGCATGTTGTCCTGGTCGATCTGGTACACCGACAACTGAATGAAACCGTCGATAGCCTTCGGTTCATACTTGATGCCCGCTTCGTACTGCTTGCCGGTGGTCGGCTTGAACGGCTTGGAGTTCATGTCGACGCCGGTTTGCGGCAGGAACGATTCCGAATAGCTCACATACGGCGTCAGGCCGTTTTCGAACTCATAGCCTAGGCCCGCACGGCCCGTGAACTTCTCATCCTTGATGTTGGAGTGAGTGCCGGCCAGCGGCTCTTTGTTGTCGGTCTCGGCAAAGTCATAACGACCGCCCAGAGTCAGGAACCACTGGTTCCAGCGCAGTTGATCCTGTGCGTACAGGCCGGTCTGCTTGATGGTGTTGTCCCAGCGATACGGTTGGGTGAAGTTGAACTCACTGCCATACACCGGGTGGTACAGGTCAATGCCCGGCCCTTGACGGTCATACAGACCGAGGAACTTGGTGTTGAAGTGGTAGTAATCCACGCCCAGCAGCACGGTGTGGTCCAGCTCACCGGTCTTGAATTTGGCTTGCGCGGTGCTATCGATGCCGTAGACCTTGTTGGTCTGCGACCAGTCCACGCCGAAGCGGCTCTGGTAGCTGTTGTCATCCCGGCCGGTGACCGGGTTGGTCGAGAACGAGTAGCCGTGCAATGGCGCGACGTACTGGTCGTCGAGGTAGGCGTAGCTGCCGCGTTGCTTGAGGGTCCAGACGTCGTTCAGCTCGTAGGACACGTCGTAGCCGGTCACGAACTGCTCGCGATCGTATTTGTTCAGGCCAGGCTCGCCGATGAACAGCTTGCGGCTGATCCGGCCATTCGGGCCTTTGAACACGGTGCCTTCAGCCGGCAGACCTTGTGCTTCCGGGGTATCGCGATCCTTTTGATACTGGGCGAACACAGTGACGCTGGTGCGATCGTTCGGCAGCCAGGTCAGGCTCGGCGCCAGCAGCATGCGGTTCTGGTCGGCGTAGTTGATTTCCGAGTTGCTGTCGTTGACCAGGCCGGTCAGGCGATAGAGGAATTCGCCCTGATCGTCGATCGGGCCGCCGAGGTCGAAGGCGCCGTACTTGCGGTCGTAGCTGCCGGTGCCCAGCACGATTTCGTGCAACGGGGTGGCCGTCGGACGCTTGCCGACCATGTTGACGATACCGCCGGGCTGGTTCTGGCCATACAGCACCGAGGCCGGGCCTTTGAGCACTTCGATGCGCTCCAGGGTGTACGGGTCGATCTGCAGCGAACCGCCGGTGCTGCCGCCGCCGTAAGGCAGGTGCAGGCCGTTGAGGTACAGCGGGGTAGGGGAGAAGCCACGTGAGGTCGGCTCGTCGAACATCTTGACGCGGTCGGAGAAGCCGCCACCGGTCATGCCGGCGGTGTAGCGCAGGGCCTCGGTGACCGATTGCGCGCCGCGCATCTTCACTTCATCTGCCGTGATCACGTTGACGGTCTGCGGGATTTCATTCAGCGGTGTATCGGTTTTGGTGCCGCTGCCGCTGCGCTTGGCGACGATCCCGTCCACCGGGCCATAGGCCGATTCCTGGGTGGCGGAAATGCTGGTCGGCGCCAGGTCCAGGGTATTGCCACCGCTGCTGCGCGCACGCAGGGCAACGCTGTTGCCTTCTACGGAGTAAGCGATGCCGGTGCCCTGGAGCAACTGGGCCATGGCGGCGGCGGGTTCCAGGCTGCCATTGACAGCAGTGCTGCGCAGGCCGCTGACTTCATCCGGACTGTAGAGCACTTGCAGGTTGGTCTGGCGACCGAATTCCTGCAGGGCGCTACCCAGCGATTGCGCGGGGATATTGATCGCGGCGGTCTGGGCCTGAGCCTGGCCGATCATCGGCAATGTCAGTGCCAGAGCGCAAAGGGCTGGCAGCGTCGGGCGAAGTGAATGGCGGATCAGCAGAGCCTTGGCGAGCGGGTTGAGTCCGTGCGGTGCGGGCATTATTCTTCTACTCTTCAAAGTGTTGACTGAGAACTATTTCTATTAACTGTTAGTGAGACGTTGAGCCCTCCCGAAACCGGAAAGCCTCAACGTCTTTTTTTATGAAATTTTCACAATCAGACAGTTTGAAGCTCGGTGACGACTTTGCCGGCGTCCATGCGCACCAGTTGATCGGCGACATCGAAGTAACGATCGTCGTGGGAAATGACGATGATGGTCTTGCCCAGACGCTTCAGGTCCGGCAGCAACTCGGTGTAGAAAATGCGCCGGAAGGTCGGGTCCTGGTCGGCGGCCCATTCGTCGAACACCAGCACCGGACGCTCCTCCAGCCACGCATTGACCAGCGCCAGGCGCTTGCGCTGGCCGGTGGACAGATCGGTGGTGGTGAACGAGCCGTCGCGCACGCTGACCTTGTGCGCGATTTCCAGGCGTTGCAGGTATTTGTTGGCGTCTTCCGGGATGTGCGTGTCGCCCTGCACCACATCATCGAACAGGTAATAGTCGGCGAAGATTGTGGTGAACAATTGACGGTAGTCGTCGCGGGTCACGGCGCTGACCACTTGATCGTTGAGGCGGATCTCGCCGTGCTGCGGCGCATACAGGCCCAGCAGCAGTTTGATCAACGTGGTTTTGCCGCAGCCGTTTTCGCCGACGATGAAAATGATGTCGCCCTGATCAATCTTCAGGTTCACCGGCCCCAGGCGAAACGGTGCGCTGCCTTCGGTGGCCGGGAAGCTATAAGACACCTCGTTCAATTCCAGGCTGTGCACCACGGTGCTCTTGTGCCCCTGATCGCTGAGCAGCAGGTGCGGCTCTGGCGAAGAAAACTGTTCGGACAAATCGGCAATGCGGCGGAACGCGATCTGCGCGCGGCTGACAATCGGCAAGGTGCCGATCAAGTGTTCCAGCGGGCCTTTCATGTACAGCAGCACCAGGACGAAACCGCTCATTACCGCTTTGTCCGCGCTCGGCCACAGCGATTGCAGGGCCAGGGCGAGGCCGATCACCACGAAGAACAGCATCGAGCCGAGAGTCTTGGCCACCACGAAAATGTTTACCGAACGCACTTGGGTGTCGCAGATCTTGTCCGCTGTGGCCTCAATGCCCGAGACAAACATGCGGTGCCGACGCGGGCGGTGAATGCGCAGTTCCTTGGCGCCTTCGGCCACTGCGTTGTAGTGCTTTTGCAGCTCGTCTTCGTAATCCCGGGCCTTCATGAACCCCATCATGCCGCGCCCGCGGGCGATGTATTGGATGACCGTGCCGATCACGATAGCGACCACCATCATCAGGAACATCGGCCACGACAGCATCGCCAGGTAACCCATGCAACCCAGGGTCACGGTCAGGGAAATCGCCAGCGGCGCGAAGGCGAAGGCGAAGTCGCTGATGGTGTCGACGTCGTGGGTCAGCACCGGGATCAGGCGATGGCTGCGGTAGCGTTCGATCTGCTCGATGGGCGCCGACAGCACTTTTTCACCCAGCTCTTTGCGCAGCTTGGCGATGATGTGCTGGCCGACGTAGTTGGTGCCGATGTCGGAGAAAATCGAACTGATCAACGCCAGCAGGCACAGCGCGGCAAAAGCGGCGACCACGGTGTTGGTCAGGCCGCCCTCGGAGTGCAGCACGTTGTTGATGGTCGCCAGCAACGCAGTGACGCTCAGACCGCCGACCATGCCGAGCAGGATGGAGCCGGCGACGATCAGCCGAAAGGGTTTGAGCAGGGTGAACAATTCATTGATCACCCCGCGTGTTGGTTTGCTCATGGAGGTTCCCTGCTTGAAAAGAGTGGCGACGGCCGGGCATCGCTGGAGGACATAGAGGGCGGTGGCGCGCCACAGACGGACGCGCACACCTATAGAACGACTGGCGGGATGGCTAATTTAGCGGACCTTACAGGTCGCGGGCGACGCGGAAGCCGATCCAGTCACCACGATCACCGGGCACCAGCGCGTTGCGGTTGCCGGAGCGGGAGAACACCGGCGCTTCGCCCCAGTCATTGCCGCGAATACGCTTGAATTCGCACTTGCCGGTCAGCCAGGCACTGCCATCGCTCGGGGCGCCGACGTAGTTTTCGTTGTAGCAATCGGCGGTCCATTCATAGACGTTACCGTGCATGTCGTACACGCCAAAAGCGTTGGCTGGAAAGCTGCCGGCCGGCGCGGTGAAGTTGTAGCCGTCGGCCGCGCCGTAGGTATTGGCGTGTTTGGCGATGCTGTACTCCTTGCCCTCATCGAACGGGAAGGGGAACGGACCCGTGGTGCCGCCACGTGCGGCGTACTCGCGCAGGGACTCACTGACCAAACGGTATTGCTGCCCGGTTTTCTTCGACAGCCATGCCACGTAGGCGTTGACCTCGGCGAAGTCCATGCACACGGCCGGGTGTTTGTTGGTGTATTCGTAACGCGGGATGCCGGCCTTGCATTCGCGGCCCGGGCGGTCGTCGCCGTCGGGCATGACGTAGCCCGTGTCGCGGATGTAGGCGTCCCATTCGCCCTTCAACACCTGGAAGCGGCTGATCGCCAACGGCTTGGCGAAGGTCACCGGGTGCATCGGGCCTTCATCGGGCTCTCGGCCGACTTCATCATCCGGGGTGCCCATGGTGAAGGTGCCGGTGGGGAGCACGACCATTTCCGGGCAGTCCTTGCAGTCCTTGAATACCTTGCCCGGTTTCGCCGGTTCGGCGGCCTGGGCGATGCCCGGCAACAGGCTGGCGGCCAAGGCAGCCAACAGCAGGGCCGGGAGCGCCTTCAAGGAAAAACTTCGCAGGTCACTGTTCATCATTGATCTCGATAAAAGGTAAAAGGCATCGTCTGGGGTCAAAGGGTTTTGTCGAGCAGCGCCAGCAACTGGTCGATTTGCGCTTCGGTATTGAGCAAGCCCGGCGCGGTGCGAATCACCGGCCCGACATCGCGCTCGACGGCATCGGCGACCACGTGGTTTTTCATCAAGTAGGCGGCGATTTTGTCGCTGTCCTTGCCCTTGACCCGGAAGAAGGTGAAGCCGGCAGACAGCGCCGGGCTCAACGGTGTGACCAGCTCGACCTGCGGGCGCTCTTGCAGGCGTTTTTTCAGGTAGCTGTTCAGTTCGTGGATGCGCGCCTGAACCGCAGCCTTGCCCAATTGCAGGTGCAACTTGAAAGCTTCGTCCAGTGCCCAGCGGTGCTCGAAAGCGTGATAGCCGCCGGGGGTCATGGTGGTGGAAAAATGCTCGGCTTCGGAGAAGGTCGGGATGATCGGCGTGACGTATTTGACCTCGGTACTGCGGCTGCAGACGATGCCGGTACCGCGCGGGCCGAACATCCATTTGTGAGTGCCGGCAATAAAGAAGTCGCAGTTCATGGCCGGGAAGCTCAGGTCCTCGACGCCAAAGCCGTGGACACCATCGACCAGGTAGATGATCCGGTCCTCGTCGCTGCGATTGCGATTGTGCTTGTCCACCAAGGCGCCGATCTCGCTGATCGGGGTTTTCACGCCGCTGCCCGATTGCACCCAGGTCATGCCGAGAACGCGGGTTTCGGGTTTGATGCTGCGGTCGATGGCGGCGAGGATTTCTGCCTGGGTGACCGTCTGCGGGTCCTTGAACAGCCTGATCTTGCGCACCTTGGTGCCGTCCCGTTGCGTACGCAATTCGAGGATGGTGTGGGTCGCGTAGTGTTCGTGCTCGGTGGTGAGGATTTCCTGGTCCGGGCGCACGTGCACGCCGCCGTAAATCATCGCCAACCCTTCGGTGGTGCTGCCGGTGAGGGCGATCTGTTTCGGATCGGCTTGCAAATATTTACCGGCCCAGACCCGCACGTTTTCTTCGCGCTGTTCGATCACGCCCAGGTCCCAATCCATCGCCAGCCCCGGATTTTTATCCAGCGCGGCGCGGTGCATCTCGATGGCTTCTCGCACTGGTTTTGGGTGCGTGGTGATCAGGAAATTGGAGAAGTGCAGGTAGTCCGGGTCCTGATTGAACAACTGGCGCAATTGCGCCCATTTGTCCCGAGGCAACGGTGAGTTTGTGGTGGCGTTGGCGACGTTATTGAGGCCCGCGCCAAGCGGCAGGGCGGCCGCGAGAATCCCGGCCTGCTTGAGAAAGTCTCGACGGTTGTTCATGGCTTGGCGGCTTCCCGGGCAGAAATTAGCGCCGGTTTCGACAGTTTTTCCACCTGGTCCCAGACCCGCAGGAAGTTGCCGCCCCACAGCTTGGCAATGTCTGCCTCGGAGTAGCCGCGTGACAGCAGCTCAGCGGTGACGTTGCGGATTTCACCGACGTTTTCCCAGCCTTTGACGCCGCCACCTTCGTTGAAGTCGGAGCTGATGCCCACGTGATCGATACCGATCTTGCGCACCGTGTAATCGATAGCGTCGCCCAGGTCCTTGAGGCTGGCCTTGGGTTCTTCGTCGAGGATGGCGTAGAGCTGGCCGGCGTATTCGCCGAATTTCTGCTCGGACCACGCGGCAATGATCGGGTCGCCGGGCATCAGGGCGTACGCGAGGTTAGGCAGTGGCGGCAGGTCGAATCGGGCACGCAGGGCGTTGAGTTTGTCTTGGGTGCCTTGGGTCAGCGGCCGCAGGTATTGGGAGAACCCGACGATTTGCACCACGCCGCCGCTGTTCTTGATCAACTGCAATTCTTTATCGCTGAGATTGCGCGGGATATCGACCATGGCGCGCGGCGCCGAGTGCGAGGCCACCAACGGTGCGCGGCTCAATTGCGCGACTTGCTCCAGGGCCTTGGTCGACATTTGCGACACGTCGATGATCACGCCTAAATCGTTCAGGCGCTGTACCGCTTGCTTGCCGATGTCCGACAAGCCATCGAGGGCGTCCGGCGAATCATTGAAGAACGGTAGCGGGCGCGAAGAATCGGCCCAGTCGTTGTTGCCCACGTAACTGAAGCCGAACATGCGCATGCCACGGGCGGCCCACAGGTCCAGCAGGTTCAGGTCATGGCCCAATGGATAGGCGTTGAGCATGCTCATGAAAATCGCGAACTTGCCTTCACCGTGCAGACGCCGGAAGTCGGCGGGGGTGTAGGCGATGGCGACCTGGTTGGGGAAGTCGCGGACCATGCCAGAGATGATCTTGTAGCGGATCTCCTGCTGGTTGCGTGCTTCGGCGACGAACCCGGCGGTGGGTTTGTGCGGGGCGTTGGGGCCGTTCCACAGTTCTGGCCAGCCGAAGATCGTCAGCGCCGCACCGGACAGCCGTCCGCGATTGGCCTTGACCAGGTCGAACTGGCCAGTGCCGTCCTTGTCGATTTCGTTGCCGACGGTGCCGAAGTCCTGGGGCACGGTGATGTGGCTGTCGAAAGAGAGCATGCGTTCGTGCAGCTCATCGGCCTGTTGCATCACCTTGGCCGGGTAGCCGGGATTGTCCTTGAACCAGTGATCCCAAACCGCAAAGCCTGCACCGGCGCTGATCGCCAGGGCCAGCGGCAGGCCGATGTAAAGAGCCTTTTTCGAACGTGGTTTTGTCATTGCCATCTCAGTCAGGTTCGCCGCCCCGGTGCGGGCGCAGGGGCCTTTGCTATCTGGGAAGAACGAGTGATCGGCACAGGAATTTAGGTGGCGTCTTAAAAGATCGCAGCCTTCGGCAGCTCCTACAGGGGTACGTATTCCCATGTAGGAGCTGCCGAAGGCTGCGATCTTTTGGGAACACCATAAATTTATGAAGGGGACGAACGTTCTAGCTTGGATAAAGCCTGCTTCATGGCTGACACAGGTAGGGCAATGACGATTTCTCGACGATGGTTCATGGCGGGCCTGGCGCTGACCGGCGCCGCCGTGCCTGCGGCTTTTTATGGGCATCGCGAATGGACGAAGCCGGACCCGACGATCACCCCCGGTGAGGCGTCGTTCGATGTGGCGGACGTCGCCGGTCAGCGACTGGCGGATGCCTTGCGCGGCGTCTGGACGATTCGTTTCGAAGGCAGCGACGCCGGCCTCGATGGCTTGCCCCGGGACGGCCTCGAAGTGTTCATCGACATTGGCCACAAGGGCCGCGGGGTCAGTGGTTTTCTCGACACCGCCGAGCGTTTGCGCAGCGCTGATGCTGCGCGTTACCGGCTCTTCGGCGACCTGGCCGACGCCAATGCCGCGCAACTGAGCTGGCGGCTGGTTGGCCCCGGTGGTGCAACGGATTACGAATTCAATATGCGCCTGGACGAAGTCTGGGCCGCGTTTGGCAATGCCGGCAGCGGCACCCTCAGTGGCCGGGTTTCACGTCTGGATCGCCCATTGGCCTTGCCAATGCAGGACAACCGCTTCATCGCCGTCAAACACCTGTTCCCCGAAGCCCGGGAGCGCACGGCGCTGAACCCTACGCTGCTGGCCTGGCTGGTGTCTCCTGAGCATCGCTTGTTTCACCAGCTCTGGCATGCCTCCCGGGACAAATGGCACACCCTGTCCGAGGACAAGCGCAATGCCCTGCGCGGTATCGGCTGGCAGCCCGGCCCCCGTGATCAGGAGCGCGATGCCCGGGGCAAACACAAGGATCGCAACGGTTCCGGGATCGATTTCTTTTTCATGCACCGGCACATGCTTGGCACGGCGCGTTCGATGCAGGACTTGCCGTCCTGGCAGTACTTCCCGCTGCCACAGCCGGAACTGGTGCGTGACCGCGCCGGTTTCGCCCGCTATTTCGATAACCACGACGGTACGGCGCTGCCGCCGACCTGGCTGGCCGAAGGCGATGACGAGTACACCCAGTGGGTTGCCGATCTCAAGACCGCCGAGACCTATCAAACCAATTTCCAGGTCTGGGAATCGCAATACCGCGATCCGCAGTACCTGTCGAAGTTAACCTTGGGGCAGTTCGGTTCCGAGGTGGAGCTGGGCCTGCACGACTGGCTGCACATGCGCTGGGCCTCGGTGCCGCGCGACCCTTCGAATGGCGCGCCGGTGCCACTCGCCCGGGACCTGGACGACTTTGCCGCGCGCTGGTTTGCCCCGGAAAACGACTTTCTCGGTGATCCGTTTTCGTCCCACGTCAATCCGGTGTTCTGGCATTTCCACGGCTGGATCGATGATCGGGTCGAAGACTGGTTCCGCGCCCATGAGCGTTTTCATCCGGGTGAAGTCAGTCGTCTGCAAGTCAACGGCGTGCACTGGTTTGCTCCGGGGCGCTGGGTCGAGGTCGATGACCCATGGCTGGGCCCGACCACTCACGGCTGCAGCACCACGCCGGGGTTGCAGGCCGGCAAGTCAGTGGAAATGGACCCGGAAACCATGAAGCTGGCGCTGCGCATCACCTTTGGCGAGGACGAAAAGAAACTTGCCGACCTGTTCCGCCGCGTGCCGAAGCGGCCGTGGTATGCGCGCAATCTGAAGGCCAAGGTCTAGAGCAAAAGATCGCAGCCTTCGGCAGCTCCTACCAGGTTATGTTTGCCGCATATTTTGGGCACAACACATAACCTGTAGGAGCAGCCGAAGGCTGCGATCTCTTGATCTTCAGAGTTTCTGCCACCCGCCCCCCAACGCCTTGTACAACGCAATACTGGCCTGCAACCTCGATAACCTCAGCTGCACATTCAAATCCTGCGCCGCGTACAGCGTGCGTTGGGTCTCCAGTACGGTCAGCAAATCCTCGGCGCCAGCCTGGTAGCGGCTTTGGGCGATGTTGAACGCGGTCTGCGCCTGGTTGAGTTCCTCGCTTTGCCACTGCCGCTGTTCATCCAGCCCACGAATGCTGTTGAGGGCTTTTTCGACGTCGGCGAAGCCATTGATGATCGCGCCGCGATAGATCTCCAGCAGTTCTTCCTGACGCGCCGTGGCCTTATCGCGCTCGGCGCCGAGGCGGCCGTTGTTGAAGATGGGGGCGGCCAGCCCGGCGGTGAGGTTGTAGAACGGGCTGCGCATGATGTCGGAGAAGCTGTTGGCGCCTGAACCGATGTTGGCGCTCAAGGTGAGGGTCGGCAGCATCGCCGCGCGGGCAACGGTGACGTCAGCCTGGGCCGCCGCCAGTTGCGCTTCGGCGCGGGCAATGTCCGGGCGGCGGCTCAGCAGTTCGCTGGGCAGGCCGGCGCAGATGCTCGGCCATTGCAGTCCATCGAACGTTTCCTGATTCAGGGCCAGTTGCTGAACCGGCCGGCCGAGGAGGGCGGCGAGGCTGATCAAGGCGTCCTGGGCTTGTTGCTGCACCAGCGGCAATTGCCGTTGCTGGGCGGCCACCAGGCTTTTCTGCTGGGCCAGTTCCAGTGCCGTGGCCGAGCCCGAATCAAAACGGGTCT
This sequence comes from Pseudomonas sp. 5Vm1k, assembly GCF_056161485.1. Classification (NCBI taxonomy): domain Bacteria; kingdom Pseudomonadati; phylum Pseudomonadota; class Gammaproteobacteria; order Pseudomonadales; family Pseudomonadaceae; genus Pseudomonas; species Pseudomonas sp. 5Vm1k. Next base: position 85,803 of record NZ_JBSPCZ010000018.1, read on the forward strand.
GCACCAGCTTCAAGACGTTTTGCGCATTGGCCAGGTTCAACCCGGCGATACGACTTTGCTCTCGCAGCGACAAGGTTTGCGCATAACTGTTGGCCACGCCGCTGAGCAAGGTCAGCTCCACCGTGGCTTGATCGAACTCGCTGGCTTTCAAGCCCAGTTGCGCGCTGTCCCGGGACGCGCGTTTGCCGCCCCAGAAATCGATCTCATAACTCGCACTGAGGTTGGCATCGAAATAGTCCACTGCCTCATTGCTGCTGTCGGCATCGAGCTGACTGTAGCCATTGCCCCGCAGCAGTTTTTGCCGATTGGCATTCCCCGCCGCTTTAATCTCCGGCAGTTGCGAACCACCGGCAATCACCGTCCCGGCCTGGGCCTGCTGCACCCGGGCGACGGCGGCTGCCAGGTCAAAACTGCCGACTCGCGCCTGTTCGATCAGGCGATCCAGTTGTGGACTGCCGAACTGCGTCCACCATTGCCGGTTATTAACCGTGGCGCTTTCACTGTGCGGTGATTGCCAGGACGCAGGCGGTGCAAGCCCGCTGTCCGGGCGCGGGGCAGGGCTGCTGCAGGCGCTGAGCAGCAGGCAGAGGGTTAACAGGCTCAATGGCGGCTTCATAGGTCGATCATTCACTGGTAAGGGCCGTGACCGGGTCGAGCCGGGCAGCTTTGCGGGCCGGCATGAAGCCGAAGACAACACCGGTAACAAGGGCGCAGCCGAAGGCACCAAGCACCGCCATCAAGGAAAATGCGACGGCGACTTCGCTGAGTACCAGCACACCGCCGACGATCAGCGCCAGGGCAATCCCGGCCAGGCCGCCGACCACCGAGAGCATCACCGCTTCGGTGAGGAACTGGCGCAGGATGTCGCGTTGACGGGCGCCGGTAGCCATGCGGATACCGATCTCGCGGGTGCGTTCGCGCACGGTCATGAGCATGATGTTCATCACGCCGATACCGCCCACCAGCAGCGAGATCGCAGCAATCGAGCCGAGCATCAGCGACAGGGTGTTCTGGGTCCGGGCCTCGGCCTGGATCATTGCGGCGTTGTTGGTCAATTCGAAATCCTGCTTGCCGTTGTGCAGGCGCAGCATCAATTGCTTGATCGCGGTTTCCGCTTCCTTGACCTTGCGCGCATCAGCCGCGGCGATCGCCACGTACTCCGGATTGTGGGTGCCGAATAGCCGGACACTGGCTGCCGAATACGGAATGGCGATGCGGTTGTCGCTGTCGGAATCGCCGGAGCTGGCGCCTTTTTCGCCGAGTACGCCGACGACTTGAAACGGCACGTTTTCGATCAGGATGTACTGGCCGATGGGGTTGGCCACGTCCTTGAGCAATTTGCTGCGCACCTTGTGGCCAATCACTGCGACCGCCGCGGCGTTTTGTTCGTCAGCCTCGGTGAAGTAACTACCCTGGACCACGGGCCAGTTGAAGATCGCCGGGAAATTGGTGTCATTGCCACCGACATAGCTCATGTGGTCGACGTTGCCGAAACGCACCCCGGCCTCCGCGCCATTGACCGGCATGATCCGCCGTACTTGCGGCAGGCTGGCCAGCGCGGCGACGTCGTCCAGCGTCACCACGCCCGGCGGCGTGCGCGGGTTCGGTGCCGAGCCGCTGAGGTAAATAATGTTCGAGCCGAAGGCGCCCATCTGCGCCATGACCTGACGCTTGCTGCCTTCACCGACCGCCAGCATCACCACCACCGACGCCACGCCGATGATGATCCCCAGCAGCGTGAGGGCGGTGCGGAACCGGTTGATCCACATCACCCGCCAGGCCGCGTGCACCGCATCGACCAGTTCGCCTTTCCAGGCACCGGTGGCCTCGGCGCCTTCGCTGAGGCGCTTGCGCAGGTCCACCGCTTGCAACGCGCCGGGGTTGGCCGAGGTTTGTGCGGCGGGGTTGTCATGGGCGCTGTCACTGATGATCAGGCCGTCGCGGATTTCGATGATGCGCTTGGCACGGGCCGCCACTTCGCGGTCGTGGGTGATCAGAATCACCACGTGGCCCTGGCTTGCCAGTTCGTCGAGCAAGGTCATGACCTCGGCGCCACTGTGGCTGTCGAGGGCGCCGGTGGGTTCGTCGGCGAGGATGATGTGGCCGCCGTTCATCAAGGCGCGGGCAATCGATACCCGTTGTTGCTGGCCGCCGGAGAGCTGGTGCGGACGGTTGCCGGTGCGCGTGGCCAGCCCCAGACGGTCGAGCAGGGCGGCGGCACGGGCGTGGCGTTCGGCGGCCGGGGTGCCTGCGTAGATGGCCGGCATCTCGACGTTTTCCTGGGCCGAGCCAGACGGAATCAGGTGATAGCCCTGGAACACGAACCCGAACGCTTCGCGGCGCAGCCAGGCCAATTCATCGCTGTCGAGCCCGGCGACGTTTTCCCCGGCAAAACGGTATTCGCCTGAGGTCGGTCGGTCGAGGCAGCCAAGAATGTTCATCAGTGTCGATTTGCCCGAGCCGGAGGCCCCGACAATCGCGACAAACTCACCGGCATGAATCGCCAGGTCGATGCCGCGCAATACGTGAACTTCCGGGGCATCGCCGCCGCCATAGGCTTTGCGGATGTCCTGCAGGTCGATCAGGGGTGTCTGCATTCAGCCGCCACTCCCGTCAGCCGGGCCGATCAACAGGTGATCGCCTTCGTCGAGGCCATCGAGGATCTGCACTTTCAGGCGATCGCTGATACCGGTGCGCACCTGCCGTTGCTGGATGGCGCCGTTTTTTGCGACGACTTGCGCAGTCTGGCTGTCGGCCTGTGGGCCGCCCTGCAATGCGGCAATTGGCGCGGTAAGAACGTTTTTCGCCTGATCGGAGACAAAGAAAACTTGCGTGGTCATTTCGGCCATCAAGGCGTTGTCGGCGTTATCGACGTCGAGCAACACGGTGTACAGCACCACGCGCCCGGTCCCGCTTTTGCTCGAACTGGCGGGGCTGCCGCCACCCTGACTGGTCTGGTCCAGGGGTTTGGGCGGGATCGGCAAGATCTGCCGCACGGTGCTGTTCCAGCGCCGGTTGCCGCCGCTCAAGGTGGTGAACCAGGCGTTCATGCCGGGTTTGACGTGGCCTATGTCCGCTTCCGAGACCTCGGCCCAGACCGTCATCGGCGACAGTTTGGCGATGCGCAGAATCAACGGCGTCTGCTGCTGGGCATTAAGCGTCTGGCCTTCCCGGGCATCGAGGGCAACCACCGTTCCATTCATCGGTGCATAAATGCGCGTGTAGCCGAGTTCGGCCTGATCGCTGCGCAGGCTGGCCTGAGCCTGGCGGATTTGCGCCTGGAACATCTCGACACGGGCCTGGGTGGCGCGCAGTTCGGCCTGGGCGGTTTGCACGTCTTCGGCGCGGGTGGCGCCGCCGGCCGCGAGGTTTTGCTGGCGCTGGAATTTTTGCCAGGCCAGTTCGTGTTGCGCCTTTTGCTCCTGGAGCTGGGCCTTGAGGTTGTCGATGGAAAAACGCCCGGCATCGAGTTTGGCCTGCTGGGTGGACGGATCGATTTCCACCAGCAAATCGCCTTCCTTGACCACATCGCCGACTTCCACGTGGATCTTGTGGATCTGCCCCGACGCCTGGGCGCCGACATCGACATAACGCCGCGGTTGCAGAGTGCCCAGGGCCGTGACGCTGCTTTCGATGTCGCCGCGGATGACTTGCACCGTGGCGAACTGGTCGCGGCCGGGCGGGAGGATCTGCCAGGCAGCGACGGCGATAACGGGGATCAGACACAGTGCAACAAGCAGGGCGCGTCGTGCGGTGCGGGGACGTTTCATGCAGGGTTCCGGCCAATGGAATTCGGCCCGTCACCCAGATGACGCACACAATAAGGCGACAGCTGAGCGCTGTCGGTGGGCCGACAGAGACGGGGAGCTGTCCTGTAAACGAGGCGGGAAGGGCGGAATTTAAGCGCGGAAACACGGAGTTACAGGTATAGAGCAGCACTATTTATCGGGCAAACCGAAACAGCACTTTAAATCTATATGAGAATTACTATAAATTACGCGACTCAAATTGCCACCATCGTGCCGCCGCCCATTTGGCGGTCGCGGATCTGGCTCAAGGACAGAAACCGCACCCTGTGCGGCCGGGAGTCATGTTGGAAAACTACTATCGCGAGCTGGTGTGTTTCCTGAACGCCAAGCTGGGCAACCGTCAGGTGGCCGAAGATGTGGTGCATGACGCTTATCTGCGGGTACTGGAGCGCTCCAGCGACACGCCGATCGAGCAGCCTCGGGCCTTCCTTTATCGCACCGCACTCAACCTGGTAATCGATGACCATCGGCGCAACGCCTTGCGTCAGGTCGAATCCCTCGAAGTGCTCGATAGTGAAGAACGCTACTTCACCCCATCGCCGCACACCAGCCTCGATCACGGCCAACGCCTGGCCATGCTGCAGCGCGCGCTGGCGGAATTGCCAAGGCTGTGCCGCGAGAGTTTTTTGCTGCGCAAGATCGATGGCCTGTCGCACCCAGAGATCGCCGAACACCTGGGGATTTCCCGGGCGCTGGTGGAGAAGCACATCGTTAATGCGATGAAGCATTGCCGGGTGCGCATCAAGCAATGGGATGCCCATTGATCCTGTCTCGCTAAATTTTTTTTCATTGTCCTCGTTCCTACTCAACAGACGATCTGCTGTCCTGCTCAAGGCCGGCCAGGTCACTTAGGCTTCCTCCCCTTGTTGAGGGGTTCATCCAGAGGACACTGGAAATGACACAGGCAATTGCATCGCCCATCGTTCACGACCTGATCGGCATCGGTTTCGGCCCTTCGAACCTGGCACTGGCCATCGCCCTGCAAGAGCGCGGGCCGAGCCAGGGTGAACTGGATGTACTGTTTCTCGACAAGCAGGCCACCTACAGCTGGCACGGCAACACGTTGTCGACCCAGAGCGAGTTGCAGATTTCCTTCCTCAAGGATCTGGTGACCCTGCGCAACCCGACCAGCCCGTACTCGTTCGTCAATTACCTCAAGCATCACGGGCGTCTGGTGGACTTCATCAACCTGGGCACCTTCTACCCGTGCCGCATGGAGTACAACGACTACCTGCGCTGGGTCGCCGGGCAATTTGAAGCGCAAAGCCGTTACGGCGAAGAAGTGCTGACCATCGAGCCGGTGCTGCACAACCAGCAGGTCGAAGCGTTGCGCGTGATCTCCCGTGACACGCAAGGTCAGCAACACGTGCGCACCGCCCGTTCGGTGGTGGTCAGCGCTGGCGGCACTCCGCGTATCCCCGAAGCGTTCAAGGCGCTCAAGGATGACAGCCGCGTGTTCCACCACTCCCAGTACCTGGCGCAGATGGCCAAGCAGCCATGCGTGAACAATCAACCGATGAGCATTGCGATCATCGGCGGCGGGCAGAGCGCGGCGGAGGCTTTCATCGACTTGAACGACAGCTTCCCGTCGGTGCAAGTGGACATGATCCTGCGCGGCTCGGCCCTGAAACCGGCGGATGACAGCCCGTTCGTCAACGAAGTGTTCTCGCCGGAGTTCACCGACCTGGTGTTCCAGCAGGCCAGCAGCGAACGCGAGCGCCTGGTCAACGAGTACCACAACACCAACTATTCGGTGGTGGACATCGACCTGATCGAACGCATCTACGGCATCTTCTATCGCCAGAAGGTTTCCGGGATCGCCCGTCACGCGTTCCGCACCCTGACCACCATCGAAAAAGCCACCGCCACCGAGCGCGGCATCGAACTGGCAGTGCGCAACAACGCCACCGGCGAAGTCTCGGTTCGGCATTACGACGCCGTGGTGCTGGCCACCGGTTACGAGCGCCAGATGCACCGCAAACTGCTGGCGCCGCTGGAACAGTACCTGGGCGACTTCGAAGTCGATCGTAACTACAAACTGATCACCGACGAACGCTGCAAGGCCGGCATCTACATGCAGGGCTTCTGCCAGGCCAGCCACGGCTTGAGCGACACCTTGCTGTCGATCCTGCCGATCCGCGCCGATGAGATTGCCGGGTCGCTGTATGACCATGGCAAATCCCGCGGGCATGCGCGCTCGGTGATGGATTTGTTGTTGGCCACAGCCAGCTAAGTTCTTCAGCGTCTGCAAGGCCGTCATCGCGAGCAAGCTCGCTCCCACAATGGACCTGTGTTTACAGGACAAATGTGGGAGCGAGCTTGCTCGCGATAGGGGCCACAAGAGCACTACAAATGCTCAATCCTGAACCCTTCCTGAAGAACCCGTCGATTCCCCCTGCACACGTCCCGGCATCGTTTACTCTCCAGAAATCGGGGCGTAAGCTTCGCGCGTTTTCATCAATAGCGGAGACCCACAGTGGGTACTTGTTCGAGTGACAGTAGTCGGCCGGTTTCAGTAACCGGCACCTTCTCGGCAAGCTAACGCGCAGCTTTTTTGTGCCGTTACCTTGCTGAAAAGCGAGTAGCGGCATCCCGATCGTGGCCAGTGGCGGCCCGATTCCCGACGTCCCTCTCATCGACGCTGAACCGTGCGTGATGGTCGACTTGCCAGTCGTCATCGCGGCGACTCGACGCGCCTGCTCGACGGTTTCCCGGCTGACCCTGGGGGCAACTGCCATGAACCTGACCTTGCTCAAGGAATTCTTCGCCGGATTCCTGCGCACCCGCCACATCGCCCGGCACTTCCGTCGCCTGGCGTTGCTGGAAAGCATCAACGACACCACGGTCAGCCGTGAAGTACCGCCCACCTTGGCGCAAACCCTGGTGTCCGCGGCCAACAGCGACACCGGCCAGTTGCTGGATAACCTCGGCAGTCACAGCGATGGTTTGAGCGAGCTCGAAGCCGAGGCCCTGCGCGAGCAATTCGGCCTCAACGAAGTCGAGCATGAGCAGCCGCTGCCGTGGTGGGTGCACCTGTGGCACTGCTACAAAAACCCGTTCAACCTGCTGCTGACCTTGTTGGCGGTGGTCTCCTGGTTCACTGAAGACATCAAGGCCGCCGTGGTGATTTTCTCCATGGTGGTGCTCTCGACCTTGCTGCGGTTCTGGCAGGAAGCCAAGTCGAACCAGGCGGCCGATGCGCTCAAGGCAATGGTGAGCAACACCGCGACCGTCATGCGTCAGGGCGCGCAGCGCATCGAATTGCCAATCAAGCAATTGGTGCCCGGCGACCTGATCGTGCTCTCGGCCGGCGACATGATTCCCGCCGATTGCCGGGTGCTCAGTGCCAAGGACCTGTTCGTCAGCCAGGCCGCGATGACCGGTGAATCGATGCCGGTGGAAAAATTCCCCCGCCAGCAGGACAGCGACACCAGCAACCCGCTGGACTTGGACAACATCCTGTTCATGGGCACTAACGTGGTCTCGGGTTCGGCCATCGCGGTGATCCTGACCACCGGCAACAGCACCTATTTTGGTGCTTTGGCGCAGCGGGTCAGTGCCACTGACCGGGCGCCGACGTCGTTTCAGACCGGGGTCAACAAAGTCAGCTGGTTGCTGATCCGCTTCATGTTCGTGATGGCGCCGCTGGTGCTGTTCATCAACGGTTTCACCAAAGGCGACTGGATGCAGGCGCTGCTGTTCGCTCTGTCCATCGCCGTCGGCCTGACGCCGGAAATGCTGCCGATGATCGTCACCTCGACCCTGGCCAAGGGCGCGGTGTTCCTGTCGCGCAAGAAAGTCATCGTCAAACGCCTGGACGCGATCCAGAACTTCGGCGCGATGGACGTGCTGTGCACCGACAAGACCGGCACCCTGACCCAGGACAAAATCTTCCTCGCCCGGCATGTGGACGTCTGGGGCGAAGAGTCCGATGACGTGCTGGAAATGGCGTATCTCAACAGCTACTACCAGACCGGCCTGAAAAACCTGCTGGACGTGGCGGTGCTGCAACACGTCGAGGTGCACCGTGAACTGGAAGTGGCGACGGCGTTCGCCAAGGTCGATGAAGTGCCGTTCGATTTCACCCGGCGGCGCATGTCGGTGGTGGTGGCTGAGCACGATCAATCTCATCACTTGCTGGTGTGCAAAGGTGCGGTAGAAGAAATCCTCGCCGGTTGCACCCGGGTTCGTCATGGCGATAACGATGAGCCATTGACGGATGAACTGTTGGCGCGGATTCGCGAAGTGACGGCTTCTTTCAACGAAGAAGGCTTGCGCGTGGTGGCGGTGGCGGCACGGCACACGCCGAAGGAGCAGGCGGTCTACAGCATCGCCGATGAGCAGCAAATGACCTTGATCGGCTACGTGGCCTTCCTCGATCCGCCCAAGGAAAGCACCGCGCCGGCCCTGCGCGCGTTGGCGGCCCACGGCATTGCGGTGAAGGTGCTGACCGGCGACAACGAACTGGTGACGGCGAAGATCTGCCGCGAAGTCGGCCTGGAACAACAAGGCCTGCTGATGGGCAACGACGTCGAGCGCATGAGCGACGCCGAACTGGCGGTGGCTGTGGAAACCACCAACGTCTTCGCCAAACTGACGCCATCGCACAAGGAACGCATTGTGCGTTTGCTCAAAGGCAACGGCCACGTGGTCGGTTTCATGGGCGACGGCATCAACGACGCCCCGGCGCTGCGTGCTGCCGACATCGGTATTTCGGTGGACAGCGCGGTGGACATCGCCAAGGAAGCGGCCGATATCATCCTGCTGGAAAAGAGCCTGATGGTGCTGGAGGAGGGCGTGCTGGAAGGGCGCCGGACCTTCGCCAACATGCTCAAGTACATCAAAATGACCGCCAGCTCGAACTTCGGCAACGTGTTCTCGGTGCTGGTGGCCAGTGCGTTCATCCCGTTCCTGCCAATGCTGCCGATGCACCTGCTGGTGCAGAACCTGCTGTATGACATTTCGCAGATCGCCATCCCGTTCGATAACGTTGATGAGGAAATGCTGAGAAAACCCCAGCGCTGGCAACCGGCTGATGTTGGGCGCTTCATGCTGTTCTTCGGCCCGATCAGCTCGATCTTCGACATCACCACGTTTGCCTTGATGTGGTACGTGTTCGACGCCAACACCCCGGACCACCAGACCCTGTTCCAGTCCGGCTGGTTCGTGGTGGGGTTGCTGACCCAGACGTTGATCGTGCACATGATCCGCACGCCGAAGATTCCGTTCCTGCAAAGCCGCGCGGCCATGCCATTGATGGTCATGACCGGGATCATCATGGCCGTCGGCATCTTCCTGCCGATGGGACCGCTGGCGCACTACTTTAAGTTGCAGGCGCTGCCGTCGCTGTACTTCGTGTTCCTGCCGGTGATTTTGCTGGCGTACATGGGCCTGACTCAGGCAGTGAAGGGCTTCTATATCCGCCGGTTTGGCTGGCAATGACGATTATTCCCGCGTTTTGCGCGGGAATACCTTCATGGACGCCCCACTTCTGAATGTAGAAGCGAGGCTTGCTCGCGCAGGCGGTGTGTCATTCAACAGGCATGCCGGCTGACACTCCGCTTTCGCGGGCAAGCCTAGCTCCTACAGAAATCGCCAACTTTAGGAAAGGTCCTACAGAAACAACAGCAAGTGTTCCGTAGCCTTGCGCCCTCACGAGTTTGTCACTCTCATGGGGGCCACGATGCCGAACAAAGCCTTACGTATCCTGATCGCCGACGAGCAGCATTTTCACCGGATGACAATCGAGCGGCTGTTCAATGCGCTCGATTACTACCGGGTGGCGCCGGTGCAGAGCCTTGCGCAGATGCTGACTGTCATCGAATACGGTTACGAGCCTTTCGACCTGGTGGTCATCAATGCGTCGCTGACGAGCGGGGCATTGGACCTGCAAGGATTTCTCCTCGATAACCCGCAAGTTCATCACGCGCTGGTCTTCAACGGTCAGCAGGCCCGGTTACCAGCGATTCCGCTTTGCGAGTGGCAGAAATTGCAGGTGAGTCATGCGCTGCTGCCTGATCTGCCTTGTATTCAGCGGTTGATGGCAATCATCGACCCACCGATGCACGAGGACAATCAGCCCGGGCTGAGTCCGCCATACGGCAAAAGATCGATTGACCGTTCGTCGCTACTGTCAGATCTGACAGGTAGTTTTGTCTGCACACCCATGCAAAAGTCATAGCGCAGCCGTCGTGCCTATCCCGGACTGTCCCATGGCCTTGTGTCGCGTAATCGTCTTTTTTTTGCAGAGGGAGTTGCCATGAAGTCCGCGCAGTTTGCGCAGCAACGCGCCATGAGGTCAGCACTGATTGCGGACGATCATCCGGTGGTACGCGCCGCCATCAGAATTGTCCTTGAACAGGAGGGTTTCAAACGGATTTACGAGGTGGCCAGCGGTAACGAGGTCATGGCGATGCTTCGCGAGCATACCCCCGACCTGCTTGTGCTGGATCTGGTCATGCCCTCCCTCGATGGGCTGGAGGTTCTGGAGCGCATCAAACTCAGTGATTTTACCTGTCGAGTGCTGGCCTTCACCTCCCTCGATCCGCTGTTTTTTCAGGAGCGTTGCATGCGTTCGGGGGCCTTGGCCTATGTCTCGAAAAGCAACGACTTGGACCAATTACACAAAGCGATCCAGGCACTCATGGCTGGCTACACCTATTTCGCCCGATTGCCTTCGGTGCTGCTGGACACTATGCAGCACAGTGAAAAACAGATGATCGACTCACTCTCCAATCGCGAACTGACCATCTGCCAACACCTGGCCCGGGGCACGAGCAATAAAGAGATCGCCGTGGTCATGCACCTGAGCCACAAGACCGTCAGCACTTACAAGACGCGGTTGATCGAAAAGCTCAGGGTGCATTCGGCGGTGCACCTGCGCGAATTCTGCTTGCGCAATCGTCTGATTTGAAGGGGCCAGACCGTGCGTACCTGTCTGTTCGTGCCGATGCTGTTCATGGTGCTGCACGCTGCGGCGGTGATGGCTGAGGAGCCGCAACCCCTTCATCTGCTGGGACGCTCGACAGTGGAGCGTTATGAGGTCCGGCTGGACGAAACCGACTGGCAATGGCTGCGCAACAAACGGGTCTTGCACCTCGGTGTATCTGGGCCGGACTACCCGCCATTCGAGGTGACGCGTAACCACGATGAACTGGAAGGCATCACCGCCGATTACGCCGATCTGTTGGCGCAGCTGCTGCACGTCAAGGTCGAGGTGTTGCGTTACGCCACTCGCGAGGAAGCGATGCAGGCGCTCAAACACGATGAGCTGGACCTGCTCGGGACGTCGAATAATTTCGAGGTGGCCGATCCCGAACTGATCCGCTCCCGCGCCTACGCCGAAGACCAGCCGATGCTGGTCACCCGGCTGGACGAGCGCATGCCAGACGATCTGGCCGACAAGCGTATTGCCATGGTCGATGACTATCTGCCGGCGTCGAGCGTCGAGGCGTTCTATCCCGAGGCGAAGTTGCACCTGTATCCGTCGACGCTTGAGGCTCTCGGCGCGGTAGCGTTCGGACAGGATGACGTGTACCTCGGCGACTTCATCAGCGCCAATTACCTGATCAACAATAACTACCTCAACAACGTTCACCTGGCCGGGCCCTCGGGGCTGGACGCCAATCCTTTCGGGTTTGCCCTGGCCCGGAGCAATTCGCGCCTGTCGGGCATCGTCGATCAGGCACTGGCGGCGATTCCCATGGATCAGCGTACGGCCATCGAGCAGCGCTGGAGCGCCGGTCGGGCCAATCTTTCCGGTCAGCAAAGCGTACGCTTGAGCGCCAGTGAACGGCGCTGGATGACGCAGCATCCGACACTCACCGTGGGCGTCGTCGAGGACTTCGCACCGCTGACGTTTTTCGATGCCAAGGGCCGGTTCAGCGGGCTGACGGCGCAGCTGCTGACCTTGATCAGCCAACGCAGCGGCTTGACCTTCAAGGTGCAACGCAGTCGTTCACTGGATCAGCAGATCCAGCAACTCAAGGCCGGAGAGATTGATCTGGTGCCGGTGATTATTCCCAGCACCGAGCGCGAGGCTGACGTGCGCTTCACCCGCGCTTATCTGAGTAACCCGTTCGTGCTGGTCAGCACAAATTCACCCGGCAGCCCGAAGACCCTGAATGATCTGGCCGGCAAACGCTTGGCGATCAATCACAGTCTTCCACTGCGCGGGTTCATTCTCGCGCGGGTACCGGGTATTCGGCTGGTAGACGTGCAAAGTCCGGCCCAGGGTCTGGAACTGGTGATAAAGGGGCAAGCGGATGCGGCGCTCAGCTCACTGATCCTGACCCGCTACCTGATTACCCGGCACTATGGCGACCGTCTGCAGATCAACAGTACGGTGGGGAATGAACCGGCACTCATCACCCTGGCCACTGATCGCAGTGCGGTGGAGTTGCAGTCGATCCTGAACAAGGCGTTGCTGGGCATCTCGCCCCAGGAAATGGATGAGTTGGTGGCCCGCTGGAGCAATGACGTAACGGTGGATGACAGTTATTGGCTGCGTCATCGGCAAGCCATTCTCCAGGGTTTTGCCGCCGCCGGTGCCTTGCTGTTGCTGGCGCTGGGCTGGATTGCCTGGCAACGCCGGCAGATTCGCCAGCGTCAGCAGTGGTTGCAGCAATTGCAGGACGCCAAGGACGCCGCCGATGATGCCAACCGGGCGAAAACCACGTTTCTGGCGACCATGAGCCATGAAATCCGCACGCCGATGAACGCCTTGATCGGCATGCTCGAACTCGCGCTCAAACGTTCGGAAGAGGGCGTTACCGACCGTTTCGCCATTGAAGTGGCGTCCAGTTCCGCGCAGCAACTGCTGGTGTTGATCGGCGATATCCTCGACATCGCCCGCATCGAGTCCGGGCATTTGTCCCTGGCGCCGGAACGGGCCAATTTACGCGCACTGACGGAGTCGGTGTGTCGGGTTTTCGAAGGCCTGGCGCGGCAGAAAGCGCTGAATTGGCGGGTCGAGCTGGATGAGCACAGCGACTGTGATGTGCTGATCGACCCTCTGCGGTTCAAGCAAATACTGTCCAACCTGTTGAGCAATGCCATCAAGTTCACCGAAGAGGGGGAAGTGAGCCTGATCCTGAGCGTAGAACCTGGCCCGACCGGTCATTTGAGGGTGACCGTGACGATTGAAGACAGCGGCATCGGCATCAGCGCCGCCGATCAGCTGCGGCTGTTCAGTCCGTTTGTCCAGGCTGACAACAACCCGCAATCGGACCGTAATGGTTCTGGATTGGGGTTGGTGATCAGCCGCTCCTTGTGCGAAATGATGGGCGGACGGTTGCAGCTTCACAGTGAGCTGGGTTGGGGGACGCAGGTGGAGGTCAGTCTAGAGTTTCCAGCCCTGCAACCGTTACTGGCCAACGAGGAACCGTCAGACGGATTGCCACTGCCGACCCGGTCATTGACGATTCTGGTGGTCGACGATTACCCGGCCAATCGACTGTTGTTGTCGCGTCAGCTCAGTTATCTGGGGCACCGGGTGCTGGAGGCCGAGGATGGCGCGCAGGGGCTGGCACAATGGCGCACACAGGCGCTGGACGTGCTTATCACCGACTGCAACATGCCGGTGCTTAGTGGTTATGAACTGGCGATGGCGATTCGTGATGAAGAACGGGCTTATGCGTTGCCCGCGACACTGATCCTGGGGTTTACCGCCAATGCCCAGCCCGAGGAAATAGTGCGTTGCCAGGAAGCCGGCATGGATGACTGCCTGTTCAAACCGATTCGCCTGGGCGACCTGAGTGCCTGGCTGGCGGTCAGGTTTGCCGGTGAATCACCGAGGCTGCAGGAAGAACAGCCTGAGGCGCACATCGACTTGAGCGGTCTGGAAAGCTACGTCGACAGTGACCGCACGTTGATCGATCGCCTGGTGCATGATCTGGCGGTGACCAACCGCGAGGACCGCGAACACCTGCTTGAGGCGCACGCGGCGGGTAATCGCCAGGATATCCAGGACCTGGCGCACCGCATCAAGGGCGGTGCGCGCATGGTCCGGGCGGTGCGCCTGATCGAGTGTTGCGAGCAACTGGAACAGGCCTGCGCCGAAGGCCGGGCGGACTTGATCGACGTCGCCGTCGAGTGCTTGCAGCAGACCATGACGCGCCTGGATAAAAGCCTCGGGCAGCGCTGATGATCAATCCCAGTGCGGGGCGATGCCTTTAGGGCTGGTCAGGCGCTGACCACGATCCAGGCCAGCGATCAACGCCATGTCGGCCTCGCTCAAGGTCAGGTTGACGGCCTGCAGGTTGCTTTCCAGGTTGGCGCGTTTGGTCGATGAAGGAATCACCGCGTAACCCGATTGCATGGCCCAGGCCAGGGTGACTTGGGCCGGTGTCGCTTGCAGGCGCTCGGCGATCTGCTGGATTACCGGGTCTTTGAGGACTTCGCCGTAGGCCAGGGTCATGTAGGAAGTGATCTGGATGCCCTGGCTTTGCGCGAATTCGACGACCTTGCGGTTTTGCAGGTACGGGTGCAGCTCGATCTGGTTGGTGGCAATGTTCTCGGCGCCGACGGCGGCAATGGCCTGTTTCATCAGGTCCACGGTGAAGTTGGACACGCCGATCTGGCGGGTCAGGCCCAGCTGCTTGGCTTCGAGCAGGGCGCCCATGAACTCTTCCACCGGCACCTGGTTTTCCGGGGATGGCCAGTGGATCAGCGTCAGGTCCAGGTAGTCGGTCTGCAAGTTGCGCAGGCTTTCTTTGAGGCTGGCGATCAGTTGATCCTTGGCGAAGTTGGCGACCCAGATCTTGCTGGTGATGAACAGCTCTTGGCGGGGAATGCCGCTGGCGGCGATGGCCTGGCCGACGTCGGCTTCGTTCTCGTAGATCTGCGCGGTGTCGATGACGCGATAGCCCAGTTCAAGGCCGGTACTCACCGAATCGATGACCACCTGGCCTTGCAGGCGAAACGTACCAAGACCGAATGCGGGAATAGACATTGATGACTCCAGGGTTGCAGTGGGAATGGGCACGAGTATCCGCGCCGGTATCCTTGAGAAAAACCGCTGGTTGGGCAAAGCAATGTTTACTCAAAGTCATGAATGGGGACAGGTTGGTGAGATTGTGGGTGTTTGGTCCGGCCTCTTCGCGGGCAAGCCTCGCTCCTACAGGTTTGAGGTTTGCCGCGAAATGTCGGCACGACACACATCCTGTAGGAGCGAGGCTTGCCCGCGAAGGCCGCGACTCGGTCCAAAGCTTTACGCTCGCGCCTCAAGAATCATGCAAGTCGTCGATCCCGTCGCATACAACCGCCCATCCACATCATAAATCCGGCCCTCGGCCAGCGCCGTCGAGCGCCCCAGATGCACAATCTTGCCCTCGGCCCGCACCGGTCCACTGGCACCGGTCAACGCCCGGACATAACTGATGCGCAAATCCAGCGTTGTGTAGCCCTGGCCTTTTTTCAACTGCGTGTGAATCGCACACCCCATGCACGAATCCAGCAAAGTCGCCGCATACCCGCCATGCACGCTGCCCAGCGGGTTGTAGTGCCGCGAATCCGGAGTGCCCTGGAAGATGAACAGCCCGGCCGACCATTCGATCGGGATGAAATCCATCAACGTGCCAATCGGCGGCGAGGGCAGTTCTCCGTTGCCGATGCCTTCGAAAAACTCGGTGGGCGACAGCGCGCTGACCTCGGTCATGGATAGGCTGCCAGGGCCGGCGAGGCGGGCGCGTATCGCCTGTTCCTGGGCGATCCATTGGGCGAGGGTGGCTTCACGGGTAGGGCTTTGCATAGTCAATTCCTTAGGCGGATATTACGGCTGTAATTTTCATCAATATTATGTCCGAAATAAAAACCTTGCCAGTCCTCGTTTACCTGGATCGTTCTACTGGTGGGACGCTGAGGCTGGTTGTTGCTGTCTAGTGCAGAATTGATATCAGATTTAAGCTGGGTTCATGCTTCACCCACCTATTTCGGAGGCGCGATGAAAAACATCATCGGTATCTACACCAGTCCACGGGCCCATTGGGTCGGCGACGGTTTTCCGGTTCGCACGTTGTTTTCCTACGACACGATGGGCAAACACATCAGTCCGTTTCTGCTGCTGGATCACGCCGGTCCCGCCGAATTCACCCCGACCACCGAGCAGCGTGGCGTTGGCCAGCATCCACATCGCGGTTTTGAAACCGTGACCATCGTCTACGACGGCGAAGTGCAACACCGCGACTCCAGCGGCGGTGGCGGCACGATCGGGCCGGGCGATGTGCAATGGATGACCGCCGCCTCGGGGATCATCCACGAGGAATTCCACTCCGAAGCTTTCGCCAAAACCGGCGGCACCCTGGAAATGGTGCAGCTGTGGGTCAACCTGCCAGCCAAGGACAAAATGGCTGACGCCGGCTACCAGACGATTCTCGACCGCGACATCCCGAACATCCCGCTCAAGGACGACGCCGGCAGCCTGCGCCTGATCGCCGGGGAGTTCGACGGCCATACTGGCCCGTCACGCACCTTCACGCCGATTGATGTCTGGGACATCCGCTTGAATGCCGGCAAGTTGCTGACGCTGGACTTGCACGAAGGTCGCAACACCGCGCTGGTGGTGCTGCGCGGCACGGTGCAGGTCAATGGTCTGGAATTGGTGCGCGAAGGGCAGTTGGCGTTGTTCGAGCGCGACGGCCAGCAACTCAGCCTGGAAGCCAATAACGACGCGGTGGTGTTGCTGCTCAGCGGCGAGCCGATTGACGAACCCATCGTCGGTCACGGCCCGTTTGTGATGAACAGTGAGCAGGAAATCCACCAGGCGTTTGCCGATTACCAGTCGGGCCGGTTTGGGCGCATGAGCAGTTAAATCCCGCAACACCGCAATACCCTGTGGGAGCGGGCTTGCTCGCGAAGAGGTCGTGTCAGTCACTATCAATGTCGACGGGCACGCCGCCTTCGCGAGCAAGCCCGCTCCCACAGTTGTTTGCGGTGTTCTCAGGACCGCAAATCCTCCTACACTGTGCCCAATCCGTGCGATCTTCGCGCCATTGGCCCTTGCTGGAGTTGCTTGATGCTGTCACTGCTCACCGATCACCCGCTGCTTGCCGCGCTGGCCCTGATCCTGATCGATCTTGGGCTGTGGCGGTTGATCAGCACCAATGGCAGTAACTGGAAACTGGTCGTGCGGCTGGTGATTTTCGCGTTGTTCAGCGTCCTGCTGTTCAACGAAGGCCTGAACCCGCTAGAGGCGGCGCCTTGGGCCGACAATGTGCCGCTGCATCTGGCCGCCACTGGATTGCAGATCGGCTGGTGGCTGTTCGGTGCGCGGACCCTGACAGTGCTGATCGGCGCCGTGATGATGCAGCGGGTCGGGCACACCGGGCGCCTGCTCCAGGATTTGCTCGGCGCGGTGATTTTCCTGATCGCGATCATCGCGGCCATGGCCTACGTGCTCGAGCTGCCGGTCAAAGGCGTACTCGCCACCTCCGGCGCGGTGGCGATCATCGTCGGTCTGGCGCTGCAAAGTACCCTCAGCGACGTGTTCTCCGGCATCGTCCTGAACACCACCAAGCCTTATCAAATCGATGACTGGATCTCCATCGACGGCACCGAAGGCCGGGTCACCGACATCGACTGGCGCGCCACGCGCATGCAGACCGCCCAGGGCAGCATGGCGGTGATTCCCAACTCCCTCGCGGCGAAGGCCAAGATCATCAACTTCAGTCGGCCGAGCGACATGTTCGGCGTGTCCATCTGCCTGCAACTGAGCCCGCACGCGCGCCCCAACACCGTGGTCGAAGCCCTGGAGCGGGCGATGCAGGGTTGTCGTCTGCTGCTGGATCACCCGGCACCGAATGTCGCCCTGAAAAGCTCCAGCAGCGCCGGGGTGGAATACGAAATCAGCGGGTTCGTCGTCTCGATGGACCAGAAGCGCACGGTGCGCAATCTGCTGTTCGACCTGGCGTACCGGCACTTGCAGGCGTCCGGCATCAATCTGCTGTCGAGCGTGGAGCCCAACCCGCCGAGCAACGTGTCCCGGCCACGGGCGCTGCTGGAAAGCTCGGCGATTTTCTCGACCCTGCGCCAGGAAGAGAAAGAAACCTTCAGCCAGAACATGACCCTGCAAACTTTCCGCGCCGGCGAGACGATCCTGGCGGCGGGGGAGGTCAGCGATCACTTGTTCATCGTCGAATCCGGGGTGATTTCGGTGACCCTGATCCGCCACGGCACACCGTTCGAATCCGGGCGCATGGGGCCGGGCGAGGTGATCGGCGAGGCTGGCATTCTGTCCGATACCTCGGTGCCCGCCGCGTTTACCGCCAAGACTTTCTGTGCCCTGTACCGCATCGAAAAGGCTTACCTGAAACCGTGCCTGGACGCACGTCACGACATCAACGATGCGATGAAAGCCTTACTGGATTTCCGTTTGCACAAGGCCCGGACGTTGACCCAGGACGAACCGGTGGTGGCGCAGAAGAAGGGGTTTTTGCAGTGGTTGCGTAATCGTAACCACGGATAGCGAAGGTTTGTGTCGCCTGGGCGGGCCTCTTCGCGAGCAAGCCCGCTCCCACAGTGGATCTCCAGCGGACACAACATTTGTGTACGACGAAGATCTACTGTGGGAGCGGGCTTGCCCGCGAAGGCGATATCCGCCCCACAACAAATCCCGGATCAATCAGAAATCCACAGTCGCCGACACCTTCAACGTCCGCGGCGTCCCCTGGGTCAGGTACCCGCCATTCGCCGAAGCCCAATAAGCCTTGTTCGCCACGTTCTCCAGATTGGCGCGCAAAGTGATTTCCTTCTCATCCAGTTTGAAGGCATACCGCGAACCCACATCAAAGCGATTCCACGCCGGAATGCTCTGGGTGTTGGTCGCATTCAAATACTGCCCACCGGTACGCAACATCCGCGCACTCAGCGCCGCACCTTCAATCCCCGGCACATCCCAGTCAGCCCCCAGATTCAACTGAAAGCGCGGCACACCCACGGCGCGGTTGCCGTCATTAACACCGTTCGCGCTGCCTTCAATCTCGGTTTTCATCAGGGTCGCGCCGCTGAGCAGGCGCAGGCCATCCAGCGGTTCGCCATAGACGTTGAGTTCAAGCCCTTTGTTTTGCTGTTGGCCATCGACCCGAAAAATCCCGTCCTGGGTGTAGCTCGACGGTTGTTCGATGCGATACACACCAAGGCTGGCGCCGTAGCTGTCCATGTCCAGTCGCACCCCTGCCTCGATTTGCTTGCTGCGTACCGGGGCGAAAGTTTCGTCACGGTTGATCGCGCTGGTCGGCGGCGTCGGGCCTTTCGCCAGGCCTTCGATGCGGTTGGCGTAGAACGACACATGCTCCCAAGGCTTGATCACCAAACCGTAGACCGGCGTGGTGATCGATTCTTCGTAACTTGAGGTGCGTGCGCCGGTGGTGGTGCTCCAGCCGTCGACTTTCAAATCCTGGCGCCGCACGCCGAGGGTCAGCAGCACGCGATCATCGATAAAGCCCAAGGTGTCGGAGACCGCCGCACTGCGCAGGGTGTTTTTGCCGACGATGCGCGGGTCGTGGATGTCGCTGCCGAACGAGGTCGCCCGTGGCCGTGGCTTGTCGGTGACGTTGTAGATGTTGGTGCTGTAGCGCCCGGCGGTGCCGATGGTTTCGAAGGCCGAGCGCTGTTCGCCCCAGATGCCCGCCAGACCGAGGTTGAGTTGATGGCTGATCGGGCCGGTGTTCAAGTGGCCGTTGAGTCCGGCCATCAGGCTTTGGTTGTCCTCGTCGTGGGGCGGATACAGCATGCCGCCACGGGCGTTGCCGTTGAGGTCGGTGAGGGTCAGGGACGAGTAAACGCCGTTTTCCCGGGTGTGCTTGGCGCCGCCGGCCACGTAGGCAGTCCAGTTATCGCTCAGGTCATATTCGGCGCGGGCCATGCCGAAGGTGTCTTCCAGTTGCGAGTAGCTCCAGCTCTGCGCATAACCGGCGTTGGCGTCCGGCACCTTGGGTACTTTTTTCAGGCTGGAATCGACATACACCACCGAACGGCCCTGGTTGATCACCTGTTTCTGGTAGCCCAGATCCGTGGAGATGCGCAGCCGATCGCCGCGATAGTCCAGGCCCAGGCTGATCAGCGAGGAGCGCTGGTCTTCATCATCGACGGCGGTGTCACCTTCGCGTTGCAGCAGGTTGACCCGCGCGCCGAAGCGGTTGTCTTCGCCAAAGCGCTGACCCAAATCTAGATGCCCGCCAACCCGGCCATCGGCGCTGTAATCGAGGGTGACACTGCGGGTCGGTACATCATTGGCACGTTTGGGTTGCAGATTGACCCCGCCGCCGATCCCGCTGCCGCTCGGTGTCACGCCGTTGATGAAAGCATTCGGGCCCTTGAACAACTCGACCCGTTCCAGTGCTTCGGTAGCGATGATCTGCCGGGGCAACACGCCGTACAGGCCGTTATAGGAAATGTCATCCGAGGCCAGCGGCAAACCGCGAATCATGAACACTTGGGAGAAGTTGCCAAACCCGGCGGACTGGCGCACCGAGGCATCATTGAGCAGCACATCGCCGACGGTTTGCGCTTGCTGGTCGGCGATGGTCTTGGCGGTGTAACTGGTGACGCTGAAGGGCAGGTCTTTCAGCGCCTGATTACCCAACATGCCGACCTGCGCGACTTTGGCGACCTGGCCTCCGCCGTAGGTCTCGGCATTCTCGTCACGCAACGCACTGACGCTGGTGGCGCCCAGTTCCAGTGCGCCGCCAGCCGCGACGCGAGGTGCAGTCGTGTAGCCGTTGCCGCCCGTGGCGATCAGCTCGAAACCACTGCCATCAAGCAACTGCGCGAAGCCCGATTGCACGCTGTAGCTGCCTTGCAAACCAGGACTCTGACGATCACCCAGTTGCGCCGGATCGAACGACAGCGGCACCCCGACACTCACGGCAAATTGCGCCAGTGTGTGGCTGAGCAACCCCGGCCCGATGTTGACGCTGCGGCTGGCGCTTTCGCTGACGGCATCGGCGGCCTGACTGCTGAACGGCAGCAACGTCGTGAAGGCGAGGGCGACGCTCAGGCTTAACGCCTTGAGCGGGAAATCGTGCAGGGGTGTTGAAGTCATTCGGCGTTCCTGTCGAGCGCGTGGAATTGAAGAGGTCTATCCACACACCGAACGAAACGCAGAAAGGTATCAGGGGACATTGAAAAAAATTCGCCGCGATCAGGCTCTCGGTTCTACCGACAACCAATAGCGTGTCAGGCTGCTGATTTTCAGCGGCAAGGTATCGCTGAGCAGGCGCAGGCTGGCGTCGGTATCACGCAGGGAAAAGGCCCCCGACACCCGCAACGCCGCGACATCGGCATGACAGCGCAACACACCCGGTCGATAGCGGCTCAACTCACCGAGCAGTTCATCCAGGCGCATATTGTTCGCCAGCAACATGCCCTTGTCCCAGGCCAGGACACTGGTGTCGAAGCTTTCCGGCGAGTCGAAACGGTTGAGCTTGAAGCTCTGGCGTTCACCGGCCTTGAGGGTGGTGCTCTGTTGCAGCAACTGTGGCGTGACCTCTACCAGTCCTTCGAGCACCGACACCTGGCTGCGCGAGCCATTGATCCGCACGCAAAACCGCGTGCCCAAAGCGCGGGCGGTGCCCTGCGGGGTTTCGACAAGAAAGGGGCGGGCGGCAGGGTCCTTGGCGGTGCTGATCAGCACTTCGCCTTCCAATAATAGAAGTCGACGTTCTTGCAGATTGAAGGCGATATCCACCGCACTTTCGGTGTTGAGCACGATCTGGCTGCCATCGGGCAGTTGCAGGTTTTTCTGTTCACCTACGGCCGTGCGTTGATCGGCCGTCCATTGCTGCCACGGCACATGTTGCGAGGCGATGCCCAAAGGCCCGGCCATCAGCAGCAAGCCCAGGCGCGTGAGGGTCTGGCGCCGGGTGAGGCCGTCCTTGCGCGAGGCCCGTTGCAAAGTCTGGATGGCGAGATTGGCCGGGACGTTGCGAAAGTCCCCGAGAATCGCCTCGGCCCGCTGCCAGGCTTGGGCGTGCTCGGTGCTGCGCGCGCGCCATTGAGCGATGGCCTGGTGATCGGACGGCGTTGCGGTGCCCGAGTGCAACTGCACCAGCCAATCGGCGGCTTCGCCC
Organism: Pseudomonas sp. 5Vm1k; assembly: GCF_056161485.1. NCBI lineage: Bacteria > Pseudomonadati > Pseudomonadota > Gammaproteobacteria > Pseudomonadales > Pseudomonadaceae > Pseudomonas > Pseudomonas sp. 5Vm1k. The sequence continues at coordinate 107,677 of NZ_JBSPCZ010000018.1, forward strand.
AGTATTTGCGGGTTGATCACTGATGAGTTCATCAAGCGACACTCAGGCAGGCAATGAACGCTGCGCGCATGTGCCGTTTGACGGTGATCAGCGAGACATTCAGGCGGGTGGCGATCTGGGCGTAGGTCAGGCCTTCAATCTGTGACAACAGAAAGGTGTCGCGGGTGGCGGCCGGCAATTCGCGCAACAGGGCTTCGATACGCCACAAGGTTTCGAGAATCAGAAAGCGGGTTTCCGGAGAAGGCACATCGGCCACCGGCAAATGCGCAATGGTCTCCAGGTAAGCCCGTTCGAGGTCCTGGCGGCGCCAGCGATCGATCACCAGACCCTTGGCAATGTGCGTCAATAACGCTCTGGGTTCACTGCCCAGCGGCCGGACGACTTGACGGGTCAGCAATCGCAAAAAGGTATCGTGGGCCAGGTCGGCCGCATCGCAGCGGTTGCCCAGTTTTCGATGCAGCCATCCCTGGAGCCAGCCGTGGTGTTCGCTGTAGAGGTGATGGACTTGCTGATTCAAGGGCTGGTCGACTGACGGCATGGCGGACAGATACTCGATTCGGGCGTCCAGGCCTGAGTGCAATTAAGAATTGATCGCATTCTAGTGGCGCGGACCGAGCGCTGGCAATTGTCTTTTGAGGTCTGGCCGCAATGGCCTCCTCGTCTTCTCGAATATTGGCTATTTGTCACAGGCGTGGGCGGGATTAACTTAGCTCCACACCCACTTGTGACGGAGCCCCACCATGAAACCTCGTATCGATTTCTACACCGCTTCCCCTGACGCCCTCAAAGCCATGATCGCCCTGGAAACCGCCGTCTCGAAACTGCCGTTGGAAAAAAACCTGATCGAGTTGGTCAAGCTGCGCACCTCGCAAATCAACGGCTGTGCTTTCTGCCTTGATATGCACAGCGCCGATGCCCGCAAGGGCGGTGAAGACGAGCGTCGCCTGGCCACCTTGTCGGCCTGGCGTGAAACGCCGTTCTTCACCCCGCGTGAACGTGCGGCGCTGGCCTGGACCGAATCCGTGACCCTGGTGAGCCAGACCCACGCCCCGGATGAAGACTATGAACTGGCGGTTTCCGAGTTCAGTTCCAAGGAAATGGTCGACCTGACCGTGGCCATTACCACCATCAACGCCTGGAACCGCCTGGCGATTGGCTTTCGCAAAATGCCTCAAGCCTGATCAATGAGCGTCTGCTGACGGCGCGGCCGGTGGTTGCACCTTGCGCATCAAGGGCACCATCGCCGTGGCGATAATGAAGCAGACCATGATCATCAGAAATGCGTCGCCATAGGTTTGTGTCTGGGCTTCGCGGTAGGTCAACAACCACAGCTGGTGCAGGCTGGCGGTGACACCCGCGTCACCGCTTTGGCCTAGGGCGGCGAAGTTGTTGCCGACCTGGGACAGCCACTGATTGAGTGCTTCATTGGTGCTGTTCAAGTGCTCCGCCAACCTTGTGAAGTGCAGGTTGGTACGGTCGTTGAGAATGGTCGCGCACGCCGCAATGCCGATCGCACCGCCAAGGTTACGCATCAGGTTGAACAACCCCGAAGCATGTTTGAGCCGCGACGGCGCCAGGCCTCCCAAGGTCAGGGTCACCGCCGGAGGCACCGCCAGTTGCTGGGCAATCCCGCGCAACGCTTGCGGCAGCATCAACTCTCTGGCCCCCCAGTCATGGGTGATCGGGCTGAAATCCCACATTGATAACGCAAACAGCCCCAGGCCGGTCATCATGATCCAGCGCAGATCGACGCGGTTGGCCAGAAAGGCGTACAGCGGAATCGCCATGATCTGGAACACCCCGGTGGAGAAAACCGCCAGACCAATGTCCAGCGCGCCGTAGCCCCGCACCCGACCGAGAAACAGCGGCGTCAGGTAAATGGTCGCGAACAGGCCGATTCCGGTCACGAATGAAAAGAAGCAGCCGAGGGCGAAGTTACGATCCTTCAATGCACGCAAATCGACGATCGGATTGGCCACGTGCAGCGTCCGCCCAATGAACGCGAGACCGGCGAGGCCGCTGATCCATGCCGTGGTCAGAATTGTACTGTCGCTGAACCAGTTCCAACGCGGGCCTTCTTCGAGGGTGTATTCCAGGCAGCCGAGAAACAGCGCCATAAACACCATGCTGATGTAGTCAGCGCCCTTGAGCAGCGACAGTTCCGGCTGGTCAATCTTCACCAACATCGGCACCGCTACGGCGACGAAAATCCCCGGCACCAGGTTGATGTAGAACAGCCAGTGCCAGGACGACACGTCGGTGATCCAGCCACCGATCACAGGGCCCAGGGTCGGTGCCAACGACGCCACCGCGCCAATGGTCGCAGCAGCAATCACCCGTTGTTTGCCGGTGAAGAAAAAGAACGCGGTGGTGAACACCAGCGGGATCATCGAGCCACCGAGAAAACCTTGCAGGGCACGGAAGGCGATCATGCTCTGGATGTTCCAGGCCGCGCCGCAAAGCAGGCTGGCCAAGGTGAAACCGACCGCCGAGGCGCAGAACAGCCAACGTGTCGAGAACACCCGGGACAACCAGCCCGACAACGGGATCACGATGATTTCAGCGATCAGGTAACTGGTCTGCACCCATGCGGTTTCGTCGGTGCCGGCGGAGAGCCCGCCACCGATGTCGCGCAACGAGGCGGAGACAATCTGAATATCTAGCAGTGCGATGAACATGCCGATGCACATGGTGGCGAAGGCGAAGACTTTGGTCGCCGTCGCCATGCTGGCGGCATTGAACGGTTGCGCAGGGGCGGCGACGGTGCTCATGGTGCGCTGGCCACGGCTGGGGTTTTATCCTCGGCGCGGGTGTCGACTTCAGCGGTCACCGACAAGCCGGGACGCAGATGACCGAGCACACCATCCGCCGGATCGAGCACGATGCGCACCGGTACACGCTGAACGATTTTGGTGAAGTTGCCCGTGGCGTTTTCCGGTGGCAACACGCTGAACTGCGCGCCGCTGGCCGGGGCAAGGCTGTCCAGATGACCATGGAACACCTGGCCCGACAGCACGTCAGCACGGATGATCACCCGCTGACCGGACGTCATCCGCGCCAGTTGGTCTTCCTTGAAATTGGCATCGACCCACAGCCCGCTCGACGGCACCACCGACAGCAGTTGTGAACCGGCCTGGGCATAAGCGCCGACCCGTGCGCGACGATTGCCGACCACACCGTCCACCGGCGCTTTGAGTTCGGTGTAGCTGACGTTCAGTTGCGCCAGATCACGCTCAGCCTTGGCTTGCATCAGCGCGGCGCGGGCTTGTTGTTTCTGGGTTTCGATCACATCCAGCTGACGTTGCGAAGCCAGCAATTCAGCCTGGGCCCGGGCGCTGATTGCCTGGGCGGTCTTGAATGTGGCGTTGGCCCGTTGGGCGCTTTCCACCGAGACGGCATTGCTGCCGACCAGTTTTTTGTAGCGCGCATCGTCATCCCGTGAACGGGCGGTTTCGGCACCGGCGGCATCGATCCCGGCGCGAGCCTGGCCAATGACTGCGTGTTGCAGTTGTTCGGTGGCATCGAGGTTGGCGAGCAGGGCCTGCTCGGCGGCGACGGCGCCTTCAGCCTTGGCCAGGTTGGCGCGGTAGTCCCGGGAATCCAGGCGTACCAGCACGTCGCCAGCCTTGACCTTCTGGTTGTCGGTGACCAGCACTTCTTCGATATAACCCGCGACTTTCGGCCCGATCACCGTGACGTCGCCGCCAATATAGGCATCGTCGGTTTCTTCAAGAAAACGCCCGGCAGTCCACCAGTGGGCACCGTACAAACCGATACCGACCAGCGCCGCGATGGCCACGGTCAGCAGAAGCAGGCGTTTGAGCACGGGCGGCCTGGTGGTGTTCACCGGGACAGCCAGGTCGGGTTCAACGGTGGGCATGCTGGTCATGGGAAATACCTGTGGGGGAATCGTTATTACGGGCGTAATATGACGCATGTAATATTTACTGACAATTGATTTTTGCTGCCGGTCGTCAGTTGGGAAGATCGAGAAAATGAAAACTGACCAATTGTTTAAGAAATGTAAGCGCTGTAGGACGCGTCTTGCATTTGCGTAGGAACGATCTGACTATCACGAAAATTGATGGGATGGCATTGAGCCATTTGATGATCGCAAGGATGTTGAGTGTCGTATTCGCTTCGCGCTGTTCCTCGTTTTAGTTGCACGCTGTTGTCGGCGTTGCTGTTGAGCCTGAGTGTTTCGTCCCTCCAGGCCGCAGAACCTTCCGCCCCCGGCCAGGAAGTGCTGCGCCAGCAGCAACAGCAACAGCGCGACCTGCAGCAACTGCAACTGGAAGAGCGCCGCCGGCAACTGGAACGCGGCAGTTTCGGTGCGCCGCCAGTCACGCCCGCATTGCCCGCCCAAGTCACCCCTGATGAACGCTGCTGGCCCTTGAGCGGTACGCGCATCGGCGGCGTCACCCTGATCAGTAGCAAAAAGCTCAACGAACGAATCAAGCCGCAATTGTCGGCCTGCATGGGCGTCGGTCAGATCAACCATCTGCTGGCGACCATCACCGCGTTGTACGTGGACGCCGGTTATATCGCCAGTCGGCCCTACCTCAGCAGCGCGCCAGCGGCGGGGCAGTCGCTGGATATCGTGGTCGATGAAGGTTATGTCGAGGCCATCGAGCTGGCTGATCAGAGCCTGCCGGTGTCCTTGGGTGGCGCGTTCCCCGGGATGCTCGGCAAACCGCTGAACCTGCGCGATCTGGAACAGGGGCTGGACCAGTTGAACCGGCTGCGCTCGGTGGACCTGACCGCCGACATCGCCCCCGGCAGCCAACCCGGCGCCTCGCGCATCATCCTGCGTTCGCGCACCAGCGGCCAATCGCGCTGGGCCTTGGGCCTAGGCGCGGACAACCTCGGCAGCGCCAGCACCGGGCGTGATCGCGACACCTTGAGCCTGAGCCTCGACAGCCCGCTGGAGCTCAACGATTCACTGAACCTCAGCGCCAGCGACACCCTCAATCACGGTGATCGCTACAGCCGTAACGCCAGCCTGTATTACGCCATCCCTTACGGCTACTGGACCTGGAGCGTTTTTGCCAGCCACGCCGAATACCGCGCGCCGTTCAAACTCCCCAGCGTGACGTTTCACAGCACCGGCATCACCGACCAGCTCAGCCTGCGCGCCGACCGAGTGCTGTGGCGCGACCAAAGCCGTCAACTGAGCGCCAACCTGCAACTGGCGCACAAGGACGTCGACAGCTACCTGGAGAACGTTCGCCTCGGCATTCAGAGCCCGACCCTCACCGTGGCCGAGGCCGGGTTGAACCTGTTCTGGCTCAACAGCGCGGTGTGGAACCTGGACGTCAATGTCGCCCAGGGCCTGCGCTGGCTCGGTGCCGATGACGACGCCAATCGTCAGGTCAACAACCAGCCCAAGGCGCAGTTTCGCAAATACCGCGCCGGCCTCAGTCAGTGGCGCAATGGTCAATTCGGCCAGCAGGCGTGGCAATGGCAGAGCCAGTTCAACGTGCAATACAGCCCCGATCCGCTACCGGCCATTGAACAACTGCTGGGTACCGACGATTCCGCCGTGCGCGGTTACCGGGTCAACAGTGCTTCGGGCGCCAGCGGCGCGATCTGGCGCAACACGTTGCGCCTGCCGTTGCGCAGCAGTTTGCCCATGCAGATCACCCCACGCCTGGGCCTGGACAACGGCTGGGTCAAGGCCGATCACGGCGCCCAGGGCCAACGCCTGAGCGGGGCCAGTGCCGGGGTCAACCTGAGCTGGAAAAACCTGCAAGTGGACGTCGATTACCAACGCAGCCTCAACACGCCCGACGGTTTGCAGCATGAGCCCGAGACCTGGCTGATGCGCGTGGGATTAACCCTGTGAACACCCAACAACAGCCGTCGGACCTGAGCGCCTCAGCCACGGCCAACAACTCGGCGCGCAACGTGATGCCGCACTTTAATCGAGAGGTTTTTATGCCTGCACAGACATTTGCGTTTCATCTTTCCCCACGGGGCAAACTGCGTTGGGCGATTGCCAGCCTGTTCCTGATTGCGCAATTGCCCAGCGCTTTTGCGGGTGGCGTGGTGGTCGCGCCAGGTCCCGGCGGCACTGCGCAATTGCAAACCCAGGGCGGCGTGCCCATCGTCAATATCGTTGCGCCCAATGGTTCCGGCCTGTCGCATAACCAGTTTCTCGACTACAACGTCGACCGCCAGGGCCTGGTGCTGAACAATGCCTTACAGGCCGGGCAATCCCAACTCGCCGGGCAACTGGCGGCCAACCCGCAGCTCCAGGGCCAGGCCGCGAGCGTGATCCTCAACGAAGTGATCAGCCGCAACGCCTCGACCCTCAATGGCGCCCAGGAAATCTTCGGCAAATCCGCCGATTACGTGTTGGCCAACCCCAACGGTATTTCGGTAAACGGCGGCAGTTTCATCAACACGCCGAACGCCAACCTGGTGGTCGGTCGTCCCGAATTGAACGACGGCAAACTGCAAGCCCTGAGCACCCGCGACGCCACTGGCAGCTTGCAGATTCAAGGCGCGGGCCTGCAAAACCGCGAAGGCTCGATCAACCTGATCGCCCCGCGTATCGACAGCCAGGGCAGCCTTACGGCTCGGGATCAACTGAACCTCACGGTCGGGCGCAATCAGGTGGATTACGCCAGTGGCCAAGTGAAAACCGTCGACCCGGCCGGCCACACCCAGGAGCAACGCATCGACGCCAGTCTGTTCGGCGCGATGCAGGCCGGACGCATCAACATCGTCAGCACCGCCGAAGGTGCTGGCGTGCGGGTAGGCCCGGTGCAAGTGGCGGGCCGTGATGGCGTGCAGATTCGTTCTGCGGGTGACTTGAGCATCAGCGGTCAGGCCGTTCCCGACAGCCTCGACGTCACCCGCGCTGGCGTGCGCAGCAGTCAGGGCGATGTCGGCTTGCACAGCGGCAAGGACTTGACCCTGGCCGCCACCGACGTCAGTGGCCGCGACGTCAAACTCGACGCCAAACGCAACCTGACCCTGAGCACCGTCGAAAGCCGCAAGCTTCAGCAGACACGCGAAAACTGGAACAACAGCACCATCGGCATCACTTGGGAAACCTACGACCGGACCCAGACCGACAGCGACTCGCGCCAGCACGGCAGCCAGATTCTCGCCAGCCGTGACGCGGTATTGTCGTCTGGCGGCGACACCGAACTCAAAGCAGCCAAAGTCGAAGCGGCGAACACATTAAGCGTCCAGAGCGGCGGCGATCTGCGCCTGACCGCCGCCACTGAAAGCCACATCACAACTGATCAGGGCAACCACCGGAAACACCTGTGGAAAGCCGACTGGGACACCAGCAGCGAGGAGCAACGCAGCGTCACCAGCCAGTTGAAGGGCAACAATATCGCCTTGGCCACAGCGGCATTGCTGCGTTCCGAAGGCGCTGAATTGAACAGCAAGGGCGACATCAACCTTGCGGGCAAACACGTCGAAATCACCAGCGCCAGCCGCACCCAGCGCAAGAGCGACAACCGCTATTCGGGCGATTTGGTCGGCGGCGGTTTCTTCGGCAAGACTGGCGACGCCGATCAAGGCAAGACCCAGAACCACGGCAGCAAGGTCAACGCCGCGGGCAAACTGATCGTCAAGGCTGATGACGTACGCATCAGCGGCAGCCAGGTGCGCGGCGCCACCGAGGCCAGCGTCATCAGCGACAAAGGTTCGTTGATCATCGATGGCGTGCAGGACACCTCCCACATCAACAGCCACGACAAGGACAGCAAGTTCTTCGGTATCACCAAGGACGAGTCTCGGCAGAATGCGAAGGACAGCACCACGGTGCGCAGTGAGCTGACGTCGGACAGCAACCTCAAACTCAAGAGCGCCAAGGACATTGAAGTGGCCGGCTCGACGGTCAAGGCTGGTGGCACCCTGAATGCTGATGCGGCCGGGGATGTGAACGTGCATGCCGCGCAGGACACCCGTGACAGCAGCCAAACCACCGAGACCCGTGGGTTTGATGCCTATGCCAAGGAAAACGCCCCGGACGCCGGCCAGTACCGTGCCGGCGTGCATTACGAAGACAAACAGCAAACCGTGACCAGCAACGACGTCAAGCAGCAGGGCTCCAGCCTTAGCGGCGGCAACGTGCAACTGGCGGCGGGCGGCGACCTGACGCTCAAAGGCACCGAGGTCAACGCTACCCACGGCGACGCGACCCTGAGTGGCAAAAACGTCTCGCTGCTGGCCGAGCAGGACAGCCATCGCACCTCGACCGATAAAACCAGCACCAGCGGTGGTTTCTACTACACCGGTGGCCTCGATCGTGCGGGCAGTGGCGTCGATTTCGCCCACAGCACCGCGCAAGACACCTCCGGCAAAACCACGGCGCAAACCACCAGCGTCCAAAGCAGCGGCAATCTGAATATCAACACCGGCAAGCTCAGCACCGAAGGTGCGCGTCTTGATGCTGGCACAGGTTTGAATGTCGCGGCGGGCGAGGTCGACAATCGCGCCGCCAGCAACACCGACAGCAGCACTCATACACAAAGCAATTGGTCGGCGGATATCGGCGCCAACGTCGAGTACAAAGATATCGCCCGGCCAATCGCCGGTGCGGTCAAGGAAGTGTTGAACGGCAAGGTGCCGGACAAGGATGCGCTGGCCAACCTCGGTCAGCCGAATGTCGGCATCGACGTGGCCATCGGTCATCAAGCGGCCAGCCACACAGAGCAAACCGGCAATGCCGTGGTCAGCCAATTCAAGGGCGGCACGGTGGACGTGAAGGTCGGCGGCACGTTGCAGGACCAGGGCACGCAGTACCAGGCGAGCGCAGGCAAGGTGAACATCAGCGCCGACTCCTTGCTGGCGAACGCCGCGAGCGATACTCACAACAGCACCGATCAGGCGCTGGACGCCAAGGCTGACGTGCGGGTCTACACCAAAACCGGTGAAGACGTGAACGTTGCCGGCAGTGGCGCGGGCGGCAGCAGCCAGACGCGCAAGGACAGCTCCAGCGCAGTGGTCGGCCGCTATGCCGGCAGCGATGGTGTGAACATCAACGTGCGTGGCGACGGGCAGTTTGAAGGCAGCCATTTCGATGGCGGGCAGGGCGGCGTGTCGATCAAGACCGGCGGTGAGCTGGCGTTGAATCAGGCCAATGATCGTCAAAGCAGCGATACCTCCAGCCTGCGCGGCAGCGGTTCGCTGAACGTCGGTACTGCTCCGGGCACCAACGGCACCAATGTCGACCTTGGTGCCGGTTTCCAGCTCGATCACACCGGTAAGCAGACGCAAGACAGCCAGGCTCAGGTGTCGAGCATTCAGGGCAAGGGCCCGGTGGTGTTGAGCAGTGGCGGCGATCAGATCCTGCAAGGGACGAAGGTCGACACGGCTGGCGGCATCGAGCTGAGGGCTGACGGCAAACTCGATCTGCAAGCAGCCACCGACACTCACAGCGCTACCGGCAGCAATCTGGGCGGCGGGCTGAAGGTCGGCGGCAGCAAAACCAGCACTGAGAAAAGTGCTGATCAGGGTGGCAACCTGAGCGGCAATTTCAACATCGGCCGGGTCAATGAAAACACCCAGACCTTGACCGGTGGCCAGCTCAACAGCCACGGCGATATTGCCCTCAGCGGTGATGCGATCCACCTGCAAGGCACCCAGGTCAGCGCCCCGAGCGCCAGCCTTGATGCGCAGAAGGGTGGCATCTATCAGGAGTCGGCTCAGTCCACGCAAAACCGCACTAACTGGAATGTCGCGCTGAACGCGGGCGGTAACCTGAGCAACAGCACACCGGTTGTCGTCGATGAAAAGAACGTCGCCAGCAGCGATCACGGCTTTAATGCCGGGGCCAAGGTCGGGGTTGATTATCTGCACGGCACGACCCAGCAGAACAGCCAGATCAAGGCTGACAGCGTGGTGTTGAACAGCGCTGGAGATACGCATCTGGCAGGGGCGCGGGTTGATGCGACGAATGTCAGCGGCAAGGTCAGTGGTGACTTGAAGGTGGAGAGTCGCCAGGACAGTCAGACCAGCGCCAAGGTTGATGTTGACCTTGGCCTAACCGGCAAAAAAGCAGCGCCTGCCGAGAAGGAAAATGTCGCCAAGAGTGGAACTGACTACAAACCGACGCTGAAACTTGATGGTGGTTATGAGCACAAGGACAGTGTCGGTCAGGCATCCGGCATCAGCGGCACGCAGGGTGTGAACCTGAAGGTCGGCGGCGCCACGCAACTGACCGGTGCACGGATTTCTTCAACTGAAGGCCGTGTGGACCTGGGTGGCTCGACCGTCAGCACCACGGACCAGCGCAACCGCGATTACGGCGTCACGGCAGGCCTCGACCTGCCTGAAAAACCGAAAGGCGAGGGCAGCAAGGCCGAGGTTTCGGACGGTATCAAACTCGGTCCCGTGACGATTGGCGGTCATTTCGATAGTCAATCACTGCAGGCCGGGATCGACGAGAAAGCCATCTAACGCTACTAGCCCTGTGGGAGCGAGCCTGCTCCCACATGGGTCGCGGTCGTACACAAATTATGTGTCCACGACCCACTGTAGTAGCTGCCGAAGGCTGCGATCTTTTTATCTTGATCTTTCAGCGGTCTCGAAAAGATAAGATCAAAAGATCGCAGCCTTCGGCAGCTCCTACGGGGGATTTGCGTTTGGCGTTATTGAGCGGCCAAACGGGCGCCCGCCACTTTCAAACCATCCTGCCCATCCCGACTGCTGACCCCCACCAACCACGTCTCCAGCACCTTCGGATTAGCCTTGAGCCAGGCTTTGGCCGCCGCCCGCGGCTTCTGATTCTGGTTCAACACGGCATCCATCAACTGGTTCTCCATCGCCAAACTGAACTCCATGTTCTGCAACAGCTTGCCGACATTGCTGCACTCGTTGAGGTAGTCCTTACGCACATTGGTGTAAACCGTCGCCTGGCCGAAATTCGGGCCGAAGTACTCGTCCCCGCCGCTGAGGTACTTCATCTTGTTACGGGTGTTCATCGGGTGCGGTTCCCAGCCGAGGAACACCATCCATTCGTTTTTGCGGGTGGCGCGTTTGAGTTGCGAGAGCATGGCGGCTTCGCTGGATTCGACGACTTTGAAATCCTTGAGGCCGAAAGCGTCCTTGTCGATCATGCTCTGGATCAGGCGATTGCCGTCGTTGCCCGGCTCGATGCCATAGATCTGGCCGTTGAGCTTGTCCTTGAATCTGGCGATGTCGGCAAAGTCGTGCAGCCCGGCGTCATACACATAATCCGGCACCGCCAGGGTGTACTTGGCACCGTGCAGGTTGGCGCGCACGGTTTCCACGGTGCCGGCGTCGCGGAAGGGTTTGATGTCGTTTTCGGTGGTGGGCATCCAGTTGCCGAGGAACACGTCCAGGTCCTTGCCCGAGGCCAGGGCGCGGTAGGTCACGGGAATCGACAGCAACGTGGTTTTGGTGGTGTAGCCGAGGGACTCCAGCACTTCGCTGGTGATGGCGGTGGTGACAGTGATGTCGGTCCAGCCGACATCGGAAAAACGCACCGTGGCGCAGGACTCGGGTTCCGCAGCGTGCGCCATCAACGGCAGGGTAAGCGACGCAAGTAAGAGCAAGGCTTTCATAAGATCAACTCCTCAAAGGTAAACGTCGGCAGCGGTTTGGGGTGTGGCGGTTTTGTTGTTATGGGTGATGCAACCGGGCGAGGGGGCTTTTTGTGGCGAGGGAGCTTGCCTGTGGCGAGGGGGCTTGCCCCCGCTGGGTCACGAAGCGGCCCCCGGCGTCCTTTCAGACAAACCGAGCACTCTGGATTGACGACTGCTTCGCAGCCGAACGGGGGCAAGCCCCCTCGCCACAGAAAGCCCTCTTGCCACAGGATTTGTGTTCGCGGACCCTTTCCCCTAACTAACCCCAAACCAGTTCAACGGTGCCGGTTCGGTGTTGAGGTAGATGTGCTTGAGTTCGGTAAACTCATCGAGCCCGGCGCGGGACAGTTCGCGGCCAATACCACTGGATTTGAAACCGCCCCATGGCGCCTGGGGGAACGCGGCGTTGTAGTCGTTGATCCACAAGGTGCCGACTCGCAGCCGCTTGGCCATGCGATAGGCCTTGCCGATGTCTTGGGTCCAGACCCCGGCGGCCAGGCCGTAGGGCGTGTCGTTAGCCAGTTGCAGCGCCTGGGCTTCGCCGCTGAAGCGCTCGACGGTGATCACCGGGCCGAAGATTTCTTCCCGGGCGATACGCATGTCGGCGCGCACATTGCCGAGCAGGGTCGGGCACAGCCAGAAGCCCCGTTCGAATTGCTCTGGAATCGTGCCACCCGCCAATAAGGTCGCGCCTTGTTCGACCGCGCCGGCAATCATCGTGAGGATCTGATCGCGCTGACCGGCAGAAATCAGCGGGCCCATTTGCGTCAGTGGATCGAGGCCGTCACCGAGGCGAATGTTCAGAGTCCGCTTCTGCAACGCCTCGACAAATCGATCATGAATCCCATCCTCCACCAGCAACCGTGAGCCGGCAGAACAGATCTGCCCGGCGTTGAAAAACACCGCGTTCAACGCCTGATCCAACGCCACTTCGAAGTCAGCATCGGCGAACACGATGTTCGGATTCTTGCCCCCCAACTCCAGTGCCACACGCTTGAAGTTAACGCTGGCAGCGCGCATCACTTTGCCACCGGCACCGGCGCCACCAGTCAGCGACACCAGGTCCACGTCATCGCTGGCGGCGAGTATTTCCCCGACATCGCCAGGACCGCAAAGCAGGTTGAACACGCCGCTTGGCAAACCTGCTTGCGCGAGTAACTCGGTCAAGCGGTGAGCGGTCATCGGCGTCAGGCTGCTGGGCTTGAACACCACCGTGTTGCCGGCAGCCAGGGCCGGGGCGATCTTCCACACCGCTTGTAGCAGCGGATAATTCCACGGCGCGATCAACGCGCAAACGCCCACCGGTTCACGCTGGTTGAAACTGATGACATGCGCGGGCGCGTGGCTGTTGACGCTGGCGCTTTCGGTTTCCAGCAGGGCGGCGTAGAAGCGAAACGTGGCGACCACATTGCCGACGTCACCGAGGCTTTCACCCAAAGTCTTGCCGGCGTTAAGGGTTTCCAGGCGCGCCAGGTGTTCGGCATCCTGCTCGATCAACCCGGCGATCCGTTGCAACAATTGTGCGCGTTCGGTGACGGCCATCATCGGCCACGGCCCCTCATCAAACGCCTGGCGCGCTGCGCTGATTGCCAACACCGCATCGACCGCTCCGGCCACCGCTACTTGGGCTAGCACTTCTTCGTTCGCGGGGTTGATCACATCGCGATAACGCGCCTGCTGCGGCGCTTGCCAAACACCTGCAATGAACAACGGAATCTGCACCATCGATGTCTCCAGCCAAGTGGGTCGTGACGCTCACTATGGCGGTGCCGACAACGGTGCTCTTGATCAAACGCGGCATAACCATGCCGTTTTCCCACGGTGGCCACGCCGCGAAATAACGGCAGCCCATGTCGTTTCCCATCAAGTGCCGGCGTGGCGTCTCTCTACACTGCGCAAAAGCCGACCCACCACGCTGAGGGCACACGATGAGTCAACCTGTCGAACAACTGAGAATCCGCCTGGCCTGCGCCTTTCGCTGGGCGACGCGGCTGAACCTGCACGAGTCCATCGCCAATCACTTCAGCGTGGCAGTGTCGGGGGACGGTCGGGAGTTTTTGATCAACCCGTATGGCAAACACTTCTCGCGAATCAAGGCCAGTGACTTGCTGCTGATCAACGCCGATGACCCGGCCAGCCTCGACCGCCCGGACGCGCCGGACATCACCGCGTGGGCCTTGCACAGTGCGATCCATCGCAACCAGCCCCACGCCCGTTGCATCCTGCATACCCACTCCAAATACGCGACGGCGCTGGCGTGCCTGACAGATTCGCGGCTGCCACCGATTGAGCAAAATGCGATGCGTTTTTTCGAGCGCGTAGCGATAGATGAAGGTTTTGATGGCATGGGATTGGGCGAGGAGGCGGAGCGGGTCAGCCATTTGCTTGGCGACAAACCGATCCTGCTGATGGGCAACCATGGCTTGTTGGTGGCAGCGCCGAGCATCGCCCAGGCGTTCGATGATTTGTATTACTTCGAACGCGCCTGCGAGACCTACATCACCGCGCTGTCCACTGGTCGCGAACTGCACATCGCCAGCGACGAGATCGCGCGTAAGACCTGCCGGCAATGGCTGGATTACCCAGGCTTTGCCGACAAGCATTTCAACGCGCTGATGGGGATTCTGGACGAAGAAGAGCCGGGCTATCGGCTATAAAAAATCAGTCCGCCTCGGCCGGGCGCCGCTCTTTGCTCAAGGGCTGGCGCATCACCGGGGCGGTAAAGAGTTGGCTGCGGTCTTCGCTGGGCGGGCAGCCGAAGCGGGCGCGGTAGGTGCGGGAGAAATGCTCCAGTGAACCAAAGCCTGAACACGCCGCCACTTGCGCCACGCTCAGGCCGGTCTGTTGCAACAAGCTGTGGGCCTTGGCCAAGCGCAGGGTGATGTAGTACTTGAGCGGCGACAGGCCGGTTTGATGTTTGAACTGGCGCTCCAGTTGCCGCCGCGACAGCCCGACCTGACTGGCAATCGCTTCGCAATCCAGCGGTTCTTCCAGGGCTTTTTCCATCAACTGCACCGCGCGGCGGATCTTGCTGCCGTACATCCCGGTGTTGGTCAGGCCGCCGTCGAGTTGATTGTCCGCTGGCGCCCGCACATGCCCCATCAACAGGTGCATGGCGATTTCCCGGGACAGGTCGCTGTCGACGCTTTGGCCGATCCAGCCGAGCAACATGTCCAGAGTGGTCGTCGCCCCGGCGCAGGTCATGCGCTGGCGTTCCAGGGTATAGAGCTGCGGCTTGGCGTGGACCCGCGGGTAACTTTCCTGAAACCCTTGCAGGTTGTCCCAGTGCACCGCCGCTTCATAACCGTCCAAAACACCGGCAGCGGCGAGCAATTCAGTGCCGGTTTCCACGCCCATCAACACCGCGCCGAACAACGCCTGCTTGCGCAGCCAACTCTTGAGCGCCAGGTTGCGGCTGTGTTTGTGTACATCGAAACTGGCGATCACCAGGCACACATCAAAACCCTGATCGGCGCGCAGTCCATCGTTGGCCACGGTGATCAAGCCATTGCTGGCCTGCACCGGCTCGCCGTCCAGGGACAACACCGACCATTCGAATATCTGGCGTTGGGTCAGCCAATTGGCAATCGCCAACGGCTCCAGCACCGCCGCCAGGCCAAAGTTGGAAAACGACGGCAGCAACAACACCGCTACCCGCAACGGCGCGACATCGCCGCGCCGCCAGGTGAAGCGGCTTTCAGTGCTGTTGGACGGTTGATCAGTCATGAGCGATCTCTATCGTTGTCGAGTCTGCCACTGCGGATGAATCCAGACCGGTGCATCAACCGTCGCCAGCGCTGGCCTGCCACGAATCAAGTCGCTGGCCTTTTCCGCGATCATCACCGTCGGCGCGTTGGTGTTGCCGCTGACGATCACCGGCATGATCGAGGCGTCCACCACCCGCAAGCCATCGAGACCGTGCACGCGCAAGTGCGGATCGACCACCGCTTCGGGGTCACCCACCGGGCCCATCTTGCAGGTGCCGCTGGCATGGTAGCCGGTTTCCGTGACCTGCCTGGCCCAGGCGTCCAGCGCTTCGTCGCTCTGGGCCTGAGGGCCGGGCACCAATTCTTCACCTTTGAACGCGGCCATGGCCGGTTGCCCGATGATCTCGCGCACCAAGCGTGCGCCGGCGCGCATGTCGGCTCGATCCTGCTCGGTTTTCAGATAATTGAACAGGATGCGCGGCGGTTGTCGAGGGTCGGCGCTGTTGAGGGTGACGCTGCCCAGACTGGTGGGGCGCATGAGGTCGATGTGAATCTGGAAGGCGTGGTCCGGCACCAGATCGACACTGCCCGGTTGCACCGCCAATGGCATGAAGGTCAGTTGCAGATCGGGGTGCTCGACGCCGGTTCGTGAACGAATGAATGCCCCAGCCTCGAAATGATTGCTCGCCGCCAGTCCATCATGAGTGACGAACCAACGGGCGCCGATCCACCACTTGCCCGGCGCGGTGGTCCAGGGATAGAGCGACACCGGTTTTTTGCACAGGTATTGCACGACGGTGTCCGGGTGATCGTTGAGCCGTTTGCCGACGCCGGGCAGGTCGTGGATCACGCGAATGCCGAGGTCACGCAATTCCGCCGCCGGACCAATGCCGGACAGTAGCAACAGCTGCGGCGAATTGATCGCTCCGGCGGTGAGCAACACTTCGCGGCGGGCGTGGGCCTGATGCGTCTCGCCGTTCTGCTCGTATTCGATCCCGATGGCGCGTTGGCCATCGACCAGAATGCGCAGCGCCAAGGCGTCCGTAGATACCTGAACGTTTCCGCGCGCCAAGGCTTCGCTCAGATAACCCCGCGACGTACTCCAGCGCCGTCCATTGCGAGTGGTGCGATCCACCGGCCCGAATGCTTCCTGACGATAACCATTCAGGTCGTCGCTCAAGCCATATCCCGCTTCGGCACCCGCCGCCAGAAACGCCGCGCACAACGGCGTTTGCGTATCGCCAGGGGTGACGTGAAGATGCCCGCTCGCCCCGCGATAATCGTCGGCGCCGTCGGCATGGTTTTGCGCCCGTTTGAAGTACGGCAGCACTTCCTGATAACTCCAGCCGGCACAACCTTGCCCGGCCCAACCGTCGTAATCCCGGGCATGGCCACGGATGTAGACCATGCCGTTGATCGACGACGAACCGCCCAGGGTCCGGCCGCGCGGCGTGCCGATTTTGCGACCGTCCAGATGCGGTTCCGGCTCGGAGGTATAGCTCCAGTTGTAGCGCGTGCCGCCGACCACGATACCCACCGCAGAGGGCATGTCGATGGTCCAGCTCTTGTCCGCCGGCCCGGCTTCCAGCATCAGAATCCGCACGGCCGGATCTTCGCTCAAGCGGTTGGCCAACACGCAACCCGCTGAGCCTGCGCCCACAATCAGGTAATCAAACTCATGATTGGCCATGGTTTGTTGTGCTCCATTAACGAATATTCAGGACACTAAACCCTGTGGGAGCGGGCTTGCTCGCGAAGGCGGTGTGTCAGCCGACAGTTGTGTTGCCTGACACACCGCTTTCGCGAGCAAGCCCGCTCCCACATGGACTGTGCATGGCTCAGGCGGCACCCGACCCATGAATCCCGCTAAACACCAGCTTGTGAAAGTGATGCACCAAATGCTCACTTTCATTGCTGCGCTGGGCATCGATCATGTAGCGCCCCTGGTCATAACCCAGTGAGTGCAGGCCTTTCTGCACCGAGATGTTCAGCGCGATATCCTCCGGCCCCAGGTCTTCATTCATCCACTTCATGCACGACGCGCTGACCGCCGCCGTTTCGCCATTGTTGGAGTAGTAACCAAAGCGCAGCAGCGAGCGCTCGGCATCCAGCGGGATCATGATGAACGAGCCTAGAAACTCCGAGAACGGGAAGGTGTAGAAGGTGTTGTTCGGCCACATGCCGATGTTGAAGAAGCATTCGTCGGGGTTCACTTCGGGCTTCAGCGGCACGCCGTAAGCTTCGGTCACCGAGAGGTTGGCCGGGGCGATGTAGGTCCACCAGTTGTCGCGTTTGGTCAACTGATAGCCCTTGAAGTCGATCAACTTGGCGAGGTCGATATGGCACGGTCCGGACAACTTGAAGTGATAACCCTCGATGGAGTTGTCCATGATCACCTTCCAGTTGGCCGGCACGATCACATCCTGCTCCTCGATCAGGCGCATGTTCGCCAGGTTCGGAAATACCCGACGCATTTCCTCATCGGCACCGGGAAACAAATCACGCAGTGATGGCGCCGCCGGGTCGAGGTTGAAGTAAATAAACCCGCCCAACTCTTCGGTACGCACCTGCGGAATGTTGAATTGCTGCAATTCGAAGTTCTTCATCTTCTCGCAGCGCGGCGCACCGCGCAGGGTGCCGTCCATTTCGTAGCACCACGAGTGATAAGCGCAACGCACCACACCGCCCGTTGTGCCGCGCCGCTCTTCGAGTAAGCGATTGCCGCGATGCTGGCAAACGTTGTGGAAAGCATGGATCTGGCCCTGCCGATTCCTCGCCACCACCACACTCTGATCAAACAGATCCGTCACCACATACTGACCCGGCTCGGCGAACTCGCTGACATGCCCGGCCACGTGCCAGGCGTGCATGAAAATATTGTCGCGCTCAGCCTTGAACAACGTCTCGTCGAAGAAATAACGCGAGGGCAGGGTGAACGCTTCTTCCGGGTCCTGATGATCCCAACCCTCGACGGGGCTTTGCTGTTTGCGAGTCTGGAAATTTTGCATGGGGTGATCTCCACAGGGACTGGCCGCACGGCACGGCTGCTTGTTCTGGGAGTTAATTTAGGGGGCGGGGACGGGTGGGGATTGATGGATTGCGACGAGTTGGGTGAGGGAATGATCAAGGGTGGGGGAACGGTGCGCCACGATGAAGGACAGAGCGTCGCCCCTTCAATAAAGTCGACTAAAACCCATAACGGCACATTGAGTAACTCGTGGACCGTGGCGCAAAATCGACGGCCGTGGCTTGAGGCTTAGCGGACAATGTTGGTGAGCCAGTCGACTCTCGCGAGCCCATTGCTAATGAACAATCCCGGTTCAAATGTTATCGATAGAATTGCGTGTTGCACTGGCACTTCTCAGATTCACCCTTGATTCAGATCTAATCTATCCAACAAGGTCATATGGAAATGAAAATATCATTCATCGCTTTATCAGGATTTTTATTATTAGCTCAAATATCACCGTCCTTTGCTGACACCCTCAATGGGAAAAATCTCTATTTGCAGAGATGTTCCGTGTGCCATGGAGCCGACATCAAAGGAACCGGGCCATTGGCTAATAAAAGCAATCCACCAACACCTGATCTAACAACTCCCGCTTTCAAGAAACGGCTAACTGATTATCCGGGCGTAATTGTGTCATCGGTAATCCTCCGCCCAAATGGGAACTTGATTCCAAAAACATTGCGAGAGAATGGGGTAAAGATACCGCCGCACGCTTGGAGCGTTAATGATCTGCGCGATCTACATCAATACATGAGTAGTGTGATTTCGAAAAAATGATGATCTGAGATGAGAGTCGAGCACAGAAATCCTCATCTTTTTTGAAAACCTACGTTCATCAGGCTCTCCGAGGAATGATTTGCCGGGCTTAATAGGAAGCATTACTATTCACGCCTCCTCCCCACAGCACATCGCAATGACCCCCAAGCTGCCCCGCACCCACGGCTTTTTCGAGCATTACGAAGAGTTGATCGGCACCTGGACCCGTCGCCTGAGAAACCGTCAGCAGGCCGAGGACTTGGCCCACGACACCTTCGTACGGGTGCTTGAGTCCGATTCTGCGGCGGTGGAGCAACCTCGGGCGTATTTGCACCAGACCGCGCGCAACATCGCGGTGGATGGTTATCGGCGTGAGGATCGGCGGGGCGCCATGGAGTCCGAGGCGATTGATCACAGTGTGTCGTCATCCGGCGACCCGGAGCATTTCATGCATGCGATCCAGTTGGCCGACTCCATTGAACGGGCGCTCACCGAGTTGCCGATCAACTGCCGCAAGGTGTTTGTGTGGCAGAAGATCGAAGGCCTGACTCAGGCTGAAATCGCCGAGCGGTTGGGGCTGTCCAAGAACATGGTGGAAAAGTATATGATCCGCACCCTGCGGCATCTGCGCGATCGTCTGGATGGGGCGCAGTCATGATTCGCGGTGCACCGGAAAAGATCGCAGCCTTCGGCAGCTCCTACAGGGGGGCGTGCCGTCATCTCCCATTTACACCCCCGGCCAAACAGGAATTTCCATGATGGATACTCGTGATTGCGCGTGCGGGCAAACAGCGGTTCGCGACGAGGCGGCACGGTGGTTTGTGCGTTTGCAGGAGCCGGCCGTGGACGTCGAAGAACATCGACGCTTCGAAGTCTGGCTGCATCAACACCCGCAGCATCGCGATGAATTTCAATTGCTTCAGGGCTTGTGGACGGCGGCGGATCTGCTGCCCGCCAAGCGTCTGCAAGCCTTGTGCGAAACCCCGCCGGAGCGTCGCAAACGGCTTCCGCAGGTGCGTTATGCCGTCGCCGCCAGTGTATTGGCGGTGGCGCTCGGCCTGGGTTTGTTCAGCGGTTTGAATCACCCGGCGACCTATACGGCGGAGTTTTCCACGGCCCTCGGCGAGCGTCAGCATGTGGCGTTGCCGGACGGTTCGATGATAGACCTCAACAGCCGCAGCCGGGTGCAGGTACGTTTTGAAAAGGGTCGTCGCGGCATCGTGCTGACGCAAGGCGAGGCGATGTTCAGCGTCGAGCACGACACTAGCCGGCCGTTCGTGGTCGAGACCGGCAACGGCCAGGTCACGGTCACTGGCACCCGCTTCGATGTGCGTCGGGACCTGACACAAACCCGGGTCGCGGTGGAACAGGGCACGGTCAAGGTTCAGGGGTACGGCACCGATTTCATCAACCTCACTGCTGGCCTCGGTACGCATATCGATGCCCAAGGCAAAGTGGCTGCCGCCTATGGGGTCAACCCGCAGGAACTGACCGCGTGGCGCAGCGGAAAACTGGTGTTCAACAACGCGAGCCTCGCTGAAGTCGCCGCCGAAGTGTCGCGCTATCGCGAGAAGCCGCTCACGGTCGGCAACGACAAAGTGGGTAATCTGCGCCTGACCAGCGTGTTCAAATCCGATAACACCGATGCGTTGCTCAAAGCCTTGCCGAGCATCCTGCCGGTGGCCGTGCGCACCCTTGCTGACGGCAGTCAGGAAATAATTGCGCGATAGATTCAGGTTTTTTTCGAGTTCTTCGTCTTCTTGTCCAACTGCAACTGGTTTGCATTAACAGCCGCGTATTCTTGCGATCCACAGGACAACGTTCGACGTGAAAGAAACCACCGCTAAAAACAACAAATCACCTTGGCTGCCGCTTGCTCTGGCATTGGCTGTCAGCGCCGCGCTGCCTCAGGCGTTCGCCGCCGATGCCATTCATATTCAG
Organism: Pseudomonas sp. 5Vm1k; assembly: GCF_056161485.1. NCBI lineage: Bacteria > Pseudomonadati > Pseudomonadota > Gammaproteobacteria > Pseudomonadales > Pseudomonadaceae > Pseudomonas > Pseudomonas sp. 5Vm1k. The sequence continues at coordinate 128,664 of NZ_JBSPCZ010000018.1, forward strand.
GCGCAGCCACTGGGTCAGGCCTTGAGTCAGCTCGGTCAGCAAACCTCGCTTCAGGTTTTTTTCAGTCCCGAACTGGTCGCCGGCAAACAGGCTCCGGCGGTAGACGGCAACCTGTCCCCGGAACAGGCCCTGCGCCAATTGTTGCAAGGCAGTGGCCTGGAATATCAGATCGATGAAGGCTCGGTGACCCTGACGCTGGCGCCGACCTCCGCGTCCAACGGCCCGCTGGAACTGGGCGTGACCGACATCAAAGTGGTCGGCGACTGGCTCGGCGACGCCGATGCCGCCGTGGTGCAAAACCACCCCGGCGCCCGCACCGTGATCCGTCGCGAAGCGATGATCGAGCAAGGCGCGATGAACGTTGGCGACGTGCTGCGTCGTGTCCCCGGCGTGCAAGTGCAGGACGCCAACGGCACCGGCGGCAGCGATATCGCTTTGAACGTCGGCGTACGTGGCCTGACTTCGCGCCTGTCGCCGCGCTCCACGGTGTTGATCGACGGCGTACCGGCAGCGTTCGCCCCGTATGGCCAGCCGCAACTGTCGATGGCACCGATTTCCTCGGGCAACCTCGACAGCATCGACGTGGTACGCGGCGCCGGTTCCGTGCGTTACGGGCCGCAGAACGTCGGCGGGGTGATCAACTTCGTCACCCGCGCCATCCCGGAAAAAGCCACCGGTGAAATCGGCACTACCCTGGAAACTTCCCAGCACGGTGGCTGGAAGCACATCGACACCGCGTTTGTCGGCGGCACGGCGGATAACGGCATGGGCGTGGCGCTGTTGTACACCGGGGTGAACGGCAACGGTTACCGCGAAAGCAATAACGGCAACGACATCGACGACGTGATCCTCAAGACCCATTGGGCGCCGACGGATGTTGACGATTTCAGCCTGAATTTTCATTACTACGACGCCAGCGCCGACATGCCCGGCGGCCTGACCCAGAAGCAGTACGACGCCAGTCCATTTCAGTCCGTGCGCGACTACGACAACTTCACCGGTCGCCGTAAAGATGTGTCCTTCAAGTGGGCGCGGCAGATCGATGATCGCACCCAGGCCGAAGTGCTGACTTACTACACCGACAGTTTCCGTGGCAGCAACATCGCCGCTCGCGACCAGAAAACCCTCAGCTCTTATCCGCGTTCCTATTACACCCTGGGCGTCGAGCCGCGGGTGTCCCATGTGTTTGATGTCGGCCCGACCACCCAGGAAGTCAGCGTCGGTTATCGCTACCTGAAAGAGGCGATGCACGAGCAGTCGAGTCGCGTGGCATTAGTGAACAACCAACCGGTGATCACCCCGACATCCGACGGCCATGTGTTCCAGGATCGCACCGGCGGCACCGAGGCGAACTCGGTGTACCTCGACAACAAAATCGATGTCGGCAACTGGACCGTGACCCCGGGCATTCGCTTCGAACACATCAGCACTGACTGGCACGACCGCGCCGTTCTCGACACCGCTGGCAAGCGCGTCCCTGAGAAAAACCGCAGCATCGAAAGCAACGAGCCGTTGCCGGCGCTGAGCGTGATGTATCACTTGTCCGATGCCTGGAAGCTGTTTGCCAACTACGAAACCTCGTTCGGCAGCCTGCAATATTTCCAGCTTGGCCAGGGCGGTTCGGGTGACAGCACCGCCAACGGCTTGAGTCCGGAAAAGGCCAAGACCTACGAGATCGGCACGCGCTACAACGATGACGTGTGGGGCGGGGAAGTGACGTTGTTCTACATCGACTTCGATGACGAACTGCAATACATCAGCAACGACGTGGGCTGGACCAACCTTGGCGCAACTAAGCACCAGGGCCTGGAAGCGTCGGTGCATTACGACCTGTCGGCGCTCGACCCACGGCTCGACGGCCTGACCGCCAACGCCGGTTTCACCTACACCCGCGCTACTTATGAAGGCGAGATTCCGGGCTTCAAGGGCCGTGACCTGCCGTTCTATTCTCGTCAGGTGGCTACCGTTGGCCTGCGTTACGACATCAATCGCTGGACCTACAACATCGACGGTTTCGCCCAGTCCAAGCAGCACTCGCCGGGCACTGGGGTGAACGCTGATGGCAGTTTCACCGGTAACTACATCACCGACGGCAGCGCCGATGGGCAGTACGGCGACATGCCGGGCTACGTGACCTGGAACGTGCGCGGGGGGTATGACTTCGGTTCGCAACTGTCCAACCTGAAACTTGGCGCCGGGGTGAAGAACGTGTTCGATCACCAATACTTCACCCGTTCCAGCGACAACAACTCGGGGATCTACGTCGGCGCACCGCGCACATTCTTTGTGCAGGCCAGCGTCGGGTTCTGATAGACCGGGGGGACTTCATTCGCGAGCAGGCTCGCTCCCACATTGGATCTGCGTCGCACACAAACCCTGTGTTCACCAGAGATCCCCTTGTGGGAGCGGGCTTGCTCGCGAAGGCGGCTTCACAGTCGATAGAGCTGTTGCCTGACCCACCGCTTTCGCGAGCAGGCTCGCTCCCACATTGGATCTGCGTCGTACACAAATCCTGTGTTCACCAGAGATCCCCTTGTGGGAGCGGG